>NZ_VRTT01000025.1 GCF_008017805.1 Paenibacillus sp. N3.4 | reverse complement strand
AAGCATTCCCCGAAGGAAATACTCCGCTCGACTTGCATGTATTAGGCACGCCGCCAGCGTTCGTCCTGAGCCAGGATCAAACTCTCCATAATAGTGGACTTAGCAGAGAGACTTTGATCTACGATCAAAGTTCCCTATATTATGTCCGTATATCTGAAAGCTTAATTGCTCATTTGCGTTGCTAGCGAGATTTTACAATCTCTTTTTTGAACGATTGCTCGTTCGTGCTTACTCACTCGTTGTTCAGTTTTCAAAGATCAATTTCTTTCGTTCGCTGCCGTGTTACCGAAGCAGCGAGAAATAATATACCATATTGGATTTTTAATTGCAAGCTTTTTTTCATCCATTTATGAAGATACTCAACATACTTAGAATCTACGAATCACTTGCACGCCCTGTTTGGACAGGAATCATAATATAGCACATAGAGCATCGTTACGCAACTTATAATTCGATGATAAAAAAAGAACCTCCCAAAGTGACATTCATTCTGCCAACTCGAGAAGCTCTTCGATGACCTTGCTGTAACTAAACATTTGATCTAATTAAGATTCCACATTTGTCCTTGATAAGCCATCTCCCAGAACAAAGTCTCATAACGCGTTGTATTCAAAAATATGATTTCTAATCTGGCTAATTCAGCTGCAGGCTTCCCTTCCGCCAGTCGATTCATCAAACCGATGCACCACTGAGCCAACGCTCCAAATTCATCAGAGCTATACATCAGTACCCATTCTCCATAATCAACGTGATCTTGGGCTCCAGGAATCTCCTTCAACAGAAGGCCAATTTCCCAGTAACTCCACATACAAGGCAGCAACGCTGCAGTAAGATCTGCTAATCCGCCATTCTGCGCTACGTGAAGCATATAATGAGAGTACGCTAATGTGATAGGTGAAGGCTCAGCTTGCTCTAACTCTTCTTTTGAAATTCCAAATTGAGCGGCATAAGAACGATGAAGAGACATTTCTTCGTGCAAAATGGAGTGAAGGTGAGCTGCAAACTCAGTCATTGTCTGGAGATCATTTGCTTTTACTGTTCCCAAAGCGAACAATTTTGCATAATCAATCAGATATAAATAGTCCTGAATCATATAGAAACGAAACTTATTTCGATCGAGTGTGCCTTCTCCGATTTCCTTTACGAATGGATGCAATAGAGTCTGACTCCAGGCATCCTGATATTTGGTAACCAAATGTTGTGTGAATGTCATCGTTGAATCCCCTTATTTAATCTGTTCCAACATTCTAAAAATAACAACAGCAGCTTGCGCTCGAGTAGCTACTTTCATGGGGGAGAATTCCAATGCAGTAGCTCCTTTCATCAAACCAAAACTATTCGCAATCCTTACGGATTGCCTTGCGTATTCACTGATGGTGCCTTCGTCATCGTACTTTTGCTCTTGCGTGATTTGTATATCCGCCAAGCTTTTGCCTGTTGCATAAAGATAAGCATTTACGATCATTACGGCCATCTGCTCTCTAGTTATGGTTAAATCAGGAGCAAATTGATCATCTGAAATCCCGTCTATTAAATGAGCTTGATGCGCAGCTAAAATAACATCCTTGTACCAAGCTTTTGAAGAAACATCGCTAAAAGGATTCAAAGTCTCCGTGCTGCTGTTTGGAAGTCTTAATGCTTTTGACAATAAGGTTACAAATTGTGCTCTAGTAATATTAGCTTCCGGTTCAAAACTACTATCCGTTATTCCATTAACAATTTGTTTCGAAGCCATTGTTTCAATTTCATTTTGTGCCCAATGCTTGTTGATGTCGCTAAAAGATTTGCTATATTCCAGCACAGCATACTTGGAAAAATGAGAAAGCTGCACCTTAATCGTCTGATCGTTATTTAATGTTCCTCCAACGTACTCCCAACTACGCGTCGCTTCATTGAAGTAAAAAACCCCTACTTTTTTAGCATCATGAATACTGTTCTTCGCATCGAGATTAAACTTCATTTCAATAGGTGCGTTGAAGCTGCTAATCTTCGTCCCATCTATTTCAATTGCAAAATCATAGACCGAAGATGCAAGCCCCATATCAATGGGATAATTTTCCTTTTTTATCAATTCTGCTTTAAACTGCAGCTTGCTAAAAGTATTTTGCTGTAAGACTCCCTTGGGATTAAACGTAGCCTGGAAACCATTCGACTTAATAACAATAGGAAGGTTGGCTTCAACGGCCTTTTGCGCCACTTCTCCTGGCAGTTCAACAGAGAGCTTGTCAAATCCTTTTTCTGAAGTAGCGTCAAGATCTAAGCTTTCTTTTGATGAACGCAACCGCTCCAAAAGCTTATTCTTATCTTCCTTCAACTCCAAAATTTTCTTACCATCAACTACTGTTTCTACTTTATCCGTAGTTGGTGATGGCATAAAACCCCCACCCCCTCCGCCAACCGGTGCAGGCTTAATGTTATACACATACTCTGAGAAGTCGCTGTCTACGTAGTTTTTTTCCGAATATACGGAAAGAAAGGAATTAGGACCTTTAATTTCAATTGCTGCGCCCGGTAAGACTTTGCCTGATCTTACTTTATTACCCTCAACTAAAAGAGCGAATATGTCAGCACCGCTTTGTGTCGTAGAAAGAGAAATTTTCTGAGTACCCGTATAAGTGCCACTTGCTAAACTGGCTGTAGGAGCAACAGGTTTGCGAACGGAGTGCACATAATTGGAACGTCTTTGATAATTATTTGCATCCAACATCTCTGCAAAATAGTAATAATGATAGACATCTTTAGGGCTAGCCTCATTTAATGCGATCGATATATTTGCAAAACCATTATTTAAATTATCTACTGTGCTGCCTTCTGCAGAAAAATCAAATTCTCTAGATGGTATATTTTCTTTAAAAAGTCGAGAATTAATGGAGATTGGATAGGGATAAGTTAGCAAATGTCCTGATAAATCTTCCACTGTCACTTTGAGTGTTATTTTACGATCCTGTGAAATTGTATCTTGTATGAGCGATAGTTTTGGACGTGGGATCTCGAATGCCAGCCTACCATTAATAAGGCCTCTGCCATAATCCATTTCAAATGTGACAGCCTCATCTTCATAGGCGTTAAAATTCTCATAATTATACTGATGATTCGTATCCAAGAGATTCCCCTTGGTCATTGTAGAAATAATAGATTTCAAATCATCACTCGTTAAATTTGGATTGTAAGCTTTGAGAAGAGCGGCATACCCAACAACAAATGGAGTTGCTTGCGATGTTCCTGACATATAACCATATCCACCATTTAAATAGGTACTATATATATTTACTCCAGGAGCCACTACATCAATTTTTCCTACATTTGAGAAATCAGCAATGGTTAAACGGCTATCTACCAATTGTTCAATAGCTCCAACACTTACAACGTCTTGAAAAGCAGCTGGATAAGAAGACAAAAAGGCATAACGATGCGTATCTTTTTGCGGGTCGTCTAATTGACCTACCTCATTGTTAATCCAATGGTTACTATCGTTGCCTGCGGCCGCAACTATTAAAATGTTATTGGCGAAAGCGGATCTTAGTAATTCTTGCATAGCTCTACTCGGAATGCTGCTGCCCAGACTTAAGTTAATAATGTCCGCATGATGGTCAATGGCGTATTGAATACCTTGAATAATCGTGGCTGTATTCCCTCCACCTTTGCTGTCTAAAACTTTAATCGGCATAATCTTTGCCCCAGGTGCCACGCCAGAATATCCGGACGTATCGTGCGCCTTCGCCGCGATAATACCAGCTACATTTGTACCGTGACCATTATCATCTTGGGCGTTAGATTGGTTATGGATGAAATCATACCCTTGTACAATAGAATGAATAAGATCAGGATGAGTCAAATCAACCCCGGTATCGATAACTGCCACGGTAACGGCTGCATGCTGAGTCACCGTCGTCTTTTCAGCGGCATAGGTTAACTCAGTAACCGTTTTGCCCCAGTTCTTCATATAGGTTAAATCATTAGATGTATACACAGAGGCTGTTACTGAATTACTCGGAGGATCCGTTATCTTGACTTTAAATACAGGTTCTACATATTCAATATCAGGATCACTCTGCAACGCACTCATCTTTTGAGCAACACTCACGTCCTCAGAAAAATGGACATTATAGAAACGTTGAGACCCTACCGATGAAATCGATTCTCCCATTAAGGATCTTCCACGTGTAGTAGATTTATATTTGACGATAACTTGTCCAGGAACAATTAATGATTCATCCACATTGGCATGAATGGGATCTATGGAAGGCTGCATCACCTCCGCATTTACTTGGTTAATTCCACTATTAATAAAGATGCTAACTGCTAAAACACCAAGCATGAGGTACTTTGCTCTGAACCTGATTTTGAGAATATTCACTTTTTGCCTCCTCGTAATTATTAGAAATTAACTCCAATTATAAGAGGCAATAATTACTATGTATACTAAAGTTTGCATTAAGATTTTGTTTGAAATGCTAGAATTGGAAAAAGATACGCAGACAAACCGATTGAGTAGGGAAAAGCTCAAACTGGAAGCTTGAGCTTAAGTTTTTTCTATTCAAGATCCTTCTGAATGTTTGTTGTCTATCTCAGCACTTTTATATCATTCTTCAAATTGTCCAGAGGCTTTACGCAGCTGAATGGCTAACCAATTGTAGTATCGCTGCTGTTCAATCAACACGGCTATCGTCTCTTTGGATGCAGTTTTTTTATTAACTTCGGCCTTGTCCCAATCTGGTTTGATCCATGTTTGAATGATGGTATTTGCTACTCCACGATCGAGTTCTGCTCGCTGTTGAATCGCCACTCCTACTCTCCACCCTCCTGCATCGCCATTTGATTCGTTGAGGTCGATGCTAATTCCATTGACAGTAGTGTCATTTTGATATTGATAAAGACTAATAGGGTTGAACTTTTTCCCTCTGCTCCATGCGTAGGTCTGCATAAGTTTCTTTGCAACGCCACGTTCAAACATTTCTTTCACGATCGAATAAGAACCGTAGACGCCCAGTTCATAGCCGATAATCTCTGCATCGAAAGCGCGCATATAAGCTTCGATCGCGTTCAAATCAACAGAAGACGCATCGTAGTCCACGGCTGCATAAATGCTTGACCCCACGGGTTGTCCAACCACTTTGGCAAGTTGTAGGGCCAATTTCCCATCTTTCGTGCCAGCGGCAGCTCCTTCACGCGCTCGACTCGCCCCTTTTTCAAAGAACGAAACAATGTGCAATCCAGAGTTAGAAATAAATTGAGCTTCGGCTGGCGAAAGACGTTTCCATGAGCCCTCTTCAGCTAAATATCGACCAACGAATGTGAAACCTTGACTGGCAAAAAGAGCTGCTGTTTTCGTAGAAAGTGGCGTAGCGCAATCAAACCCTTTGTTTATTTCTTTTCCTCCCCTTTCTGCCTAAGTTGTAAGAGTCGTTCCTTCATAGCGGGAGGCCACGGAACTCCCAGCACTCCTGAATTTTCAATTAAAGACAAGCCTTCTCGACCGACGTAAAAGCAAATCGCGAGTGTTCGGAAAACAGGGGCTTGACCTCCTACGATTTGACTAGCAATAAGATCGAGCTTTACAGCTAAGCAGACAACCAGCATCACAACCCCTTTGCGAATCCCGCCCCAAAACATGACATCACTATTAAGCCTCTTATTCTTTATCGCCCCAAGTACGCCTGTAATGTAGTCCGCGACCATCATATAGGCAAGAAACTGGAAGGCTACGTCCCAGCCGCCTATCGCCGCAGCAATAAATGTTCCAACCACAGCAAAAACACCTCCATAGGTGACCTCTTTTCCCGTTGCCCCGGCTGCAGCTGTAAATAGATGGGCTGCTACGAGTCTTACGTCCATGAATACCTCCTTTTGTCTCTTATGGCATGTGAATAGCCCCGCTGTAATGAGCGGGGCTTGTCTATATTTTCACTCTTCCGCTTACAACAGATTGCCGTTCTCGTCCAAACCAAGTGCGAGTTAGTTAATGCGGACAACATTCTTTGTTGCTTGTCGGAACGTTTATGAATAGTTGTTATGAAATGATCAATGCTATTGTAGCAGTCACCATTAGCAAAACATTCCCCTCCTACTCCTTTTTAATATGAAGCATTTTTGTTCCTATTGGTCTTTCTTTCATGAGAGGAACATCCAAGCTGAGGAAGAAATGAAGCACTTCGTCCACGACTTCGTATTTCAAATCATGCGCTCGAACGAATTGACCATTAATCTCAACATACTCCAAAGACTCATAAAAACGCTCAGCCATAGACCGACAGTCCGCTTTCTTCGTCAAACTATGGGGCTCGGGGAAGAAATGTACGTTATACAATAATGATCGTATATATCTTTCCTTTAGGCCTTCGTCTGCCCGCTGCTCACTTGTAAAACATACAAAGCAGCCTCTTGTAAGTTTGGCGGAATCTTCTCCACGTATTTGGGCAGGTTTGCTCCCAATTCGTTTAGCCTTCCTAGTATCCCACTCAGAACATCCGTTTCAATTCCAATCATCGCTATCATCTCACCTGCCTCTGCAAAAATGTTTCCACTTTCTTTGTACCCAGTTTAAAGCCATCTGGCAGGGCAAACGAGAACGTTCATTTTCGGTTTCCGTTTGAATTACCAAGCTATCCTCCTCTTATATCGAACAAGTGTTCTCATAACTAAGTGGCATCCGTACGACAAACAAAAAAGAGAACCTATTCCACTAAAAGGAATAAGTTCATTTGCAAGTCCTTTGATATTTTATTCTGAGCTCTTTCTACAAATGTTTGAACGCTGCTTTTACGAATATTCAACATGGCAGCAATATCACTCATCGAATGACAATGGCCATGTGCCATCACATAACATTCCCGCTCCCGCTCACTAAGCCGAGATAAAGCCATCTCAAGCTGATTCCTTTGCCCATCTGTTAAATTGGAAGGGCTCCCCGCATGGTTTTGTTGTGCATAAGCCTGCATTCTGATTGGGTCCATCAATTTTTCCCTCTGATAGGCGGATCTACGTTCGATGCCTCTTTTATTGCCTGGACGCCTACCCGTATGCATCCACTCTATGGCGAAATCGACATCCGAAATCATTTGCGTAATCATCTGGATGGTTCTTACATCTTCTGAACGCTCCTTTGCTTTCTTTAGTGAGTGGTAGGTTCCTCTATAGGATTGTTCCAACTCGCTAATGCTAATTAACCATGGATTTGATTGAACCATTTTGAATCACTCAGCCCCTTATCTGATATTGGAAATCTCTCATCAATAGCCTCCTTGAATGCTAGACTATCACTCTATAGAGATATTAACAATCCAATGTAAGTCTCAAATAAGTGATATTTTCCATCTATTTCTTCCTTTATCTGTATACTTCTTGACATATCTAACTCTTATGAGATATTGTTACTATATTAAGTTATAACTTATAAGAGATATATGAGAGGTAGATACGATGAGCATATCAGAGAAAATTGAAGAGGCTATGAAGGTTCATCTCATTAGCAGATACAGACTTTCTAAAGATACCGGGATCCCCTACACGACCCTAACTCAGATTTTGAATCGTCGTACCAAAGACCCCCAAGTAGGTGCTTTACAGACGATAGCTGACTATTTTAACAAGCCTCTAGACTACTTCACGGGAGAAGACGGTCAATCAGAGCCCATAACTCCGGAGTGGGCTACATCCAAAGACAATAGGGATTTCAAGAAAATGCTGCAAGAGGATGTTCCCGTTATGTTCGACGGTGTACCGATCGAAGGTGAAGCTCGCCAACGCGTAATGGATGTGCTGACTGGCCTTTTCTGGGAAGCCAAAGAAATGAATAAAAAGACTTACGGCAGGAAGAAGCCCGACAAAACTAACACCTCAGAAGATAATAAAGAGTAGGTGGATGCCGCTTGCATGAAAAAACAAAGAAGCTCATTCGAAAATTTAAGACCAATGATCCCTTCCTTATTGCCGAAGGCTTAAACATCAATATTCGATATGCTAAATTCGAAGATGGTACACGCGGTCTGTATTATAAAGTTTTACGGCAAAAATTTATCGTTCTTCATGAGGATTTAAGCGAGGCATGGAAAAGATTTATATGTGCGCATGAAATTGGCCATGATCGGCTTCACCCTGGTTTAAGTCGGTTCTGGTTAGATGAGCATTCTATCTCTAATCCAGGTAAATATGAGAGAGAAGCCAATCAGTTTGCAGCTAATCTGCTTATTCCGGATGCTTTGTTATTAAACGGCATGACGATTTATGAGGCTGCTGCTGTATGCGGTGTTCCTGAAGAAGTCGCTCATCTAAAGCAAAGGCCTCAACCTAAACGAAACATATGGAAGAATGAGGATTCTCATTTTTCACTTTAACCAATGGACCTGGCACATTTGAATGGACATCTGGCAAGCAGAACCATTCACCCTAGCATAACAAAGCACAAAGTTAATTTTGCCGCCAAGCGAAAACCGCGAGGCGGTTAAAATCTCCCCTCTTGCACCACTGGAATTAGAAGTCAAAACCTTTTTTTGGCTCCTAGGATTTCTCATTGGCATTAAAAAAAGCACCATCCAGTGATGATGCCACAATTAATTACACCTCAAAGATAAAAGACAGTAATTAACCTCAACCTCAGGCTCAATACGCACTTTTTCAACTTCCTCAACAAAATCCTTATTAAACTTGAATAATTGTAAGATTAAATCTCCATCTTTACGATCTTCCAATGTAAAAAAAGGATAAGAGACTTTTATCAAGAATAGTTGATCAAATTCATCCTTGAAAAACTTCCAACCATAAAGCACCGAATCATCAGTGACTTTATCTCCATTTGTTTCAATTTGTCCCATGCCATTAAATTTATGTGTACTTTCATCTTTAGAACTAATCTCCCAACTATTCGGAGCGTATCCTACAGATGTAAGCCATAATTTTATAGTCCAATTAAATGTATTTTTATACTTTTCGTCTGTTACTTTTACATCATAAGATGACTCATTGGATATTTCCGGCATATTTGCAAAATTGGAATCCGAAATTTCGTAGCTGCTTAAAGAATTCAAATATTCATTATCAATCATTTTACCCATTAATTTGGAAACAGCTGATACATCATACAAATAGTTTATATTCAAAATCTCTTTTGGCTTAAAAGCCAAGCCATTTACTTCATACTCAACCACTGCCTCTGTATGCTTCGTTTCAAAATTATTAAATATACTAATAAAATGTACATCATTATTATATCTAACGGGGAGAATATGCCCTTTAAATTCACTCATCTCTACATAAACTTCATTTTTCTTTTTGAACACAGTTCCATAGTATTGTCTAATTGAACCTTCGCACTGTATGACATACAGTTCATCAATGCCATCATGATCTATGTCTATTAGGAATGAAGAGTCAATAGAATTTATTATTGCCTTAATTTCGGCAGGGTCATTTTGTAAGGAAATCTTACCTTGCTTTATGTATTCAGCCAGATCTATTTCAAAATCCTGCTGTGTATATAATAAATTTTCTTCGCGGTTCTTTATAAGCCTATAAAGGTAGCTCTCCCAATCTTCTTGCCTATTAGTAAGCGAAATTTCAGTTGGGTCTTTTGTTGGTGTTACTGTTGCTGCCTCTGTGAATGTATGAATTGATTCTTTTCTACTGCAAGATACAATAAGTAAAATTATAACTGTAATAGCTGCGACTTTTTGAATAACCTTCGCTTTTCTCATATATCCGCATCTCCCTATACTTTGTTTCACACACGAATATAAGTATAGACTCATTTAAAACCACAATGTTCAAATGTAAACATCACACAACAACAAAAAGAGACCCAGCTCAACGGGTCTCTTTCTTCATACCAACCATTAATTAGCCGGCGTCGCTTTTTCGTATTCTTTCGCTTTTTTCACTAGCTCATCATAAGCTTTATCCGGAGTCGTTTTTGCGAACATCAAAGTCTCCATGATGGTTGTGTAATCTTTCTGGAAGTTCCCCCAGCCTTGTGCGCCTGGATTAAACGGATTTGCATCCGGAGCCGTTTTACTGATCAGCTCGATTTGTGTTTTATCGGTAGCTGTCAGCTTGCTGTCCAGCGACGTCCGCACTTTCTGAGCAACAGGGATTCCCCGTGTTGTACCGAGCACGTCACCCACTTCAGGGTCATTGATAAACCAATCGATAAATTTCTTCGACTCTTCTGTATTTTTGGAGTTGGCGCTAACAGACCAGAACATGGATGGCTTCAGATAACCGCTGGCTTGTGTGGCTCTTGGAGCCTTGACCAAACCGAATGTATTTTGTTTCGCTGTATCATAGCCTGGGAACTCTGCAGCATAAGCGCGGCGAACTAAAATCGTATCGTTCAGCAGCAGATCGAGCTTAGGATCTGTTACTTTATCCGTAACCTGCTTTTCAGCCGGCGGCATAACACCTTGTTTCATGAGTTCTTGATGCTTGTTAACCCATTCGGTCCAAACCGTTTTATCAATATTGAATTTACCATCAATGGTTACCGCGTTGCCTTTGCCTTTACCTAACTGATAAAGATCGTAGTAAACGTAATCCGTTAAGGAATTGAGGAGCGGGAATTTGCCATCACTCAATTTAGCTTTGGCATCTTGCCCCATTTTGAAATAGTCGTCCCACGTCCAATCACTCTTAGGCGCGCTAACACCAAGCTTCTCCAGTGCCGCTTTATTGTAAATAATACCTAACGCATTGTTTCCGAGTGGAATGGCATATTGTTTACTTTTATATTTGCCCGTATCTAATAACGATTTATCGAGATCCGCAGTATTCACACCAGCACTGAGATCAGCTAGTTGATTGCGTCCCGCATACTCTGCTAAGTAAGCAGCATCCATTTGAATAATATCAGGAGCATTCCCGGCCGCTGCTTGTGTAGCTAACTTTTGGAAATACCCATCAAAACCGGAAAACTCAGGTTCAAACGTTACATTCGGATGTTTCTTGGTATAAAGATCAAGCGCTTTCATAGTTGCGTCGTGACGAGCCTGTGCCCCCCACCAAACGATTCTCAGTTTCACCGGTTTTGCCGAATCCACCGTCTTGGCCGTTGCCGCGGCAGTGGCTGTGGACGCCGGTGTTTTATCCTCTTTAACCCCACATGCCGTTAATGAAGCAAGCAATGCGAGTGATAGAATGGCCGCTGACCCCTTTTGTACAGCTTTCATTGTTATTCCTCCCTTTGTATGTCGAGCTCGTAGTTTGTGTTCTTATCTCTTATTATACGGAAGGATTTTGTTTGATAAATGTAATCTAGAACGATTCATCTTCAAATTTCATCACACTTATTTCAATAATTCGCTTGGATTGCGACCCATTACCTTCTTAAAAACTGTACTAAAATAGTTTACATTATTAAATCCAACCTTTTCAGCCACTTCATAAATCATGCAATGACCCTGTAATAGCAAAGATTCCGCTTTTTCCATGCGTACCTTAAGCAGATAGTTGGCGAATGTTTCACCGGTGGATTTCTTAAATATCTGATTCAAATAATTTTTGGATAAGTAAATTTTATCAGCTAGCTCTTCAAGTGTAATCTCTTCGCCGTAATGATCGTGCACATATTGCACCATAAAATCGACAGCTTCCTTATGTTTATGGTTTTCCTTCCACTGTCGACTGCCGCACAGCTCCCTGATTTTTAACGTTAACCAATTTTCAAAAGCATAAGCATCGGTTAATGATTTAATCTCCTGCTGCATCTCAAGAACAGGATAACTGTCATCGACCGCAATATCGACTTCTTGCATTGCATACTTAACAATCGTCCATAGCTCCGTTGCCGTTAGGTGCAGAAGCGTTACACTTCCCAACTGAGTCAAATGCTCAGCGAATTCACCAACCAAACGACAAGCTTCTTCCGCTTGGTTATACCGAATGGCTTCCGAAATACGTTGGAAATACAAAACAGAACGCACTCTTGTCTCTTTGCTCGTAGGACTATCTTCTGGCGTGAAGGCATGCACCCGTTTATCCGCCTGATCGTACCCGTATACTTCCGATCGATTAAGAATGCGATGGCGATTGGCATTTATGGCATAAAAAGCTTCTTCTGTAGAATCCGCGATCTGCTTCCAAGCTTGTTTGACCGTGCCGATACCGAACACAATTTTCACCTTGAGATATTGAAACACATTACCGGACACTTGTTCGGCTAAACGCAAGGCCAGTCCCATTAAATCAGCCGCTTCCTCACTTGACCACAAGAGGACGACAGCTTGATGATTATGCAGCATGAGAATCTGGACGCCTGCCTGTTCGCCGGAAGCCGTTTCTTCCAAAATATTATGAACGGCAAATCGAAACAAACTCCATTCTGCCATGGAGGCACGTTCCAAACGGCCGGACGGATGTATCGCCATCCCCAAAACTAAATAACGATTGCCATTAGCCAACCATTCTTTTTGGCCTATCAGGCTTTCTTCCTGCCCATATTCCCAAGTACCCGTGATGATCGCTTTAAGCGTTTCTTTTTCCACAAATGGCTCGTATTCTTGGATCTTTCGCAATAAATTCGCTTGTTCATGCTGTTTATGGTGGGTTTCATTTAACTCAGCAATCATTCTTCCCAGAACGTGGTGAAGCTCCTCCAAGGTAACAGGCTTCATTAAATATTCTTTAACGCCTAATCGAATCGCCTGACGAGCATACTCAAAGTCAGAATAACCACTCAGAATAATAAATTCTCCTTCGAAGCCCTCGTTTCTTAGTGTCTCAATCATCTCCAAGCCATTCATTTGAGGCATATAAATATCCGCGATGACAATATCAGGTTTCACAGCACGGATAAGCTCCAAGCCATCCACACCGTTGTACTGTTCCCCGACAAGCGAGAGCTGGAACTGTTCCCAGGGGATGGCGTTGCATAAACTTTGTACAATTTTACGATCATCATCAATAATAGCAATCGTCCACACGGAGGCCACCTACTTTCCTAATTCGTCGAACTAATCACGGGTATGTGCACAATAGCATGGGTTCCTCCCGATGCTCCGGATTCAAGCTGAACCGTATATTCAGAACCAAACAAAGACTTCAGCCGCTCCCTGACATTGCGCAGCCCATACCCCCCTCGCGTACGAGGCCGAGCATCTTCCCAACCATTTCGCAGACCTGCTCCATTATCCGAAATGCGAATCCATACATCGCCCACTTCCTGCTTTACCACAATTTGAATATGTCCCGAGGTTTGCCCATTAAACCCATGTACGACGGCATTTTCAACGAGGGGCTGTAGGGTCATTTTCGGAATATACAGATCGCTGCACGTTGGATCCACTTCAATGGTATACTGCAATTGATTATCCCAACGAATGTTTTGTATACCTAAATAGCATTCAATATGTGCGATTTCTTCATGAATGTGAATAAGCGTTGCCCCATTCGAAAGGCCAATACGCAGCATTTTTCCCAACAGAGCCAATGCACGGCTTATTTCATTCTGGCGGGCTTCAATCGCCATCCAATTGATCTGATCTAACGTATTATATAAAAAATGGGGATTAATCATCGCTTGCAAAGCTCGTACTTCGGTTTCCCGCTGCAGCTTGTGCTGATCTTCCAGTTCATGAACTAATTGAAGGATGCGTTCAGTCAAACGATTATACCCTCGAAATACATGTCCAAATTCATTGGAGTAATCGTTGGGTACCTTGATTGTCTCTCGCTCCAGATCGAATTTGCTCATCAATTGCGTCATTTTCCTTAACGGCTTCGTAAATTGCCGTGAAATAAGCAGCGTTACGCCCATGGCAATGATCATAACCACTAACCCAATCCATACTAAGACGCGAACAATATCCCCTGTGCCTTGCTTCATCTCTGACCATGGCGTCAATTCCAGCAGCACCCAGCCGGTTGTAAAGGAACGCTCCCATACGACAAAGACGCTAACATCTTTATCCGTATTCATTTTCAGCTTGCCATTCGATAGTTCGGGATTACGGGCCAACAGATTTTGCGTCAAACTAACAACACCTTGATCAAAGTTCGAAGTTGCCATGAGGAAACGTCCTCCACTGTCCAACAAATTCCTGTTCGCAGGATTAGACGGTTCGGACATGAGTCCACGAATCGCCTCGGCATCTACATTGAGGGTAAGAACGCCAATAAATTGTCCGGAGTTTAAATATATTTTACGATTAATACTGACGACTTGTTTTTTCTGTTCGTATCTGATTAATGTATGTTCCGGCGTCCACGCGGATTCTGCATGTTCAATGGTAGTGAGCATCAGTTGGGTATCCGGATCTGTCTCCTGCAGACTCTTGAATTGTATAGGGCTTGTGGCTCCTGTATATGCTGGCCTGTCACTGTAAATATAGATGGAATGGATTTCAGAGGTACTGTAGACCTGATCAGACAACCAATCCAAAAGCAGGCGGATTTTAATAGGATCTGTGTTTCGCCCGGTAATCACATCTTGCAAATCTGAATTACGCGATATATTTAACGATTGCTGATCCATCGATCTCGCCAACAGATCCAGCTGCTTATTCGTCTCGTGAAGAAGCCTTTGCTGATAGTACGCGGCGTTATCTTCATTCTGACGGGTCATATATCGCACACTTAACCACGTGGAAGAAACAATAAGCAAAAGAATAATACCGGCGAAAGCAGTGAAGTACAAATAATCGATCCGATACTTTTTGAATGGATTGCGCGTCAAGAATATCCCTTCTCTCTACCGAATAGAAGAACAAGCCGCGAATAGGCTTCGCAGCTTTTATGTGGAAATATCCATATATCTTATCCCTTGACCGCACCAGAAGCAATACCTTCAACAAAATGCCGTTGCGCCGAAAAAAACAAGATGATAGCCGGTACAATGGACAATAGCGACATCGCCATCAGTTGGCCCCAAGAACCTTCAGATTGTGTATCTACAAATAGTTTGATAGCGAGCCCTACCGTATATTTCCCAGGCGAATTGATATAAATCAAATGTCCGAGAAAGTCGTCCCAGTTCCAAAGGAAACAATATAACGCTACGGTGACCAGTGCCGGACGAATTAATGGCAGCATAATGCGCCAGTAAATACCGAACCAACTGCAGCCATCAATTTTGGCTGCTTCATCCAAATCCCTTGGCAATCCACGTATGAATTGGACAAGCAGGAAGACGAAGAAAGAACCGCCAATTCCCCCAGCCAGTGCATGAGGAACAAAAAAGGGTAAATACGTGTTGACCCAGCCCAATTGATTAAACAAGCTGTACTGCGGAATGAGTGTAACTTGCGTAGGCAGCATCATGGTCACTAATAAGATCCCAAACCACATTTTCCGAAGCGGAAAATCGAGCCGAGCAAAGGCAAAAGCCGTCAAACTCGTAGATACGAAAGTTGTAAAAATCACCCCAAGAATTAATCCGAACGTATTCATGTAATATCTTGTGAACGTATATTTAGGCAAGGCCGACCAACCATCTGAGAAATTATTCCACATGAAAGTGGAGGGAAACAAACCGGGAGCACTCATTTCTGATTCAGGCTTCAGGGAAGCCCCCAACCACCACAGGACGGGATAAATCATCAATAGGCTAAAAACAAGAAGAATGATATGGCGATTCATTGAAGTTAGCTTCCTTGTCATTTGCTTTTACCCCCAGATTCGGTCTCATAAAAGACCCAAAATTTGGAACTGGCGAACAGTAGACCTGTCGCGACCGCTATGATGATCAATAAGATCCAAGCAAGTGCTGACGCATACCCCATTTGCATACGGTCAAAAGCGCGTTCATACAAATACATCGCATAGACGTGTGTGGAGTGAACAGGTCCCCCCCTCGTAATAACGAAGGCTTGGGTAAAGGTTTGGAAGGAACCGATCGTTTGCAGGACGAGATTGAATAAGATAATCGGTGAGAGCATCGGGAATGTAATCGAGAAAAATTGGCGAACTTTCGATGCGCCGTCAACCTCTGCCGCCTCATATAATTCATTGGGAATTTGTTTGAGACCAGCCAAGAAAATCACCATGGAGGAGCCGAACTGCCAAACAACAAGAATGACCAATGTGCCAAGCGCTGTTGAAGGATCGCTGATCCATGCTTTGCCTTGAATGCCTACGACCTTCAAAGCTTGATTAATAATGCCATCATCGCCAAAAATATTGCGCCAAAGTACGGCAACTGCCACGCTTGTGCCAATTAAGGAAGGTAGGTAGATCATCGTGCGATAGGCCTTCATCCCCTTAATATCCTTCTTAAGCAGGATCGCAACAAGGAGAGCAAAAGCCAATTTCAACGGAACCGAAATGACAACAAACCACAAGGTCACCTTTAACGACTGAAGGAACGTATCATCTTCGCTAAGAATCGTCCGAAAATTATCCAATCCCAGCCAATGAGGCTTATCAAGGATCGAATAGTCAGTGAACGCGTAGTATAAGGATTGCAGCATAGGCCATAAAGTTAAACAAATAATGCCGATAAGCCAAGGAGTAAGAAATAAATAACCAGTAAACGGTGTTTCCCATCTTCTTGCTTTCTTGGATTTCTTAACAGCTTGTAGATCAATTCTAGGAGCTGAAATCTCATTCTTCATATGCTATCACCTCTGCAGTTGGTTCTTTATATACCTAGTATAAAAAAGCCAAGGAGGGATGACCATGAAGGATTGAACACTCTTTCTCTGAGATTGAATACTGCGTGATCCAACAAGATGTACATAAATGTCATTATTCCCACATAACCCACAGTATTATATAATAATGGGTGAACATTATTTTAAAGAATGTAAACAGACGGGTGGGTCTATGAGCATGACTACAACAATGAATGCCGCATTAATTAAGACGTATGGCGGAATTTCAGGTATTGAATACGGCACCTCTTCCATACCTGAGATTAAAAGTAACGAAGTCCTCATTAAAGTTCATGCGGCATCCATTAATCCAGCCGATTTATTGTTTCTTAACGGTCATTACGGGATAAAGCGAACGCTGCCTTCAGTTGGCGGGATGGAAGGATGCGGGACGGTCATCGCGACAGGCAGCAGCCTCGTGGCGCGTATGTTAAAGGGCAAGCGTGTTGCCTTCGTATCCGAAGTATTCGGATCCTGGTCACAGTACACCAAGGCAAGCGCTATGACATGTATGGTTTTGCCGGATCAAGTAACGGACGAGCAAGGCGCTGTCTTCTTCGTCAATCCGGCAAGCGCTTTAGCAATGGTCAAAATAGCGAAGCAGCTCAAGTCTAAAGCGATTGTACAAACGGCCGGAGCCAGTGCGCTAGGCAAGATCCTGGTGCAGCTTGGCAAACAGGTTAATCTGCCTATTATCAGCGTCGTTCGCAAGCACGAGCAAAGAGAGTTGCTCGAAGAAATCGGAGCACAGCACATCCTCAACAGCAACTCTGACACTTTCGAAATGGACCTAAAGCGTAAGTCCATTGAGCTTGGTGCTGCCGTTTGCTTCGATGCGGTGGGTGGCGATTTGACCGGTCGTATTCTGTCCTCACTGCCAGATGGCTCCACACTCTTTCAATATGGCCTTTTGAGCGGAAGCACGACGACCATCAATGCCGATGATCTTGTCTTCCGACGTAAGCGCATCGCCGGATTCTGGGCTTCGGATTGGGTGAAAACGCAATCCATCTTTGAACTTCTTGCCCTGCAAGGTTCTATGAAGAAATCCATAGGCACCGATATCCAGACTGAAATCAGCCAATGCTTCCCATTGAGTGAAACTGTCACTGCGATTCATCAATATGCTGCGAATATGACCTTGGGGAAAGTGCTACTTCTCCCTATGGAGGGCTGAAAACACGGAGAAGCATAATCGGATCAAAAGCTGATCCGATTATGCTTCTTTTTGCTTCCGCCTATTCGATAATAAACAATCATTTTTACTTCTATTGAACGTTTGAGGGGGTTTGACTGATTTTACGCTTCAACTCTTCAGTCAGTGTAGACAACGTATTCGCCGCTTCCATGGTTTGACCCATGGATGTGAAATGCTCCTCAGACGCCATGCGAATATTGTCCATTTCTGATCTGGCATTATCGAAAATCTTCTCCGTCTGGCCCAGTGAATCCGTGACCTCTTCTGTATGTGCCGAAATCTCCTCTACTGCCGCAGACACTTCCTGAATCTGCGTGCTTACTTCTTCAATCGAAGTTTGGATAAAGACAAACGTGGTTCCGGCTTGATTGAGTGAAGCAATTCCTTTCTTCATATCCGCTGCCACATGGGCCGAAGATGAAACAGCTTCATCCGCTTCCTGTTGAATCATGCCATTAATCAGCCTAACCTGTTTCGCAGATTCTGCTGACTGTTCGGCCAACTTGCGGACTTCGCTGGCAATAACGGAGAAGCCGCTGCCGTATTCGCCTGCTCTGGCCGCCTCGATGGCTGCGTTCAATGCAAGCAAATGAGTCTGACTGGACAATTCCGTAATCACGGAAACGAATTTCTCCACTTCCTTGGATCGGCTTCCAAGCCGATTGACTTGCTCCAGCATTTTCTCTAGCGCTTCATCCGTTTTGGTAATTTGGGCAATCGCATCTTGAATCGTTTCTCCACCCATAGCTGCCTTGTGGGACGTTTCTCCGGAAGTGCTTGCTACTTCGTCGGAGCTGCTGGCAATTTGCTGAATAGCGGAGGAGATCTCTGACATCGTTCTCACTGTGGTTTTTAGAACTTCCATTTGCTTTTTGGATTCCTCAGCCACATTTCGAGTCGATTCACTTATAAGATCAGCTACAAAGTGTCCGACTTCCGAAGTCGACTTCACCATTTCTACAGCTGAATTAACATCCTTGACGTAATGTTCGGTTTCACCTACAACTTCATTCAGCGCATGCGCCACTTTATTGAAATCATGGATTGCCGCTTTTGTCGTTGCACTGCTGAAATTCAGCTCGCTTGTCGACCTGCCTCCTTCAGCCACACGCTTTATTTCAGCTGCCAAAAGATTCAGCTCACTATCCGTTGTACCTTTGATACGGTTAATAATAAAGTAAGCTCCGAAGAAACAAGCAGCAGCCAAGACCAAAATGCCGATTAAAAATGAAGCCCATCCTCTTCCCGGTATAAAAAATAGGAAAGATAAGACAATAGGCAGCAGCGCTAGAACCGATGAAGAAATCATAAGCTGTTTATCTTTGTAAAAATTCAATATTATACACCAACCCGCTATCTTTTTTTGGTCATTTTTGCAAAAAAGCCTGGGATCCAGGCTTTTTTGCGAATCATCATATTTAGCTCAGAAACGCCTCAGCATCTTCTAATTTTTCAAAAGAAACGACAATATCGCCAAACATCCGTTTCATTTGCATTTTCGAAACGGCAGAACCCGTGTAATAAGCCCATTTCGTTAAACCCTTTTGAACACAAAGCTCTCCTAGGGGCCCTAATGCTACCGCAACTTCTTGCGTAAACAACTTTCCGCCGCTCAAGTCAGTTAAACCTGTAAAACCGGGTTTCACCAAAGTAAGAACTTTCTTAAATTCTTGGAGATAGGATTCTACCTCCTCCATTGAAATGCTTTGTACGTTAACCGTAACTCGATTCTTAACTTGATCGTAAGTTATTTGAAACATGATTTATTACCTCCTGTTGTTTTTTCAGATATGTACTCCATTGATTTTACCAAAATTTACATTGAAGTAAAGAAAAATTTGTCGATTAATCTATTTTTATGAAAAATTGTATGTCGATTCATAAAAAATTATGTCGAATTATAAGAAATCCACTTCTTTGCAGTAAGCAATCATCGCATCAATCTGCTGCTGTTCGACAGATTGCCATTGAAAACCTAACAAGGAAAGTACAGACACTGTTTTTCCAACAGCTATCTCAAACATCGTCTCACTATGATGCTCTTCCAGCCAGCCATAGTGCAGCATGATCTTCTCAATCTCTTCCCTGCAAATGTCGGCCTCATACTTAGCGATCATATAATCGATAAATTGTTCGAATGACCCTGACTTTACATCCCATTTCAATCGTCCGTCCGCCAAGATTTGATGCAAGCTCTCTCGATGAGGATTAAACAGATGGAAGATCTCATTTTGCAGCGCCACTGGCTGCATAAGCAGGACCACCGCCCTACTCAACGCATCGACATAAGAGAAATCCGTGTCTGGTTCCATTTCAGGCACCATACCAAGTCGGATGAACGATTGCATCATCGTGTAGAACGCGTTTTCTTCAATATTTTCTTGAAATCTGCCAGTCTCAGAATGGAACACAATGTTGCCGATTCTGTAGATGCTGGAACGAATTCCTGCCTCACGTGCTGCTGCAACACGTTGTTCTGCCTCATGCTTCGTTTTGGCATAATAATTCTCATGCTGCTGCCCCAGATCAAGATCATATTCAGTAAAGTGAACAGCCGTTTGATTCGCTATTTTCCCCGTTGCTACACCTAAAGTAGAAATATGATGCATGTCTTTAGCTCGGTTCAGTTTAGCAAATGCAAGCAGTCGATCGGTGGCAATTACATTATGTTGTTCAAAATAATGATATGCGCCGTAATGCTTGACTGTTGCTGCTGAATGCACAATAGCATCAACTGTGCCTGACAGCTCCATGTATGTGTTCTCCGAGAAACCAAAGCGCTCTTGTGTAAGGTCACCTCGATGGACGCATATCCGACTCCACTGTGTTTCGTCTACAGTGCCGCCAAAGTAGAAAGCCAACTTATCGCGCAAACGGGAAGCAGCTTGTTCATCCGAATCTCCACGAACAATAACATGGACTTGCCAAGCAGTATGGAGCAGCATGTCTCGCAGGAGATGAATGCCCAAATATCCGGTTGCTCCTGTCAGCAGCACATGGCTATAAGCAACTTTCTTGGTCAGATCCAGTTGGGCATACTTCTCATTCTTTAATCGATAAGCCTCTTCGCTTGCTTCAAAGCGAAGTGCTGATGCGGAAGTATGAGCCGTTTTGAGAAGCGCAAGCTTCTCCATTAAATGATTCGACGTCGCTTTAACTTTGGTAGATAAAGCCGCAATGGTTTGATGTTCAAATACGTCATTAATCCCAATTTCAAACTGCTGCTGAAGTCTCGCGACCATAACTGCCGCTTTAAGCGAATGTCCGCCCAACTCAAAGAAATTATCGTGAATGCCGATTCGGCTTATGCCAAGCAAATCCTGCCATACCTCTGCAATTCGGCTTTCTGCATCCGTACGTGGCGCCACATAGTCGTTGCCGCTGCCAAGCAGTTGATCTGGCTCTGGGTCAGGCAGGGCTCTGCGGTCAATTTTCCCATTTGGCGTCAACGGCAAGGCAGGAAGCTGTACAAAGTAGGAAGGGATCATATAATCCGGCAAGCTTTCAGCTACATGGCTCCGCAGCTCCATAACGCTAAGCTCTTCCTCTACAGCGATATACGCACACAAGTAACGTCCTCCGCTGTTATCTTCTTTGGCCAGCACAATTGTTTCCTTAATTACTGGATGGTTGAGCAGCGTGTTCTCGATTTCCCCAAGCTCGATACGGAATCCTCGAATCTTCACCTGATGATCCAATCTTCCGAGGAATTCAAGCGTACCATCCTCATTCCAGCGGGCCAGATCTCCGGTTTTGTACATCTTTCCTTCGTTTGCAAACTTGTCTGGCAAGTAACGCTCAGCTGTCAGGTGATCCTGCCCATAATAACCTCTTCCAACACAATCACCCGCAATATAAAGCTCACCCGGAACTCCCGGTGGCTGGACCTGCAAACGATCATTCAAAATGTAAATTTGCGTATTCGCAATCGGTCGGCCGATTGGGGGAATTTCAGGAATAGGCCCATTAGGATCTATTGTGAGAGCCGTGGCTACATGCGTTTCTGAAGGCCCGTAATGATTGTGCAGAAACACTTGATAACGGCGCAAATGCTCTCTGAACTTCTCCGGTACGATCAGTTGCTCGCCAGCCGTAATAATATGCCGAACAGATTTAGGGAAACGATCTGTATATTCCTTCTCGTTTAAAATAAATTTCAGGAACGAAACAGGCATGAACAGGATATTGATTCCTTCCTCTTCAATCACTTGGAGCAGCCTGCCCACGTCACGACGCGTATCGTTGGTAACCAGACATAAGGTACCGCCTGCAAGCAAGGTTGACCAGATCTCTTGTGAGCATACATCGAAGCTTAACGTTGTGAATTGCAAAACTTTACCGCTGTAATCTACGTTCGTCTGGGTATGTTCGTAATGAATCAGGTTGACCAAATTACGGTGTTCTATCATAACGCCTTTGGGCTTGCCTGTCGTTCCAGACGTGTATATAACATATAACAGATCCGCAGATGTACTGCATTTCTCAGGATTGTCCGAAAGCTTACTGTACACGTCATCGTGATCCAGATATAGCTCTTCACCCTCGAATGTTGTTTTACCGGAAAGCTGATCTTGTGTCAGCAATAGTCTCGCTCCACTGCTTGCCAGCATGTAATTGATGCGTTCTTCCGGATATTCAGGATCGATCGGCACATAAGCACCACCGGCTTTAAGAATGCCAAGTAATCCAATGATCATCTCCAGCGATCTGTCAGCCATCAAACCTACAACTTCATCGGCTTGAATGCCCTTGTCTATTAACGTATGCGCAAGACGATTAGCCTTCTCGTTCAATTCTCTATATGTTAGCTGTTCGCTGCCGAACACCAAAGCAGGATGGTCTGGCGTCCGCAGCGTCTGCTCCTCGAACAACGACTGAATCGTCGCTTCCTTAGGATAAGAAGCTCTCGTCTCGTTGCGACCATAGATCTGTTCGGCAACTTCCCTCTCATCCAGCAGAACGATTTCCGACAGCACGAGGTCCGAAGAAACAGCAGCTTCGAGAATACGCACGTAATGCCGACTCATCTGTTCCATCGTTTCCTGTGCATATAAATCCGTACAATACTGGATGTCGATGCGGATGTTTGCTTCCTCTTCCGTCACATCCACCATCAGATCATATTTGGCAATCGGCTCCACATACGGGGCTACCGTAACCTCGGTCCCCTCCATGGATGGCGTCAAACGTCCCGTATTCTGCATCACAAACAAAGTGTCGAATAACGGATTTCTTCCCGGTACACGTGGGATGTTTAACGCCTGCAAAACGAGCTCAAGCTCATATTCTTGATGTTCAATAGCGCCAAGCACAGAAGCTTTTATTTCCTGCAAAAACACAGAAAACGGCTTGTTTTTCTCTGGATAACTGCGCAGTGGCAGCGTATTAACGAACATACCTATCATGTGCTGGAACTCATTTTCGGTCCTACAAGCGAAAGGCGCACCCACAATGACGTCCTCTTGCCCGGAATAACGCGCTAACAGCACGTTGTAAGCAGCAAGCAAAATCATATATAAAGTCGTATCCGTTGATTTTGCAAGTTTTTTCAAATCACTGGTGATGGAAGACCCTAACTGAATCGAAAGCGTATCGCCTTTGAAGCTTTGAACATCAGGACGTTCCATGTCGGTTGGCATCTGCAAAATAGGAATCTCACCCGCTAAGGTAGATTGCCAGTAATGTTGTAACTTGTTTCGGGCAGCAGCGTTTTCTGGTTGGCCGTACCACACGGAAAAATCTTTAAATTGAATCGCTTGGGAACGCAGTTCCTCCCCGGCATATAGCTTGCTCCAATCCTCAAAGAACAGATGCATGGAGACCCCATCCACAGCAATATGGTGGAAATCAAGCAGCAAAAAATGCAATTGTTCGGCGCAGGAAATTAACTCCGTACGCATGAGTGGGGCTTCTCCCAGATTGAACGGCTGCACGAATGTGCGCATGATTCCTGCTACTTCTTCTTCTGCAGCTTTGCGAATCGCTAGTCGGGAGGGAATGTAGTCCTTAATCATCTGTACAATTTCTTCGCCGACCCATAGGAAAGAGGTACGCAGCATTTCATGACGTTGGATCAACTGATGCAAGGTTAGCTCCAATCGACCAACATCAAGTTTACCTTCGATGCGCAGCAGCATCGGCGTATTGTAGGCCGTGCCCACACCTTCCATCTGTTCGATCAGATACATCCGTCTCTGCGCAGGATAGACGGGATAGTAGGTGGATATTGGCGCCGGTTCAATTGCAGGACGAATGACACCCAAATTATTGCTGCCCACGATTCTCAGAGCTTGCTCCCTGACCGTTGTATACTGAAATAATTCGCTTATAGGCAATCTCACGCCAAATTGCTTTTCGATATGTCCGCGAAGGACAGCCGCTTGCAAAGAATGCCCGCCAATTTCGAAGAAACGTTCGTCGAGTCCAATATTTATGACACCTAATACAGTCTGCCATAGCTCTACGAGCTGTCGTTCTGTTTCATTTGCCGCACTTGTGACTACAGCAAATTCAGTCGCTCGCTCGGGTTCCGGGAGCGCTCTCCGGTCAACTTTTCCGTTCGCATTTACCGGCAGATTAGAAAGCGTCACAAAACGCGGTGGAACCATATATTCCGGCAGTCGAGCGGATAGAAAGTCAGCAAGCTCACGCTGCGTACACGTTGTTGGAGCAACGACATACGCACACAGGTAACTTGCACCGTACTGATCCTCACGGGCCATGACCACGCAATCTTGTACGGATTTATGCTGTAAAAGCTGCTGCTCAATTTCTCCGATCTCAATGCGATAACCACGAATTTTCACCTGATGATCGATACGTCCGAGGAATTCAATGGTGCCATCAGGCAGCCAGCGAGCAAGATCGCCTGTCCGATACATACGCTCACCTTCAACGAACGGGTGAGGAACAAATTTCTCAGCAGTCAACTCCGGTCGATGCAAATAGCCTCGTGCGAGTCCAACCCCGCTCACGCACAATTCACCGGCAATGCCAATTGGCTGCAGCTTGCCAACCGCATCCATAATAAGAATTTGAGAATTATAAACAGGCTTTCCGATTGGAATGTTATCCGTCAATTGTGTAACGAGATGCGACGTGGTTACGACAGCATTTTCAGTTGGGCCATAGCAATTATGCAGCTCATAGCCTTTAGCCTGAAAAGTCTTTAATTTATCTCCCCCTGTTAGAAGCACACGCAGGGACGTATTGTCTAATCCCATGAACTGCTCACATAGCTGAGTGGGGAGAAAACTGATTGTAATTCCTTGTTGTTCAAAATAATTATTCAATTCTTCCGCATCAAGACGTATCTCTTCAGGAATCATCACCAGCGATGCTCCGGATATCAAATAGGGGAATATTTCCCAAACTGATGCATCAAAGCCAAAACCTGCATACTTAGTAGCTCGGTCTTTATCCGTGACTTTAAAATGCTCCTGATGCCACTGAGCTAAGTTAATCAACGAGCGATGCTCAATCATAACACCTTTAGGCGTTCCCGTTGATCCGGACGTATAAATCACATAGGCCAAGTCTGTTGGCTCGATTTGGATTGAAAGCGGCTTGGCTTCTTCACCCATTAACAAATCCTCGTTAACAGACAGCGATTCACCTTCAAATGCAACCTCAAGAAGGATGCCTGGCGTTGTTAATAACAATCTTGCCTTGCTATCTTCCAACATGAAACGAGTACGTTCAGCAGGATAATTCGGGTCAATCGGCAAATAGGCGGCTCCTGATTTCAAGATACCCAGAATGGAGACCACCATCTGATGAGAAGAACCCGCCATAATTCCAACAATGTCACCTCGACCTATACCTTTGCTAACGAGTATTCGGGCCAAACGGTTGGATTGCTCATCTAACTCCTTATAGGACATTCTTTCATCACTGCATACGACCGCTGTATGTTCAGGCTTTTGTGCGGCTTGAATCTGAAACAATTGGTGGATTGTAAAATCCGATGAGAAGTCATGCTTTGTTGGGTTGAACGTTGCAAGCAAGCGTTCCTTTTCATCCGTCATGATATAATCCATATTTGCGATCGCTGATTGAGGTTGTTGGATCCAAGTCATCACGATATGTTCTACATGCTGGAGCAATCGCTGTACCGTCTCAAACTCATATGCGCATTCCCGATAGGTGGCTTCCACTTCAATTGTTTCATTGCATGTAAAACGAAGAAACAAGTCGTTCTCCGGCATATAAGAAGTACTGTGGGACCCGAAGGACTCCTCCATGCTGACAGTCGTGTTGAAGATTAACTCAAGACCAAACTTCTCATTAAACTCCTGAAGCTCATCTAGTGTCAATGCATACGGGCGTTCGAAGTCGATGGCGGCTTGTGTTTGCTCGACCAGTTCATCCAATGAAAGAGTTGAAGAGGTGTTCATATGTATGACAATGATCTTGTCCTCGCCAGGTAGAAAAGCTCCAAAAGAAGCTTCTTCCGTACGTAAGTACCGCTGAAGCAGCACGAACCAAGCCGTGTATAAGACTGTGGATGGTTCAGCGCCCGCCAGTTCGCAGGCCTGTCTAATCGCATGCAAGGATTCATGATGAAACTTATGTGTAATGGTTGATAGCGTGGTGCGGTCTGTCGATTTTGCGTCCGGAGCAAGTATAGTTTTATTTTCAGCACTATCTGATTTGTTATGCCAATATTCCTTAATGTTGTTCTCGTTGCTAAGAACCAAATACATTATTTTCCCACCCTTCTCTGTGTTAAGCTCCTTATTTGCATAAAAAAAGCAACTCTGCCAATTGGAGCTGCCCTACTGATTAACAAATTCAGTCTTGGCAACTGGCTGGCTGATGCACATATTGCGCATGTTGGCCCCTTTAGCTTTGCGTCTCCGTCTTCCGGCGGATTTGCCCCTTATGCAATTGTCATATTATGGTATCCATTATTAGCATATATTACCTGTTCATTTTACCATTTGATAGATAATTTTCAACTCAATTTACAATTACTTATTCATATCTGTGTTAATATTTAGAAAAATTTGTCGAATATATGAAATTATTTGCTTCACACTCACCCTAAGGTCTTACTTTAACCTACAGGATGGTCCAAAGTTACTAGTTCTTGAAGCATAAAAAAAGTCCGCTAGAGCTTCTTTTATAGGCTCTAGCAGACTTTTTATAGGTAGTTCGAAACATAGGACTAGCAATTCGTTGTCGTCATTTTTCACATTAGCCTTTAACAGCCCCAACCATGGCGCCTTTAACAAAAAATCGCTGTAGGAAGGGATATACAAATAAAATCGGTACCGTGGCAACCATGATGGTTGCATATTTGATCGTTTCACCGATTTGAAACTGATCGCCTCCCCCTGATGACATGCTATCCGTTGAGTTTGAAATCAATATTTCACGCAAAATAACTTGCAGCGGGAATAGATCCCTATCTTTAATGAAAAGTGAGGCATAGAACCAACCATTCCATTTATCCACCGCATAGTAGAGTGAGATGACTGCCAAAACGGGCAAAGATAAAGGCAGTATGATTCGGAACAACAGCACGAAATGATTGGCGCCATCTATTTTCGCGGATTCTTCAAGTGCTTCTGGAATCGACATGAACGAAGTCCGCATAATAATCAAATTAAATGTATTAATCGCGAATGGAATAATAACAGCCCAAAGTGAATCCATAAGTCCGACACCTTTAACTAGCAAATAAAGAGGAATCAATCCGCCATTAAAGAACATCGTAAATAAAATCAAGAAAGTAAACAATTTATTCCATAAAACATTCCTACGTGAAAGTACAAATGCGCCAAGTGCGGTTAAAAACAGATTAACCAGCACGCCGACAATAACAATAAACAGCGTATTTCCGTATCCCTTCAGTATGGCCGAGTTAGAAAAGACCCGTTTATAGGCTTCCAGACTAAAGCCTAGCGGTTTCCAGAGCAGCCCTTGGTGAGATACGATTTGACCGGCATCACTGAGCGAAGCGAATGTGACATACAGAAGTGGATAAATCGTCACAACCATAAGTGCACATAATATTAAATAAACAAATCTATCAAATATTCGTTCGGATAGGCTCGTCGTTGTTGTTGGCATATTTCACTCCTCCTTCCGTTACCACAAACTGTTCTCTGTCACTTTACGACTCAATCGATTCGCCGTTATTAATAAAATCAGATTTAGAACCGAATTAAACAAACCTACCGCCGAGCTATAGCTCCAATTAAATTCGAGTAATCCTTTCCGATACACGAAAGAGGAAATAACATCAGCTGTTTCATACGTAACGGGATTATACAGCAGGATGATTTTCTCAAACCCAACATTTAGCAAGTTTCCTGTTCGTAAGATGAACATGATAACGATGACTGGCAAAATGCCGGGAAGCGTAATTCTCCATATTTGCTGCAATCTCGATGCCCCGTCTATTCGCGCGGCTTCATACTGTTCCTGATCAATTCCCGTTAAAGCAGCCATGTAAATAATGGATTCCCAACCGATTCGCTGCCAAATCTCCGACAACACATAGATGGACCGGAACATCCCCGGTTTTTGAAGCATGGCTTCGCCACCCCCGCCGAATAGGGGCATCAGCAGTGTATTAATAAAGCCTCCGCTGTTTGTAAAATCTTTGATCATCCCACAAATGACGATCATAGAAATAAAGTAGGGCATGTAAGCAATCGACTGGGCTGTTTTCTTAAACGCCTTGTTCCTTACTTCGTTTAGTAAAAGAGCAAGAAGGATTGGCATTGGAAACTCGAAACATAACGAGTATAGACTGATGACCGCCGTGTTTTTTAAAATACGCCAAAAGTAATACGTATCGAAAAAATTCTTGAAATTGTCGAAGCCAACCCAATCGCTGCCTATAATCCCTTTCATGGGCGTGTAGTTTTTAAAGGCTATGATGGCTCCATACATAGGAGCGTATTGAAACACAATATAGTACGCCAAGACAGGGAGCATCATGAGGTATAAATACTTATTTAGCAGGAAATCCTTCACTATTCTAGAACGAAATGAAACATCTGCAGAAGGCCTAAGTAGTGGTGCCTTGAGATTCCGGTTCATACATAAACTCCTCCTCCCGATGAGAAACCCTCTATCGAGGCCATTCAATGATGAGCGACCGCGTTCAGAGGTTGGTTTTATCGCCAATCAGAAAGCGGTTTTCGGGAGCCGAAAACTTATACTTTCTGATGTGGTAAAGAAAAGCGGGGAGGTAACTCCCCGCAGCCCTTCGATTAGCGCTTATTATAACGGTCCAAAGCTGCTTTTTTGATTTCAATGGCCCGATCAATTTTGAGTGATTTCATCTTAGTTACGTATCCGTCAAACGAATCTACAGGCGCTGCTCCCAGAATAATTTTCAAGCTCATTTCATCGACTAGCGTATTCACGTCATTCATAATCGTTGCCAGTTCAGTACTTTCCTTCGGGTTCGGTGAAATCGGAGGCAGCGCATATTTCCCGGCATCCGTTTGCGACCATAACTGAATCGCATCTTTCTGTTCTGGCATCGTCAAGTATTGTTCGATGTATCGCTTGTCTTGGACGAATGGTCCGTTATATCCGCCGCGAGCATATAAAGCTAGCGCTTGTGCCGGAGCAAGGTGATCCGAGTTGTTCATGACCGTGTCGGTATATTTCGGATAGCCATTATCCAGCTTGTAGCTGGTGCCTTCTGTACCGAAATTAAAAAATAAGTGTCCCTCTTCACTATATCCGTAATCCAACATGCGAACAGCCGCTTCGACATTTTTGGATTTGGCAGAAATAGCGACAGAACCGGCTGCCACATAAGAGAAGTCTTTTTGCCCAAACAACGGCTTATCGCCTTTCTTAAGAACCGCGTAAGGTGCCGGCACAAGCTGTGATTTCGGATCCTTCTGCTTAATTAGAGGCTGCCACTTGCCCAGACCCGCTCCCGAATTCCATACGCTGGCTCCACTGCGGTCCGATGTCATATTGGAATCCATGGTTTTGGTATCTACAGTCGCAATGTTCTTATCGATCAGCCCTTCTTCATACCATTTGCGGAACGTTGTTAAGAATTCCTTGTAGCCCGGTTCCATTGGACCGTATTTCACATCGCCATTCGATAAATAGAAGTTTTTGATAACGCCGTATGCGCCGATGAATGCGCCTCCGTCTAATCCAAACAACGTTGTAGGTGTACCTAGGAAGGTAAGGGGGGCTGCTGCACCTTTCTTCTCCTTGAATCCTTTAAGCGCCGTATACCATTCATCAATTGTTGTTGGAACTGGCAAGCCAAGCTCATCCAACCAATCTTTACGAACAATCGGACCTTGATAGGTTTTTAGCACTTCATCGCCACGAATAAATGGGAACACATAATAGCTGCCATCATCGGTTTTGATTTGCTTATCCACTTCCGGATGTTCCTTTAGGTATTTCTTCAAATTTGGCGCATATTTATCGATGGCATCATTTAGCTTAAGAATATAACCGTCATCAATTGCTTTCTGTGCGCCACCAGGAAAGTCGGTCCCCCAAGTATACTCGATCATATCCGGAAGCTCTCCGGATGCTAACAGCACGTTAAGCGATTCCTTAGCTTGGTTTGCAGGAGGCTGTTGGAATTGCAGCTTGACTCCCGTTCGGTTTTGCCACTCCTGAAAAAAAGGAACTTGATCGTAGGTTGGTTTTACACTGGAAGCATTTCCGTTCAATTCTCCCCAATAAGTCAGCTTCTTGTCTGTTTTCAGCGGATATACGCTGCCGCCTGCTGCGATCTCCGTGGTGCCACTTGTTGTTTTGGGCTGTGCCTCATTCTTACCGCCGGAGCATCCTGCGACCACCGCACCGACCATCGTCAGAAGTGCAACGGATGCAAAAAATTTTCTTTTCTGTTTCATGTTTATTGTCCCTCCCATAATAGCTTGTGTCTATTTATCAATTGCATGTGTTTACTCGTCTCATTATGATGAATGCATAGGTAGAAATATATAATGAAAAGCGCCAAAACCATTGATAAAAAGGTTTCACACTTGTTTACAATGTCCAATTTGATTAACAATTTTTCTAAAAAAAGAGGAAGAGGACGCCATCGTCCGCTCCCTACATCGATTCTAGTTCTTTATACTTGCCTGGTGTGATGCCTTCATACTTCTTAAACACACGAATGAAGGTAGCAGCTTCGTTAAAGCCTACTTGTTTCGCGATATCCGCAACGGGAATTTGCTTTGACTAATGAGCTGTTTAGCCTTTTCAATGCGATATTTCCCGATATAATCGAGCAGCCCTTCCCCATTTTGCTGTTTGAACAGCTGTGACAAATAACTTGGCTTCATATCGAATTGCTTTCCAATCATGCTGACATTCAGATTGATATCGTCATAATGCTGCTGAACAAAGTCCATGACATCAGCAATCAGCTCACGAAGAGAATCCGTTTTGACCCTCGTGACATTGGATTCTAGTCGCGATGCGGCATAAGCACATACGTCGTTCAGTATAAATATGAGCTGCTCATACATTTCTTTAATCGTGTCACAAGCGGCAATTTGATCCATCCAATGGGGATTTTTCGCCAAGAAGCTGTCTTCCGTGCCACCGATCTCATTAATTGTTTTAATCATCGTACTGATCATATTAAACATGAGACAACGGGCCATTGTGAGGGACGCTAACGGTTTACTGAAATTCCGATCGGCGATATCCTTCAAGACTACGCTCGCCTTATCGAAATTACCTACTTTAATGAAGTTGATCAGCTGCTGTTCGACTTGAAGCGGGTAGTAATAACCAAGCTGCGTCACCGATAGATCACCTTTTTGAATTTCATCAAAAGAAATGATCTCAGCCTTTCCTAAAACCCATTTATATTCCATAGCATCCAACGCCTCTTGATAAGCCTGCGAAATCCCGACCAATGTAGGATGAATACCGCTGTAGGACAAGGTAAGCTCGATATGAAATCGCTGTAATAGAAACTGTTGGGCTTCGGCGGTAATCAAACGCAAGTCTTCCTTGCGATGATCTTTTTCATCCTCATTGAAGTTAACGATACAGGCCAGCATTTCATCAAGCTCCGCCACATAGCCGCGATGCCCCTTTTGCCCAACAAGCTCTTCCACCACGTTCGTCATTATAAAATACAGCAGCCTTTTCTTGTTCTGAAGCTCCATTTCAGGGTAACCGGAATAGAAGGCTTCCACATCCTCGGAGTAGAACAAAATAACGGCAAAATCATCGGATTCCAGTCGAATATCAAACTTAGCAAAAGCATCCTGAAAAGGGATGTGCGCATCCAGCTTACCCTTCAGCAGCCGATTGAGCATATTGGAGCGAAGGACATGGTGCTGCTGCTGCAGTTGTAAATAGATGGCTTCCTTCTCACTGAGTGCATGCACAACGGCTTTCTGAATAAAGCCCATTTCGTCTCCATTCGGCCTTTCGTCCTTATCTTTATTACTTCCGGCCAGAACTTGGAGCAATTTTTGAATCGGTGAATAATTCCTACGCATGAAGAAAAACGTCAAAAGGGCAGCTCCTAAAATACTGATGGCGATACTGATGTAAGTGAAGTGTCTAACATATTCGGCTTTTTTCCAATAAATTTGGCTGGGAATAATGGAGACATATTTTAATCCTGATACAGCGGACTTATTATAAAAGATTTCAGATTGATCAAATGTATTTTTCTTATACATGGAGGTACTTTCCGCTTGCTCTACTTGCTCCAAGACGAGTGCCGATGGCGGTTCGTTGGTATTAGAGATTAATACGCGGTTAGATTCATCCATAATGAACACTTGTCCCCCGCTAAAACCTTGAATATTCTCTACCGCTTTATGAAACCAAGCAACATCCGTCATAATCACGACAGTACCTGGAGACTTTGCCCTAGTCCCGCCTGGCAAATGGGTAATATATGCTAAGGATTGCTTAGGTTCGGAGGCATCCGATCGGGGGAGCAGAATGAACCTATTGCCCGAAGAATGTAAGACCGATTGCAACCATTCCTCATAGGTTTTCGCGCCCGTATTATATGACGTATCGTAAGCGACTTGAAAATCCCGAACACACCCCGGACATAAGACGGATTGTTCCTGGTCCCATGTCACAAAAAAATCATCGATAGAAGGATAGGACGTTTTATAAACTTTAAAATCGTTTACGATTTGATAAGCTGTATATTGAGCTTCATTTTTGGGTTTATTCGTATAAAACAGATCCTGGATTTTCAAGTTCCATGTAATTTCTGTATCCAGCCTTTTCATACTGTCAATTTGCGCATCAATTTTATCGCGCACCTGCTCCAGCAATACATCGTTAGCGCGGTTAATTTCGCTTTTCAAATTGATGCTGGCTTCCCGATACATGATTACACTCATGAGGATAGGCAAAAAAACGACCGCTGTGTAGGAAACGAGCCATCTGAAAATGACACTCTTTCGCTTTCTCCAAATTGTCTCCAGCTTCATAATAGTTCCCTCCGAGCGAAAATGCCGATTTGTAACCTACGTTCAGGTTGTTCTATTGTGACATAAACCGGCCCTTTAAGTAAAACCAGATATGCCCAAAATCGTGCCTTTTCAGCCATCCTGTAGAAACTGTAAATCGAATTGTACAAATTGTTCATTCGCTTTTCTTTTTCGAACTCACATTGGCGTTATTCAATCTGTTTCCGTTCTAACCTTCAACTTATAATGAACGGGTACAATTCATACGGACAAAGGACGGGATGCACATGTGGACTGCAGCAATGGATGACGTATTGGTTAAAACACGCAACAATATCGGCAAATTCGGGGATTTGTTTCCCTGGACAGGCATTCATGGAGGCGATTATAAAAGAAGCGACCATGAAGATTGGACGGAAGGCTTTTGGTCCGGCTTGCTGTGGATGTGCTACGAATACACAGCGGACGGAGCCTACCGGGAAGCAGCGGTACAAACCGTTGCAAGTTTTGAACGCCGCTTGGATACACATAAGGTTCTCGATCATCACGATATCGGCTTTCTCTATCTTCCTTCAGCGGTAGCTCAATGGATCCTCGAAAAAGATGAATCTGCGAAAGCTCTTGGCCTCCGTGCGGCAGAAGTCTTATTACAACGATGGCGACCGGAAGGGCAATATATTCAAGCATGGGGTCAAGCAGGAGATCCGCAAAACGGCGGTCGCATCATCATTGATTGCTTGTTGAATCTTCCGCTCCTTTATTGGGCTTATGAGAAAACCGGAGATGCCCGTTTCCTTGAGGTTGCCGTCACTCATGCCACCAAGAGCAGAAAATTCCTGGTACGGGGGGACGATTCTTCCTACCATACGTTCACTTTTGATATGGAAACGGGGGAGCCTGTTGGCGGAAGCACCCATCAAGGATATTCCAACGGATCGACCTGGACGCGTGGACAAGCATGGGGAATTTACGGCTTTATTCTCTCTTATACATACACGAAGGATCCTCTGTTCCTGGAAACCTCCCGTCGAATGGCCCATTACTTTATTAAACATTTGCCGGAAGACTATGTGACCTATTGGGATTTCAATCTACCCGATGCTCCTGACAATTACCGAGACAGTTCGGCGACAGCCATCGCCTGCTGCGGCATATTGGAACTATTGGAGCATTTGAACGAAGAAGATCCCGACTACTCGTTTTTTAAACAAGCGGTCGAACGATCCATGAGTTCCTTGGTTACGAATTATTCTACGAAGGATGACCCTTCTGCGGAAGGCTTGTTGAAGCATGGTTCTTATTATGTGCGTGGCGATCTTTCCCCTGACGATTTTGTCATTTGGGGTGATTACTTTTATGTGGAAGCATTAATGAGACTTACAAAAGGAGCACCAGGCTACTGGTACGAACGAAATGAGTAAGTGACGCGGCAAAACAAATGAGTAAGTGCAGACGTAAACAATGACTAAGTGCAGACGTAAAAAATGACTAAGTGCTGCAGCAAAAGAATGACTAAGTACTGCAGCAGACTTGATTCGAGAATAGCCATCAGTTCCTGACTGATTGCTGTAATACGGAAAACGAGACTGGGCTAACAACTCTTTTAGGAGATTAAAGTTTGACTAAGAAGCAGATAGTAGGGCTGTCTGATCGTTTTCAATCGATTATTTATTTTTCTCTCATGCCCCTTCCCTCATAAATATCGATTGTAGACCAACGATCTGGAGTTGTTCAACAGTCTCACAAACAGCTTTAGAAAGGTGAAAAAGCACCGAGCAGATGAGCTACTTGAGATTTAAAGCTGTTTTTCAGTGTTACAGATAGAGATGTGCCTGAAAGCGGTTCTGTAAGAATGAAAAACAGACTTACTACAGGGATGAAAAATGAGAGAACAGACGAAAACTTGAGATTAAAAGCTGTTTTTCAGCGTTACAGACAGAGATGTCCCTGAAAGCGGTTCTGTAAGAATGAAAAACCGACTTACAGAGATGAAAAATGAGAGAACGGACGAAAACTTGAGATTTAAAGCTGTTTTTCAGCGTTACAGATAGAGAAGCGACTGGCAACATCTCTTTAAGAATGAAAAACAGACTTATCAAATTTAAATAATCACGTACACAAAATCTGCAGGCACTTCTAGAAGCAACTGAAAAAAATCTGCTTGATCTCATTTCGCAGCAGCGAGAGATTGAGCAGATTTTTTACGTTGTTACTAATGAAGATAGGGTCCTAGTCATTTTATTGTAATTGAGCAAACTTTACCGCTATATCCCCTTGTAATTTTTGGTAAGTTACTAATGAACCAAGAATAGTCGGAGCCTTAAGAAAAGCAAAACAAGAAAACGACGACTGTAACATTATCTAAAATCAGGAGGGATTCGGCGCGCTACTCCCGTTAAAATAGCAGCCTCGATAATAGCTTTACGCACCTTAATCACCACCTGATCATTGAAAATACTAGGGATGATATACTGGTCGTTCAGTTCGCTCTCCGTAACAACGGAAGCAATGGCTCTCGCTGCCGCAAGCTTCATGGGCTCGTTAATATGGCGTGCCCGGCAATCGAGCGCTCCTCTAAAAATGCCCGGGAATACCAGCACATTGTTAATTTGATTTGGATAATCGCTGCGTCCTGTTGCGAAAACGCGCACATAAGGGAGAGCTTCCTCTGGGTCAATTTCCGGGTGCGGATTGGCCATAGCGAATACAATGCTGTTGGTTGCCATGCGCTGCACATCTTGTGCATGCAGCAAGCCTCCCCTCGAAACGCCGATAAACACATCAGCGCCTTGCAGCCTATCGGGCAAGAGACCCTCAATCGCTTCAACCTGAGGCTGCTCCGACAACCACTGCCACATGAGGTGTGAATAGGTTCCTCCTCGAAGGATCGCGCCTTCTCGGTCCACAGGAACAAGACGTGTAACTCCCGCTGAAAGCAGCATTTTACAAATCGATACGCCTGCTGCACCTATCCCATTTACCACAACACGGATATTTTCAATCCGTTTCCCAACAACCTTAAGCGCATTCAAAAGACCTGCTATCACAACAACCGCTGTTCCGTGCTGATCGTCATGGAAAACGGGTATGTCTAATTCGTCAGCCAACCTAGTTTCAATGTCAAAACATCGCGGGGAACTAATATCTTCCAGATTAATAACGCCGAATATCGGGCTAATAGCCTTAATGGTTCGAATGATTTCGTCCGTATCCCGTGTGTCCAAACAAATCGGGAACGCATCAACACCCGCGAGCGTAAGCAAGGCTAGGAACGAAGCCTCGATGAGGGAATTTTCATTTCCTCGCGGTACTTCATAACTGTTCGCCGTGAGATTTGAATGCCTTGCTTGACCAAGAGATCCGTTAGCTGTTGATCGGATAACGGATGTTTTTTATCCTCTTGATGAATCAAAGATTTGATTTCCGATTTCATACTCTCTCCGGATGTATTCTCTCCGTCAGTTGTGGATATACCGGAGGGGAAGAAGAACTTCAATTCATACCAACCTTGCGGAGTCTGGATACATTTGTTTTGCACCGCACGACTGATCGTTGATTCATGAAGATCCAGACGCGCGGCAACCGTTTTTAAGTTCATCGGCTTTAAATGGGAAACTCCAACGTCAAAAAAAGATTTTTGTTCATCCAAGATGATTTCAATAACCCGCGTTAATGTTGTTTTTCTCTGCTCTAGGCTTTTGACCAGTTGCTCCGCATCATGAGTCTGCTTCCGCAGATAAAGTGATCCCTCTTTGGTCATATTTCCCAATAAACGGGTGTGGTACTCCTTGTTAAGAGCCACTTTCGGAAGATAAGCGTCGGTCATGTACAACGCATATTCTCCGTGCTCCTTTTGAATGATAGCATCCGGAAGCCTATAACTTTGCGTTTGTTCACCAAATGAAATCCCTGGGCGAGGATTGAGCGTACGGATGTAATTCTGTGTTCTCCGAAGTATATCCAAGGTAAGATTCAGCTTGTCTGCGATTTGTTTTAACTTGCCTCCGGCGAGTTCTTGCACATATTTCTCGATGACAATCTCTGCCCATGGGTCGGGATTAGAATCACGTCTAATTTGCAGCAATAAACATTCTTTTAGATCCCGGGCAGCGATACCCGCTGGTTCCAAGGCTTGCAGGTACACCAGTACCTTTATGACTTCCTCTTCGCCTATACCGAGTGCCTCAGAAACTACGGCAACTGGAACATCCAAGTATCCGGATTCATTGAGGTTCCCGGCCAAATAAGCTGCAACAGCATAGGCGCTCATAGAAATATTCTTCACCCTAAGCTGAGCAAGCAGCATGGATTCAATGGTATCCTCAGCTTTACTAATATTGCTTAACAAGCGATCTTTAGAATCTATGCTTGCCAAATTCGAAGACGTACCGATCCCAAAACGCATAGAGGGCCATTCTATATTAAGCATCGGATTCTCTACGGCTTTCATTTGCAGAAACTCACCCAGCTCCTCCGAAGATTGCTGCAATATAAAAAGAGATTGTTTGAGCTCCGGTGTTACATGCAAATGAACATTTTGCGCTACAGCGGTTACAAGATTGTGGAACATTTTTCACACCCCCAACTTAAAACCCGTCCCAAGTGGCCTTTTTCATACGCAGTATTTCCTTATGATCATCTTACTTCATTATTAGTAAAAACATACAAATCCTCATGAAAAATACGGGAACAGCCGATGTTCCCATGAGGAACACCGGCCTTTACACCACTATTTCCGTTTCATTTCTACCAAAGGAGGCCGATTCCACAATGATTTTTTGATTAGAAAACCACCATGAAACAAATTCGGCTCATACGACACAACGAAAGCCTGCGGATCGATGGCTAAGATTTCTTGATAAAGCAGCTGCTGTTCTTTGCGATGAATGACCATGGAAATCACCCATCTCGCTCCTTCCTTCCCTTCACCGGGCCATACCGTAACTCCGTAACCTTTGCTTCTCAGTTCCCCAGCCATATGTCCGTATTCATCTCTGGTCACCGCTTGAACCGTTACGAATCCTAGTGCCAAGCGTTCTTCTACCTTTGTCCCTAAAAGAATGCCCAACCCATAACTTAAACAGTATACGATCAAGCTAATCGGTTCGTTCAAATGATCCAGCACGATTTTGAAGCCAATGACATAAATACCGATCTCAAAAGCGCTCATCAAAGCAGCAATGTAACGAAACCCCTTGACCATCAGGATAAACCGAGTTGTCAGCATGGTCACATAAGTAACCTGCAGAGCAAGAATGATCAATAGTGTTGTCATCGAGATAAAATAGCATGAGCAAACTGTCTAAGCTCACTGGTGGAAGAAGCTCGACAGTTATTATTGCGCATAGGCGCATTTTCCTCCGCTTGCATAATTTCAGCAAATGTATCCGAATCCGCTGTACTTAAACCTTCCCCCGCAAGCGAAAGCTGAAGTCCGCTTGCTTCAACAAGCTGACGGAACCGGGCAGCGCCTGCCCTAGCCAAGGCCAGGTCATCCTGCCCCTGAACGATGACGCCAAGCGCGCGTGCAATATCGGCATGAGTCGAAACATTGGCTTCTATGTTCCAGTCATACGTATCGTAAAGCGCAATGGCCACTGCACGCCCGTGATGTACACGCCCTAGCGTACCCAGCGCATGACCTATGCAATGAGCGATTCCCGTGCCTCCTTGTTCGATGGCCATACCTGCGAGCATTGCGCCAAGACTTAGATCGCCACGCGCCTGTAGGTTGGCCGGTTCCTTAACAGCTGTAAGCAGCGATTGACTGAGTAAACGAATCGCTTCGAGACTGAGTGCCCGAATCATTGCGTTGCTGCGTTTTCCTGCAACGGCTTCAATGGCGTGGACAATCGCGTCAAGACCGGTTGCTGCCGTTAAGTGCGGGGGCAAAGCGACGGTCAGTGTCGGGTCCAGCACAGCCAGATCCGGTCCCATGTCCGCATCCCAGCCCCAAACTTTGCGTTTCTCGATTGTGGAGAATACGACCGTACTGGTTACTTCTGCCCCCGTACCCGAAGTCGTCGGAATCATGATCGATTTGACCCGTTTCGCTTCGAAAGGATGCGCCATTAATGCATAATGCTCCGCAGGATGAGCTGCTCCCGCAACCAACGCTGCCATCTTAGCCACGTCCATGGCCGAGCCGCCGCCTAGTCCGATGACACAGTCTGCTCCTGAATTTCGGATTATGGCAGCTGCCTGGTCAATTGATGTGCTGGACGGATCGCTCTGCACATCGAAAAACAAATACGCTTCTATGCCGCCGTCCTGAAGAGCCTGAAGAATCGGTTCCGGAACTCCGAGATGAACAAGTCCCGGGTCCGTGATCAGCACCGCTATAGACACGTTGGACAGGGCCTTAACATCATCCGCAATTTGATGGGAACGTCCAATACCAAATGCTAGTTTCGTCTTCGCTTGAAATTCAAATCCATTCATTGTCCGTTCCTCCCAAATTCGATGATGGTCCGTCCTACGTTTAAGCAAGAATGATCATGAAACGAGTCAAATGCTTGATTAATCTCATCCAAACGAATGCGAGAAAGCACCAGTTCATCCAGTTCAAGCTTACCGTCCAAATACAATTGGGCAATGATGGGGAAATCACGGAACGGATGGACATCCCCGTAAAAGCTGCCTTTAAGGATTTTGCCGACTCGGTGAAATCCGCCTGCCGGAAGCGCCAATTCCTTTTTAGGATTGAAAGCGCCTATGACAACAATAGTTCCGCCTTTGCGAGTCCCCTGCCACGCCGATGAGGCCGCATTTGTATTTCCCGTGCAATCAATCGCATAATGGACACCGAAGCCTCCGGTCAGCTCCCTTAGGGCCTCGGGTACGTCGACTTCTCCAACGTTAATGGTATGTGTAGCTCCGAACTTCTTGGCAATTTCGAGATTCTGTGCTTTTAAATCGCAAGCAATGATTTTGGAGGCACCCGCAATACGGGCTCCTTGAATGGCATTAACGCCAACGCCCCCGATGCCAAATACGGCTACCGTTGAGCCTGGCGTTACTTCCGCTGCTCGTACAGCGGCTCCATAACCGGTAGCCACGCCACAGCCAATCAAGGATGCTTGTGCGAAAGGCATTTCATCCGGCAGCTTCACACAACTCATTTCCGGGACAACCGTATACTCGGCAAACGTCGATAAAAGCGAATTATGATACACCTTATTTCCATTCATACTCAGTCGGGTTGTTCCATCAAGAAGTGTGCCTGCAAACATCGGTCCAAATGCGGATTCGCACAAGTTCACCTTGCCTGTCTGACAAAATTCACAGGTTCCGCAAAACGGAACCCAGCTTAAGGCGACCTTATCTCCGGGTTTCACTGTTTTCACATTCGGACCCACCTCCATAACAGTGCCAGCTCCTTCGTGGCCCAGAATGGTAGGGATCAGCGTTGTCTCATCGAATAAGGCGTTGTAGTCGCTGTGACATACGCCGGTTGCTTCAATTTTGACCAACACTTCATTTGCCCTAGGCTCGGCGAGCTCTACTTCAGTAATAGAAAGAGGTTTTCCGATTTCCGTCATCACGGCTGCTTTCATTTTCATTTTGGTACTTCCTCTCTATATTAATGAGCAATCCATATTGCTTTTGTTTTTGTATAGGAGTTCAAGGAATGAATGGCGTACTCTTTGCCCCATCCGCTTTGCTTAAAACCGCCGAATGGGCTTGCATAGTCGTAGCAGCCATATCGATTGATGAATACTTGGCCTGCATCCAGCTTCTTAGCTACTCGATGCGCTCTAGCCACATCATTCGTCCAAAGGCCTGCAGCTAATCCGTATATGGAATCATTCGCCAATCGAACGGCTTCCTCTTCGGTATCAAAAGCGATTACAACAAGCACCGGTCCAAAGATCTCTTCTTGAGCCACGATCATATCATTTGTTACGTCAGCCAAGATCGTGGGCCTTACAAAATATCCCTGTTCGTTCGTACCTTCGGTGTCACGATAACCGCCGGCTGCAATGCGAGCTCCTTGCTCTACGCCTTTCTGGATATAACCCAGAATACTTTCCATATGTGCTTTGGAAACCTGAGGTCCTTGATGCGCTTCTGAATCAAAAGGATCACCTAGTTTATAGCCGTCAGCATATTCCGTAAGCTTATTTACGACTCTTTCATAAACAGGCCGTTCTACGAACAGCCTTGTCGGCGCTGAGCATTTCTCCCCTTTATGGGTAAACAAACCATAGAAGGAGCGTTCGATGGCAGCATCCATATTCGGCGCATCAGCGAAAATAAGGTTAGGCGATTTCCCGCCAAGCTCCAGCGTCACAGGTTTTAAGTTCGAATCCGCGGAATCGTGAACGAGCTGTTTGCCAACTCCTGTGCTGCCTGTGAAAGAAACTTTGTCCACGCCCATATGGCGGGTAATATATGAACCGATTCGGCCTTCGCCAAGGATCAGGTTGATCGTTCCCTTCGGAAGCAAACACGAATCATGAATAATTTCAAATAAACGAATGATGGAATAGCTCGTTGCGCTTGAAGGCTTGAAAACGACCGTATTCCCCATGGCAAGGGCAGGAGCAAGCTTCCACACGCCCATCACGATCGGGAAGTTCCAAGGAACGATCTGACCGCATACCCCGATTGGATCCTTGGTCGTAAAGCTGGTAAAATTGCCTTCAACCGGACTCACTTCACCATAAAATTTATCTACCCAGCCGCCGTAATACTCGAACAGCTCAGCTGCTTCCGTCACATCGTCGATATAAGCCTCTTTGTACAGCTTCCCATTATCCAGCGACTCCAGTGTCGCCAGTTCCGCATGATGTTCGCGGATGCATGCCGCGATTTTCCACATGATGCGTCCCCGTTCCTTGCGGGACATCGACTTCCATTCGCCAGCTTCAAAAGCCTCACGAGCAGCGGCAACCGCCTGATTCACATTCTCTTCATCAGCTCCGCGAAACGTTCCCAACTCCTGCCCGTTTGCAGGATTGATCGAGCTTAACAGTGAACCTCCGCCTTCCACCCATTCCCCGCCGATATACAAAGATTTCGTCCCTCTTAACCAATCTTGAGCCCAATCCAATTGGGCAGGCTGTATATTACTCATGCTTCTCGCTCCTCCCGAATTTCTCTCTGATTTGCTGAGGTCCCCATTGTTTTATCCATAAAGCAACCTGTTCATAGCCATATTGTTCCTTTAAATCGACGATTAGCGGAATGAAGCTGTCTGCATATCTTTTGCAGATGTCCTCATTGACCGTAATGCCAAACAAGCATTTTGATTCAAAAATAACAGCTGCACGCCAAAGCATCTGCATGTTATCCAGCAGAAGAGTCCCCATCAAACCGTCGGCCAAATTCAAATGCACTTCGCCAAGCTCTACTGCCGATTGGATCACCGAGTCATTGCCATTGATTAATAATCCGCACTGAATGACGGTTTCCGGAATAACCGGATTTACTTTACCTGGGAAAAAAGAGGATCCCGCCTGAACAGCCGGAAGTACCAGCTCTGAGAGTCCGGTCTCTGGTCCTGAAGACAGCAGACGCAAATCTTTAGCCAGTTTGACAAGCACGACTGACGTCAGACGTATCTCGGAAGACAAACGTCCTAAATCGTCAGGATATTGCGCGGCATCATATAGATCCGCTCGTTCTTGTAAGTGAAGCCCCGTGACCTCGGCCAAAAGTGGAATTACCGCTTCCCGATAAGAACTGCTCGCGCCCATACCCGAACCAATAACAGTACCGCCCAAGTTGATTCGGTGTATGTCCTCAACTGCCAGGCTCACTGCTTCAATGCGGCGTTTCAAGGCAGAAGCTGCAGCCTGAAACAATACACCCGCGGAAACCCTCATGCCATCCTGCCAACATGTTCTCGCAATGGTGCTCACCGGTTTCAGTTGCTCCGCTTTTAGCTCCAGGGTCTGGATTATTTGAAGCAAGCTTTGCTCCAGGGGCTTAACCGTTTCTATCAGTGCAATTCGGATCGCCGTATGGCAAACATCTGCCGTAGATTGTGAGGCATTCACATGATCCGCAGGATTCACCTGGTCACCTGCCAGAGCGGCTATGACTTCATTGATATTCATATTGATACCGATGCTGCCGCCTCCATGGAAGGCATCCACAGGAAACTGATCCGTATGCTTTCCTGCGATTAATTCATCACAAGCCCCAACAATGGATGCAGAGATGGCTGGGTCAATGATTCCAGTCCTTGCATTGGCTAACGCCGCCGCTTTTTTTACAGCTGCCAGAGATTGGATATAAATCGGATACTGCGACAAGCTATGTCCGGAAAAGCTCATATTGGAAACTGTGCGCGCTGTTTGCACTCCGTACAGCACATCATCGGGCAACTCCAGTGTGCCAAAAGCGTCTTCAACTTTGCGCATAGGTACGTCCGTGCTCTTCCATTTGATCCAGAATCGTATCGATATCAATCGTTCCAACACGACAATTCATGTGATTAACCACAATTAATTCTTTGCTTCTTGTTTCAACTAAGCGAGTAAACACATCTTTGACGCATTCATCCAGATGAACAACAGGATTCGTGCTGACAACGGCTCCTTTATCTTCATCCTTCACTTGCAAAATATCGCTAATTTTGAGCAGATTCATTCGGCGGTATATGTCCCGGTCCCCTACTAACTGTTTAACAAATTCATTCACAGGGCTTGTAATAATCGCATAAGGCGTATCGAACTGGACAATTTTCCCGCTTTGCATGACAACAATACGATCAGCCAGCCTAAATGCTTCGTCCACATCGTGAGTTACGAAAAGTATCGTCTTCTTCGTACGTCTCTGAATGCGCAGCAGTTCATCCTGTAAGCTCAAACGTGTAATGGCATCGATGGCGCCAAATGGCTCATCCATGAGTAGAATACTAGGGTCAGCCGCCAACGCGCGGGCGATGCCCACTCTTTGCTGTTGACCACCCGAAAGCTGGCTTGGCAGCCTTTTGCGGAACGTCTTTGGATCCAAATGGACCATCTCTAGCAATGCATCGATACGGGCTGAAATACTGGGTTCGCTCCAGTGAAGCAAGCGCGGCACCACAGCGATATTATCTTCGATCCGCATATGAGGAAATAGCCCATTTTGCTGAATGACATAACCAATCTGGCGGCGTAAGGTTTCTGGCTGCATCGTGGAAATATCCGTACCATCGATCTCGATTGTTCCCGAGGTCGGGTCATACAACCGATTGGTCATTTTGAGCAGCGTTGTTTTTCCACAGCCTGATGGGCCGAGGAAGACAATAAACTCACCTTCTCGAACCGATAAATTGACCTGGTCAACAGCTGGAACAGGAACACCCGGATACTGTTTGTGCACTTGCTTGTATGAAATGCTCATCCACTACTCACCTCATCAGAAATTCAGATTCACATATTTGTACTCCAAGAAATCATCAACGCCGTGCTGTCCACCTTCTCGACCTATCCCGCTTTGCTTGATTCCTCCAAAGGGTGCTTGCACATAGCCAAGTGCCGATTCATTAATGCCGATCATGCCATATTCAAGAGCATCCGCAACACGCATCGTACGTGCCAAATTGGTAGAGTAAAAATAAGATGCCAGTCCGTACTCTGTACTATTGGCAAGGCGAACTGCTTCCTCTTCGCTCTCAAATGTAAGGAAAGGAGCTACAGGTCCAAACGTTTCTTCATTAAAAATCTTCATATCCGGTGTTACATCCGCCAAAACCGTCGGTGCGAAATAGCTTCCTTTGCCATAATCACCCTCAGTTAATGGACTGCCCCCATAAACAAGCGCAGCCCCTTTAGCCACCGCGTCCTGTACATGCTCCTGCACCTTAGCCACAGCCCCAGCATGAATGAGAGGTCCCATTTGCATCCCGGGTACCATCCCATTGCCAACGCGAAGTTGTTTCATGAGGTTGGTAAACTTATCGATGAAAACATCCTTCACCGATGCCTGCACGAAAATGCGATTTGCGCAAATGCAGGTCTGGCCTCCATTTTGAAATTTGTTATACATCAAGCCTAGGGCCGCTGCATCCAAATCAGCATCTTCGAATACGATGAACGGGGCGTGTCCCCCTAGCTCCAATGAAACTTTTTTCACTTGTTTGGCCGATTGCTCCAGCAAGTATTTGCCTACCTTCGTTGATCCCGTGAAGCTGATTTTACGAACTTTTTCATTGTCCAAAAACTCACGACCGATGGCCTCCGCATCGCCAAGCACTAAGTTGACAACGCCTTTCGGCAGACCGATTTGATCAAAAATTTCAAACAAAGCGATGGCGGACAGCGGTGTGTCCGGAGCAGGTTTGATAACAACTGTGCACCCTGCAGCAAGCGCCGGAGCCAGCTTCCGCGTAATCATAGAGGTAGGGAAATTCCAAGGTGTTATGGCTGCAACGACACCAATGGGCTGCCGTTGGACAAGTATCTTTTGTGTCGTGCGTGAGGACGGGATGATTTCTCCGTTGATCCGCTTCGCCTCTTCCGAATACCAAAGAAGAAAATCCGCACCCCAAAGCACTTCACCTTTCGCTTCTTCGAAAGGCTTCCCTTGCTCAAGGGTCATAATTTCACCTAACCGATCAGCATTTGCAACAATAGCATCGTACATTTTGCGAAGCCAAACAGATCGTTCTTCAGCCGCTGTGCGAGACCAGATCGGAAACGCGCGATGTGCAGCTTCAACAGCCAGCTTTGCTTGTTCCTGACCGCCTTGAACAACATCTGTCAACCATTCTCCCGTTGCCGGGTTATAAACAGGGGAGCGGAGACTGGATCCAGCCTCCGTCCACTCCCCCTCTATATAAAGTTTAGTTTCTATCGTTAGCATAAGGACCTCCGTGTTATTTAATGAGTTTCTTGTCTTTCAGGAAAGCTTTAGCTACAGCTTCAATTTCTTTTTTATCCGGACCGTCGACCTGCCAATTCATTTTTTGAACCGCTTCGTCTGTCAGCAGCTTTGACAATTGGTTTAAACGGTCTTTAATCGCAGGCTCTTTATCCAGCTTTTCTTTACGAATCAGCGGAGCAACATGATAAATCGGGAAAAAGCTGATATCATCCTTTAACTGCTTTAAGCCCATACCCGCTATTTGTCCGTCTGTTCCCACGGATACCGTTACGTCTGATTGTCCTTCTTTCAACGGATTATAACGAAGACTGTAATCGATTTGGAATTGCTTCTTGAACTTGAAGCCTCCCTTGTCTTTATAAGCTTTTTGCAGACCCGGCAGTGAATCATCACGAACGTCGAATTCCTGCGGATAGGACAGGATCAGCTCGCTGCTGTGCGCAGCCAAATCAGAAATGCTTTCCAGCTTATATTTATCCGCTATTTCTTTCTTTGTAGCAAAGCCGTATGTGGCGTTTTCCGGAGCGGACTCCAACCATTCCAGATTCCACTGCTTAAAGCCCTCGCTAAGCGCTTGCTCAACCTTCTTTTGATCTTTTTCAACAGGCTGCTTTAACATCACGGTTAGACCCGTTCCTGTGTACTCAGGATAAATATCTAAATCGCCTTTTTTCAGCGCTTCGAACGTAGGTGCTGTGCCTCCAAGGCTCAATTTACGGGTAACTTTTATGCCCATATCCTCAAAAATTTCGGCGTACATCTCACCAATCAAGTGATTTTCCGTATTATCCTTGGAGCCAACTGTTAATGTGAGATTTGATTTCTTCGCCGATGTGCCACCGGATGATGCCTCTTTGGAAGCGCCACTGCCGCAACCTGCCAAAACGGCTGCAGTAGAAATAGCCAAAATAGATAAAGTCAAAAAGTGTTTTTTCATGTGAAATATCCCCTTTTCATGGTTTCATATATCAATCGCTCGTATGAGCAAAACTGATCGAGATCACGTATAACTTGAACGTCTTTGAATGTAAGCGAATACAAATTCACTCGTTAAAGCCAGCAAAGCAACCGGTACCGCTCCTATGAGTAAATAACTCTTGGACATCATGCTCACCCCATTGATGATATAGCTGCCAAGACCCTGTCCGCCGATCAATACGGCAAGTGTTGCGCTGGCGATAACTTCAACCGATGCTGTGCGTATGCCAGCCAGCATCACCGGAAGCGCCAGCGGCAGCTCGACCTTCATGGTCATTTGCATAGGCGTCATGCCCATCCCCTTGGCCGCTTCCTTAATACCGGCATCAATTTCGCGAACGCCACATAAGTATTGATAATGATAGGAGGGCAGGCCAACACGGTTAATGCAAGGAGAGCGGGAGCAAATCCGACGCCAAGGATCGGCATGGCTAAGGCCAGAATAGCCAAACTCGGCACAACTCGGAACATATTGATTCCATTGATGATATAATCCGCGACAGTAAGCCTTCGTGAAATCCAGATCCCAAGCGGCACACAAAGAATCAAGGCAACACCGATAGCGGCGATACTGAGTTCAATGTGACTTATTAAGTTACCCCAAAAAACGGATGCGTTCTCACGAAAATAGGTTTGTATTTCATTCCATAGCAATTTGCAGCACCTCCTTAAAGTTTTTCCATTTGGAAAACTTTCTTCGTAAGCGTTTGCTGAGTTTTCCATTTGGAAAACTGTCATCGTAAGCTTCTACTAAGCTTTTCATTTGAAAAACACTCTTTGTAAGCTTCGCTTTATGCCATCTTCGGGCGAAGCCATTTTTCAATGAGACGGAAGATGACATCCGCCGAAATGGCCAAAACCGTAATAGCAACAGTACCAGCTATGATTTTCCCCGTATGTTGGTGGTTTAAGCCTTGGAAAATCAATGTTCCGAGTCCGCCACCGCCAATCCATGCCGCAATCGTGCCAATCGAAATGATAGACACAGTAGCAATACGAATCCCAGCCAAAATCACGGGAATCGAGAGCGGCATTTCAATCTTCATGACGATCTGCCATTTACTCATGCCCATTCCCTTGGCTGCTTCCAGCATCAAAGGATCAATTCCTTTGATAGCCGCTACCACATTTCGCACCAAAATCATTTGTGCATAGGCAACGAGTCCAATCGTAGCTGTTTTCACGCCGAGTCCGGTGTAGGGAATCAATGTCGCGTAAAGCGCCATGCTCGGAATCGTGTAAATAATACCTAACACCCCGGTTACTGGCGTATAAAGCTTCCTGTATTTCGCTACCAAGAAACCAATCGGGATGGCGAACAATAACGCAATACCCAGTGATGTAAATGTCAGCATCACATGCTGTCCAAACAGCTCCCCCACCTTATCCAGATTATTAAACAAGTAGCTCATCAGCTTTCACCCACGTATACATGCTTATAGGCATATCTCTCTAGCGCTTCTTCATCGAGCTCGATGCCGAGTCCGGGCGCATCGGAGAGATTCAAGTACCCGTCAGCGTCAACCTCAAGCTTGTTTGCCATGACGAAATCTCTGCGATCCGCTGACCAAGATGGCGGATCGTAAGGAAATTCAAGATACGGACAATGGCTGACAGCAGCGGCCAAATGAAGATTAGCTAGAACACCGATTCCATTGGTCCAAGTATGCGGACTAAACCAGGCACCATCCGCTTGAACAAGATCTGCAATTTTCTTGGTGTACGTAATCCCGCCGGATAAAGCGACATCAGGCTGATACACATCGAGCGCACCCAAACGGTTCAGCTCCACGAAATCATGCAGGCGGCGATTCATCTCTCCGCCTGCTATGCGAATGCCTGTCATCTCGCGAAGCTTCGCAAGCCCGCGGAAATCATGGTGCGGCAGTGGTTCCTCGAGCCAGAATACGCCAAGCTGCTCTAATTCTTTGGCCACTTGATAGGCTTTCTTGAGATCCCAGGTGCCTTCCGTGTCCCATGGCATCTTCCAACCTTGATTGGCGTCGATCATAATCTCAATCCGGCTACCGACTGCTTTTCGTACTTCTTCGACGACCTTGATGTCATCGCGAACGTCAGCATGATGGAAGCGGATTTTCATTGCCTTGAATCCCTGCTCGATAAACTGCTGTGCCCGCTCAGCCCTAACACGGGGCTCCACGATTTCGCCATTGGAAGCGTATGCAAAAAGCTTATTATTTCTTCCCCCGAGCAGCTTATAAACAGGTTGACCCGTCGCTTTGCCCATTAAATCCCATAAAGCGAGATCCAAACTCCAGCAGCGCCCATAATGAAAATCGATATTGTATATAACTTGCGCATGTCGCTCAATCTCAAAAGGGTCTTTACCAATAAACAAATGCTCGTGCCCTTCGAATCCGGTCATTAAATCCCCTGAGCCAATCCCTGTAATCCCCTCATCGGTGTGAACCTTCACAATGGTGGAAGCAAATTTCTTTCTTGGATTCGGATCCCATGCCGCTTTGAATGGCGGGTCTAGGGGAAGTAGATAATGTTTGATATCAATAGCTGTAATTTTCATCTCTTCACCTCATTTATACGGATACTCTATATACAGCAAGAACCGTGCCAATTCATCGCACCGTTATAAAATCAGCGTTTAAACTCGTAGTGCCCCTAAATTTGTAAGCGATTGCACAAAATTTTTACAGCAACCTGTAAATTTACTGGGCAATTTCTCACGTATTATGAATGGTAAAACAGAATGGGATGAATAATTAAAAAGGAAGAATAAAAATAGCAAACAAAAGAAATCGTCAAACCCTTAAATCCTCATCATTAATATGACCCAAAATTTTCTCCCACCCAAATAATAAAATAAACCACTCCCATAAGGAAGCGGCGTTTCATCTCCTCTATTCAATTGTGATTATCATTGGTCCTTCCTCAATTTTATACTCATTTAGTTCCTCAATCTTTTTCATAACGATATCTAGTTTTCCTTCAACAGCATTTAGCTAGTCGGCAAATTCTTCAACGTGCTTTTCAGGTGTTTCACATCTCCCTACCTTCTTTGAATCTAATGAAGTCCCACCTATGCGTTCGGTTTTTCCGAATATCACTTAGTATAATTTGAGACATAAATACCTTCACTCCTCAAATGTTGGCGATACCTACAATATTGGGCTAACTGTAAATTCCTATTAGAGGAAAATGAACCCATTTCCAGTCTTAAAACGTATTACATATAGACACAGAAAATGGAGGTATTTTATGGACAATAAACACCGCACAATACAAGTCTATAAGCACAAACCTAGAGCTAAAGATTCAGATTCACAAATAATAGCAGTAGTAGTTATGGTGTTATTGACCTCACTATTTTTAAAATACAACAACATCATCTTTTGGTTGCTTACAGTTCTTGTATTATTCGGATTGAAAAAAGTATTACTCGTATCTTTCAATCTCGTAATAAATAAAGTGTTTTCAAAATTATATCTTTGGTGGATATCCCTTATCACACTGCTCTTATATACAGCTCATCTTAATCTGAAAATGGTTCAAACTCCAGAATACACCTCATATCACTCCATAGGAGAAGTCATACAAAATAAAGGCTTGTTGGCTACCTTCGAGTATTCATATATAACTTTTGGCTTAATTGGGTTCTCCCTATGCATCGGAATTGCTTACATTCTCATGGGGCATTTATTAGCCGTTGGTGTCCAAGCCAATCAAGTGAGAAAGAACAAATTTGTAACTCTTTTTATCGAGAAGACTAAGCGGATTATTGAAAAGCCAATCCCAACTTCAATTGCCATATCAATCCTGTGCATTATTTCTTACGTCTTCACATCTGGGGTATTGTATAGACTGATAACGTGATTCCATTTGCTATAACGAGAATAGACAAGCCAATTCCTATGTGAAATTCTGGTTTGTCTTCTTTACATTGTTGTTACACAACTCCTCTAATCCTCGTCTAATACTTCTAATTAACCCTCTGCTCAGGAACTTTCCTTATTTATCACACGTTTATTGATATGGGATTTATTTTTAGATGACGACTTCTTTTGTTTGCTACTTTTATTATTCCCGATTCATACTTCATAAAGAATAAACATAAAGTAGGGAGCCACTTTCATGGCTCCCCTCAACTGAAAACACGGTTTTCCTCCGTGTTTATCTTTATATGCAGTTCATCAAGTATCATGGCCATTCGCAGCCTTTATGGCTGTAAAATATGCTTTTGCAATAAAAATTCACGTGCAGTTTGGGTAACATCCTTATGCAGAATATCCACCTGGTACATCAAATCCCTCATATTGTTATTGTCGATGACTTCCGCAATCGGCTTTATGAGTCCACTAATCTCCTCGTTCTGATCTAGCGTTTTCTTAATAATCACCGGAGCCGCCTGATAGGGCGGAAACAAATGACGATCATCTTCAACAATGACTAAATGATGATCTTTAATACGAGAATCGGAAGCGAGACCCACTGCCACTTCTACACGTGACTCTTTCACCGCTTGAGGCAGCAAACTGGTATCCATCGCTACAAGTTGATTTTTAGGAACAACAAAGTCATAAATATCCTGAAGCCGCTTTATCCCGTCTTCTCTTTGCTGATATTCATCATTGGTGGCAAACTTCATCGTCGAGCGCTTTTCTTTGAACACCCGAGCAAGGTCAGAGATCGTGCGGATACCCAATTGCTGAGCCACGTCATCTCGCATAAGCAAAGCCCAACTGCTGTTAAAATTGCTCTTTGGCAGCCAAACGATGCCTTTCTTCGCATCGGTTTCCGAGACTGCTCGGTACACTTCATCCGCATCATAGATAGGCGGCTGCTTTTGGTAATATTGCCGGGCTGTCGTTGTATACTCCCAGTACAGATCGATAACTCCAGCTTCCATCGCCGTTCGAACTGCGTCGCTATCCAGCGTCACCATTTCATTCACGGGGTAACCATGCTCCCGCAGCACCAATGAAGTCATCTTGAGCAGCAAGTATTGCTCCGTCATGGACTTCGACCCTACTGTAATTTTCGTTTTATTAAGCGGAAGCGGCTTGTTCAATTCACTGGTCTTTTCTAATGTTCCGTGGGTACAAGCAGATAGCAACAAAATAAACATGGCAACGGCTAAATATAACCCCACTTTGGATTTCATCTTTTGCTCTTTTTTATCTTATGAATTAAGGTGTTGCGGGAAATGCCGAGCAGATCGGCAGCTTTGGTCTGATTTCCTTTCGAACGCAACAGCGCATCCTCGATCATTTTCTCCTCAACCTCCTCTAGGACATCCTGCAGCTTGCCTGATGGTGATTCATTCATTTTACGATCTGTTTGTGCGGACAAATTGGACGGAAGATCACCGATATGCAGGTGTCCATTTGTTTTTAAAATGTGCATACGTTCAAGAACGTTGAAAAGCTCGCGGATATTCCCATGCCACGGCAGCGATTCGAAAGCTTTTTTCAATTCTTCGGAGGCCATGACAGATTTCCTATATTTGTTATTAAGCTCCTGTATTTTTTGTCCAACAAGAACAACAATGTCTTCTTTACGTTGACGCAAGGGGGGAATGGTGATTTCCACTAAATTTAAGCGGTAGTATAAATCTTCACGGAACTTTCCGTCACGAACAAATTCCTGAATGTTTCGATTCGTTGCCGCGATGATGCGAACATCCATATAACGCTCCTGATGACTGCCCAGCCGGATAATCCGCTTTTCCTCAATCACGTGCAGCAATTTGGCCTGTGTTGCCAATGACATCTCACCAATTTCATCGAGAAAAATAGTTCCCTGATTCGCCGCTTCGAATTTGCCGATTCGTGTATCGACCGCTCCCGTAAAGGCTCCCTTTTCATAACCAAATAATTCGCTTTCCAGAAGGTTTTCAGGAATAGCCGCACAATTTAAAGAGATGAAAGGATGCTGATTTCGATGACTCTCCTGATGGATCCACTTGGCTAGAGCCGTTTTACCTACTCCGCTTTCGCCCAGCAGCAAAATACTGGCTTCCGTTTGGTTAACCCGCTCCAGCACGTCCCGAATTTGTTTCATCTGGTCACTTGCAAACGCTAACGTACCTGCCATTTCCTCCGTACCTGTCAGTGGCAAAGCTTTCTCAATTTTCTCTGCAAGCAACTTTAATTCGATTGGTTTATTCAAATAATCAACAGCTCCAAGCTTCATAGCCATTACCGCATTTTCTACATTGCCATAGGCCGTTAACATGAATATCAACAAAGATGGATGTTTTTGTTTAATCGCTTGCAGGACATCAAGACCCGTCATATCGGTCAGCATCACATCCAAAATAACCGCATCATACGCAGCAAGCTCGATCATGCCAATCGCTGATTTCCCGTCGTAGGCAGCATCAACTTTATAGCCTCGTCGTTCCAGCTTAATGGCAATGTTGCGGCAAAGCTTTACTTCATCATCAACCACCAGTATTCGGTATGTCATAAAATGATCTCCTTTCGTTGAATGGGAAATTTACAAATGACCGTCGTCCCCTGCTGCAGCATGCTCTCGATTTGAATTTCCCCGCCATGTTCCCGAATAATTTCACCAGCGATGGTGAGTCCAATTCCCGTCCCTTGCTCCTTGGTGGAAAAAAAAGGATTGAAGAGCCACTGCATATCATTCTGCGAGATCCCTTCGCCGGAGTCTTCTATTCTAACCTCAAGAAACAATTCATTTCTCTTAATGCTTAATGTCAATAAGCCGCCGCCCGGCATAGCGTCAATACTGTTCAGGAACAAATTGAGAAATAATTGAATCAACTTATTGGTTCTTCCTAAGATTAAAGGCAGCAGTGTATCATATTGCTTATTTACGGTTACCTGCGATTCGTTAAATTTGATACGCAGCAGATGCAAAACCCTTTCAATCAGTTCATCGATTTCAATCAAGTTTTCATGCTCGCTTTTGGTTTTGGCAAAAGACAAGAATTGATTGACAATGCCGCTCATTCGCGCAATCTCTTCATCAATATCGTCCACAAGGGTACGAATTAATTGAAAATCCTGATGCTGTTCCAGCATTTCATCCCTCAACAATTCCGAGCTGCTGGCGAGCACGGCAAGCGGATTTTTCAGTTCATGGGCAACTCCAGCCGTAATTTGGCCCATTTGAGCAAGCTTTTCGCTTTGGCTGACTTGCTCTTCAAGCAGCCTAATTTGCGTCACATCCTGCAGAACAGCAAGGACACCATTTTGAAAGGGAGCCGTTACTGTGCGAACAATATTCCGCTCTCCTTTGTCGCCAAGAACTGTGAGCTCTCTTTCTCCCTGAAACAATGAAATATCCGCCAATTCCGGAATAACGGATATATGCCGATTTGCGGGATCTGCCCGATGTATTTGAAATAAATGATAAAATTTTTCGTTGGCATGCGTAATCAAGCCTTCATGATTGATCGTTACCAGTGCGTAAGGGATGCCTTCAATGACATCTCTTAGAAAACGTTCCTTAAAATCAAGCTCATGCGTAAGTGCTTTCATCGTTCCGGTAAGTTCACTCAACTCATCCTTGGCATCCATCCGGCCTGGTTGAAGAGTTTCCAAGGTATGCTCCTGCCTATATTTTTTGGCAAACCGAGTAAGATGAATGATCGGGTACAGCAATCCCCGCATGCCAAATAAAATAAGAAATAGCGATAACACGAATATGGTTAAAAAGCTGATCGTCAGCGCGCGGCCCAGCAGCAGAACCGGTTGAAAAGCAATATCTTGAGGAATACCCAGTGCCAATCCCCAATTATCACGTATCTGCTGATAAGCTACAATACTATCTCGGCCTTGATATAAGCTTGTAATAAGACCTGAGTCACCGACCATTAACCGTTGTCCAATCGGATCGTTCCCCAAATTTTTGCCAAGGATAGCTTCGTCCGACGAGGCAATAACGCGTCCGTTCACATCCAACAAATAACTAAAGCCTTCGCGGCTCGCGCTCATGGTACGCAGCATCTCGGACAAATAATCCCGACTTAGTTCAGCCACTAGAGCACCATGAAAGGTGCGATCTTTATAGTAAACAGGTACGGCAATGGTCACAGCGGTTTCTTTATGATAATTTTCCAGCAGCCCCGAAACCATATACGTATAACTCCATCTTACATGCTCAAGACCGGGATACGCATAAGAAACCGCTTGCATTTCTGGCGAAAAAGGGGCCTCAAACAGCAGCTGCGATTCATTATCGACATAATAAATGGCATGAAGCATAGAACTCTTGGCTATGGTTTGCTTGGCATTCTCATACATCGTTTTTACATCTGTTCGATAAGCTAAATTTTGACCCGCAATCAGTTGAAGCTGCAGTACTACATCCGTTATTTCCGCATTCAACCGTTTGACTATCGCATCAGCTCCGATCAAATTGTCGCGGGCAATATGCTCTTCCATGACATTCTGAGCGTAACTCACAATCAAGCGGTAAATGATAATCGTCGGAATGATTAAGATCAATGAAAAGATTAATAAATATTTGCGAGTCAGCCGGCTTGTAAAGGCTTGCAGAAAAAACGCCACAGTTCCTATCACCTCATCTTTGGACAGAACCATCATATTCGAACCATCCCAATCCCGTCAACGAGAAACCGTCATTTATCTAATGTGGAATCGTAACCGCGCCCTAAAGGATACCTGGAACAAACCAAAAGCAATTTAAAAAGTCTACCTAATCTTCACTGTGTAGCCACAGGACATTGGGCAGACTTTATTCTAAATGATTTAAAGATGCTGGTTGATATCAAGCAGATCCTTGAATTCCTCGTATTTCTTTTGATAGAGGGTTTGAAATATTTTCGCTTTATCTGTCGTAACACGAATAGAAGGTGGCAGCAAAGAGACCTTGTAAATCGAAGAATCGTGATTGGAGACCTTCACTTGTTTCATACCAAGGAACTCACACAATTTTTTGCCTTCTTCTGTAACTGCATCTGCAACTATTTCCGAGATATAAACATCTTGTTGGGCTAAATGCAATAGCCGATTAAAAAATGCTTCATAGAGCATTTTAAACGCAACACTGCCACGATAATCTTGAGATATGGCAACAGAACACAAATAAAGTTTATAGATATCAGGAAGATCATAGGAACGAATGTCAGAAGCAAGAATATCCGTATCCATCAAACTACCTGATTCAATGGCCTTAAAGTTTCATCTTCTATAGGCATAGCGTTAATGTAACCGACAACCTTATTAATGTTTTGATCAATAATGAATCTGTAAATGTCAGGGTTTTTATGGTACCATTCCATACAAACCTGATAGATTCCTCGAAATCCTTCACTATACACATTATTATCAATTTCAATAGCCTCAACAATTTGTTCTTCAGTGATTTCTTTTCCGGCAATAATTTTAAATGGAAAAATATCTAATACTTTTTGTAATACTTTCGTTGCATACCAACTTACCACTGCATTTAAGGAATAGGAACAAATACTTACCTCAATATCGGTTAGTTCACTGGACTCTACATCTGAGAAATCTGCTGTGATACCATGGGCAGCAATGTTACCAAATTCTTTAATAATTTTACAATGCTTGTGGATAACACTGGGTAAAAACTTGACCTTTAATAGTTCATCAATTAATCCATCTAACGGTTTTGTCCCAGCTTTAATATCTGCGAGCGTGGACGAACTCCGGATGATATAATCTAGAGACTTTCGAGCAGATATGATCGCAAACTCTACTTCTTCTTCTCGTAACGCATTGAATTTTCTTAACTCTTTCAATATAGCTTGTATCGTGCTGTTTTTACTTTGTTCTAATTTGTCGAGCAACTCTCCCTGAACACCATGACTATACATAGACTCCATCCTTTTCATATCCTACTCCCATACGTTATTTGCTTTAATTTTATATCAAAAGAAATAATAGTTACTCCTTTTTAGGATGAATCCAAAGCCAATATACAAAAAATGCAACCATATAAATCAAAAGAATACTTAACAAGAAATATAAATTCGGAAGGTTTTCTGTACTAGTAAATTTGAAATTCATACCGAAAAAACCCGTTAAAGCTCCAAAGGGCAAAAATATGAATGAGACAACACCAAGAGCTCTTTGGAATTTTTCTGATTGTTCAACTTTTTTTTGATCGTTCTCACGATTTTCTCTTAATTCGGCAATTTGCATTAAGGCTGATAATGATTCCATTTCTGCATGCAGCTCGCTAAGCAGTTCTTCAATTTTTAAGACCTTTCTCATATTTGCATACAGCTTATCCTGATGAGTAACATTTGAAATTTGCGTAAAAGTTGATCTTAATTTAAAACGTACCAATTTCAAGTTCATATGAATAACATCTTTAATTTGAATCGTTGGATTTTTAATATAATCATCAAACTTTTTAGAAAACTCGGAGGCTTCAATAGACAAATGTAAAAGTCCAAATCTTTGGTGTAAGGCTAATATGTACATGTAAAGATATGCTTTCTCAATATGGTAAGAATAGTTTCCGCCAAAGAAAGCATTTGTTTCAGATACCTCTGTTCCCACACCAACTGTCTCAATAATATTAGCTAACCCCTCCAGTGAAATTCCCCAATGACTGTTTCGAAATAAGGGCAACACTTCAGCGCTATAACTTGCCTCTAATTCTGAATCACTTGGTAAATAGGAATGTTTAAAAGCACGTCTTGCACGAAATAAATAGGTATTTAATTGTTTTTGATCAGAAATGGTTCCTTTTAACAATGTAGTGCTGTAGACTAAAGCTTGTTTTGGCTTTTGATTTTCTCCCTCAAAGAAGGTTTTTACATTCAGAGATTCGGTTAAGGTATGAATCACTTCTCCTAATTGTACCTCTTGAACGTCAGTGACTAAACGCCCAATTCTATATGATAAAACAATATCTTTTTGAACAAATTTCTTCATATAGTAATTAGCTTGAATCACTTGATCAAAATTGAATTCGCCATTAAAAAAAACCTTGAATATAAGAAAACCAACCTGAGATTCAAATAAATATAAAGATACTTCAGTGATGCTAATTTGAGCCAACGGTTCTCCATCAACTACTAAGCTTAATCCCGTATTCAAATTTGGAGGCAGCCCCACCCTTTTTCTACCGCCCTGATCAAGGATAAATTTTTTCCCAATAGACTCTCCTATTTCCCCTTCATTTTTCACCAAGCATTTAATATAATCAAAAAAATGTGTTTGTGCGTTATCATCTTGTTCTTGCCTAAACACATCCAAGTTCACAAGTTTTAATGTTTTAGTTAGATCCTCTTTAAAAGCAAAAGGAATTAATAAATACGTAATTTGTTGTTTCACACTATTCTCGTTTAACATAGCTAGCCCTCCAAGAATAACAATCCTACCGAAAATAACTCACGAGATCACGATCAATGAGCAGGAACTTAAATTAGTTAACGATACATATTTCTACAAAATTTTATGTTTTCCTTTTAATTCCATGGTTTATTTAATCACATGACCTATGCAGTTCGAGATAAATATTGGTAAAAGTCAAAAAGCATAGGAAGATAAAAAACACTTGACTTTTGTAATTCGCCACAATAATTGCGAAGGATACCTTACCCAAGGTGTTACTTCAAAATCATAGGTGATATTCCAATGAAAACGCTACAACCACCGAAATATCGCGATTTACAGCTGAGTGAGTGTGCAGGTGCCCCCATACGAACCGTCCCAATCCCATCAACGAGAAACCATCATTTATCTAATGTGGAATCGTAACCGCGCCCTAAAGAATATATGGAACAAACCAGAAGCAACTTAAAAAGTCTGCTCGATTTGCTGTTCATCATGCAACTTAAAGGCATCTGCTACTTCTTTAAGCTTTGGGTGAGCATTTTCCACATACTTCAAATTCCTACAACCATACCCAAAACAAAATCCCCTGCGATCGACAGGTGAGAGTCCATGTTTCCATGAACTCTTGTTTACTGTCTGCCGCAGGGGCACTCTCTTCTTTCCATAAAATCAAACACACATTATGAACGATTTTTGTATCAAGGAGTAGGGACCCATTGTTCCCCGCCGTTTGTCTTCTCGTAGGCATGGTTGATAGATGCTTCCTGAATGTTTGCATACGCCCAGTGCTGCTCAGAAACATCTTTCCATTGTTTAGCTGCACCGGATAACGGTCCTCGGCCAAGAAGCTTATTGATCAAAGTGACGGCTTCTGCCCGTGTGAGCGTCTGATCCGGACGAAATGTTCCATCCTCATAGCCATTAATAAGTCCCGCCGTCTTCGCTTTTTGAATGAATGCGGCTGCCCAGTGACCGATGGCGTCAGGAAAACTACCGCCTTCGCTTGTCGCGGTGTTAATCAAACGGGCTGTGATAGTCGACATTTCTGCACGAGTGATCGTTTGCTCTGGTTTGAAGCTACCGTCTGGATAACCGTCCATCAGCCCCATTCTTGTTACTTTATCGATGGCGCCTTTCGCCCAATGCGCTGCAGCTATATCCGTATAGGAGATGGGACCTTGTTTCTCTGCCTTCTCAAATACGCGGGATAAAATTGCCGCCATTTCCGCGCGAGTGATCGGTCGCTCCGGTCCGAAACTGTTATCCTCGTATCCCAAGATATAAGCTTTATGACGCTTGTCAGCCATGTCATCCGACAAAGTTGGCTGCTTGTTGCTGTTCATTTGAACAACGGTAAACGTACTGAACTTATTGACAGTGAACCGGATGCCGAGCTTGCCAGTTCCATCGTAAGGGACGACTTCCCCTTTAACAAGCTCCTTCTCCCCATCGCTATGTTCAATGAAGATACCGAGATCTTGCAGCTGTTCCTTACTGAACGTAGCACTGCCAAGCGGAAGCACCAACGTCACCTGACGGCTCCGCATGTTCGTCTCAATCGTCATTGGACGACCGACGACATCGATATTGTTGTTTCCGGCAACCTTACGCACCACTTGCTCCGTTCTGGCTCGATTCTCGATTTCCTTCCGCTCGCTCTCCACCTTGACTGGCACGAGTCGGAAGTACACATCGCCCATCAATCCTTGCAACGAACTGCTCGGGATTATGATACGCACATTGTTCGTGTTCATTTCCAGGCTCACTTTTTTGTCTGCCAATTTCGTTGTGGATTCCTTCGGAAGTGTCACGTTCAATTCCGCGACTTCATCTCTTGGATCGGGAATGACAATTTTGGCGGAGTCTGAACCTGCTGCCGCGAGCTGTTCCGTCGTTTTGAGCGCTTGTTCTAACGTAAAGGTGACAGAATCTTTCTTCCTACCGCTTGCATCCGTCGTTCTGTTAATGACAGCTGTCGAAATAATCGATCCGTCAGTGCCCTTACCATTTTCTACGTTCACTGTTATCGTTTCATTCTGAGGCAGGCTCGTGTCATCAGCATGCGGTGTTACTGCATGCGATGTTGAGGATGCGGCACTTTCACCAACATCATTCTTCGACTTCACTGTAAATGTATAGGCAACACCATTTCGCAAGCCGCGAACTATAATGGGACTTGAGCTTCCTTTGGCAATAGTATCGCCTGGACTGGAGATGACTGTATACTCAGAAATGGGTCCAGACCCATTATCTATAGGCGCAGCGAAGGAAATTGTAGCAATTCCATCACCTGCCACCACTTTTATATCGGTTGGCGCACCCGGTACAGGTTTTGTTATAAACGTATAGATTTGCGAAGATGTTGTTCCCTTGCCATTTCGCGCCTCTACCTTCCAGTAATACTGTGTATTTGGTTCAAGCTTATCCAATGTCAAGGATGCAGCTGGTGCTTGTAGCGTAAACGCCTGTTCCAAGGTATCGAAGTTTTGCGATTTGGATACGACCACTTTATAACTCTTTGCATATAAAGCATCTGTCCATCCCAAAGTAGGAATTAAATCTACATTCAAAGCCAAGTCCTGCACAAATCCTGTATGCCTATCAATTTCAGGTTCTTCAGGCGGCACCGTGGATGCGGTAGGCGTCGCACTGACTGCATGGGATGGGCCGCTGAAGCGATTGCCAATTATCGCGCGTATGATAAAATAATGGATCGTATCATTCTCAAGCCCAGTCACAATTGCTGTTGTTAAAGGCTCAGTCACTAGAGCAACAGGTGTATCACCGTATTCACCGTCTACCGTGCCTTGATAAATCGCATACTTCTCCGCATCTGCGGACGAAGCCCAATGAAGCGTCACTTGACCATTGCCTGCTTCTGCCGTTAACTGCGTTGGTCCAGGAATAGCAGCCCCGACGGTAACCGTGCTTTGCAACGTGAGATCACCGTTCAGCTTGCTCTGTTTCGCTTTAAGGGTATAGACGATTTGACCTCTGTCACTCTCAACGATCTCATGTTCCGCCGAACTGATTTCAATCGTAGCTCCGGCATCAAGCTTATCAATAGATTTCGATACATTCGCTTTCGCATCCGTCACCGTTATGTCCGGCAATGCTACACTGCCAATATTCTTAAGGATTACCTTATACTGAATGATATCGCCTACATGTAAATCAGCAATGTCTTTGCCTCTTATCTCAACGACTTCCGGTTTACCTGGCATTTTCACCAAGTAGACAATATCAGCGAATGTCAGTGCCGCAAGGTCAACCGGCGCATTTGCTTGCTTTGCTGGAGTGTCCTTATGCCCTTGATCATTCAGCTCGTTCGCTTTGACTTTGATCTCATGGTCTACTGGTGTACCTTTGGCATCCTCTGGCAGCACTTTATACTCGGCCTCAAATTCGTAGGTATCATCTACATCCAGCTTCTGAATAACAATTACATTTTTCGTATCATTGGAGGCTTTTAAGTTAGGATCTTTCTCGACAGGCTCCAAATCACTGCTGACCGTTTTATTAACGGCTTTTACAAATTTGAACCCGCCTGGCTCTGAGTCGTCAAACACGTTAACATTCGTTAAAGGAATACCGCCTGGGTTGCTGACCACAACGATGTACACAATTTTTTGACCAACCGTAATGGGCGGAATCGGCCCTCCTTCCGGATAGGGGACGAATACATCGACATCATTCTTATAGCCAATCGGTTTCTTAATAATGATAATATCCGGCTTCTTGCTTGCTTTGGCAACTACCCCCAAATTAGCGGAGTGATATGATTTCTGAGCTGCATCGCTGATGTTGATGGTAATATCGCCTGTACGGATGATTTGACCATCAACAAAACCGGCTGAATCCTTGCCACCAACTGTTATATCCATACTATCCGGCAGCGTGAAAGATACGTAATAAGTTCCTGATTCCACATTAGGGAAAGCATAGAAGCCCGGATTGCCTGCCTGATCAAAGCCGGAAAGCGTCGTATCCACAATTGCCCCATCACTTTTCTTATGGAGATTAACCGTTATGCCGTTAAGCCCCCCAAATTGCTGGTCATAGCCATCATTTTTCAAGCCATCGCCGTTCTGATCATACCAGATGAAATTACCGATTTCCCCCTTAGGGTTGGCCAGCGCTTTCATACCTACCTTATTCGGCTCCGCAGGCAGCAGATTCGATTCGCCATTGGAGATGCTGTATGTCGTTGCCTCCATACTAATAGAATTCCACGCTACTGCATCGGCAGGCGTTCCGAGAGGAGCCCTCATCTGCCAGATCAGCTCCGCCTTGCTGCCGGGCCTCAGTCCCCGGCTATCCTCCGCAAAGTTCGTGATGACGAATTTCAAAGAATGGATTCGAGTTTTGTCTTGTGGCGGAGTTATCGACCAATTCGGGGTTTGCAAACCGATCGTTTCATTCCGTGGCCCTTTGCGAATCGGATTCGTTGCTGTACTGTAGTAAACTTCTACCTTGGCTTTCGATTTGTTTCCGTACACATCGGTAATCGCTTCAATCTGTCCTTGAGTAAGCTCACTAATCATATTGGGGGTCCAGCTCGATCCCCGTGATGACTGAATATTCAATACCGCAGTATCCCCAACATAGGGTAAAATATCGACAATTTCAACCCGTTTCAAGAATGTGTTGCCTGCGTTCACGATCTCCAGCTTGTAATCAGCGGCTCCGCCAGGCGTTGTGAGGCCTACTGCAGGATGTTTGTCGAATGCAGCATCCAACGCTCCCTTCAGCCACAAAGAGGAGTTAATGCCAGGCGTTTCACGTACCGCGATGCTGGCTCCAGCGCCATTCAAGCGTTTCGGCGTACCGTTATTTTGATCCAAATCATTCGTATCATCGACTTTGGGAATGCCTGGTTGTGACAGAAAGTTCTCTTCACCGTACATATATGCGTTCAGCACGTGCGTTTCTGCCGTTGCATATGACTTAACTGTCACATCAAACTGTAATTGAACCGTTTCGCCCATCTTGAGCAATTTACCTGCATCCCATGACCATTTCAACGTTGTTTGGCCTTGAACGGGGTAATTCTTAATCATATCCAGCTTGGTCGGAGCCGGCAGACCGTTTGCCGATGTATCCGATGATGACCACGACGTGCTCTCGACATACTCAAACCCTGCCGGCACGACGGCAACTAGTACGGGAGTACGCAGAGCTCCCGTGGCAAGGCGAGTATGATTCCCTGCCGTAATCCGGAGGCTTATATTCGTGTTCGGATAGTGCAGCGCACCAGGTGTAAGCTTGGTAACTTGCAATTGATCGATCCATGCCGTGTTATGAAGCACACGGAACTCTACAGCATCACTTACTGATTTAGGCTCGGTAATATCATTGAATATCCGGTGTTTGTAATCCAGCTTCATTTTGTTTGCATGCAGCGTGTCATGCTGCGCCTGCGCATTGACTTTACCTGCAAGCTTCATGACCTTCTTATCATAGGTGAAACCGGCAGGAAGCGCTTCGGAGTACACAATCCGAATGCCGGACAGTTGCTCATTGACGGCCAATGAGAGCTCGGCTATGCTGATGGTTGCTTCTGTCTTCGTGCGATAGCCGTTTCCGTAGCTTGTCCAGTCTTTTTGATTCGTTTTGTATTCAAATAAATATCCGACATCATACGACGATTGCCCCAAACGAATTTCATTGTAATCAATCGTGCCAGGCAGCTCGTCATCGCTTAGAACGGCATCGCGTAGCGTCTCGTTATTATATGAAGGATTTATTGCATTCAACTCGTACACGACATCGTAACCGATATCGAAATGTTTATCGCGTTGCAGCTTGTTGTAATCCGAAATATTTGCAGTCACAGAAGGGCGAGGGATGACATCCTCTACAAAGTTTGTAATGATATTTGATTTGTCATACCCAGCTTTGAATGCATACCGCGTTTCAGATGCCTCTCCTAATCTTGTAATCGGATAGCCTACCAAGATCGATTCTAACGCAACAGAATCTCCTGGCTTAACACCCGTATCATATCCCGGACGTATGACAGGATAACGAGCTGTCACATTAACCATCTGCGGGCTGTTTGGTAATACATCGCTGAAAACCCACGTATATGTCGTGCCATACGTGCTGCTCGTAACACTAGTTCCGTACGTGCTGCCCGTAACATTTGGCTCATATGTGATGCCGGTAACGCTTGGTGCGTATGTATGATGGGTTACCGTCATTGGAACTTCGCTGAAGTGCGCACTGCTTGCTATGTCGGGAATAAAATGCGTAAGCGTCACATTCTTTAACGGAATATTTCCCCATTCCTGCGATTCGATTTGAAGTTGGTAGTTGACATCAATAAAGTTGTCTCCTTCATGAGGCAAAACAACGCTTGAAGGAGACATTGTTGCCACATGCCAGTAAGCAGTGGAGTCCTTGAAGGTCGTCTTTGCATCACTGCTAGCCGGATTAAATCCGATGGCATCATTCGTTTCCGCAATTTTAGCGGTTGCGCTGGCTTTAGCGGTTCTTTCCGAACCGTCCTTAACGCCTATGCCGTTGTTCGCTCGATCAATCGGAAAGGATACCGTGACAGAGCGGCTTGCGGAATTGTCAGCCTGAATCCCATTCATTGACCAAGTGACCGCACGGGTATTCGAATCATAACTGCCACCGTCCGAGCTCACGATAGTAGCGTCAGCCGGCAATTCATAGGATAGGACAACGTGGTCCATATCGATATCACCGCCATTGACAACAAGGCTGTAATTCACCTGCACCTCGGATACGGTTGGATCCAATGTCAATATGGTCTCGGGATTGACATAAGCCTTTACACCCCAAGAGGCTGTTGATTGTTGGAAAGTTGTTGTCATAGAGTCGGCGTTTCTCGCAAATACGAGCGGATTTGCCGCCTTCTGGAGAACGCCTTTGCTATCGATTTGAATGGGGTAACCGGTCGCTGTCACCGTATTCGTGCGACTGCTGCCTGAGGTAACACCGCTGCCCGAGCCTCTGTTAATCGAATAGGCTACAGTGACGCTAAAGCTGTCGCCACTCACCGCTACATCGGCATATTGCCAGATGACTTTGCCGTTATCGATGCTCTTTGGTGTGCGGGTGGAAGACACATAAGCTGCATCATCTGGCAACGTATAGACTAGTTCAACATCCTTAAGCGGAATGTTCCCGCCCGTGAGAGCAATCGTATACGTGGACTGAATTTGTGTCTGCGCTTGATTGTTCGAGAGCTTCACATAGGAAGGCCCGCTCGTGTTAACCCTCCAAGCGGCCGGTAAAGAAAAGGTCAGTTCCGGACTGTTGCTCATACTCGACTGCAACGTTCCTGTGGAACTGTTCAAATTCCCACTGATTTCAGCAGGAGTCAACGGAATGACTGCGCCATCCGGATACACGCTTGGGCTTGGAAAGTGGAACTTCACTTTCACATCGCCGGTCAAACCTGCCTGAAATTTATGCTTCTCAGCTTCCGAAGAAGCAGATGAATTTCCCATCTGAAAAGTTACTATTCTGGTTCTAGGATCGTATGCTTCAGATAACACATGCACAGACCGCTCCGTGTCATCATAAATAGCTCCTAGCGGCAAGGTGTACTTGATGGCCACATTATAAAATGTGTCTGTAGCGCCTGCACTTGCGTATCCCAGATTCACTGTCACCGTATAGGGATATCTAGTTCCAGGTCCCGCACCAACCGTTGCAGGTGAAACCGACTGCACAAGCGACAAACCTGCTTGCGATTCGTCAGCATGCGCCTTGATGGGTATTGAGGACGAGATCATTGAAAATAGTAATGAAAAAATGACTAAACAGCTTATCAATGTCCTTTGATTCTTCATACTAGCTATCATCTTTTATACCTCCTTAGCTTGTTTGCGAGTTTTCTTTCCTATCATCCCGAATTTTACCAAATGTCTCTCTCAAAATTCTCACAAAACATGCCTTTTTGTCGAAAAATAGCGAAAGAGGTTGCGGAAACTTATAAAACTAAAAAGTCTGCTCGATCTCCGTTGCGTTGCCGCGGAGATCAAGCAGACTTTTTGAACTCTAATGGTTCATCACTTTTTCCAGGAAATAAAACGGTCACAATCGTGAGCACATCATTTACTTGTTCAAAATAAATTCTAAATTTCCAGCTTTGTCCTAACAGTTGGTAGGCAGATGATCGAACGAATATTCATTAACAAAATCCTTAGGGTACACTGATTTCAAAAGCTCAGTCGTTGACACTCCCTTACCTTGTTAATAATCTTCGCGACTTTGATCAATCCTGCGCTTAAAACAATGAATCTTGATGGCATGCGTAAAGTTGGAGAAAAATGCTCCTTACCAAGCTCCAAACAAATCCACTTGCCCTTCAAACGTCCTGCCTCCATGCTGCAAACGTTCTGTTACTGTTTCACCATGCGTTTGGCGTTTGAGCTCCAGTTCCCAGAACACGGGGAATCGTCTGCTGACATCCAGTTTGATCAATTCAGGAGGAGCCAGTACAATCCACTGAAAAAGGAGATTCTCTGCAATGGCAAAAATCGGATCCAAAATGTGAGGCGAGACCGCTTGTCCGAACGGATTATCCAGGATCAGAACGGACCATTGCTTTGTTTGCCGAATCTGCCTTTTATGGGTCATCAGCATCATCATAACGATCGTGCGCGCTGCGAGGAGTTGGCCTCCGCTACCTTTTGCCTCTGTGACTGAACCCTTATTCAGGGTTTCCCATTCCGTATAATGATGCTTTTTGGGGCTTTCATGGAGAAAAACGTTCGTCGTCTGCGGTTTGTACACGTGCAAGGTCGGGTAACGACTTTTCAATGAGGTCAGTACAATTTGACTGTCACTCATCCGTTTCTCCAGCTCATTTTTCGGAACATCTCCAAAATCAGGATACTGATCGGACAGCTCATCGATCGTTCGGACAAAGTATTCTCTAAGCAGAAGTCGAATGTCTTCTGGCTTTTCCGGCAAATCTCCGTTTCGCATATCCATGCGTATGAGCGGGTAGCGATGACCACCCTGGTTGACGAAAGTCATCCGGCTCGTCATTTGTTTCAATGACTTGACGATACTAATTACACGGTAGCAGGCTCTATCCGTCCACATGTCACGAGCTTGCTCAGCCTTCGTCTTATCATCCGCCAAGCTTTCAAGTTCGTTCTTGGCATGCTCATTAATACTCTGAAGCAACTCCCAGGCATAGGTATACTCTTCCCACCTGATCTCGCCCATCATATGCTGCAGGCTGCCACTAAGGTCCGCATCCCATTCCTGATTGCGGGTCAACTGCAGGAATCGGCTGCGTTTCTCGGCTACTTCACGATCCAGCTTCTTCTTCGCTTCCTCTAAAATTCTGGCTTTGTCCAGCCAATGCTCCACAGCCATCGCTGCGTCACTGCGAACGGAATGTCGGATATCCATCGGGATGAAAAAAAGGAACTTAATGACACAAAAAAAAGCCTGTTTGAGCGAATACACCCAAGTAGACCTCTTATTTAAGATTTCGTTTCATTGCACTGTGCTTGAAGGAGGTGATCACCTATCTCTCACCCTCATCCAAGACTTTATAAGATACTGCATAACGATCAACCATGCAATAATAGGTGTTGCGATATTCATACGAAGGCAAGATCGTTCCCATGTTGACGACTTCCTCTTCCACTCGCCGAAGTATACTGATCTTGTAGTCGATTGTTTCTTGTTGTGTATAATGATCGCTCTTGATTTGTTGGAATCGACGCCGAGCCGTTTCGGTCTATTGAACGATCAATTACAATTCACCAACTTAATCGCTTCAATCATGTCATCTGTGGAATAAACCTTCCCATTCTTAATGTCCTTTTCAGAATCCTCAATCATCTGTCTAATTGCGGGGTCATCAGGACCTTTTAGACTCTTCGGCAGATGATAATTAATGCCAAGTATAAGTAGTATGAAGCTTACCATCATTCGTTGCTACTACCATTATAACCGATTGTCATATGGCAAACGATTAAATCCAATTCCCATCACATATCCCCCGCACACTTGAATATATTTAGTAACAAGCTTTATTCCAACCCAAGTCTCTTTCAGCGTCAAGCTTGTCATATCATTTCCAAGATCAACCCTAAGGAGGTGTCCGCATGACAGAACCCCTATTTATCGTTTCCAAAGAGGATTGGTCGCTTCACCGCAAAGGATACCAGGATCAAACCAGACATCAGGAAAAAGTGAAGGAAGCCATTAAGCAAAATCTTCCGGATCTGGTGACCGATGAAAGCATCGTCATGTCCAATGGTAAACAAGTCGTGAAAGTTCCTATAAAGAGTCTGGACGAATACCGATTTCGGTACAACTACAGCAAAGGGAAACATGTCGGTCAAGGTGACGGGGATTCTCAGGTAGGCGATGTCCTTGGAACAGATCCGCAGCCAGCCCAAGGTCCTGGCAAAGGCGAAGGAGCCGGCGATCAAGCCGGTGAAGACTATTATGAAGCGGAAGTCAGCATGGAGGAACTGCAGAATATGCTGTTTGCTGAGCTGGAGCTGCCGAATTTACAGCAGAAGGATAAGCGAAATATGACGACAACGGAAGTTGTTTTCAACGATATTCGAAAAAAGGGAATTATGTCCAACATTGATAAAAAACGCACGATTATCGAGAATATACGCCGAAACTCGCGTACTAGCTCTCCAGGTATTCACCATATAAGCCCTGATGACCTACGTTTCAAAACGTGGGATGAAGTCGAGAAGCCTCATTCCAATGCGCTTATCATTGCGATGATGGATACGTCAGGAAGTATGGGCTCCTTCGAGAAATACATAGCGCGCAGCTTCTTCTTCTGGATGACGCGCTTCTTGAGAACGAAATATGAAAACGTGGAGATCGTCTTTATTGCTCATCATACAGAAGCCAAGGAGGTCACAGAGGAAGAATTTTTCACCAAGGGAGAAAGCGGCGGCACCATCTGCTCTTCGGCCTACCAAGCAGCCATCGATATTATTGATAAGCGATATCCACCATCGCAATTCAATATTTATCCGTTCCATTTCTCAGATGGTGATAATTTAACGTCAGATAATGAACGTTGCGTGAAACTTATAACGCAATTAATGGAGCGTTCCAACATGTTCGGCTATGGAGAAGTAAACCAATATAATCGCAGCAGTACGCTAATGTCCGCTTTCCGCCATATCAACGACCCGAAATTTCTCCATTATGTCATTCGCGAGAAAGGCGAGGTATATAAAGCACTGAAAACCTTTTTCACCAAAAAGGAAGGGGTGGCTGCACCGTGAGCAAATCCGAAAGACAGCAGCTTGAATACGCCATTGATGAAATTACGGAAATTGCTAAGGGCTTTGGGCTCGATCATTATCCGATGAGGTATGAAATTTGTCCTGCGGAAATCATCTATACCTTCGGTGCCTATGGGATGCCAACACGATACAGTCACTGGAGTTTCGGCAAAAATTTTCATCGCATGAAAACACAATATGACCTGGGACTAAGCAAAATTTATGAGCTCGTCATTAACTCGGATCCTTGTTATGCCTTCTTACTAGACGGCAATTCGCTTATTCAAAATAAACTTATCGTCGCACACGTGCTGGCGCACTGTGATTTTTTCAAAAATAATGCTCGCTTTGCAAAAACGAATCGCAATATGGTGGAGAGCATGTCCGCTACCGCAGAAAGAATACGCCTGTATGAAATCGAACACGGTATTGACGAAGTGGAACAGTTCATCGATGCTGTGCTCGCCATTCAAGAGCATATTGATCCGGTGCTGACGCTAACCTATGGACAGTCGCGCGAACGTCAAGAAATTCATAAAGCATCTACACCTGCTCCCCGATCCGAAGCAACCTATGGGTATGAAGATATATGGGATCTCGAAATAAAAAATAAAGCGCCCGCTCCAAATAAAGAGGAAACCAAACGCTTCCCGCCTAAGCCGCAAAAAGATATTCTACTCTTTATCGAAGAAAATTCGCCTTATATGGAGGACTGGCAGCGAGACATTCTGACCATGCTGCGTGATGAGATGCTCTATTTCTGGCCGCAGCTGGAAACGAAAATCATGAACGAAGGCTGGGCTTCGTACTGGCATCAACGCATCCTGCGCGAGCTCGATTTGACGGAGGAAGAAACCATTGAATATTCCAAACTCAACTCTTCTGTCGTCGTGCCTTCTCGCCATAGTTTGAATCCGTATTATTTGGGCTTGAAAATTTATGAAGATATTGAGAAACGTTGGGATAACCCGACCGAAGAGGAAATTAAAAGGCACGGGCGTAAGCCTGGGGATGGACGAAATAAAATGTTTGAGGTCCGCGAATACGAGTCCGACACCTCATTTATTCGAAATTACATGAACAAAGCTCTTGTCGAAGAGCTTGATCTTTACATTTTTGAGAAGAAAGGCCCAGAATGGAAAATCACGGATAAAACCTGGGAGAATACCCGGGATCAACTCATTTACTCCCGCGTGAATGGCGGATTTCCTTATATTGAAGTAGAGGATGGTGACTATCAGCGGAGCGGCGAACTGTATCTAAAGCATTCTTTCGAAGGCATGGAGTTGGATCTCAAATATGTCGAGCGGACGCTCCCGTATATTTACAAGCTTTGGGGCAAACCGGTTCACATGCATACGGTTGTTGAAGATAAGCCGGTTTTATTCACCTATGATGGGAAGAAGCATCATCGGCGGTTTTTATAACCTTTGGATTGAAAACGGTAATTAACCTCAGCCTCCACGATTTATTCGTGAGAACTGAGGTTTTTCGCGACAGGAAGCAGAATTTGGAATGGAGCCATGAATATGAGATATGCGTGACGCTCATTCCAAATTTCTTTAAGCAACCTGGAATAAAATTTCAGCAATCAAGGCACTCCTCCTTTTCTTGTGCCACCAATTTATCTATCCAGTCGCTTAGTGCGCTCATATCGCCTCCAGGCGTAAGCTTTATAGCACCCATTTTATACCTGTCCTGAAAATCCGCTGTAAAATAGCGAAGCTCATCGCTTGCAGATGGGGTCAGAATAAAAACGTTCTGCACTGCTCGTTCGTCGTTGCTACAATCCAGGATACCGTCCCGATACTTATGCATCTCGCCTAGTGCCGTACCCAAATTGGTTGCAACCCGATATTTGGGATCCAAAATATACAAGTGATCCCCTGATTCAATCACGATGTCGGGCACCATTCTCTGTGTAAAGGTGTAGAAGTGCGGCGAATTATTTTGAAACACCCGCTGATAAGATAGGCGCATACCACTTTTTAAATGGACAACACTCTCGTTATGCTTGGCAAAATGAAGGAATAGTCCCTCACGTTTGATTTGAAACAACCCGCTGCTGTCCTTGAGCAAGCCCTTCTCCCGAAAAACCTTCACAAGCTGCATATAGCACCATATCTCATAAAGCGCGAAGGTCTCTTTCAACGGATAGTTGTACTGCAATCCAATTCGTTCGTTCCCATGCTTGTACAAGCGATCAAACCACTGATAGCACTGCCGGTATACAGGATGTTTTCGAAAAACTTGAGAAATGTGTATCGCCCCTTGATAGGGTATGACTTGTTTGAAAAATGAATCTCTCAACCAATAGCCTACTTTATCTGCATAGGTCTCTGCCCTTATCGCACGTTCTCCCCGACTCGCTTTCCCATAAAGCTTCAACAGATGCCTAAGTTCTACTAACCGTCGCTTTAACATCCTATTCTCATAAGTGTTATAGCTGTCTTCTCGGACAGACGATTTCACTGTTTGCGGGATGGTTCCAGAAGTACTGCGCCCCCTGTTTCGTTCAAGCCATGCCAGTGTTTGAGAATCTACCATTTCACACGATCCCGTCTCACCTGCTGTTCGCGAGCTTGAAGCACTCGGGTCGGCTGCTCGAGAACTTGACGGATCATGCTTCCAAGTGATGCGAATGACGCTTCCAGATAGCTCCATTGTGCCAAAGTAAGCTCACGCGAATGCTGATCGGCATCAATCCCTGTCTTGATATCTGAATGCTCGAAGCAAAGAGACGCTTCCTGCAAAATATCGCTTAACATGAGGTGATATTGCTCCTGTGTCATCTTCCGGGTATCCGGATAAATATAGGAATCGAACTTCACCCCATTAATTTCAAAGGAAACCTGTCCGCTATAGAAAGGTGTTGTCAATTGACCATAAACTTCCCTTTCATCCAACCTGTGCGGAAAATGCGGCAAGCCGCAAAAATGAATCGAGGGCGGTTGCTCCGAGCTATTCACTTCATACTTCCAGTCATATGTAGTCGCTTCGGTCAGATAGGCTTCTTCCAAGGTAACCCACGTCTCACCATTTAATCGCAGCAGAAAATTACCGCCAGAACTGTGTTGCTCCATAACGCAAAAGCTCCTTCTCCATACGATGAATATGACCGTGGCTTGTTGACTCTTCGCCCAAATGTTCAGCGAACGCTTCTTTCAATTCCCCAAGCAGCTCAGCTATCCGATCATCACCTCTAAGCTTAGGAAGTACTTTTTCTGAAATAACTCGATCCATCATAGCTTTTCTTGACGTTTGATGCTCAACGTCCAACGTTAGATGGCGGCTCATCTTCTGAATCATCTCATTCATCGTCCTATATCCGAAGTGCAGGTGATGAGGAGCCAATAAACCATGCAGCCGCATCAAAAAGGTAAATTCGTTCTGCAGCCCTACTCTAACACCATCATCTACTCGGCTCCAAAATGTTTCCAGATCCACATCACTTAATGTCATAACAAATGCACGATCGAGTACTTTGTCCGAAATACTATGAGTCGTTTCATCTACATTAATCGTACCAATAATGTATACGTTAGGCGGTATGCTGATCTTGGAAGGTATGAGGTTCAAATCATCACGGTTATGCAATGGAATTTCCTTGTGTGACTCGACCCCACTCAGATAATCACTTAAATAATACTCGACGCGGGCGAGATTCATTTCATCTAGCACAATAAAATGCGGCTTCTCCCTCTCCTCATGAGCATGCAGAATTACTTTTAAAAATTCAGTCATGATGTACTGCTGTTCAAAGGAACTGTAATACCCGAATAGAGCAGTCGCATCCGTCCAATCAGGACGGACAGGAATAATAGACAAATACGGATTGTCCGCTTCATAGGACAAACCATACACTGCATTCGCATACAGTTTGGCCAACTGTGTTTTTCCAGTTCCCGAGATACCGCTTAGGATAACGAAATGCTTATCATCTAAAGCCGTCAAGTTCAGATGCAGATCTCGGATCAAATTTTTGTCAAACGTTAGAGAACAATTCTGAATAGCATCATAAATAACTGAAAAATTAAAATTACTATTGTATTCGAAACCTTCGATTGACTCATCATTATTCGTGTTTATCTTATTATCGTCCCTTTCTAAACCACCGAGAGAATCGCTTTCAAGAAAGTTTAGTTTGCCCCGACCACTTATATGAGCAAACAATAAGGCAGCACACGCTAAATCTCCCTTTATCTTTGCAACATCTTCTTCAAACCGCTGCTCAGAATTAATGTACGTGGCCATATAGTATTCATTATCGTTACGTACTCGCATGCCGTGCTGCTTCAACAAATCAAGAGCCTGATTCTTCAAGTCCTCATTGTTCTTGTTCTGTGTTCGGAATGCCTTGTTAATCCACCACTCCTTACGGTTATCATCGAGCAGAACTGCCACATTGGTGTAGATGTGATTATGTCTTTCCACATCAATAGCAAGCATTGGTCTGGATCCGGCGGACCTCACTTCGTACTCACTATAATAAAAGCAGCCCTGTACAATCGTCTGACCTTCCCGTTTCAATGTAAACTCCTGTTGGCGCGTACCCGATTTCTCATTCTCGACAGCCCCATAATGAATCTGATAGGGATGACCAAAAAGTGAAACGGAGTATGTTGCTTCAACTGAAGCAATTTGCTCCATGATATGTGTAGCTTTAGCGCTCTCTTCTTTATATGCTAAGGAATATTGCCATATTGCAGCCGTCAGTTCCCATGTTTGTCTTAAAAGATTTACAATGTCCGAGATTGCTTTCTCCCCTTCCAGAGGTAAAGCTAGACCGAAATAAATCCATGGCCTTGTTCTAGGTTTCACCATATCACACAGTGTCTGTTCCAAAGTAGAGCGCTCAATCTCATTTTTTGTGAAAGCCCCACTTCTCGTAAATACCTTAATTTGAGGATCCAGTTCAGCCAACATCTCATTCATGCTACCCGTCTGTATCAGCTCGTAAGCCTGATAGAAGCTGAGCTCTGTGTAAACGTAGAGCCGCTTCTCTACACCGTTAAATTCCAGTGTCAGCAGACTGACATCAGTACCCCCTATTTTACGAACGATCTGAGCAAAATACTTTTTGCCTATGCTCGTGTCTTTCTTCTGCTCCGCATATTTGGGATTTAACGAGTCATGATAGGTAGTCATTAATGTCTGTCCATAAGTAGCAATTCTGAAATCCTGACCAAGCAATCCCTCGGCTAACTGATCCAGTTCTGATTTCCAGAACTGTTCCATGGTTTCGTTAACCTTCTTGCATCGTTCCGTTGTGTTATCAATATCGAAAATTTGCTGATAATTTGAAAGGTTGATCATGTAAGCACTCCTTGGTTTTTAATAGGTTAACTAAACTGAACTTGATTATTTTTAGGATCTGCCATTATCATTTACTTCTATCTTCTGACATTAAAGAAGCATTCCAGCCTAGCCAATTTTGAAAAGTATACACTAACAAATCCAATCCAACGGTGTCACCCTGTTTGCCCGGATATAATTGAAGAAACGAGCCGCATCCTGTTTCTACTAATGGCTCTCGTTGTTCATCTCCGGGATAGATACATATGACATTATGAACCGGTGTCCGTTCGTATTTTTTGATCCCCTTCTCCAACCTTACATACCGAAACATGAAGTATTTTGACATTTGCAGCATCGCTTCGGTGTAACCTATATCTGAATAAATATTCCAAATAGGACGATACTTAACTTCCAGTATGAAAGAAGAAAGAAATTCTGACGCACTAGATTCTGAAGGTTCGGTATATAAGTCAATGCGAATATCTGGTCTACGATTAGCCTCTGGACTAAAGAAGTGAGTTTGGTTCTCTAGCGCAATTTGTTCAACATGTTCTACCTGCTGGTCATACGTAATCACAATGATACTCGAGTCCTTTTTTAGCCTCACAGTAGTTCCTTCTTGTAAGCCTCCCAGGTAAAAACTTTTCTGTAATTGCTCTGTGATCGTATCCTGATGTGGTTCGTACCCAAGACAACGAAAGCTTTCTATGGTCTTAAAGAGAACATAGTATTCGTATAAAAGAGAGGTAGGTTTAATAACCGGTACAAGCAAATCTTTGGGTTCGTTACGGTTTACCTTATTCCACGAAGTTGAACCTTTCCAAATCTCATAAATAACACTATAAGCATGATGCTGACCGAGCAGTAATCGACGAGGCGCCTGGTCCTGTACATCTCTCCAAAATATAGAATGGATCGTTTTTCTTAACGTACCCTGATTAGTTTGGCACTGTTGCTCAAACTTTTGTAGTTCAGTAAGCTGCTTAGCTATTTTGATTAAATTCTGCTTATTCCCATAAATCATTTTAGATGTTTGATCTAAGTGATCCCTTGATACAACTTTACGTTGTCTCAACTCTTGAATATTCATTTCTTCCAGTTCAATTTTACTTTCTAGTCGATCATATTGTAAGGAAAGAATATCGTAATCTGTTTGGAGAGTAACGATTATTCGTCCCATAGTATCCAGTAACGACCGCACCCAGTGTTTAATTAGGCGATTCGCCTCCGAATCCGCGTGCAGCTCCATACGTCGGTTTAAAGTCTTAACTCCTTCATATCTAGCGCCATTACCCCATGCACTCCACCGAACGCTTTTTAATGTTTGTCTGCGTTCAATGGACTCAATCACATAGCTTTGCTTTAGCTCTACTTCGTAATTCAACTCAATTGCCTTCATCGCCTGAAGAAGCTGCTTCTCAACTCCTTTATACCAAGTGAAATACCTCCATGAAGCGTATTGTTCAAGTTCACCTGGATCTGCAACGGCTCGTTTCATTTTCAAATAATCCTGAACCAAGCCTTCCAAAGTCTGATTTAACGTAAAATGAATGGACTCCATCTGTTCTTCAGTAACATTTCTAGGTACAATCTCGAACGTTCCATAATAGGTAATTCCTTGATAGATAACTCGATACTGATACAAACCGCAGCGCCATGGGTATTCTTCAAAGCCACGAGTCAAAACGTGTTTTTTATAGTCCGAAGAAAGTATAATGGGTTGTTCCGTCGCTGTTTCGTTCCGATCGATTAAATGGTCCCAAAGAAAAATAACCTCGGCCTCTTCCTCACAAACAGTAAACTCAACACTAAGCTGCAGATTTTCTGTCATTTGAACAGGACTAACATGTGTCGGTTGCATGGTAAGGTTATCTAGGGGAATTCGTCTAACCGACGAGCCTTCCCCTTCCCATAAGGTTAAGAGAAAAGGCAAATCAGTTGGCATAACCATGTACCGTCAGCTCTTTCGCCTTTTTCTTTAGCAATTGAATCGATTGCTCAAAAGTAGAAATCTTCTGACTGGATGCAGATTGAAGAATACGGGTGAGATGGCCTTCCTGATAATCCTCTCCATGAAATAATCCTACAAGCCTCCCGATGGTTGCTTCCATCCCGGAGAGCTTGGATAAAACTCGCTGCTTAAATTGTATATCTAAAGCAGTTCCGCGGCTTATTGCCATTGAACCGTCAGCTAGAGCAGGAACATTGCTGACGTAATGTGCAATCGCACGTATCACCCGAAAAGAGATTCCCTGCCCGCTATCTGCCTGCTGCATCGTGCTATGAATTTGATCCATAAGTGAGATCTCGTCGTCAGTCAAATCAGAGATGTCCCCAGTTAAGCTGCGCATCCACCCCTCCCGGAAAACGGACTTAGAAGTCTGAGCAGTCATGTATGGTCTATGGGCTAGATGCTTCTGCATGTCGCGTACTTCTTTAAAGTTTAGTTTTCGTGGTGTAATGACATTTGCCCGGTCAAGAAGACGATGAGAAAATGCTTTGGTTGTTTCATCCAAATTCACCGTACCAACGAAAATGACATTATCTCCGATTTTCACTTCAGATGGATATGCATTCTTACACTGGATCTGTGAATGATACAGCTGAAGCACTCGCTTACTCTTCTCTAGTTCAAGTAAAGAAATAAACGGACTGAACCAGTGCTCCACCTGAGCCAAGTTCATCTCATCAAAAATAAGCATATACATTTGCTCAGGATTGGACTCAGCCTCCATCAATAGACTAACAAGTCCTGTTTCGCTCTCCTGATATACTTCAGTGGTTGGGTTCATGAAGCCCAATATATCTCCTGGTTCGTGGTACGATGGCGAAATGGGGAGTAATTTTAAATGAATACCGTATTCGAGACCGAGAGTCTCTCCATACAATAGCGCGAGTTGTGACTTCCCTGTTCCAGACATTCCCCCAATGATGGTCAGCATATTTGTTTTTAAGCTCAGATGTAAATTCACGAGGTCAGTTTGGTCAAAATATAGCCCCTTCGTAATGGCATTATCCAGTAAATTGCCCATAAAGGTAGATTCACTAGCTCCAGCCTTTACCTCTCCGATCTTTTCTTGTTTTTGGCTTCGTTCAATCACTTTTGAATCATTCTCTTTACCCTCTGTCTCCGATTTTCCCGTTAACAGCTGTTTCTTTTTTCTCTCAAGCCGTTTGTCTTTAGCTTCCTGCAATGAAAAACCATTGGCCATTATTTCTCTTAGCAGCTTATGATAATATCCGGAACCAACTACGTAAACTTGATCCGCTAGTCTAATCAGAACGTTATTAAAGAAATCATGCGAGACCTCCAAACAGCGGACCTCATCAGGATTTTGCAAATAGTATGTGCTAGGATTGCCTGACGTTTTCAGCTTAACCTTACTGTAAAGAACCTTATCGAGATAAATAAGAGAAGGATTTCGGAATAAATCGGGGTGGTGCGGCAAAACGAAAGGTCTACCTTGTTTCAATCGCTCATCAAAGTCCCCACCTTTTTCGTTCACGCCTAAAAGAGGACCTGAGATCATTTCGTATTTATCATCTAAGACTTGATCATCCATCTCTTCAATCTTTAGAATATCCAGAAAAAGATTCGTACTGCTTGCATACAGCGAGAAAAGCATAAGTTTGTTCTCCAAGCTTTGCTGTAACTTTTTCCTCTGATCTTCTAATTTTAAACGATCGAAATTGGGGACAAGCTGAGATCTTATTTTCTGTAAATTATTGGGGCTCCGCGTGCTGCCGCGAAAGATTTTGTTCTGGAATGCAAAATGTTGTGAAAGCTCGTCTGGTATATCCGACAAACATTTGATTTGAAATATAAGGAATTCCTGACTATCTTCTTTTACCGGTTCAAGCATAGAATAGGCTAATTCTTCTTGTGTCATTAGCCTTCCGACGAAAACCGCTTTCTTTAAACGTGCTTCTATATCACTCGTGAGTTCACGTGTTAATTTCATTGATAATGGCTCCTTCTAAATAATAGATGATTTGTCTAGTTACAGCCGCACTACTGCCGCTTACCGATTTGAATGGCCGTTCAAAAAGTTCTACGATCTCATCTAAGTAAAATTGCTCTTTCGATGTGAAACAATCGGAATGTATGAATATGTATTTCACGTCATCTTCGAGCTGACAATCCAGAAAGTCAGAAACATCTTGAATATGTATAATTTGACCTATTGGAAGCATACTCGCATATTCTTCCTGGTTAAAGCGTGTAACAAGTACAAATTCCGACTCTGTAACTAGGAGGGGTTCATCCATTACTTGTGCAGCAGCGACCTGCTCCCTAGCCCCTTGTTGCTGCCTAAGACATTCAATCTCATCTTGCAGCTCGGCAACTGATTTTTCATATTCATTGTCAGCTTCTGCTAACTTTTTCTCCATTTCGGTCATCTGTCTCTTTAGCGCCATTTCTACTTCTTCTCTCTCGGTGTTGTGCTTCTCGAGCTTTTTCAGCTTTTTCTCTTTTGCCTTGTCTTCCTTTTCCAGCTCACTCTTTTCTTTTAAAAGGTCCTCTATCATCTTCCAAATTACCTTTTGACTATCATGAAATGCCATCTGAAAAAAAGCTGCCTTTTCCCCTTCCGTCCATTTGTTGATTTCCTCCATTTTAGTGGAAGCAAGATAAGAGATTTCGCCGATTTCTACTGAACTTTTCTCTTGTACCCAATCTTTCACACTACCCTCTAGTTCCAGCTTCAGACCCAAACTTTCTTGAATAAGCAAACGATATGCTTCCTTTGCTGAAGAGTCCTCCCATGCTAATGCTTTTACTTGAAGCTGCCTCTTAGGGGCGAGCTTCTTCGTCCCCAAGTCCTCTAAAGGGTGCTTCTTCCCTTCTATGTTCTGTTGCATTGTGTTCTTATTCTCATTGAACATTTCAGGATATAATATACCGGTTATTGCAACGGCCTCAGCTGGTGTAACATGATCTCCAAGCCTAGATCTATGATAAAATTCTTCGAAATTTATTTTCTCCTCCTTCACCTTAGATACAGTCGGTTCAAACCATTTTTTCATCCAGATATATTTATTCATATTTTGCCTTAGTTTCTCAATCGTTTTCTTACGCAGCATAGCTAATGGAGCCTTCACTAGATTTTTCGCCGTAAAACCTTGGATTTGAGGCTGAATGATTGTTGCAATTTTACGTAGTTCATTTTCACTAAGCAGTTTATATATCATTTCTAGCCAAGAGTCTTGGTCTATTACCGTCTCTTTATTGCTCTTAACTTTTGCAGCCATATGGTGTCTCCTTTAGATTCATTTATTAGTCTATTACTACTATTAAATCATAGGAATGGGTCATCTCTTTGTCATGGAATGTATGTTCCCCGTGGAATTAAATCCCTTTCTTGTTAATTCGACAAAATGATCCTTTAGTCCTGTCCAGCAGCATATGATGTGAAATGAAAAAGACGACCGTAGTCGTCTCCTAGGTTTCATATGGATTAGACCGGATCGTCATACCCGGATTGCTAAGCGAGAGCATATATTGATGTTCTTCGAATAAATCGGACAATTGAGAGAAAAATTCCTGATCCAGTTCAATAGGATAAGCCTCCCCATCTTCAAAAAAACAAACAGGTACAGCCCCTTCTAATATAGGTGTCGCTGACGAGGTTCTAATATAGCCTTTATGTTTCCACATTTCTTCAACAATAGGATCAACATCTCTTCCTACAACCTCGTGATAAAAAGGAGTTATGATTAATACGTAGCCGTCTGTATGCTGATTGTCATCACCAACCAGTCTCTTCAAACAATTCCAAATAACGAAGGGACCTTTTTTTACTTTTTGGATCTTTGTTTATACAATGCTTCGACGGCAGACAAATAAATTTTCCTGATGTGTTCGTTGATTTCATCATCATCTTGCGAGTCCGATTGAGACAAGTCAAAGAGATAGGCCCAACCATTAGATTTCAGTATTACTTCAGTTAGTTCGATCGTTTGCATGTTAATTATCTCCCTTCTACCGTTCTTATTATCTTAGTATAAAAGATAAGCTTGACATCTAGTTGTCAGGAAACGTACGTTCCTTCTTCAACCTAAATTTATTAAACCTCAGACCGAGTCAGCCCCCCAATAGTGCATTTCTGCAAATTCTTCGTTCCATTCATCATGCATGCGAGCCGTCTTTAAGGTTGCATTCAATAGTTTGTTTTTATTCAGATCGTCACCCATTGTCCAAACATACTTTTTGTCAATTAAATTTCGTGCCAGTTCATATGTTTCGTCCATCGTTAGATTTAAGAAATATTTCATATCTGACACTGAAGTATCAGAATCAAAATATATATGTTTAATATCAAAGTCTTTTAATATGTAATTAATTACTTTACCTTCGAGTAATGTTAGGACACCAGTATTTATATTATCTATCACTAGCTTTTGTTCTCTATATATCATTGTTCAACACCTTTTCATATATTTCGGATTATTCTCCTCTTGATCAAGCCGATTCCTGTTCAGATTTCGAAATTGAGCTGTATGTTCTAATGGATGAGGGGTACCAGTTTTTCCAGGTTTCCAGATCTTGTCATCCCCCGCATTTCTGTCACATCTGCATATAGACTGCAGCTTCTCGCGATCTGTGATACCTGCATTTGCATGTCCGTCTGACAATAGCAGAACCCTGTTGATGCTCCCGTTTGATTTCTCCTCAACAACATACTGGATCCCCTTCAGCAATCCTCCGCTCAAATTGGTAGATCCACCTGTTTGGATGCTTTCAATTTTATGCTTCATCATATCCTTGTGAGTGACATGCTGAGGAGTAAAAACCGTTTCTACCTCATTATCAAAGGCAACTATACTGAGTATATCTTCTTTACTCATTTGATCCGTTATGAACTGACAAGCTCTCTTACTATACGCAAGCGGCGCACCTGACATGGATCCACTGCGGTCCATCACTACCGATACATTCATTGGTGCTCGCTCCGATTGAATACCAGCATTCCCTTTCATTTCGAGTAGCAAGAATGCTTTCTCCGTTCCTCCCGTTGGCCAAAACTCGTTATTCCAAGCGTGCGTGGTTTGAATGGGTGCGTTCATGTGTATCTTCCTCTCTTGTGGACTTCTGATTGTAGTGTAGCAAATGCGTTGGTCAACTCAGTGTCAGAGAAAGTTTGTTCGGTTAATATCTATGCATTGATTTTGCAACACAAAAACAGCGCCATTGATCGATAACAATCGACCTTTGCGCTGTTTCCATTACAACTCTTCAAACCTAGAACAGTTCCACCTGGCTCACCTTTTAAATCAGTATAAGCTATTAAGCAGTTCCGTTATACTATCACATATAACATATACTTTGTTGGAATCATGTTCAAAAAAACAACTTCATGATTGCCATCTTTTGAGTAATCAAAACAAAGATAATTCCCAAACGAATCAGAAGCGAAAGGCACCAATTTTTCTTGCTTCGTTCCGCGATTACTTTATATGCATCCAATAGCTCATTAAAAGGCTCAGATGTAATATCTAGTAATGCATTTAGTTCAAATCCCTTCTTATCTCCAATATCAAATGTTTGTGGAATAGGCGATCCACCATTACATTCAGATACGATAGCTTTATAATCAGTTGGCAGAACAATTTCCAAATCATGTTCAAGTTTAGTAATGACCGATTGATTCACTAGTTTAGCACTTATCCATTTAATATTAGCCATATCAGCCTTTCCCTTCCATCTTATCTATTTTCAGTTCCGCCAGCCCAAACATATTGTCCACCATAATGGCCAAACTTTTGATGTATGGATTCTGGAACTAATTGCATTTTACCCGGTTCAATATCATGATGCCAGACATAACCTTTTGGAGTGATTCCGTTCTCTATTCGTTCGAGTTGGTCGGGAGTGAATTTCCCAGCCAGTTCAGGATCCTTTTGAATGGCATCTTTTAACTGCTGAATACATTCCTTTTTCTGTTCTACGTTGGATGCATCTAATTTATCATCGGGTAATTGTGCATCAAATATAGAGGTAGGGCTGAAATCAGGATATCCTTGTTTATACTCAATCCCATCAATCCCATTTTTCTTTAATGCCTCTTGTACTATGGGATCATCGGGGATAAATTTAGAATCACCTCTATCTCCAGTCCATGATCCATTGTTAATTGGTGTTTGATCTATACGCTCTTTATAAGTAGCAACAGGATCTTTTTCAATGTCTGATCCTGATTCAATGTCTGGCTGATTCGTATAGTCAACATCGTTATTTAGCGGGCTATTTGCCTTCTCCATGCTGTCTGTCTCAGGTTTTAAGTCCTTTGCAAACTCAGGCAGCATATCTTTTATTTTAGAACTCAATTCTTTGGATACATCCACAAGTTTAACAAGGGTCTCTATCATTTACCCCACCTTTCATATAATCAACCCAATTATAATAAAAGGATTCGACTTCTTTATCACCTTTCGTCTGCTCGGATAGCAAACATTGCAAGACAGCATTTCGAAACAATGGTTCGAGTTGCCTGATACTTTCATCCATATTTAATAACATAGACTGATTCCATTCTGCAAAATCGGTCGCAGCTATTGCTTTTCTGAAACTATTTTCTTGAAAAACCATTCTGTTAATAAGCGTGGCAGCTTCAGTAAACCTGATTACTTTTCCCTCGTTGATAAGTTCTAGTAACTCAGCCTTTATTCCCGTGGCAAATGAAGAAGCTATTATTTTCCCCTTCAGATCATCCACATTATAATCAATACGCTCACCTAAGTGATCCTTTAGAAGAAATTTAATAATATCTTTTTTTCTACCTAGCTCTCCATGCTCGATGTGATTAACTGAAGGTGACATATAATTGACTTGCGATGTGTCTTGTTTATCTATTTTACATAATACGGGATATAACCAACCATTTTGATAAATAGCCGCAACACCTGTTTGCAATTTGGTTAGTTCTACGATTTGTTCATCATTCAAACTTGCGGAACGTCCCACTAATTCTCGATCAGACACGTCAGGCAACCTCAAAATAATTTTGGTGTTCGTATTACGAATGACAGCAATATCAAGTAAGCCAGGTGATTGATCCGCAATAATAAAGCCCTCGCCATACGTTCTCATCTCGGCAATTGCATTGGTTAGCATTTCGACAGATTTCCCGATAAGATTAGCTGATTCTGTTGCTTGTTCGGTAGAAGTACGTTTCAGCAGATTATGAGCTTCTTCTAAAACAGTTACATGCCTTAATGGGACATTCATACCTCCTTGTGACATTCGATGTTCCTGTAGGCGCATGATCAGGATCCCCATGATTAAGGATTTTGTTTCCATCGAACCAATCCTGCTTAAATCAACAATCGTATTACTGTCAAATAAAATATGGTTCTCCACTTCATCACTACTAAAGAGCTTTCCGTTTAGCCCATTGGTTAAAGACTTAATGCGTGTAAATAACGCGCCTTTATAATTACTTTTCACCTCATCCGAGTAAGCTGAGTTCGATATGACACGGTTAAGATCGAATAAGACATCTTCGAAGGTTGGGAACAATTGATCATTATGCTTATTTAGTGACGTTTCTAAATCCCATCCTGACGACATATAGGATGCTTCAATGGCTTCTTTTAACACAGCAGGCATTGCGGCATACATTGGCCAACAAACATTAAATATCTCAATAAGTCGATCGATGTGTTCTAGGACATGAATGCCGATGGGAAACTTAAACGGATTGATTTTGAGTAAAGGCGATACCGCTGGATTAGTGCCAAATACATGGACATCGCTTCTATTCCCAAAAACATGCTTGTATTCCCCCTTGGCAGGCTCGATAACTAGGAAGGTGACATTACGCTCATTAATCTCTGTAAGAAGCTTATAGACCAAATTGGACTTACCTGAACCTGTAGAACCTGTAATAAACGTGTGAGAAGCAAGACTCTGTAAATCAAGGTTTACATCGAGAGTCTCTTCTTTTCCCATATGATAGATTTTCCCCAGAGAAATATTCCTGTCAGAATCACTTTGTTGAGATAAAATCTCCCTACCAAATGCTGCATATTCAATTACAGCTAATCCAGGGATACTTTTTTGTGGGAAACCAGCTTGAATGGTTAATTCATTCCCACTCAATAGTGATGTGGGTGTTACGTAAGGAAGTTCATTCTTGTTATTCTCATTTATATCAATCAAAGGATGATGCATTTTTTTCAAGTAGGATGTTACCACTGATAGTTTATCCTTATCAGACCAAGTATTAACAGCAGCATTTTCAATCGAAGAATTTTCGCCGCGCATCAACGATTGATAGGTACTCGCTACTACCTTGGATGTTTGAATATCATCCGCAATTACGTAGGCAGAACAGTTCCACATACCCAAATCACTACATTCATTTAAACGATCTAATTGCTCATCAACTTTGCCCAATAGATTCTTAACAGATTTATTTTCAAATTTAATTTGAAGACTTCGTGAACGTCCTTCTGTAGTAGTTGAAGAAGTGCTTTTCTGATCAGATTTAGTGTCCACAACTCCTGAAGTTTTAGCCTCAGAATCCGTATTATTCCATGTTTCCGAACCACCCTCTGTTCTTGATTTGTTAGTCGTACTGCCTGCATTTACTACTATTAGAGATAAACCACCATTCTTTGATGACGACTTCGTATTACTGTAATTTTTTGCAGATCCTTGAGAGTAACTTTGCGTTTTGGATAAATTCTCACTGATACTCTTCGACAATCCCGTCGTAATCGAGTCAGTTATAGCATCACTTTCATTTGCACTAAAATTCAACTCCGTGGAAGCAAATGGAACGAGCTGTGAATACAAATTTTCATAACCACTTCTTATTTGTTCTATTTGCACCTGAGAAACGGGATCAGCTATCAACATAACCGTATACTTCTCACCACGCATGGCGTCTATCAGCTTTTCTATTCCCTGCACGAAGCCTGTCTTCTCCGAATCGTATAACGAAGTCCTGAAGCTTGAAATGCCCGAGATGGCAGAGATAGATTTAGTGCTATTCTCATATTCAGTCTTAAATACATTATTTACCACGAGTTCAAGTTCATTATTTCTTAGTAATGTAAGATTACTGCCTGGAAAATTTCCTTTAAGAGCTTTCGCTAATACCGATTGGCAGGCCGAAACTGAACTTTCATCCGACTTCGTACCAAGGTAGAAACTTACACTGTTCCCATCGCTTTTTATTACCATTACGATAGAGCCGCCGCATCCCGCTATCGCATTATACACGCTTGAAAGCTTGTCCAAATTATTCTCTTCTTTATCATAGACTATGCTTTCTATCTTGAAAAACCGAGAAAAGCTGCTCACATTTTTATTTTGAAGTTCAGTTGATATTGGCACTACTTGATAGTTAGATATATTCGAAATGTACTTCTTCATTAAGAGATTATCAGCTTGTTCAAAAGCTGTATCTAGACTGCTTTGTTCTCTTACATCGAGTTCATTCAAGAAAACGACCTCCTCGTTTATTCACAATAGAATTTTTGAGCGTACTTTCATACAAGTGTTTATTTTTATTCCTATCTATCACTTTCTTCTGTTCGCGTATATTCGTAGGATTATCACTATAATCGCTATCGTAATCGTCACAGTGGCGATCACTTTTATCCCGACTGCCCATACCACTAGAATTATCAAGGCTATTCCTACCATTAAGGCAATCGGGCGTGCTTTTTTTGATCGGATACCCCGAGGAGAGCTCTTCGCATAAGTTACACGAGTCGGCGCCCTGTGAGTTTCAGGTGTTGTATTTCTTTGATTTCGAGAAGTGGAAGCGAGAGTCCGAGTAATGACTTCCTTGTTTTCCTTGTTTTCCTTGTCTTCCTTTTTACCATAAAGATATTGACTTACTGTTTTCAAATGATCAATTCTCTTATGCGAAAAGTTATCCAGTAAAGAGGATACGATCAAAGCCCAATATGCATCATTCCAATATGCATCATTATAGGTGATTTGCCGTTCTTCATGCTCTTTGAACAAGCCAGGAATCGATTGTGATTCGATGTATTCTAGGGTCCTCATAAATTTACCGGTCGAAAACGAAGGATCTTCATGTGCAATTACAGAAAACTCATTATAAATTCGTATAAGGTTTTTATTTTTTACAGCATCGGCTAAATAGTCATTTGGCTTAAACAAAATTTTTCCCCCTAAACGTCCAGAATCTGATTGAGCTTGTCTGAGAAGTCATCCAGCCATACTTTTTTGTAGTGGTTTTCACTGATCTTCTGCTCTAGAAGCTGTTGATTTCCGCTTAACTCCTGCAATTCTAAAACCTTTTTCTTCAGTGTCATATCAAGCTTGTCAAGCTCCTTCAAAAAGAAATTCTTGAATTTCTCAGCTTCCTCTTGAGTTTTCACTTTAGCTTCTTCAAGAATTTCATTGAAATCCCCTGTAATAGGTCTTACAAATTCAGTATATAGTATCTCCTGATCAACGAAATCACGACTCTCATACACATTACGAGTTATCTTTCCAGGTTGCCAAAATTTAAGCTTACCAAAAAATCCCTTTTTCTTAGGGTTATCTACTTCTTTCTCGCCAGTCTTAATCTCCTCAGAAAACTCATATTTTTTTATGAGTTCCTTAGCATCTGGAACTGTTCCTGCTAAATACGTAATCGATTGATCTGTCTGGAAGCGGCCCGTATGAATTGCCTCATCTTCTATTAAACTTTGAATATAATGTTCATATTCTTTAATAAGTTGCGTTGCATTATCAACAATAATTTCATCCACTAGCTTTTCCAAATCTGTTTTTACATCGCTTTGTAAATACTCAATATCTCTAACCAATTTATTCATAAACTGCTCGGCTTCCATTATTGTCATCTTGTGATTAAAGGAGCCTGTGATCTTCATCGTATTTGTTATCTTAGCTCTAATGGTCCCAACCTGATTGTTCGCTTCACTAACCATATCCAACTTTCTGATTTTATCCCTGAATACACTTGCCAATTTCCCATCATTCAATTGCTTTTCGACCTTTTTAAGCCGCTCATTCAGTTCTTCTCTTGCCTGATTATTTTCCTTCAACTCATCCATAAGATGACTATACAGCTTTTTTTCTTCTACTTTTTTACGAAAAGTATCCACTGCTGTTTTTACTTTAGCAGTAATAGCATACTTATCGAGGTACTCATTAATCGCTATCTCCACTGCAGGCAAGCCTGTATGAACAAGAGCCTCTGCGTACGGATCCTCATTAGACTTGGCTGTTTGGATTATTTCATCAAGTAGGTCCTTATTTTTTTGAGTCAAGGGGGCATACGCAGACAAGTGCATCTGTTCAATTTCATTAAACAAATGATAACTATTCATCATTACACGTTGTTTGGTGGTCATACTAGCACCGTTTTGATTCAGTCTAATAACTTTTGCCATTTCAGCGGAAATAGGATAAATATTAGGATTTTCAATCCCATGTTTTCCGAGGTAATCCTTGACATTTTGCAATGCTCCGCTAAGAGATTCACTTTCTGTATCAAATGTATCAATTTTATTTACAGCAAATATGAATCTGTCCTTCGACTGCTTGCCCCCTACTCTCATGGCCTTTGCAACAGATTTAAGTAAGGCATTATCATCATTTGTAGCAAGCTGAGTAGCATTTAGCACATACAGTACCATAGGCATCGCTTTTTCTTTAATTATTCTGTAGGTATGTTCTCGATGCTCTTCCGACCTTGAGTTATTAGGTCCTGGGGTATCAAGCAGTACAAGTTCAACACTTTTGGAGGTTATAAAAGGAATATCACCTTCAATATCAATATAAGAAACTTCTGGATTATTGTTAAGCTGCTGCATAGTTTCCAAATCCACTTCTTCATATTGGCATACAACAGCATTGTGTGCATTCCTGCATATTGCAGAGAACGAGGACTGTCCATCGACATCTTTAATTCGTGCAATCGTAGCGGTACAAGCTTCGTTCTTGGCTGGCATTAACTCACTTCTAAGCATAGCGTTAATCAATGTCGATTTACCTGAACTCATGGTTGCTATAACACTTACTTCAAATTCAGAGCTCAAGGCCTTATAGAAATTCTCTTTAATTTGTTCATCCCTTAAATCTTCAAAAGGGCATTCACTCTGCATATACTCAAATAGCTCCGAGAGCTCTTTAAATCTGGCTGTTGAAGCTTGTGACTCTATATGTTCGACACTCACCTTGATAGAGGGGTTTTTCATACTATACTCATGAATTTGCTCCAACAGGTCATCATAATCCAACAAGGTGCCATGAAAGGTTATGTCCAACTCGTCGTCATTACACTCATCGACCAATATTGGTAATAAATTCTCAAGCCACAGTTGGAACCTTTCATTACGATAGTTATATAATTTACTCATTGCAGTAACTTCTTGATTATTTATAGTCATGAACGATTCGACCGTAAAGGGATTGTACTTGATAAAAAACTTCGCCATCTTAATCCTCCTCGGAATTGTGTTAATAATTCATAATTAAATTATCTACGTATTGTTCAATTAACGGGATGTTCGTGCCCCTAAGAGCGCTTAATAATTGCTCCGAAGAGTACTGGTTTCCATTTATAAGAAAAAGTGAATGGTTTTCAATCACCAATTTATCGGCCTGATCGTTGATTAATGGGGATTGTGTCAAATCATCCGTACTTTTACTAAACTGAGAGACCAATCTTTCAAAGTCCCAAGCTTCTTTTTTGGTAAATATCACCCCCTTTAACGCCAATTTAAATAATTTTGCTGCATAGGCAGAGGTAGGTATGATACTGGGGCTATTAAATCCAATTTCCTCCAGATCACTTGATAACTGGTTCATGGTTTCATGGAGGTTGTCATTCCCTTCTACATCAAATTCATCCACTTTATTTAACACGAACAAAACAGCCGTCTCTGGATTATCATTGATTATTCTGCGTAACTTTTCCAAGAGAATCTTGTCATCATTCGTAGCAATGTTGCAGGCGTTGAACAAATAAATAATAAGGTTGAATCCTCCATTTTCCATCAATCGATAAGTAATATTGCTATGCGATGTATCCTGTGAAAAATTAGTGCCAGGAGTATCATAAAGTACAATTGAAGTTTTACTACTTCTAATTCCAGTTACATGACATTCAAGTTCAATCGATTCTACTTCGGGATCTTCATTCCAATTGAGCAGTCCTTCTTTAGTCACCACACCCGCATATTCCGTTTTAGTATTTTTCATATTACAACGACCGATAGGATGGTGTATGAATTGGTTGCTAGTAATCGATGTGTATTTTGAAGTACACGCCTGATTTTTTGATGGAAATATATTATCGCCAACTAAAGAATTAATAAATGTAGATTTACCAGCACTCATGGTTGCGACAACTGGAACATGAAACTTTCTGTAGCTATTCATTAACAGATTATTATGCAATCGTTTATGTAAAAAACTAATCTCATTGTGCAATCTCGAATGTTGAATAGACAATAGTAATGCCTCAGAAGCCTTACTGTCCTTGGTATAAATACTTATACAGTACTTAGAAAGCAGTTCGGCCCGTTTATTACTAATTCTTAGTTTCTTGGCACTACTAATAATTTGTTCAACTTCCAAAGAGCCTTCATGCATATATAAGCGCAGCAGTATCTCATCAACAAAAAGCGAATACTTATAATTACCTCTAGTAAATTGCAAAAATCCAGTTCGGTACCAATGGTTTTTTGTGGATAGTTTCAACTTGGATCTATAAATCTTAATGTCTTGAATACTTGTTTTTATTAGATTTGCATCTTCCTTCGTAATCTGAAAAGACATGAAGTACATTTTAAAATACTCATCTATAATAGATAATTTGTTATTCGATTCTAATAAACATTTGTATAATACGGCCAAATATCCACTTCTAATTTCATAGCTGACACTTCTCACAGGATACATCGCAT
>NZ_VRTT01000024.1 GCF_008017805.1 Paenibacillus sp. N3.4 | reverse complement strand
CTGGAACACTGAAAAACAGTGTTCCAGTTCCAAATATGTCACTTTTGATCGACTTGTCTATCTGTAAGCACGGTATTCTGCATTATAGTGGAGTTGCTGCTTGGACTGACTGCTGGAACACTGAAAAACAGTGTTATCTTTCTAGACATACGTTTGCGGAAGCCATTCCTTGTGGAACTCTTCCTATATCAGGATATCCATCACAGACTAAGCTTGTAAACCCGTTCCATGGAGCGCTTCAATTTTCGTACTTCCTTTTACACCATTTGGCCTATATGCTCCTTATGATTTTTTTACAAACGCATCCCAATGTTGACGTTCATCGCCAAACTTCTGCTTAAGTAGGTTTGAACCACATGTTTAACAAAAATTCAAATAAACCAAACATACAAATTCTCTCAAAAAATAAGCTCCGTCAACATTACGACGGAGCTTACCTATATCCTACTTCTTGGCCGCTTGGTAGGCCTCTATATATTGAGCAGCCTTCTTGGCAACAAGGCTGTAATCGCCTGTTTTGACCGCTTCGCTGGTCAAATCGGAACCGATGCCGACGGCTACGGCGCGGCTGCAATCCATTCGCCGAGGTTGCTCAGCGAAACTCCGCCGGTTGGCATTATGTTCGCCTGTGGCAACGGACCTTTAATGGCCTTAATCATCGCAGGCGAGTAGAGATTGCCTGGGAACAGCTTCACGATATCGACGCCGAGCTCGAGCGCCGTCTGAATCTCTTGAATCGTCATGCAGCCCGGCATGACAGGGACGCGATAACGGTTGCAGAGAGCAACCGTATTCGGATTCAATGAGGGGCCTACGACAAACTCGGCCCCACTCAGAATAGCGGCACGCGCCGTCTCGGGATCGAGGGCTGTGCCCACCCCAATAATCGCATACTTGGCCGCATCCTGCGTGGTGCTGGAGTAGCGCTTCGCTAGCTCCTCGATTGCACGCAGCGCGAATGGCACAGTCATCGTGACTTCAATGACCTTAATGCCCCCGGCAATGGCTTGCTCCGCCATTTCAACGACTTCTTCCGGCGTTTCTCCACGAAGAACCGCTACAACGCCTTCTTTTGATATTTGCTGAATAAGTTTAATTTTTTTCATTGGAATCTACCCTCTCTATTTTAACCATTTAACGTTCTATATGTTTAACGTCATGAAGGACCGCTTCAACTTGTTCCCACGTTGGAGCCCCTTCCCAATCGCCTTCTGTTTGCACGATCAAGGAACCCACCAGATTACCGATTCGAACCGCTTCCGGATAATCGTATTCTTTTAACAAGCCAACCAGAAAGCCCGCGCAAAAACCATCGCCTGCTCCAACTGTATCCACCACATGCTCAGCTTTGAAATAAGGAACAGCTGTAATTGAATCGGCAGTTACCACATAGGTCTCGTTTTCTCCGCCTTTGACGATGGATATCGCTGATAATTCCCGCAGCTTGCTAACGATGGTATCCCAGTCTTCCGTTTGGAACAGCAGCTTCAATTCATCTAATCCGGGCAAGAAAATATCACATAGCTTAGCAAGCTCAAGCAGTACCGGACGCGCCTCGTCCATGCTCCAAAGCTTCAAACGCAAATTAGGATCAAAGCTGATCTTAACCCCATGCTTACGTGCCAGCCTAACCGCTTCAAAAGCAGCCTCTTTGCAAGAATCGCTTAATGCGGGGGTAATACCTGTGATATGCAAGATTTTTGCTTGTGCGATATAAGCCTCATCCAGATGTTGCACACTCATCCGGCTCGCCGCTGAATGTTTACGGTAATAATAGACCGACGTCTTGCCCATAAGCACTTCGCGCATCATAAGCCCCGTTGGAGCTTCCGCTGTCAGTTCAGCACGAGAAACATCGACACCCTCACCACGAATTTTTTTGAAAATCATACGGCCTAACGGGTCTTTGCCCAAACGTCCGAACCAGCCCACACGGCCCCCAAGCCGCGATATGCCGATGGCTACATTGCTTTCCGCACCACCAAACAAACTATGAAGCTCAGAGGAGTACTCCAAACCCTTGCCGCCGGATGGCATAAGCAGAGCCATCGTTTCTCCAAAAGTGACAATTTCTGGCCCTGATACCGATTGAGATTGTGTATGCGCCATCATAGAAACTCTCCATCCATTCCCGTTTACGCTATTATGCGTTTCCAGTTAATTGAAACGTTTAAATAAATCATATAATTCATATTATAGTGCATTATGAGCGTTTGCACCATACGATAATGCATTCAAACCACTGTGGAATATTCTTACATGCGATGAGCTTTTTAGAAGCTATTGCTATGAGATCGTCAGGTTCGCTTTTCAAAAGTAAAAAGAGTCACGATAGTGACCCTATTTACTTTTCTATGCCTCGAATCCCGTGGCCTTAGCCAACACCAATTCACACTTTAGTTCTTCATGGATATGTCCGTTCGTCGCCAGTATGTTACGCACCGCTAAATGATAAGGTTTGCCTTCTGTATCCGTGACATGGCCGCCTGATTCTTGAATTAATAACGCACCCGCAGCAATATCCCACGCATTTAAACCAATTTCCCAAAAGCCGCTGAGGCGACCTGCTGCGACATAAGCGAGATGCAGGGCAGCTGAGCCCGCCACTCGCAGATTGCGTACCTTAGGAGCCAGTTCCTGGATACCTCGAAGGTTAATAGGCAGGGCACCGATACGATCTGCGGGAAGCCCGGTTGCAACTAAGCTGTCCGCTAACTTGTCATCCAGGCACACGGCTGTTACCTTGCCATGCATGTAAGCTCCCTTTCCCTTCTCAGCCACGAACAGTTCATCGCGTGTTGGGTCATACACCACACCGACAATGACTTCTCCTTTATGCGCTAGAGCAATAGAAACCGAGAAAAACGGAAATCCGTGAACAAAATTCGTCGTACCATCAATCGGATCTACGATCCAAAGATACTCTTCATCGCTCATCGCTTGCAGCGCTTTGGCCGAAGCCTCAGGTCCCGGCTCTACGCCTTCCTCTCCCAGAATCGAATGGTTCGGAAAGTGCGTCATAATCAAATTGCGAATCAGCTTCTCTGAGCCTTTATCCACTTCCGTAACTAAATCGTGGGTAGAGTACTTCGTATCTACACGATTAATATCGCCCATTTTGGTCTTAATCCATTGCCCTGCCTTAGCCGCCGTATTAATAGCTACTGCCGTAAAACTTTTACTTCCCACTACAAAAGGTTCTGTTGCACCGTTAACCATTTATATCAACTCTTTCTTTTTCATTTATTACATTGGTAATTAGTTTCAGTATAATCAATTATACGCTTTAAATACTAGTGCGTTTCAACCCAAAATATTCGTATGTTTTTACATTTTTTTGAATGTTAAACAACGTTTTGTATGGGTTAACTAGTAAACAGGACCAAAAACACAAAAAATCCGTATTACCTCTCAGGTAATACGGATCATAATCATTTCTGTAAATATATGGTTTCCAATGATTAAATACCTACAATATGATAGCCGCCATCTACATAAATAACTTCGCCTGTAATACCGCGGGACAAATGGCTCATTAAGAACATCGCCGTGTCGCCCACTTCTGCTGTATCCGTCGTTTTGCGAAGCGGTGCTTTTTCTTCGACTTGGCGAAGAATAGAGTTGAAATCCTTGATGCCTTTGGCAGCCAAGGTACGAATCGGGCCAGCCGAGATGCCATTAACACGAATTCCGAATTGGCCAAGATCAGCCGCTAAATAACGAACACTAGCTTCAAGTGCTGCTTTAGCAACGCCCATGACGTTGTAATTCTTCATTGCGCGCTCAGCACCCAGGTATGTCATCGTCATGATGCTGCCACCTTCCGTCATCAACGGATACACGCGTTTAGCTACAGCAACAAGCGAGTACGCGCTAATATCATGCGCTAAAGCGAAGCCATCACGCGATGTGTCTACGAATAGCCCGTCCAGTTCTTCCGTTTTCGCGAAGGCAATACTATGCACCAAACCATGCAGTACGCCAAATTGTTCTTTTAATGTAGCAGCAAGCGTTTCGATCTCCGTATCTACAGTCACATTGCAAGGCAAAAGTTTAGAACCGGGGATTGTATCAGCAAGCTTGCGGACACGTTCCTCTACACGCTCATTTTCATAAGTAAAAACAAGGCTTGCCCCTTGAGCAGCTAAGGACTGAGCAATGGCCCATGCGATGCTGCGATCGTTGGCAACACCCATGACAAGTATATTTTTTCCGTTTAGCAGTTGACTCATGGCAGGAAAAAATCCCCTCTCAACAATGGATTGTACGTTGTGTATTCCCATTCTTCAAAGTACCCCATTTTGCCAAACATTTCAAGGATTAAATGTAAATGGCTATAGTTGAATCGAAGCCTGATTGAGAACTGAAACGCCCTCTTGCTCCTTGAAATCTTCCATGAGACGAAACAAAGCGTCATCCTTCTTCTTGGCCTCAATCATGATATCGAGACTTGGAGTCGTTGGCGCAATGACGCGGAGGAAAGATAGCAGAGGCCCTATTTCCACATAGTCCGCGTGGCTTCTTGGGTCGGTGTCGCTTCTGGGGCTGGACACGTGAATTTTCGGAGGGAGATGTGTTTCTTCAGGCCCGCTCTCCCCGTCCTCATGGCGAAGCCATGTCTGTCTGATTCGCGGCCACAACTCTCTGGCATCTTCCCCATTGTTGTTAACGGCATGGTGGTGAATGTCCAGCACCATAGGGACTCCTACTTCTTCGGCAATCTCCAATGTATCTAAGGCATTGAACGTTTTGTCATCATTTTCGAGCGTTATGCGCTGTTGAATTTCGGGTCGAAGCTCCCTGAAATTATGAATGAACCGTTTGCTAGCTTTCTCTTTATCTCCGTAAGAGCCGCCAACATGAATGTTGCACATGGCTTCTTTGCCTAAACCCATTGCATTCAGCATGGCATCGTGTCGATCCAAGTCCTGGATGGACTTGCGAAGTACGTCCTCTTTCGGCGTGCTCAGTACCGTAAAGTGATCCGGATGAAAGCTCACTCTCATCCCGTGCTGCTTGGCATAATGGCCAAGCTCTTCAAACTCAGCAGCCAGGGTGGGAATGGGATCCCATTCCTCCAACATCTCATGCCCGATAAGCGGAATCAGTTTGGAAGAGATTCGAAACACCATGATGTCATGTGCACGGTTATGCCGGAGAAGGCGAAGGGTATTGTGAATATTCTCAGCACCGAGACGCTCCAGTTTCCGGATGGCTGCTTCCCGATCCATCAGTTTGTTGAACGTAGTGGCGGTCATCGTTCTGGACGGCGAAGCGTTCTGAACCGTCATGGACATGGCCACATACCCGAGACGAATAATCATACAAGTGTGACCTCCGTAAGAAGTGTGTAAAAATTCCCTTCATAGGGTGCCCTCCGAATCGGCCACACATACACATTCCACTCACACACCCATATAGGATGAAAACATAGCAATAATCTTAAAACTAATAAAAGCAGAAACTGCCAAAGGCAGCGGACTGAGCGCCAGCATGCCAAACTTCGTCCCTCTATCTTCACTTCGCAAACATCGGTAGTTCCCTATGAACCAAACCAAGATATAGACCACAAGTGCCCCAAGGGCTGTAAATCGTTCGTGCTCCGTTGGCGGTGACATAAACCCGTAGAAGCCAAAAATCAAATATATGAAAATATACGGTGTAGGTATACCCAAAATGATATTAAAAAGCCAATAAACAACTATTCTCCGATTCTCTTTTTCTATTTGATTCATTCAATTCCACTCCTCGAAAAGCTCAGCTTCTGTCCTAGTTCATTGTAACTTCCCGAGTTTGTTCCTATAAGTACTAATTTCCTATAGTACCCTCATGGTCCAACACTTTCTTATCTACGCAAAAAGACACCGTCCCATGAGACGATGTCTTCCTTCTTCCCTGTTAAGCCTGCTCGCCAAAAAACATTTCAAAGGCTAGTGATGTCTGGATACGTGCTTCTTCTTCGGTCAACCTGCGAACAAGCTCCATCTCTACTTGGGTCACTTCTTCTCCCTGAAAATTAATTTCAGCTATGGACACGAGAATTTTGACAATAGCGATAGCTTGGTTATCAGGTGTATAAGCAATGACCTTTTGTCCTGTAGGGAACACGCGGAAGCCGTTTTTCACCATTTTCCCGCGGCCATACTCCAGAAGCTCGTAAAGCTCCTGCTCGGACTTGAACTTGCAGACAGAATTGAATTCAGTTTGAAATCCCATGAGCATCTACTCCACATCAAAAGAATATTGTATGCCTTGCTTCGCTTTATGCCTCTCGAGAGCTAGCTTAATCAGGTCGTCCAGCAGCTCTGTATACGATTTCCCCGACTCTTCCCAAAGCAGCGGGTACATGCTGAACGGGGTAAACCCAGGCATCGTATTGATTTCGTTGATATAAACCTTTTGATCGGTTTTACCTAGAAAAAAATCCACGCGGGATAAGCCGCTGCCATCCACAGCCAAAAACGCCTGCAGCGCAAGCTGTCTGATCAGGTCAGACGTTTCCGGAGGAATGTCTGCGGGAATAACCATGGCTGATTTGCCATCCAAATATTTTGCTTTGTAATCGTAAAACTCATTCGAGGATACAATCTCGCCCGCAACAGAAGCGATTGGCTCGTCGTTCCCCAGAACAGCTACCTCGATCTCGCGCGCCTCAATGTTTTCTTCAATAATAACCTTGCGATCATATTGGAAAGCAAAATTCACCGCTTCGATTAATTCTTGTTGATTTCTCGCTTTGGAAATGCCAACACTGGAGCCAAGATTAGCTGGCTTTACGAAACACGGATAGCCAATAGCCGTTTCAAGCTCAACCAAGTGATACGCGCGGTTTTTTTCCCATTCGGTGCGCGTAAAGTGACGGAATATGCACTGCGGCAATCCTTCCTGCGCGAAAACTTTTTTCATCATGACTTTATCCATACCAACGGCTGAGGCAAGTACACCTGCACCGACATAGGCGATATTGGCCATTTCCAACATCCCTTGAATGGTGCCGTCTTCACCAAATGTGCCATGCAGCAAGGGAAGAACGACATCAAGCCCGGTGTCGGCTGTTTCGTTTGAAACCGCGGAGACTGTGATATCTCCTTTCGCTTGCACGGCTCCGAATATCGGAGCTAGCGCATTGGAGACCGGAGCTGCCGCATCTGCTGCTGAACTGAAAGTTAAAGCTTCCTTTGATTCAGCTGGAGCTAACAAGGGTGAACCACTTTTCCATTCTCCCTTTTTAGTTATGTAAAAAGGTGTAATCTCATACTTCGTGAAGTCTACAGCTTTCATGACAGCCAGTGCTGTTTGTAAGGACACATCATGCTCCCCGGATTTTCCACCGTAGATTAGTCCCACTCGAATTTTGCGGCTCATTACGTACCTCCGTCTAGTATTTCTATTTCTTTACTCACATCTCATCGGCAATGCGTACAAATATATATTGGGTCCGTTCAGTCCAAGCAGGTGAATCTTTGTAAGACCAATATCGATGCCGGCAATTGTAGGTGCGCGCATTCACCAGCGGCATCCCGTTGGCATCCTTGGCTGTGACGATAACGTTATGCTGGAAACGGCCATCGCCATTCCAATCATAACTAATTGTATCTCCGAGCTCCAGCTCGCGTGGATCAACGACTGCACGCCCCCGGAGTCCTTTGCGGCTATGGGAAACAAAGGTTTGTAAGCTATGCGCGACAGCCCAACTGAAGCTCCAAAGCTCTTGATGACCTTTTTTGCCAGCATACCACCAGCCCAAATCTCTTTTCCCAGTATAGTCCATTGGAGCCCCGCCTGCAAAGAGGCTTTGTGAGACAAAATTCGTACAATCCACTTCAAACTTCTCATAATTCGGGTTGCCTGTTTGCCACCATTTTTCTGCATAGGCAACGGCTTTGGCACGGTCATAAATGATTTTCCGAGGAACGGATTCCTGAGCACCGCTGTTGAGTATACTATGATTGATAAATGGAAGGGAGGGTGCTCGACGCAGCCCATCCACGACCCCATCTTGGTTAGGCATAAAGACTCGCTGTTTACTAAGAACTGATTTCTCACCATCTAACGCTTCGGAGTGACGAACTTGCCACCCATTGGATAACGTATCTATAAGGACGCGTTCAGTCTCTATTCGTTCCTCATTGTGTTCGAAGGAACCGATCCGATATTGGAGTGAACGGTGCAAATGAATGTCTGCAACAACACCTTGGGCAACTTCTTTCATTCCTGTCAAATGAAGCTTCGTTTCACTGCGGAGCAGCCTGGCATCACGCTCGTGATAACTTTCTATCAGCCTTCGCGCTTTCACATCCTGCTTCTGTAAAAAAGCGCTATCTGAGACATAAGCCTCCATGGGTGCCGCTGAGCCTTCAAGCTCCGTCTGATTTTTGGCGTGAACATAATTGTAGAGCGCTGTTTTCCAGGACATCGTAATTTCCCTCCTAAGAGTTTTCTTTAGGAAAAACGAACTTTATTAAAAAGTAAAACGTTCAATCGTCCGCTTTCAGGACGAGCCTGAGTCAGCTTGAATTGTTTCAATATATGACATTTTGACGGTAAAAATGATTGAAATAAATCTTTACTCAAACAAGGTGAAACGCTATACTTAGAGTAGAGGGATTAATGAAATTGAGTTTCACTAGTTGAAACCAATGGATAAGATATTATAAGGAGGAATTACAATGTCCAAAAAGGACGCTTTTTCCGTGCGTAAACAGTTAACTGTCGGCACAAAGTCTTTCCAGTACTACAGCCTTCCTGACTTCGAAAGCCAAGGTCACGGAACCATTACTAATCTGCCAGTCTCCATCCGCGTTTTGCTCGAAGCTGCTATTCGTCAATTTGATGGCAGAGCCATTACCAGCGAACATGTGAAACAAATCGCCGGTTGGGCGCAAGAGCGCGATGAGAATAAAGAAATTCCTTTCATTCCTGCTCGTATCGTTCTTCAGGATTTCACAGGCGTTCCAGTCGTCGTTGACCTTGCGGCAATGCGTGCGACTATGGCTCGTGAAGGTGGAGATCCAAAACGGATCAACCCGCTCGTTCCTGTAGACCTTGTTATTGACCACTCTGTTATGGTCGATGCTTTCGGATCCCCGGATGCCCTCGATTTTAACATTAACTTAGAATTCGAAAGAAACGAAGAACGTTACCGCTTCCTGCGTTGGGCGCAAACGGCATTCGATAACTTCCGTGCAGTTCCACCTTCAACAGGTATCGTTCACCAAGTTAACTTGGAGTACTTGGCATCTGTTGCAGCAACACGTACGATCGATGGTGAAACGGTTGTTTATCCGGATTCCCTTGTGGGTACGGATTCCCATACAACGATGATCAACGGTCTTGGTGTTGTAGGTTGGGGCGTTGGCGGTATCGAGGCCGAAGCCGGTATGCTTGGTCAACCTCTATACTTCGTAGCACCTGACGTTGTTGGTTTCAAATTGACAGGCCACTTGGCTGAAGGCGCTACGGCAACTGACTTGGCTTTGACGGTTACACAAATTTTGCGTAAAAAAGGCGTTGTCGGTAAATTCGTTGAGTTCTTCGGTCCTGGTTTGAGCAACATTTCCTTGGCTGACCGTGCAACAGTAGCGAACATGGCTCCTGAGTACGGCGCAACGATCGGTTTCTTCCCTGTAGATAACGAAACGTTGAACTACATGAGAAGCACTGGCCGCGAGGAAGACCAAATCGCACTTGTCGAAGCTTACTACAAAGCACAAGGCATGTTCCGTACAGACAGCACGCCAGATCCTGTGTTCACAGATGTTCTTGAGCTTGATCTGAGCACGGTTGTACCTAGCTTAGCTGGTCCGAAACGTCCACAAGACCGTGTTGAGCTAACGAACATGAAGGAGTCCTTCAACGCTATCATCCGTACACCGATCGAAAAAGGCGGCTACGGCTTGACAGAAGAGAAAGTGGCTGAAGTTGTTGATGTTGTTTACCCAAGCGAAACTATCAAAATGGGTACAGGCGCAGTCGTTATCGCGGCTATTACATCCTGCACAAACACATCCAACCCAAGCGTTATGATCGGTGCCGGTCTCGTTGCGAAAAAAGCGGTAGCTCTCGGTTTGAAAAAACCAGCTTACGTCAAAAGCTCCTTGACGCCGGGTTCCCTGGTTGTTACTGACTACCTCATTAAAGCAGGCTTGCTGGAATCCCTTGAAGCCCTTGGCTTCCACGTTGCAGGTTACGGCTGTGCAACTTGTATCGGTAACTCCGGTCCGCTTCCAGACGAAGTAAGCAAAGCCATCATCGACAACGATATGACTGTGGCTGCCGTTATTTCCGGTAACCGTAACTTTGAAGGCCGCGTGCATGCACAAGTAAAAGCCAACTACCTGGGATCACCTCCACTCGTTGTTGCTTACGCGCTTGCAGGTACAGTCAACATTGACTTAGCGAAAGATCCAATTGGTTACGACCAAAACGATCAACCTGTCTACTTGAAAGATATCTGGCCTACAAACCAAGAGATTCAAGATGCTCTTAACATAGCTATGAGTCCTGACATGTTCCGTGATAAATACAGCAACGTATTCCGTGCGAATGAGCGTTTCAACGCAATCGCAATTCCGGAAGGCGATCTGTACGAGTTCGACAACAAATCCACTTACATTCAAGAGCCTCCGTTCTTCACGGATCTGGGTACAGTTCTGGATGATATCGCGGATATTCGCAGCGCTAAAACATTGGCACTTCTGGGTGATTCCGTTACAACGGATCATATCTCCCCTGCCGGCAACATCAAAGTTGACAGCCCTGGAGGCCAGTACCTGATCAATCATGGTGTGAAAAAAGAGGACTTCAATTCCTACGGTTCCCGTCGTGGTAATCACGAAGTGATGATGCGCGGTACATTCGCCAACATCCGTATTCGTAACCAAGTAGCACCGGGTACAGAAGGCGGCGTAACAACTTACCTGCCAACTGGCGAAGTGGAGTCCATCTATGATGCTTCCATGAAATATCAAGCTGAAGGACAAAACCTTGTTGTTATCGCTGGTAAAGAGTATGGAACAGGAAGCTCCCGTGACTGGGCAGCTAAAGGAACTTTCCTACTCGGCGTTAAAGCCGTTATTGCGGAAAGCTTCGAGCGTATCCACCGCAGCAACCTTGTAGGTATGGGCGTTCTTCCATTGCAGTTCCTTGATGGAGCAGGCTGGAAAACACTTGGTATCACAGGTCGTGAAACATTCGATATCACAGGCCTCAGCAACGACATTCAACCGGGTTCAACTGTGAAAGTAACAGCAACTCGCGAAGATGGCACAACATTCGAATTCAACACACTCGTGCGTTTGGACAGCATGGTTGATGTGGACTACTACCGTAATGGCGGTATCCTGCAAACCGTTCTTCGCCAAATCATCGCTGAGAAAAACAACTAATAAAAAAACAGTCGTCTGGGATTACCCGTTAGGGCAGTCTTAGACGCTGTTTTTTTTGCCTAATGGGATGACCAGAACGCTTCGCTGGCGTTTCTTATAAACGGCGATTTCCCTATATCCTGTATCTATCGCCAATTTTAGCGCATCGTCCAAATACATGCCGATATCGTCAGGGAAATGTGCATCCGATGACAGTGTAATCGGCACATTTTGTTCGAATAACGTTTGCAGAAACGACGGGCTGGGGCACATCTCCTTAACGGGGTAACGATACAGAAGTCCTGTGTTGATCTCGGTGCCAATTCCGGCAGCGCTTAGCGCTGTGGCGATTTCTCTGTACTTGGGGAGCAGCTTAACTTCATCCGGCCGATAGCCGAACACTTTTAAATTATCCAAATGGGCGATAAAATCAAACAAGCCGCTGGCAATGGCCAGCTTGACCGTATCATAGTGCCGGTCATATAAATTTTCCAAATCAGCGGTTTGAAAGCGATCCTGGGCTTCCGGATTATCAAAGCCCCAGCCGTCCAAAACATGCACCGAGCCGATGATATAGTCCAAATCAAAAGGAGCAAGCAGCGCCTGAAGCTGCTTTTCCCCGCCGATGAAAAAATCGGCTTCAATGCCTATCGACAGCTCTTCCTCACGCTCAGCGATCTTACGCATAGCCTTCATATACGTTTCTATCGAACAAGTGCATACTTGATCGAGCCATTTTTGTTGCAATCGCCCCAGCGGCGTGTCATCCAGAAGCATAAACCGCTCGTAATAGTCTTTGCATTCAACAAAGCGGTACAAATGATCGACTACGCCAAAGCGCTGAATGCCTCGTTCACGGCCTTTTTGCAAATAGCGCTGCATCCAATCCTCGTGAAAGCAGCCTTGCTCCATACGCTTTTGCAGCATTTGAACCATTTGGTCCATCCAATCCCGCGTATGGGATTTCCCCGCAATATAATTATCGTTCGTTGTATGGATCAGAGCTCTTCCAGTACGCTGGAGCCACTGCAGGGAATAAGGCCCTTCCTCTAGATGAAAATGAAAATCTACCTTCACGGATGTACCTCCTGAGCATTTTCGTAGAAAAACTACTTCGCAATTTTATATGTAAAAGCTAGAATATCCGTTTCTGCCATATCGTCCTCCAAAGGAAGAGACAATAACCTGCATACCAGCGGAGCTACAGCTAACTGCGGAATGACATCTTCATGATAGCCCGGTTCAAAAGATGCGCCAATGACATAAAAGGGAACCTCCCTCTCCGCAGCGCCGGTCCCGCCATGACTGCCATCCATATTCATGCCGTGGTCTGAAGTGACAATGATCTCATAGTTCAATTCGATCCAGAAGGGCAGCAGAGAAGCCAAAATACTGTCGACTTCAATCGCTTTGTCTCGATACGCTTTAAAACTATACCCCTGAATTGTTTCGCCCGTTTCAACTAGATTTTGAGGACTTGTAAATTTATATCTCCCTTCTCTTTTTACACATTGCCAATAACTGTGGGTTGAGCCAACTGCTTATGCCCCCTATACTAGTAAGAGCGAAAGGGGAGATAATGATGAAATCATTCAAAAAGTTCGTCCTTGTCATGCTGTTCGCGGCGATCGGTTTGACATCTGGATTAGGCAACTACGCGCAAACTACTTATGCGGCAGCGGCAATATTGAAACAAGGAAGCCAAACAGGAGATGTTTGGGACCTTCAATTCCGTTTAAAAATGCTAGGCTACTATAACAAACAGATAGACGGAATATATGGAGCATCAACCACTGAGGCCATCAAAAATTTTCAAAGAAATTATGGATTGACCGCAGATGGTGTAACAGGTACGAATACATGGAATGCCCTGCATAAATACTCCGCTAATCAATCCGATTTGGATATATTAGCTAAATTGATCTACAGTGAAGCTCGCGGAGAATCCTATAAAGGACAAGTCGCTGTCGGCGCGGTTGTGATGAACCGTTTGAAGTCGAGTCAGTTCCCGAATACGGTGCATGATATTGTGTTTGAGACTGGAGCCTTCACAGCAGTAAGTGACGGACAATACTGGCTAACACCCGACAAGACGTCCTACCTGGCGGCTCAAGAGGCCGTGCGGGGCTGGGATCCTACCGGAGGAGCTCTTTACTATTTCAACCCAGATACAGCCACAAGCGCTTGGATTTGGTCTCGTCCGCAAACAGTCAAGATCGGCAATCATATTTTTGCTAAATAAAAATATATAGAAAATAGGGCTATTCCTTGGTCTTTTGACCTTGGAACAGCCCTTTTTGTTTTGCCTCCCCTTTATCCTCATACCATGGATTAAGATGCACGAGTACCTCATCTACGTCACTGTAGGCTTCCTTGATTTTCATCTTAATTCTACGGGCAATATCATGACCCTCTTGGATGGTTAATTTTCCAGAAACAGCAAGCCTGGCATCAATCAATATGTAATGACCGTGTTCCCTTGCCCGCAAACGATCAATTCGCTTGATTTCCGGTACGGATCGGATCAAAGCGGCATATTGCTCAATATGCTCTGTGCTGACGCTGCGCTCCATCAGGACGTCGAATGACTCCCTCCCCATGCCATAGGCGAGCTTCAGCACCAGAAAGGATACAACGATCCCTGCAACCGGATCTCCGTAAGCGAGGATACCTACGCCGTAATGTTCTCCGATCAAGGCCAAGCCAATACCAATAGAAGCAGCAATTGACGCATAAACGTCCGCAAGATGGTCGTATGCCGTTGCGATTAGCCCTTTGCTGTTCATCTTGCGACCAATACGTATCGTATAGATGTAAAGAACCTGTTTCCATATCAAAGAGATGACCGCAGCTATAAAAGCAATGATATGTGCGGATCCGGGAGGCTCAAAAAGCGCGTGAATCGAGTGATAGCCCATGTAGATAGCCGCTCCGCCCAGTATAATAGCGACGATAAAGGCACTTAGCACTTCTGCTTTTCCATGACCATAAGGATGGTCCGCATCCGCAGGTTTGGAGGAAACACGCATGGAACTATAAGCTGTTGCGCTGGCGATGACATCTCCCGCGTTATGAATGCCGTCGGCAATAAGCACTTGGCTATTAAACAACATACCGATGATGATTTTGATGGCGGTCAGCACGATATTACTGATCAAACTGATCCAAATCGCCAACATGGAGGTTGTTTTGCTCATTACAGACCACTCCCTTTCCCCTTTCTAGTATGACCTTCCAGAAGCAAAGCATCCGTCGTTTTGCTTACGATGGGTGGAGCCCCAGCTTCGAGCGCTCATATAGTCTGGTGCAGCCTGCTAGCCCAGCATCGTTCCCATCCGGCGCGCCGCTTCCATAATAAGAGGCGCCTGCTCTTGCATCAGCTCCAGCGTCAGCCTGTTCGCTGGGCCGGAGACCGCCAGGGCGGCGACGAGCCGCCCGCCGCGGTCAAGAATCGGCGCGGAGACAGCCGCCGCGCCAGGTTCACGTTCCTCGACACTCGTGGCAAAGCCTGCGTGTCTGGTGTCTTGGAGCTGCTGCAGGTATGCAGCCTGATCGAGTACGGCTGGCCAATCGGCCGAGGCTAGCAGCTGCTCCTGCACAGCAGGCTCTGCGAAGGCGACGAGTACCTTGCTCGAGGCGCCTACATATAAGGGCATTCTCGCCCCCACAGGGGCAACACGGCGAATGGCATGGTTGCTCTGCACGGCTTGAATGCGTACGCGTCCCAGGCCGTCCTGGACGTACAGCGATATCGTCTCGCCAAGCTGATCGCGCAGCCGTTCCATCTCCGGCAGCAATATAATGCCAGGATCTCCTTCTTTGGACAGATTAGCGGAAAGCTCCCAGAGCCGATAACCCAATCTATACTTATCTGTCGAACCGTCGCGCATGATGAAGCCTTTGCCTTCCAAAGAGGCCAGAAGGCGATGCACCGTGCTTTTATGAAGCTCAACGCGAGTTGAAATTTCAGTCAGCGTCAATTCCGACGCTCCCGTGAAACAAAGCATAATATCTAAGGCACGCTCTACTGCACGTACCGTCAACTTGCCATCTTCCATCGATTACCACCGCTTTCCTATTAAGGTTCTATTGAACGGACCCAAGGCGTTGGTCCGACTAAAAGGCACCGAAGGACCCCATTTACGGTTTCACTATATGAAACCAAGTTATCACTAGTATAACCAAACTCCGTAATCCCGTAAAGTTCAAAAATCTGTTTCTCTCTTTGTTACAGTAGGGTTACAGAGGGCTTACAATTGCCGCAATCGCATTGACTTGTAAGCGTATTCAGCATACTATTAAATTAATAGATTACTTATCTGAATATTTAGATAATTCATTTCAATGGTGCCTCTAGCAGACGACAAAACTCAATTTTACATCATTCGAATGGAGGTGGACACCTCGTGTCAACAACATCTATTAATCCAGGATCCTTACAACCCACATTAGACCAAGTGGTCACTCAACCACTTTTACGCAAAAGAAGGCTCGTGTTCACCATTCTTCTCTCTTTCTTAGTGCTTTGTACCTCTCTGCTGCTTGCTTTTCACGCTTACATTGCTTGGACCCTTGCGCGGCCGCATATTGACCCGCTTCATTCAGATCCTATGAAGGCTGTCGGGCTTCCTTACAGCAGTATTACGTTCCCAAGTCTTAACGGCACTTCCAATCTGGATGGTTGGTTCATACCGGGCAATTCGAATAAAACCGTCATATTCTCTCATGGCTATGGCGGCAACCGCGAAGAGCTATGGGTTCCTCTTTATAATTTAGCCCGTGAGCTTCATTTACAAAATTACAATGTGCTCATGTTCGATTATGGCTATGTGCATCCAGAGAACAAACGTGTTATGACAGGCGGAATCCAGGAATCTCAGGAACTGCTTGGCGCAATTGATTACATGAAAAAATTATCAAGTGGTCCCATCTATATTTGGGGTTTCTCCATGGGGGCAGGGACAGCGCTGCAAGCCGCTCTCCAAAATGAGAATGATATTGCGGGGATGATTCTTGATAGTACATTCTTACTGAATCCGGACACACTCTATCACAACATGAAGCAATATGTGAATGTACCCAAATTTCCTTCTTTACCGCTGGTTCGTTTATTCTTTCCCTTGCTCAATGGTGTAAGCCTGCATGAAATTCCTTACAACAAGGTGACTTCAACAGCCTATAAAATGCCAATTTTTTTCATCCATGGCACAGAAGACAACAAAGCGCCATATGGTATGATTGAGGATATATTTAAGGAGCAAAAGCAAGAATCCGCATCTAAACTATGGATTATTCCGAATGCCCAGCATGAATTGCTGTACCGCGCTGAGCCCAAAAAATATGTACACCGTACATTAGATTTCTTAAATCGTATTTCGGCATCGCAATCGCAAGCTAACTTTGGTATTCCCTCCTCCTTATAAAATCACCCCTTGCGGGGTCGGTCTTTTTTTGTATAGGACTCATTGATTTACGGTCTAGTCCATCTCATAGATAGAGCCCGATTTGCTTGCGAAGAGCTCAGCATACACTTTCTCTGCATACGCATCGGTCATACCGGAGATATAGTCGGCAATAAAGCGCGGCCAACTCCAACTCCCCATTTGACGCTCGTAGCTGTCAATCCAGTCTGGCGGTAAGATCCATTGTCCTTTTTGCGGATCGATGAAGCTATCCCACAGCCGCTCGACGATGATTTCGCTGCGCTTCTGCAAACGCAGAACCCGGAAGTCTTTGATCAGCGTTACCCAGGCAAGCTTTTTCAAAATTTCCATCGTCCGCAGCAAATTCATGTCCTCAGCTCCGTCCTTGACGAGTGCCACTTTCTTCCAGCCTTTGCTGGGATCATCGATAATATCCAACCGATTGGCGAAGGAGCTGACCCAGCGCGCTTTCATTTCTCTGCGTGTACGGGATTCCTCCCGATTGCATTCTACAAAAATTTGCTGCCACTGTTCCAAATAATCGGCCAGCACCTGCTTAACCATCTTTTCAATATCCACGTGTTCCCAACCAAATTTATGTTTGTTTGGATCATTCAGTATCTCCATGACGAGATGACGAAGCAGCCGTTGATCTTCGAAAAAAGTGGCATTCATTTGGATTTTGCCGGCACGTATGCCATCTTCAATATCATGCGTCGAGTACGCGATATCATCGCATAAATCCATCAGTTGCGCTTCCAAAGTCGAACATCCCTCCGGCATATTCCATGTGGATCGCAGCTCGTTAATGACATCCCACTCTGATCCGTAGACGCCTTTGAGTCTGCCCTCTTCTTCGATCGAGAACGGGTATTTATTAATGCCCAGCAGAACCGCTGCCGTAAGATCCAGACCGCTTTCGCTGCCTGCTCTTTTCTCAAGAAACATTAGAATCCGAAAGTTTTGGGCGTTCCCCTCATATTTAAGATTATAATCTCTCAGTAGAAGGTGATTAAGCACTTCTTCCCCTTTATGCCCGAATGGCGGATGGCCGAAGTCGTGGGCAATAGATGCGCACTCTACGACCGTAGGATCAATAATTAAGCCTGGGTGCTCTCGCTTTTTCAAGAAAGGATTCGTTCGCTCCAGTCGTTTGGCTACTTCTCGCGCTATTTGCGCAACCTCCATAGAATGTGTCAGTCGCGTTCTGTAATAATCGCCCGAGCCTGCGCCAAATACTTGCGACTTGCCCTGCAAGCGGCGAAAAGCCGGAGACTGAATTAACCTGGCGTAATCCCGCTCGAACTCATCCCGTTCTTCATTTCCTTTATAGGAAGCCGCCTCACCGGGCCGATATTTTCGAATGTTGTCCATTAGCATGCTCTCCTCTAGTCATGTTCCCAACGCATATGGGGATGTTAGGATAGCCTGCATACGTCAACAAGCACTCCGCGATGTCTCATCCTACCCCCTATCTGTTTATGCAAAGGCATGTACGATAGTCACTCGGGTTCTCTTATTTATGTAAAAGGATACTATATCCGTCCCCTGTGCAACAAGTCAGGTTTCCCTTTTCTCATGAAAAAGGGGATGATGCACAAGACTGTTGTCATGGCTCACATCCCCTTATTGCCTTTATTTATTGATCAGTGACAGAAACTCTGAACGAAGTGTCGCATCCGAGCGGAAGGCCCCCCGAACTCCGGAAGTAATCGTCGAGCTGCCGTACTTTTTCACACCTCTGGAGCACATGCACATATGTTCTCCCTCCACGACCACCATAACGCCGTGAGGTTTCAGTACTTCCTCCAAAATATCGGCGATCTCCGAAGTAATTCGTTCCTGAACTTGCAGCTTACGGGTGATCACATCAACCAGACGAGCAAATTTGCTCAATCCCGCTACTTTGCCGCTTGGCAAGTACCCAATGTGTACTTTACCGAAAAAGGGTGCCATGTGATGCTCGCATTGGCTGTAATAAATAATGTCTTTGATAATGACCAGCTCTTCGTGTTGTTCATCGAACGTCACACCCAAGACATCACGTGGATTCGCTTCATAACCAGAAAAGATTTCTTCGTACATGCGAGTTACGCGAGCTGGCGTATCCAACAATCCTTCGCGATCTACATCTTCGCCAATTAATCTTAAAATAGCTTTGACGTGCTGCTCGATTTGCTCGCGATTCTCGGCGACTCTTGTATTTTTATACTCGATGGATGCCATCTTCTCTACCACTCCTCTTCCTCTATCCCATACAAATGGTTAAAACCTTGATGCTTTCGCGTAACGCTCGGCTATCTTTATGCGTTTTGGTCAGGAGTATCCCACCTTGCAGCAAAGATACAATCGGCATCGCTAGCTCCAACGGAGTAAGTCCTTGCAGCGACATCTCGCCTCGTTTGCGGCCCTCTTGCAGACAAGTGACTACACCAGCCTCCATCTCGCTAAAAAAGCGACTGAGCGGCTTACGCAGCGCCTCAGAGCTATCGCTCAGTTCCAACGCGAGATTACCGAAGAAGCATCCTTTGCGGCATTCAAATTGCTCACAAAAGTTCAGCATTCGCTCAAACAAGCCAAGTACTCTTTCCTTCGGGGACAACTGCTCATTGCCTAAGCTGGGTTCCATCACCGCTTCGCGCATTTCCTGCACCTTGCGCTCAATCACTTGAATGCCCAGCTCTTCTTTACTTTTGAAATGGTAATAAAAATTGCTCTTGCATACCCCACTGCTCGACAGAATATGTTCCAGACCTGTTCCTTGAAAGCCATGATCGTGGAATAAATCCATGGCTGCTTCCATGATGCGGTCTTTATTGTTCGTCATGTATGAGCCACCTCTGGATAGTACTAGTACGTCCTAGTCATACTTGAAGATAATAGGAAGGGCTCGTGCTGCCTACCGTTTGTACGGTAAGACAGCAAAGCCCTTAGAAGGGTTTACATAAACCCTACGTATTATTTCCACTTTTGGTTTTTCATCATTTGTTGCGCTTTATTCAATTGCTGCTTATTCATGTTATAGCCCATTTGCTTAGCCATTTTTTGCAGCATTTCCGGATTGTTCTGCATCGATTCCAGCTGTCTTTTCAAGTAGAATACTCCAATGAAGAAGCCTCCGACCAAGCCCGCAATCAATGTCAGAATCGGGATAAGATAACTCCACATACACGTGCCCCCTGCTTGTACATATTGGTATGAATTACTGAATCCATCATATCATTTCTGTTCATCCGTTTACAAATGAATAAACTATAATAATACCTGTTCAATAAAAACGGTTGTATGCTTAGCCAGATCGATTTCCTTGATTTCCAATTCCTTATCCGTCGCATCCTGTTTCACAATTCTCACAATCGGTCGGCTCGGTAATCCCCTATGTTGTCCTACCACGACACCTGTTTCACGTGTGGACAATCGAACGGACGCTCCTGTCGGATAAATCGATACAATTTTCAGAAAATGGATCAAGACATCGCGGTCCAGCTTCGTCTCGGCCAACGCCATCATATGCTCACAGGCCTCATGCGGCAGCATTCGGCGTCCTAATGAAACATCAAAAAGCAAATTATCATACATATTCGCGACAGTTGTAATTTTAGCATAAATGTGGATATCCTCACTTGTAAGCCCCCGCGGGATCCCGCCTCCGATGAGGTCCTCATGATGCTGAAAGGCGACATGAGCAATCAGCAGGCTGAACTCGCGTTTGCTTTTCAGGAGCTCGAAGCCACGCCAGGTGTGATGCTTTCTTGGATCTGGCGACTCATCGTCATAGATAAGCTCCACTTTCCCCACATCATGCAGGAGGGCACCGATCGCCAACTCCTTCAATTGAGTCGTAGTGAATCCCATATTAATCCCGATGAGCACGGCCATCATACAAACATTCGTTGAGTGAACGTACATCTCGTTATCTTTGGTTCGAATATCTGTTAATTGTACAAGCACATCACGATTTTTCATCACTTCATCCAGCAAGGTATTAATGGAAATGCTCATATTGCGTGAGCTGAACTCCTTCCCCGATCGAATGGAGGCGAACGTTTGGCCCATTTGCTGCATAACCGCACGTTTGGTTTCTTCAGATAAAATTTCCGGAATTTCGATATCTTCTAGACTAGGGTCCTTGATGTAGACCATGGTAACTCCGATTCGGTTGAGTGTATTGATCATGAACACGGTTAATTGCACATCTTCTGAAAGCAAAATAGCCCCATTGCTGGCAAATATTGTTCGTCCCAAGTATTGACCCGGCTCAACGGAATCCAAATGTACGTATTTCATAGGACTCACTCCACGGTTTTATTTAGTATGCTATGTTCCTAGTGTCAGTCGCTCCAAATCCAGTAACCGTTCTTTGATATCCAACCCTCCGCCATAGCCAACCATGTCGCCGTTTGCGCCAATAATGCGATGACACGGAATAATGACCGGAATCGGATTCTTATTATTAGCCCCGCCAACTGCTCTGACCGCTTTGGGCGAGCCTATGGCTTCAGCAATATGTTTATAGGACACTGTCTCTCCATAAGGGACGGATAGCAGTGCTGTCCACACTCGTTTCTGGAACTCGGTTCCCTGCAAATCCATTTCGCCCTCAAATCGCAAACGTTCTTTTTTAAAATACTGCTCCAGCTGCAGCGAGATGGTTTCGAGCTGTTTAGCCTGCTCTTGCAGCTCGTGCTCGCCATACCAGCGGAGAGCCCAGAGACGCAGCTTATGTTGCGTTTGTGCAAAGGTTCCGAACGCGATGGAACAAAGCCCTTGCGTGCTTGCTACAAGCACGAGAGGACCGATGGGAGAAGTGATCTCGGTGTACGAAAGAATAGGCGCTGCCTTCGTCTGATTCTGTGTCATGGTTGTTCCTTCTCCCTTATCTCGTCAGCAGATTGGTTGATCGCCGCTAATGCTTTTTGTATATCTTGGAGGACCGGCTGCTCCTGCTCGGTTTCAGCGGCATGTTGCAAAGCGACAGCCGCCGCCTCGCCGCCAATACGCCCCAACGCCCAGGCTGCCGTCGCACGTATTTCCGGCCGTGGATCTCGCTGCACCAATTCGATAAGTGTTGGCACAGCTGTTTGATCCTTGAAATTTCCCAGCGCGATGATGGCATTGCGTTGGATAGGCTTTTTGCCTCTCCATGAAGCCGCGATACGCCCGTACTGTTCCTTGAAATCCTTGTTCGTCATCGTTAATAAAGGAATCAGCAGCGGCTTGGCCTTCTCGGGGTCAGGCTCAAACTCCGCGTGCTGCGTCCAGTTCATTCCCTTGTTCTTCGGACAGACGATCTGACAAGTATCACAGCCGTAGAGGCGATTGCCGATCTTAAGCTTGTACGCGTCGTCGATATACCCTTTGGTCTGCGTAATGAACGAGATGCAGCGGCTTGAATTAAGCTGGCCTGGGCCAATAAGCGCCCCTGTCGGACATGCGTCGATACAAATCGTGCAATCTCCGCATTGGTCCATAATAGATGTATCGGATTCAAAAGGGATATTCGTAATCATTTCGCCCAAATATACCCACGAGCCCCACTCCGGGGTGATGACTGCACAGTTTTTGCCAGACCAGCCGATGCCGGCCCGCTCGGCTACCGCGCGGTCGACAAGCACGCCCGTGTCGACCATGCTCTGCATCCTTGCGTCAGGCACGCGCTGCGCAATGAAGGCCTCCAGCTTCGCGAGACGATCGCGCAGCACATCATGATAGTCGCTCCCCCAGGAGGAGCGAGAAATAATGCCCCGATAGGCTCCGGGCTCGGATCGGGGTGGATTTGGCAGCTTCGATGGATACGCGACGGCGATCGAGATGATCGACTGCGGCGAATCGAAGCTGAGCGACGGTTCAACCCGCTTCTCGATATCCGGCTCCTCGAAGCCGGATTCAAACCCCTTCTCCCGGTGGTTGAGAAGGATGTCTCTAAGCTCTGTGAATGGCTCCGCGGTCGTGAAGCCAATCTTATCAATGCCGAGGGACGACGCGGCCTCCACGATCTCTTGTTGCAAACAGCGCCATTCCGCGGCCGTTCTTGCTGTGATGGAAACCGCCATACCCTTCACCTCTCATTTCATTCGCGGCTAACAACCTTCAGCCATGTGATCATCGTGAATGGCCACAAAACGCACTCAGCTCGGCCTTGAATCAGGCTGGCCGGCACTGCGCCAAATCTGCGGCTGTCGGCACTGGCCGCTTTATGGCGATTATCGCCTATGACAAAGACATGACCTTGCCCGACCTCCGTCGGACCAAAGTCACCATCCTCGATAGGCGTATCGGTATAAGGCTCCTCAACCTTTCTGCCGTTTATATATAGAAAACCGTCAATGCCCTTCACCTCGTCGCCGGCTATCCCTACAACCCTTTTAACCAAAAAAGGATGCTGGAGCGCAAACTGCTCTTCCGGTTCTTTGAGAATCACGATTTCTCCACGCTTAGGCGCCTTTATATACGTAATGGCTTTATTCACGAATAACCACTCCCCCTCTTGCAGGGAAGGCTGCATCGAATTTCCTCTAACCGTCGAAAGATTAAAACCGTATTGGTGCACAAGAATAACGACAAGAAGAGCAACTAGAATGGATTTGGTCCAATCCCACAGCTCATGGGTTAGGCTCTTCGCCTCAGCATGTCCCTTGCTCTTGGAAACCGATCGATTCGTTTCATTCCGTTGTGCAAAGAAACTCACTTAATTTCCTCCGTTCTTGTGCTTTTCCCACAGTTCAAAGTAATGCATGACCACATCATCCTGAAAGGGAGGCTTGTCCGAATTGACCAGCGCCAGCACATCAGCGAGTCCTTCCTTCACTTTGTCTTCCACTAATGAAGAATAATGATAATTCCGCTTATGAAGCTCGTACTCTTCTTGATCTACAATATGAACGGTACGGTCAGGCATTCGAATCACATCAAGGTCGTAATCAATATAAGTAAGAATTTGCTGAGTGACATATAAAGGAGAGGCAATATTACAATAATAACGGATACCGTTCTCTTCAATGAGCGCTACGATATTGAACCACTTTCGAGGTATGAAGAAAGAAATTCCCGGGATGCGGCTCACCCACTCTTTGCCGTCTGCTTCCCGTATTTTGGTATGACTATTAATAAACACCATCATCTCTTGCTGCCGGTGATCCGGGTGCAGCCTTGCTGGGGGGACTCGCCAATTCGTAAGCCACATGCGGTGTAGATGTCCATCATGCTTAAAGCTCTTTATCACATACGGCTCGAAGGTATCCATGTCTCAAAGCTCCTCTATTCAAAGCTGCCGAAAAACTTTCATATTATATAGAAAAGCACATCTCACCCCCAATTGCAATGGGGCAAAGACATGCTTCCCTGGTGTAAGTTATTTCTATTCAGGTGCTAATGAAAAGATGATTATACGCTGACTTTCTTCACAATGCTTAATCGGTGCGCAGCACGTGAAAAGTCCGAAGTGCTATAGCCAACTGATTCATAAACAGGCAGCACCATTTCATTATGCACATCTACGGTTACCATGATTTTGTTCACTTTCCGATGGAGAAACCTCATCTTCATCGCTTCGATCAAAGCTTTACCGATACCTTTACGTTGATACTCTGTTGCAACTGCAATTCGATAGTAATAACCATTGTTGTTATCAATCGTACCGATAATCAAGCCAACAACCTGCTCTTCTTCTTGTGCGACTAGAACAAGTTCTGTATCCCATGATAGCTGACGAGCAAATGCTTCCAGTGTTTCTTCATAGCAGGTTTCCGATAAAACATCCTGCAAGAGTGTCTTCACCGAAGAGGTATCACCAAGCTGAAATGAACGAACGTGCATATGGTTCTCTCCCAATTCCCTATTAATTTGTTAAGATTAATTTTCTGGTAAATTAGTAAATACGACAAAAAAATACGAAATCCTGCTGAAATAGTGTTAAAATTCACAAAAAACTTTGTTTTTTTCGTTTTTCCTCTTGAAAGCGCTTAATTGCAAGCGTTTTCAACAATTCTCACTTTATTATCACAGTTTTCTTTTCCTTTCGATTATTCACAAGGCTCTCGATAGAAACAATCAGGATCTCTTTTATGGTCTATACTAAAAAAGAATGAATATAATTGAAGGAGAGATTCTAATGTCCTTACAACTGACACCTTATTTAAAGTTAAACGGAAATGCGAAGGAAGCAATCGACTTTTATGCCAACCTATTAGATGCCAAGGTCATCCGTATCCAAACCTACGGGCAGATGGGTATGTCTTTTCCTGCTGAGCTGCATGACTGTGTCGCTCATGCGATTATCAAAGTTGGGGAGTCCGACATCATGATCTCCGACTCGCCGGGTATACCCGTACAGACAGGAGATGTTCTTTCTTTCTGTCTGACTTCAAGGATGTTGAACGATCCAAGCAAATTTTTAGTAGCCTGCAGCAAGACGGCATCGTCGTCGCTCCGCTAGAATCCACTCCTTTCAGTCCTGCTTTCGGCACGGTAACGGACAAATTTGGTATAACCTTCACGATTGTAACGGAAGTTTAATTGGCTAGTGGCGCATGTCATAAGCCTTATCGAATTGACAGGCTAGTTCTCTTCAAGGCCACTGAAAAACTTCCGTTTTTTAAAGCAATTAAATAGTTGTATCAAAAAAGACGGCTCAATTTCATTTCTTGAATTTTAGAGTCGTCTTTTTTAGGCGCTCAACATCGAAATCGGATAAACGGACCGTGGAGCCGTTATTGTCGTTTTGAATAGCCTATTTGGAACTTAACGGACATCAGCGCTCTTATTCGAGCAATCAGAGGCCAATGTCTACGTTTTCTCCGCACTTAACGGAACGTATGTCCGGAAGCAGGCGCAAGGCGAGGGATAAAGGGCAACTAACGGCTGTTGTGTCCGCATGCCCATCCAATCGTTTTACCATCGCAGTCGAGACGGGTCGATCCGGATTCACAGGGTACCATTCGTATCTGATTGTTTAAAATCAAGCACGGATTCTAAAAGATGAGCCTTTTTTGCTTTTTCCACTTTTTTAAAGGTTTTTTTCAGTGGCCTCGTTCTCTTCAGAACTGGTCTTTTTTTGTGCAGCGTATCTGCACTATTTCCCAGGATCCTGTATAAAAAACGAGAAGTTATTGGATTATATAGGAGAATGTGAGGTGAAAACATGTCCAATAAAGAGGAATCTTCGTCAAAGTACCCACGGGATATACGCGATTTTCAGGTACTGAGTTCCATGAAGCCCAGTGAATGGACGGAGACTGAACTCCGTTATAATCATAGGGCAATGAGTGATTTATCCCCTTGGCTCAATGAGCAGGGAACGCATATCCACACGCAAATCATTCAAGAAATTGAGCGACGCGGTGTTTGACTTAGTAAACATACATGTTGCTTTATTATCGAAATTCCTTCATAATGAAGTTGAAACTACATAATATTAGGAGGTATTTTATACAATGGCACATCAACTACCAGCTCTACCTTATGCGAATGACGCTCTTGAGCCTCACATCGATGCTAAAACAATGGAAATTCACCACGATCGTCACCATAATGCTTATGTGACTAACTTGAACGCAGCTTTGGATAAACATCCTGCTCTGCATGAGAAATCCTTGAATGACCTGATCGCTGACCTGAACAGCGTTCCTGAAGATATTCGTACAGCAGTTCGCAACAACGGTGGCGGACACGCTAATCACTCCCTGTTCTGGGAAACAATCGGACCAGACGCTGGCGGAGCTCCTACAGGCGCTCTTGCAGCAGCAATCGACAAAGAGCTTGGCGGTTTCGACAAGTTCAAGGCTGATTTCGCAGCAGCAGCTACAACTCGCTTTGGTTCTGGCTGGGCATTCCTAGCTGTTGGCAAAGACGGCGGACTGAAAGTATACAGCTTGCCTAACCAAGATAGCCCGATCTTCGAAGGTGAAACTCCGATTCTTGGTCTTGACGTATGGGAGCACGCTTACTACTTGAACTACCAAAACAAACGTCCTGACTATATCGCAGCTTTCTGGAACGTTGTTAACTGGAACGAAGTTGGCAAACGTTACGACGCTACGAAATAAGACGGCATATAGCGAAAGCGACCCTCTGGGGTCGCTTTTTTTTCTTCAGCTCTATATGAGCCAGCTCCGTTAATTTATGGTTTATCAGCAAGCGGGAATAAAGCTCTGTTCGAAGAATCCAGAGCCATTCGCGCTTTAACGGAAGCAGGCAAGGTGAAAGGCATTATCGTGTTCCCTACTGAGGATTACTTGGATCAAGGCATTTTACTAGATAAAAGCTTCTGGTGTCATGTCCCCATCAACGTCTTGAGAAAAGATGAAACCTCATCTTATATTGCTGATTTCTTACATATGCATAAAAACATGACCGTCGTCTTCTCGCTGTCGGCAGAAATGTCTAATTTGACACATGAGGCTTTTCAACAGGACGCTACTCTTAACCAAGATGTCCAATTCGTATCCTTCGATGATCCACAAATTCCCAACACCCCTTATATCATGCAGAACGAGCAGCAGATGGCGCGATCCGCAATCGATTTGCTGCTGCAACAATTTAATGGGGAGTACAATCCTCAACGAGTTGAAGTTCCTGTAAAGTTGAAAAGCTATGATCTTTAAAACATAGCTGCATAATGAATATTTCGAAACAAGCAACCCCAGTGCCGTTAGGAACTGGGGTTGTTTGTGACTTTCTATCGTGTTTTTTGTTTTCTTTTAAAGAAATCTAACGTAACTTCGCGCTCATCATGAACCGCGTCTCTGACTTTTCCAATCCAATCCACAATCGCTTTAGCTAAAATCGCGGATACAAGCAAGGTAAGAAATGACTTTGTGAACGTCCAATTATTCAACTTGTATATGTTAAGCCAAGTAAAAATCGGCTCTCCGACATAAGCTTCCAAGGCTGAGATTATGACATCGGCAATCAAAAAATATTTCCATGCGTTAAATTTTTGATGCATTAAAGCAAAATACAGGGAATAGCCAAAAAGTCGACGGCATTATACCGATTCGTAAACGCGATTAGTTCATGCGGATAGGTCCACCATTGAAAAAATAGCCCGATCTCATCCATCGTACCGATGATTGTAAAGCTGACGAAAAATGCCAAAGCAATCCGCAACGGATGTTTCCGGTCTGCAAAAACAAGCAGCAAAACGAGAAAAAATACATTTACTAATATAATAACCCACCAATGAAAAGATAATAAATCATAGTGATACCACCAATCCATTTCCATCCCATTGGCTTGTCTGTGCAGTTCATCTATTTCACTTGGCATTGGCATATGAACTCTCCTTATGTATGAGATTACCGACATATCCATTAGTATCCATGCTTATCAAACAAATTATGTATATAAATTCACATACAAGTTCGAAATCGCATGTATTCCCGGCAAATCGACAAGTTCCTACCATTACCGCAAAACCTTTCTTTACATCTCGTACTGGAATTTCTTTACGCAAACGTCGGAAAGCTGTACGATATACATAGAGTCAAGCTGTTCGGCAACCATGTCCTGATCTAAAAATATCAGCGAGCAGTTGGTCGTTTACTATGACTGAGATGAGGTGAATGACTGGTGAAAACAATCGTTCCATTACTCCAACATGTCCCCCTGTTTCAAGCACTTTCGGAAGAAGATTTACTGGCACTAGCCCCTTTATTCAAAGAAAGAAAGGTCAAAAAGGGCGACATTCTGTTTCTGGAAGGCGATGCGGGCGATGAATTATTCCTAATTAAATCCGGTGTAGTGAAAATTTATCGTTTGGACGAATCCAAAGAAATCATCCTTGCCTTGTTTCGTGACGGGGATTTTTTCGGAGAGATGGCCTTAATAAGCGCCGGACTTACGCGATCCGCAACGGCTGAGAGCATGGAAGCCTGCATACTGTTTGTATTAAGTCGCTCAGCATTTACCCAATTCATGGAAAAGAGCCCTAAGCTATGCTTAAAGCTCTTAGAAACAACGATGGAAAGGCTGCGCCAAGCGAATGAACAGATTTATGATCTTACCTTCTTAGGCGTACGTTCTCGTATTATGAAGACAATTATTCGACTATCGGATCAGCATGGCATAGCGTCTCCAAACGGTTTGTTGATTAATGTAAAGCTCACGCACCAGCAGTTAGCCAACATGGTAGGAACCGTTCGCGAGTCCGTTACGAAGGTGCTGCAAGAACTGCTCGATGATGACTATATCCAAATTGATAAGAAGATGATTACTTTAAAAAATGTGGAGGCCATCAAAGCTGAAATTCGCTAAATCATCGCGATTAGTTTTGTTGATGCTCCTGCCACTCTTTCATTATGCGCAAGAAGACGTTAGGAAAGGCATACTGATCCAACTCGTCCAGACTGACCCAGCGATAATGGAAGGGAATCCACTCTCCCCCATTGCCCTGGCGGTTCGTATCCCCCAGCACAGCGCGGTATACCTTCATTTTCCAAACAATATGGCTGAAAATATGTTCTGTGTCCATCAGCCATTCACCGGGACGAATCATAATTTGCTCTTGGTCTGCCAAGGACTGACGGAGCTCGTTCTTATTCTCCTCGTCTGTTCGCCCCTCCTCAGACTTCCACACGATATGAGGTAATTCCCACATCCGTGCAAGCAATCCCTCCTGTGGACGCTGCCGAATGAGCCATTTCCCTTTATGTTCACCCGTACCTTCAACGAAGGCTACGCCCCGTGATTCAGGACGCGGCGGCTTGGCTTTCTTTTTGATGGGTAGAGCTTCCTCCATACCTGCTTCTCGCGCGGCGCAATGCGCCATAACCGGGCAAGTTAAACAATGCGGGGATCGCGGCGTGCAAACCATAGCCCCAAGCTCCATTAACGCTTGATTGAAGTCACTCGCTGTCCCCTCCATGATTAATTCTCGCGCCAGCTTCTCCATGCGAACACGAGTCGAAGGCTTCATAATATCTTCTTCAATCAGAAAATATCGAGACAAAACCCGCATGACATTGCCATCGACTGCCGGTTCCGGTTTATTATAGGCAATACTGAGAATGGCTCCTGAGGTGTATGGACCTACTCCTTTTAATGATGAGATTTCCACCTTATCCTGAGGAACGATTCCGCCATAACGCTCATGCACCTCTCTTACGGCTGTCTGCAAGTTACGAGCACGCGAATAATACCCCAAGCCTTCCCAGGCCTTGAGTACGTTCTCCTCCGGCGCTGTCGCCAACGCTTCCACCGTTGGAAACTGCTCCACAAACCGATGGAAATAGGGAATGACCGTGTCTACCCGGGTTTGCTGCAGCATGACCTCAGAAATCCATATATAATAAGGGTTTTTACTTCTTCGCCAAGGTAAATCTCGCTTGTGTGTATGATACCAATCCAGTAAATGACGGGAAAAATAGTGCTTCTGTTCTTCGCTGTACATGAGCTCTCCTTCTCTATAGGCCACAATCCAGTTATAATGAATATAAAGACATGTCTCCATTATACGAGAAGTGTGGAACATAAAACTAGAGGTGAATGTATGCAGAATGCGAAGAGAACGGATTTGACCAATAAAAGAAAAGCTTGGATTGGTGAAGCGCGGGCCCTGCTGCCGCTGCTTTTCATTTGGGGCGCGGAATGGATATTCAGCGCGTTGGTGGATTTCGCGATTTATTGGCGCGACTTGGATTGGTTGAAGCAAGCGGCGTTCATCACCGCCGTCATAGCCAGTTTCATTCAAATCTGGAGCTTACGAAGTCAATTGGGCTCAGGTGAGGACAAGAAAGCGTCTGAGCGCAGTGGCTTCGGACACCCGGCACTCCTGCTGCTGCCAGGAGCGATGCTGATTGCGGCTGTTGCACTGCTTGAGGCCATCGGTGCAGTTGGGCCTCTGTTCGCGCCAGTGCTGCGAGCCTTCATCCTGGCGATTGGGTTCGTTCAGATCGGGTTGCTGCTTGGCAGGCCGCTGGTTTATCTCGGCTTATGGCTATTCGCCTTGTCAGCTATCATGGGAGTTTGGTACTTGGGATACTCTGCGGTCATTTTGGAAGGCATGGGTGGGATCAGCCTTCTTGTGAGCGGATATATGCTTCAGACTTGGGGCAGGGACGACCTTCCGCAGACAGATAAATAGGTCAAAAAGATATTTCATAGGAGGTCATCACAACTATGGAGAAGAGAATGAATAAGGTCTCATGGGCGCGAGGTCTAACGATTGCGGCAGTGCCTATGGTATTTGCGGCGCTAGCTGCTTGTTCAGCAGGCGGCGGGACGAGCCCCGCCACGAAGGCTCCGGCTGCTACGGCAGCCGAGAGCAACCCTGCGTATGTGAAAGCGCAGGACATCTTCACCGCGAACAAGTGCATCAGTTGTCACGGCGTTGATTTGGCCGGCAAGGTAGGACCCAAATCCAATCTGCAAAAGGTTGGCAGCACCATGAGCCGCGAGCAGATTGCCAATCAGATCAAGAATGGCGGCGGCGGCATGCAGCCTTACAAAAATACGCTCTCCGAAGAAGAGATCGGACTTCTCACCGATTGGCTTGGCTCCAAAAAATAACAGTCCGCTTATCTATAACTGCTCCACAATGGCATAAGCTCCAGCCATCGACTCCGTATGCGTAATGCTAATATGGATGCGATGGCTGTTTGCATGCAAGCCTGCGCGCAGCAGCGCCTCCTCTTTTACTCGGCAAACGGGCTTGCCAAGCGCATCGGGAAGCACCTCAATATCTTGAAAGCCGATCTGCTTGCCAATCCCACAGCCAATCGCCTTAACAATGGCCTCTTTGGCCGCAAATCGGCCTGAAGCAAATTCGGTGAGCCGACCTCGACGCTTTTCAGCAAGCTCTCTCTCCGTAGGCGTAAGTATCCGTTCTAGGAACCTCCCCCCCGTCGAGCTTTCCAGTATTTTGCGCAATCGCTCGATTTCAAGCAAGTCCGTTCCAACTCCGATAATCATCGAAATCACCCTCATTTTCCGTTACGTTTTGCGTCCAATTTACATGATTCTCCCTCCGGGGTCAAGGTTTATCACCGGAAAGTTCTTCCACCGCCTGGGAGATTTCATCGATTTGGACAACAACGCTTACGTCAAGGTAAGTAAGTTACCCTATTTTCAGCTCTTATGTTCGCCTCAAACAACGGTTATACTGGTCATAGACTTACTTAATAGGAGGCCGTATTTATGAAAGTTATGCCGCTTGAAAAACGTGGAATATCGAATAGCCGAATTGTTTTTGGTTGTATGGGAATCGGTGGAGAATGGAATGGAGCCACTTACTCCAAGGAAGATTACGTCATTGCTGAGAAAGCTGTAGAAGCCGCTCTATCCATTGGTATTACGATGTTTGACCATGCTGATATTTATAAAAGTGGGAAATCCGAGTCTGTTTTCGGAGAAATCCTCAAAAATCGACCTGATCTCCGCGACCAAATTATCCTTCAATCCAAATGCGGCATTCGCTTTCAAGACGATGTGAATCCGCAGCGCTTCGACTTCTCCAAAGATCATATCGTGAGTTCAGTCGATGGCATTCTGACACGTCTTGGCGTAGAGCATCTGGATATTCTTTTGCTGCATCGTCCAGATCCCCTCATGGAGCCAGAAGAAGTTGCTGAGGCTTTCTCGCAATTGCGTTCGTCCGGCAAGGTTCGTCATTTCGGCGTATCCAACATGAGTTCCGCACAAATTCGATTCATTCAAAACTCTCTTCCCGAGCCTCTTGTTGTCAATCAACTGGAAATGAGCTTGGCACGCGTGGACTGGGTTGAACAAGGAATTTTGGTCAACCAAAAGGCAGGAGTTGGCGTCAATTTCGCTGACGGCATTATGGAGCATTGCCAGTTAGAAAATATTCAAATCCAAGCTTGGGGGCCTCTTGCGCAAGGCATATTCTCTGGCAAACCCGTCGAAGATGCAGCGGAAACGGTCAAAGAAACAGCAGCTCTCGTACAGAAGCTGGCCACTGAGAAAGAAACAACACCTGAATCCATCGTCCTGGGCTGGTTAATGAAGCATCCTGCTCGCATTCAACCGGTGATCGGCACCTCATCCGTTGAACGCGTTCTTGCTTGCCGAGATGCGGTGCGAATTTCCGAAACGATGACCCGTGAAGAATGGTATGCGCTTCTTCAAAGCTCACGCGGTTTAAAAATGCCTTAGAACTACAGTCTTGCTCGCCCGAGACTACAGTCATTCATACTTGATACATGCAAAAAGGCTGAAAGCTCTCATCAAGAGAAGCTTTCAGCCTTTCTTTACATCATTAAATACCAGGGATTGGAATCCGCTTATGCTCCGTTTTCAAGTATTGACTCTCCAGCTTTTCTTGCACAGCTGCGTCAATTTGCTTACCTTCCAGGTAATCGCTGTTGTCGCCATATGTAATGCCGAGCTCATTCTCGTCCGTTTGTCCGTCCCAAAGGCCAGCCGTCGGGGCCTTGTCTAGCACGCTCTGCGGAACGCCCAGTTTCGCTGCGAGCGAACGCACTTGACGCTTGTTCAGCGTACTGAGCGGAGTGATGTCGACGGCACCGTCGCCATATTTGGTGAAAAAGCCGGTGATCGCTTCTGAAGCATGGTCGGTACCAACGACGATCAGGCCGAGCTCGAAAGCGAGCGCATACTGCATCACCATGCGCGTGCGCGCTTTGACGTTGCCTTTGCCGCCGCGGCTCACATGCTGATGGACGCCGATATGCTTGAGGCCATATTCCACTTCGATGGCGATTTCATCGACAGCCTCTTGGATATTATTCTCGATTTGATATTTCAAATCGAAAGCTTTGGCTGTCGCATAGCTATCCTCAATGTCGACTTGTTCACCGTAAGGTTGGAATACGCCAACCGTTTTGTACTCTTTACCCTTTTCAGCGGTAAGCTCATCGGTCGCCTTCTTGCATAAACCCGTGGCAACTGCGCTATCAATGCCTCCGCTAATCGCAATCAGCAGTCCATTGGCATGGGCCCCAAGCACATACTCCTTCAGAAAATTCACTCGCTTACGGATCTCTTCATCGATATCAATTTCCGGCTTCACACCAAGCTTCGCAATAATCTCCTGTTGCAGGCTCATGCATCTCTCCACCTTTTTCCTAATTTCGAACCTTCGTTCTTTAAGCACTAGTATAGACTTCGCTCTTGAAAATTCAAAGGGAGATGCAGGAGAGCAGTTGCTTTTATAACAAACAGACCCACTCCGCAAATGCTCCAAAGTGGGTCTGTTTAATATTTATGATATTGCTTATTTGCAGAATTCGTTGAAAGCGCCGATCAAGTCGCCAGCAATCATATCGGCAGAACGATCTTCGATTTGGTGACGTTGAATAAAGTGGGCCAATTCACCATTTTTGAAAAGTGCGATGGAAGGCGATGAAGCCGGGTATGGCGCCAAAAATTCACGCGCTTTAGCCGTTGCATCCTTCTCTTGCCCTGCGAACACGGTGTACGTGTAAGTAGGAAGCGTATCATTCTGAAGTGCTTTCGCTACACCTGGACGACATTGACCTGCCGCGCAGCCACAGACGGAATTGACAACAAGCAGCATCGTGCCATCTTTCGATTTCTCGATTGCTTCTTCAACTTGCTCCGGTGTTAGAAGTTCTGTAATCCCCAGACGAGTCAAATCTTCTCTCATCGGTTTAACCATATCTTTCATATAAGAATCAAAAGACATTGCCATATGTGCCACCCCTTAGGATTTAATAGTTACTCTCAAAACGTAATCGTTATAAAGTATATTATACATCCGTTAAGGGGGAAAGCAAAGTCCCAAGTCCTACTACTTACTTCTGATCTGGAGAAATCAACGGAATACGGTTCGTTTTATCGGGATTTTCCGTATAGTACCAATAAATATACAGTTCGGCCTCCGTGCCTTCATAATTCTCATACTTATCGATGGCTTGATTATTGCCATCGCCCCTGAAATTTGCCGTTACCTGTTTTCCAGGACCCGCGTGGGCTCCGCTAACCATATAGGTCTGATTAATGCCACCAAAGCTCGGGTCCTCGCTTTCGCTCTGCACAAACAGATGACCATCCTGCTTATAATAGGTCCATGTAACCGGATAGCCGCCAACCTGCGTCGTGATCTTCTTCTTCTCTTCACTAATATTCGTTAACCGGATCGGATCTTTCGCATCCTTATGCTCAACCACTTCGTGCTTGGCAATGAAGGTAATTGGCGTCTGCTCCGTCACATGCACACCTGGCGGTAATTCAAAACGAAAAGTTGCTTCTTCCGGGTCCTCATCCCGGTCGTACCAAAGTCCCCCATTCAAAATCGTACCGTTAACGTCCAATGAATAATTCAAATAAGGAAAACGAACATACTTCTCATGACTTGCCTTCAGTCTGATTTGTGTCGGTGTCACAATCATTTGCTTGAACACCATAGCTCCTATCGGTTCTTCAGCCGGAACATTCAGTGCATGCTTCACTGTGCCGCTGAGCATTTGTTTTTTATTCAAGTGCAAATCATAGGCCCATTCTTCATTAACGCTCCGTTCTTCCTTCGTATAGAGCAGCTTATACGTCACAGGCCCCGCTTGCAGATCCGTCATCTTAAAAAACTGCTGGCTAACATATTCACCATGTTGACCAGGTGTGCCAAACGCTCCGTGCCCTGTTTCCTTTTCCAATACATCACCTTTATAGACTGCAATTCTTGGAAAAGCCCAATCCCTGACCTCAGGTTGACTATAGGTAACGGCAGAGGAAAGCAGCATTTTCTCACCTTGGACGAAGGGTTGCAGGGTGATTTGTTGAATCCCATCCTTTTCGACGGGATATACACCTGTTTGACCATCAAACGGATTAAACTTGAGCACTTGTTCCACTTCAGAATAGGATTGCAAGTTCTTAGCTGTAAATCGAATGTCCGCTTCCAGCCCATCTGGCGTCCATTCCGTTTCAAAATAGCCGTTTAACGTACGCGTTGCTGCGTCCCATGATTGGACTTGTCTGACATCAATGATTCCGCCCTTGACATCCGTAATTTGCATCTTAGCGAAACGGAAGCTTGGCTTCAGTCCCTCCTTCGAACTGAGGCTATACAGAAGCACGGTCCTGTTATCATCCACAACGCCCGTATGTACGGTTAATGTAATCCCTTCATGAGTGACCGATTTTTCAAAGCTTTGCCCCAAACCTTGCTCCAATGCGGATTGAATGCCGCTGTGGTAAGCAAATAGGTGGTCCCAGTTATTTTTAATGGCAGCAAACACCGGAGTTGCAACAAGGAGCGCGGCTAAACCAGCAAAGATAACCACTTTTCTTCCATAACGATGATTAGAAACTGCACGATCTGCGTTCAAAAGCTTACTGTCCGTTTTAGGCAGATTTGGCTCTAAACGATCCCACATGGCATCAAAGTCCGGATATTCAATCTTTTCCTCATCTTCTAAAAACCGAGAAAAAACTTGCTCCACCTTGTCCATATTTGCCACCGCCTTTCTTCTGTTGTTTTTCTTCCTTTTCAAGCATTTGCTTCATTTGGCGCAGCCCTTTATGCAGCCGGGACTTCACTGTCCCTAACGGAATGTTCAAAATATCCGCGATTTCCGTTAGAGTATATTCGTTCAGAAATCGAAGCGACACAACCGCCCTCATCTTACCTGGTAAATAGCTTAATAATTGCTGACACTCCTTGGCGGATTCTTTTTCCTCTACAACCGTTTCAGCAGCCTTTTCTTTCCCTTGTGTATAGTTTAATGCCAGCAGTCTTTGTTTAGCTTGAGAGCGTGTGCTTTTCTTCAAAGCGTTTAGACAATGGTTAACCGTTACGCGCATAAGCCATGTTTTCAAATGCTCAATTTGCCGCCAATCACACTGAAATACGCTTGTAAAAACATCCTGGCACATGTCTTCCGCATCAGCAGGATGCTGGAGCATGAAATAGCAGGTTTTATACACATCTTTTTTATACGTTTCAAACAAATCCTTTTCGGTCAAGCCTTTCACCCCTTTCTCCTTTACCTGTATAAACAATCCCGCCGGACAAAAGGTTCATTTCTTTTAGCGTATCATAAAAAATCCTGAGCGTATTGCGCATGCATAAAAGGAAAAGGCCGAGTCAACCAGGTAAATGACCTGAATTGCGCTCGACCTTTGATGTGCCCTATAAAAATAAGACGAAAGCTACGCTTCCGCCTCATCTTCCCTCTTCCTATTCGTGGATTCATCTGGATCGTAAGCGACATTTTTATCCGGGTGAGTAAAGATGCCACTTTGCGGCGGGATGCCTCTTTCAAAAATATCGCGGTTCTCGGCACTTTGGAAGCCAATATCCTTGTAAGGGTGAACCCACCCATCTCCAGCCATGACTACGGGATCGGTCTCCGCTGTCCACTGCTCAAGAGGCGAATTTGCCGATTCATAATCATGGTCGCCAATCACGACATCGTATTCGTTCACGAAAGCCTCATGCGGGCCTCGTCCCTGCTCAAATTGAGGGAGAAAATTAATCTCGAACGGATCGAGATCACTTTGATTTTGCTTGGCTTGGGTCGCCTTGGTTGGTTGATTCTGCTCTTGGCTGCTCATATCGATGGTCGGTTGGGACCATCCAGCTTTTTATCCACTACCCCTTCTTTATCCGTTGTAGATGTTTTATTCTTGAGCTCTTTATTTTGCTGTTCTTGTTCAATCTGCATTTTGGAATCGTTTTGGCTCATTGTCGTCATCTCCCTTCTGCTTGTATTATGTGCCAAAGCACGTTGAAGCATTCCATTTACAGTTATAGAAAGAAAGCTGATCTATGCCTTGCCCCAAATATCTAATCGTTATGGCTTCAAAAATTGAAACGTAAAGGAAGATTTGGTTAATTTCTCAAAGTGGAAGCCCGCTGCTTGCAGCTTTTGAATAACAATAGGCAGTGCTTCCACCGTTGTTGTTTTGAAGGTATTATCATGCATAAGTACAATAATGCTTTGTTTGCCTCGGCTTGCGCTGACTACAGCATCGATAATCATATCTCTGTCCTGCACGGGAGCAGCCGCATCCGTTGAACTTACATTCCAGTCAAAATATTGATAGCCTTCCTCTTTTACGACTCTCGCAATTGGGGTCATAATGCCTTTGCCGCCGGATTTCCAGCTTAAATGATTATTCACCCCTCCCGGAAAACGCAAAATATCAGGATGATAACCTACGGTCTGTTCTAAAAGTTGATCAAGCTTATGTACATCCTTCATGAAAGCTTCCGGCGACTTGTAAATACGATTGTAGTCATGCGAATACGTATGATTGCCTAAAGCATGGCCTTCAGCGACGATTTGCTTATAAAGCGATCTTCCTTCACTTGTGTCAGAGCCTACAACGAAAAAAGTAGCGGGGATTTGAAAGCTTTTTAGGATACTAAGAATTTTTTTCGTGCTTCCGGAAGGACCGTCATCAAAAGTTAGATACGCCGTTTTATGGGAACTGCTCGCAGATGCTTGTGTTTCTGTCTCCTTGATTTTCAACCTTCGGGGACCCGTATACCGTTGTTGCGTTTCTACGATGGATGGATCGAAGTATGACTCGGGTTGGGCAGTTCCTTTCGTAAAAGGAGAGGATATCGGATTCGACTTTAGTTCCTTCGGCACTTCTTGCGACTGCGAATGTAACTTCGTTGACGTGCATCCTGCAAGGCACAAACTTACCATAATCCACGTTACATGGATGGTGAATGGACGCGCCAATTTGCCCATAAGCCTCATCTCCTCAACACATGCTGCTTCCGTCTTATCTGCCTGAGATGAAGAAGGAATCATAATGTCCTTTATTATGGCGCTCTTTCCTGTCGACATGAAAACCAATATTTCCCGGGAAATCCGTTAAAATGACATGAAACAGCATGAATACTGCAAAATAACTGCACAATGACTGCAAGCTAACTAAAAATAATTGTAAAAAAATGCGAAAAACCCCTCCACATGGAGGGGCTTCTCTGGTATTAGGATTATTGCTCTATTGTCGTACCCACGTTCAGCTTCTCTTTGAGCAAGTTCAATTGCTCATCGATTTTAGCTTGTTTAGCGGTATCGACAGGCGCGTAACTGCTTACCGATCCAGCAGGCACATAAGGCTTGCGGGCGATTTCCGCTTCAACTTCAAGCTGGATGATTTTCTCTTCCATGCGTTGGAAGCCGCGGGATGCGTTGCCGCTCTCAATAACACCATTGTAAGATACTTGCGCCATTTGTTTCTTCGCTTTTGCCAACTGAGCACGAGAAACCAACTCGTTGCGCTTGTTGCGCAATTTGTAGAATTCATCTTTCATTTCGTGCAATTGCTGTGTCAATTCATCTGCATGTGCTTTAGCTGATGCATACAGGTCTGTATACTCGACAATTTTATCTTCATGGTACAATTTTTCTTCCAAAGCTTGACGAGCGATGGCTTCTTGACCATTTTTGAGTGCTGCTCCCGCTTTTGCTTCACGATCTGCCGCAAGGCGAACCGCTTCTTCCAGACGTTGTTTCAGCTTGCGCTCACTTGCGATTTGTCTAGCTACAGTTACTTCGGCACCAGCAATTTCTTGCTCCATATCGCGCAGATATTGGTTCAACATCACAATCGGATCTTCAATTTTATCCAATACCTCGTGAATCGATGCTTTCGTCATGTCTTTCATTCTTGTAAATACTCCCATGGTTTACACGTCCCCTTTTTTAATGTCGATTGGTTGTTCAAAACGAGCGACTTTGGCTCTTAATTCTTCCACTTCTTTTTGCAAAGCTTTCTTCTCAATATCTTTCATCATCTCATCGATGTTGTTCGTTTTACCTGTATCGTAAGAAGCATTGTATCCTGCATGCTGCGGAGGATAGTCAGGCTGCTTATGAGCATTCCAATTTCCGCTATTGTAAGGTTGTTGACGATATGATCCCGCATATGGGTCATAAGGAGGCTGGTCATACCCAGGTTCTTTCGGAATGACAAGTGCAGCTACAAAGTAGATGAAAATGACCGTTCCTCCCGTGAAAAATGTGGTAATTACGACGAGTAATCGCAGCAATGTTGCATCCACATTCATCGACTCGGCTAGTCCGCCGCATAAACCGGTAACTTTCTTATCTCTTCGTGATCGATATAGTTTGCTCATGATTGCTTACTCCTTCCTGTTGAAGCTTATTGCGCAAAGCTTCCAGCTCGGCATCTACAGCCGGGTTCCCCCCACCGTAGTAGCTTTCGCGCCCCATACGCCTAACATCCCGGAGCGTTCTGGCATGAAGCTCCATATCGGATACGCGTTCTTCCAATCGGCCAAACATCCTTGGCGATGCATCTTGCGATACGCTGCTGCGAGCATGCAATCGTTGCTGCAGGCGAGCAGACTCCATTCGGGCAAGGAAGTAGCTGCGTTTTTCTGCGACTTCCTTATAATCGGCTTTCAACTGCTGGAGCTCCTCATCCAAATCAAGGATGGATTGCTTTGCTTGTTCATACAAACCGCGGTACTGTTCGCTTTTCTCTTCAGCTTGCAGTTTCTCTTGAAGCACGATCCGTGCGATATGTTCCTCACCGGCTTTCAAAGCCAAAAGCGCTTGATGCTCACGCTTTTCTTTGGTTTCGAGTGCTGTAAGATACTGCTGGCGAAGCGATGCAGCATGACTGACGCATTGCTGGTACAGCTTCTCCGATTGTTGAAGTTGCTCGCGCTGCGCAGCTAAGTACTGGTCGATCAAGCGAACCGGGTCTTCCGACCGTTCCAAGTGTTCATTCAATGTTGCTACGGTAATGTCTCTCATTCGCCTTATTAGGCTCATCTCTCATACCACCTTTTTTCACTCTCTGTATTCATTATTTCCGATTAAATCGTTCTTTTCGTCAACATCGAAAACCCATAACCGATTAATCCGATAGCCAGTAAAATAATAATCCATGTAGCCATTTTGCCTAGCAGAATGATAATTCCCAGCCCAGCAATGATCCAGCCAATTTTACTGCCATTTCTGATTCCGATGTAGCCAAGGCCGATCATGATCAGCGGAACCAAGTATCCCATTAAGGAGCCAAAAAAGTGTCCGGTATGAAGCCCAAACTTATTCAGTAGGATCAGCGCACCGAATGCGATTAGCAGAGCGGCCAAGCCTGTATTTCTTTTCATCGTTTCGTCACCGCCTTTCGTTATTGTTGTGCTGTGTTCTTGTTCATACTCTTATTCTAGGTAAAAACACGGTTTGGCAAAACGGACTCGCGACGGTTTTTATCCCTAGACCTAAGTCGGGGTGGATCTAAGACCCATAATGAAGTTGTGTTTATCTGGCAACCATATTGGTCAAAGTTAGCCTAACCACATACATATCCCTCCGAAAAGGTAGGTCTCGAGGACGAGAGCATTCCGAAAAGAAATGGATTGAACCTGCTTTTGTGAAGACCTATGGGGCAAAATAGGAATAGAGAAACAAAAGCAGCCCTCCTCTGACGAGGAACGGGCTGCTTGCTTCATATCATGAGTTTCATGAATTTCCGAATTACGAAGATTCATTACGTTTAAATAGTCGAAGAATTGCTCGATATATCCACCTCGACTGATGGCTGCGGGTGCTTTTTCAACACAGATAGGAGAATTATCACAATACCCCCGACACCCATGGAGACCAAGCTCCAAAGTGGATCACTTAAATTAAAGCCTTGGCGGAAATAGAACAAGTCGCGCAAACCTTCCAAAGAGAAGCGAAGCGGCAACCAGCTATAAAGCCAGTCATGGCTAAATCCCGGAAGCAGCTGCGGAGGCAGAGAAAGCACAGGCGCCCCGAAGAAAAAGACGAGAACGAATAGCGGTACACCCGCCATACCTAGCCAACTCACAATTGCAGTTTGGAGCAAGAAAAAATAAATCCGGCAAAGAACATAAATAAACCAATATCCCAATAATTCGGAATCGATAACCCTAGCCATTGGCCGGTCACAAGGAGAATACTCGCAGAGGCTACGGCGGTAATAACGAGACCACTCAGAAGTTGGGAGGCTCGAATGCCTAGCCGATGCAGGCGTGAACCGGATTGTGTCGCTTTCATTGAAGCCATATTAAGCAGTAGGGTGGTTACCATAGCTCCAAACCAGACAAGCTGAGTTAATACGAGCGGCGCGTTCCCGTTGGAGCTATTCGTGCCTATCGTATTTATATTTTTCGTTGTTACGATAATAGGCGAAGCAAATGCTTTGGTCTGTTCAACAGTAAGAGTGCCGCCGCGCTGGCTGACTTGGGCTAATAACTGCTCCCTGATTTGAGTATTAATTCCCAGAACCATCTGGCTGATGACCTGATTGGCCATGGTAGCTGCCGTATTGTTCATCCCTTGGTTTACATAGACGGTAAGTGAAGATGGGTCAGGTTGAGGAGTAAGCAGGCTCCCCAGCTTATGGCTGAAATCTGCAGGAATCACGATAGCCGCATAGGCCTGCTCATGATTCATCGCGTCAATAGCCTCCTGTTCATTCCTCATCATGGTCCATTTCAGCGGTGCTGCGGAACCGGTTTGGCCCGGTATAGTCGTTATTTTCTCCTGAATCATCTTCCCGAAATTCATTTCCTGTCCTGTCGGCAGCTTCTCCCCGCTATCTGTCTGAACGAGAAGCACAGGCAAATCCTTCGGAACCGGATTAACCGTTGAGCCAAGCTGCGCCACTCCTAACAAAAGAACGACAAGAAACACAGTGATAAGTGCGATATACGGATGTTTTTGCTTAAAAAAATGACTCATACCCAATCCCCCTCTTTTTTAATTCATTCAACGTTGTGTGAACGAAAACTATAAAAAACAATCACTTTCTCCATAACGAGACGGTGAAAGCGATCATATTTTTCAAATAAGTTTCAAGATCTGTGTTTATTACTTTAACAGCCGCAATCTCGCCCACGATGACCATAACCCCAATGGAAATCACTTGTTTCGCAGCAGCTTGAAAATCCATCTGCTGGATTTCACCGGCCAGAGCTCTATTGGCTAGTGCGTCAGTAAGTGCTTGATGTCGCTGCAAAATAACTTCCGTCAGAAAATTCTTATCCTTGGACTGAATGGAATCCGAGTCACGCAGCATTATTTTAATAAAGTCTTTATCACCCGCGATAGTCTTGACCAAGCTAATAAGCAATTGATAAAGCGCATCTTCCAGAGGCTGACCTGGCTGAATACCTGCAATTAATTTATCCATGAGCTGCAGCCGAACTTGCTGTGCTTCCTGGAAAATAGTCTCTAATAGTTCCTGTTTGCCACCCGGAAAATAATGATACAAGAGACCGTCCGTAATACCAATATGCTTGTTGATGGCGCGAATAGACGTACCGTGATATCCGTGCTGAGCGAATAATTCCTTTGCTCCTTGCAAGATCTGCATTCTGCGTTCTACTGCTTGAAGGTCGCGGCTGGTTTTAGGATCTTTCTTCAATGTGACATTCTCTCTTTCACTTTTCGTTAAACGATCGTGTAATGAAATAATAGTTGATTTTAGATGTGAAGTCAAACACAAAAATGCTCCCGATAACCGACAATTCAAACCGCATGGTAATCTAGCGCCGTTACGGCATAGATATCTTTCATTAACCAATTAAACAGCAGCTCTACGCAGGAGACCATAAGCAACTAGCATCTAGATGGCTGACGCAGGCAGCATCTACCAAAAAAGCTCCAAATAATGCTGTATGAGCCATGTAAAGATTCCGCCCCAGAGCCCAAAGCGTGTGAACACATAGGTACCTATACTGCCTAGCAGAAAAAGTGTTGCGAAGAAAGCATACATGGCGTTTCGGCCATAACGTCGATGGAGACTGGAGATTGCGAACCCAAGAAAGTACATATGAAGAAGCAAGATCAAATAGATGCCGATCAAGCCTACTATGGAGATGTCACTAAAGGATTCTATCTTAAAAAAGTTAAGACGTACCCCCCATCCATTCGTTGCTCCCTCAATAAGTGAAAGAACGGTTATTGCGATGGCTGAAGAGCAACTCACGAAGATAGCCGTGACCGCAGTTCCGAGAAAGTAATCTATTCTCCGAATACTAAGGCCCAAAGCGAAAGAAAAGGTTTCTTTGATTGTGATAACCCCCGCTACGAATGTATAGACGAAAATAGCGGCAATCGAACCTGTGTGCATCGTCTCATCCGTATGAAGTGACAAGGTAATAATAAAATTGATTATGAAAGTTGCCGCGATAATAAGCCATGGAGTCAAAAACCAACTCGTTTTATCTCTCAAATGCAGTTTCATTACACTAGTCAATCGTTGCTGATTCATTGTGACTCAGTCCCCTTTCCTGCGGCCCCTGTGCGTGTAAGGTGTACAATTAATTGCTGCAGCGATACGGGAGCAAACTCAAGACCCCGCAATTCCGCTTCTTTCCGCTCTTGTTCATTTAAAAATCCAAGTATCGTGGCGGTCACCGCGGCTCCGAAAACCGTACGTTCCAGCACCTCTTTCTCCTGTATGAATGTATCTACCCACAGTTGCCAAACCAGAAACCGCACATGCACGGCCGCGAAGCGCATCGGCATCTTCATTTAAGAGCAATTTGCCGCTGTCAATGACCAACACATGCTCCAGCAGGCGGCTTACCTCGTCAATCAGATGGGTAGACAAAATAATAGTCCGTGGATGTTCCGCATAATCCTCCAGCAATCGATCATAGAACAAGCTTCTAGCCACAGCATCCAGTCCCAAATAAGGTTCATCGAAAATCGTCAGCGATCACCTAATAAATCCCTTATAAATAGGGAATACCAAAGATCACCTTTTGTTGATTCCAAGGTGCTCCAATTCGAAAAATATATGTCTCCCTGCGAAAGAAGGTTTAGGCAGCATGAAGCCACTCACACCACGTATCATGTTCGTTATCTTGCTTCTTTGTTTGTTTCCTGCGCATGCATCCTATGCGCGGAACATTGCTGTGAATCGCCTTGTTGAGCAATCTCCGGCAGCCCCGCTGTTTTCATTCTCCGTGCTTAGTGATGCACATATCACTACATGGGACGAAGAAGCACACAAAAGGCTGCGCGATGCGCTTGCCGATCATCATGCGCTGCGCCCGAACAGCAAGCTGCTCGTCATGAACGGCGACCTGACGAATGGGAGTGAGGGCGACTATCGCACTTTGCTCGGGCTGCTCGACAAGCAGCCCCATGCCCCTGTGCATGCGACCATGGGCAACCACGATTACTACGGCGTGTGGCGCACGCGACGGGTGGTATGGATACATCGAAGATGAATCCATCCTGGTCAAGCAAGCAAGCGGTCGCGTTATTCGACCGCACATGGGGATACGATAAGCCGTACCACGAGCTTATCGTGGAGGGCTACCGCTTCCTCTTCCTAAGTGGGGAAGCGTACCGGGACGTGAACGCATCCGTAGGGGAGGATGCGTTCCTTTCGCCCGAGCAGCTCGTTTGGCTGCGCGAGCGTCTGGGCGCAGCCGAACCCGGCAAGCCCGTGTTCGTGTTCCTCCACCAGCCGCTGCCCCAGACGCTGGATGGCACCGATCAGGAGCTGGGCGTCGTCCAGCACCAAGAACTGCGGGCGCTGCTCGACGCGCACCCGAATGTCATCTTCTTCAGTGGACATACCCACTGGAATCTCGAAACGACCAAGCAGGTGAAGCAGCTGAAGTTTCTCGCAGCTTCAAGCGCATCCATCCGTCAGGTATGGAGCTCTCACAATAGGCCAGAAACCCGTGCGATCAGCCAGAGTCTGATCATCGATGTATACGCTGACCACGTCGTGATCAACCGCCGCGAGCATACCGAAAAGCGATGGATCGAACCCTCCATCGCCAAAGGCTATGACACCAAATAGGAGACAGCCTTAGCGGCTGGCGCCTCTTCGTCGCAACATAGGAACAGAAGAGTATCCGGCGATGTGTCCACGAACTTTAAGCATGTTTTCCGTGCTTGCAGCGTCGCCGACGCACCTCTTGCCTTCCGTAACGCGGAAAACCCGCGTTACAGCTCAACATCCCGCCCGCTCTCTCTTTTTCCTTCGCTGTAAGCGTGCTTTCTATTTGACTACTGTCGAACAGCTCTTTTAGGGGATCAAGATCTGACTAATAAAGCAAATAAATGGGCTGTCAGACCATTTGTAGTGTATTATTTCTTTGTTATGAACGCCCCCCAATCATAAAAATCAATTAGAGACCAAACGTTCTGGAGTCGTTCGACAGTCAAAAACAGCGTTATCCTCATAAGAATGTCGCTTTTCGGTCGACATTTCTATCTGTAAGCACAGTTTTTCAGCGTAACACTAGCGTTGCTACTCATACTGACTGCACTAACACCCAAAAGAAGCAGTGTTATCCTTCTAGACGTAGCGTTTACGGAGCCATTTCCCAAAAACAAATAAATACTCCACAAAAAGACGGTTCGACAAGGCTGTAGGAGCCCCATGTCTAACCGTCTTTTTCATAGATAAACCCTATTTTTCAAGTTGATTTCAACCCGCTATTTACCTCGAAACGATATCCCACACCTCGAACCGTTTTGACTTGTATATAGTCCGAAAAGGCGCCGAACCTGCTTCGCAGCCTTTTGACATGAACATCTACGGTTCGTTCGTCGCCTTCATAATTCACGCCCCATACCTGCTCGATCAGCTGGCCCCTAGTTAAAATCTGGTTGGGATAGCTGGCTAATGTGAACAGCAATTGAAACTCTTTGAGCGGTAAGAATAGGCTGCGTCCTTGCACGTTGACCTCATGCATCGCTTTATCAATCAGAAAGTCGCCAATATGAATTTTGGTAAAAGCCGCAACATGGTGCCGTTTCATCAATGACCTGACTCGCATGACCATTTCTTCCGGATGAAAAGGCTTAACGATATAGTCATCGGCTCCAAGCTGGAACCCTCTGACAACATCCGTATGATCCCCGCGGGGGCCAATGAGCAGAAGAGGTGTTTCAACGTCTTTCCTTAGCTCACTTACGAGTTTCCATCCATCCTTTTGCCTGGCTGTCACATCAAAGATAACCAGATCGGTCGGTGACTGTTCAAGCATTTTCAGCACGTACCCGGTGTCATCCGTACAAGTAACCTCAAATCCTTCACGCTGCAAAGTGTAACGGAGCGAATGCCGAGCAGGACCTTCCTCCTCAATAATGAGAATACGCGCCATAACCGGCATCACCTCTTTGTATGGACTTGATTAGCAAACGAAAAGCGTCCATACGCATGAAGCATATAGACGCCTTCGGTTACATTTCGAAGTTATTCGTTAACATCGCTAATTAACTATACTTCTTCTCTCTATCTAAGGTGTCGAATTAATGGAATTGCTTCAGGAGACGTTTAGCCGTTCCATTCGGCGTATTAATCACTTCGTACATATTGACGACTACACCGGAATCCACTTGCTCGTTTTTCAAGCCGGAAACGACAACTTTTTGCATTCCGTTGGTCAGCTTGCCTGTGCCTGTTAACGTAGCAGATTGTGTACCTACAACCCGACCCAGTGAATCAACCATCTCGAATTGGATTGTAGAGAAGTTCGAATCAATAATAACTTGGTCTTCATGAGAAATTTCCAGATCCAGATTAAGCTGATAGGAGTAAGTCCCCCCACTATAAAGCCAGCTAATCGAATTATCCTTAACTTTAATTGAGAATGGATACAAAGATAGCGTATCGCTGTTAGTGTCTGCATCTTTTTGCAGAGCCACCTGATAGGAACCGATGGACACATTGCCTTCAGATACGGATTTATCATCGAAGATGTTCAAAGCAAAGGTCTCGGAATCCGTTTGAGTTTTGTTCGGCAGCAAGTACGAGTAGCTTACCACATAGGAACTTCCCGGCGTAATTTGAGTGGCGACTTGGCTTTGGCGAGAACCGGTATACGCATTTCCATTGCTGTCAATCAGCTCATTTTGAAGCACCGGAAGCGCAATGGTGCTTGTGCCATTGTTCGTAATTTTATATTTGGCTACTGCCGTTTTGTAGCCAAGGTCATCATTCTCATGAGCGTGAAGCTCGACAAGGGAGACATCCAGGTTTTTATTAACGACAGAGCTGTCATTGAATGCCAATTTGGTGCCCAACTCATACTTCACTGCAGTCGTGAAACCGCTTTGTGCCTCAGTCGCTCCTTTGAGCAGGAATACAGCTACAGGCATTTGACCTGACGAGCCATTGGTAGCGGTAGATGCTGGGTTCGAAGCGGAGCCCGTCGTCGTGGTTGAGCCTGTGCTTCCTGTCGTTGTCCCGGACGCTGCTCCCGTCGATGAGGAACTGCTCGTGCTCGCGGTTGTTTTCTGCCATAGCACAAGCTGCGTCGCGTTCGGATCAACGCCGGCTGGAAGAATCGCATTGAAATAGTAGGATGACGTTTCCTTTGGTGCCAAATACGCACTGCGTGTGGAGTTGTCGGTAGAGGTTACCGACGATGTACCCGCTTCGCCAAACTGATAGGAAGCAAAGAAGGAGGGTACAGAGGCCACGGACTGGCCATCATTGCTGAGCGTCACTACCGTCTGAACATGTACCCCATCCGCTTGGTTCGAGTACGTCGATTTTGTGGCTTTTACGGTAACTTGATCACCATCTTGCTGTCCCGCATAGCTCTGTTTAGTGCCAAGCGCTGCAGTTTGAAGGGAAGCGTTCATGTTTAAGGTGCCGAGCGAGACATCTTCACTCTGATTTAAATAGTAGTACTCCAGCGTCAAGCCGCTTGTCGACATTTGCTTGGATACGAGCGTTTTAAGTGTAATCGTATCGGACTGATTTGGTAAAAAGGTTGTGTCCGAACTTACGATTGTCGATGCATATTTCAGACCGTCCGCATCCACAAGCCTAGCTTGCAAACCAGTTGGCACCTTCACGCTGCTGGAGCCCAAATTCTTTGCTGACACTTGCGTGTACAGGTACCATTTTCCATTTTCCGAGACACGCACGCTTTGACCTAAGCGGAACGCAATTGAAGCATCATTTGCTAACGTGCTATCCAACGTACGCAGATTAATAATTTGCTCAGGCACATTCACTTGACCATCTTGGACCACGGAAGCAACGGGCAATACGCCAAGATGATTCATGAAATCGGGTTTGCTGAAGTCCCAACGGAAGACATCAACCTGAAGCTGATCTGCCGTTTCACCAGCTGCCAAATTGGAGTAGAACCGGAATGTCTGATCCTGACCAGGAAGCACACTAGCGCTCTTCTTCTCACTTAATTTCGCCGTGTAGCTATGCCCTGCTTTGTCCGTTACGCGGACTCCATATTGATTGAAATCAATCGCACTGCCTTCCCCGTTATGTAGCGCTACGGAAAATTGAAGAGACGAGGAAGAAAGAGCTGCTTGATTTAAAGTAAAGTAAGATGAATTCGAAATGTAGATGGCCTCAGAGGCTGCATGAGCCGCAGGAGCGGCCCACGAAGCAGCAGCAAGGCTGCCCGTGAGTAACAGAGCGAAGCTTGTATGTTTGAGCGAGATGGACGTTAGTTTGCGTATCATGGGTTTAGTACCTCCTGAGTCTTTAGTCATAACGCAGTGCGTCAATTGGTTTTAATTTGGAAGCTTTGTTCGCTGGATAGAGACCGAAGACAACGCCTACGAGCGCCGAGAATAAGAAAGCATACAAGCCTACACTAAGTGAAAGACTGGTGGCTTGACTGGGATTGATGTAAGGCCATGCCAGTGATAAAGCAATACCTAGAACAAGTCCGATAAATCCGCCAAAACCGCTGATTAAGGTTGCTTCTACCAAGAATTGCAGCAAAATGTTGCGCCGCTTCGCACCAATGGATTTCCGAATCCCAATTTCTCTCGTTCGTTCGCTAACGGTGACCAGCATAATATTCATAATCCCGATCCCGCCTACAAGGAGGGATATCGCAGCTACAGCAACTAGTTGACTGGTGAGTGAGCTAGAGGCTGCCGTTCTGGCGCTGATTAATTCCGCTGAATTAAAAATGTTGTAGCCTGACGTGCTTTTGAATTTGTTAGCCAAATAAGCTTCCAATACTTTTTGAACACGGGCTACATCATTACCGGATGCGGCTTCAACGGAAGCACTTCGTATCGTACCTAGCTTAAAGTCTCTGCTCATCGTCGGCAAAGGCACAATCACTGAGCTGTCGATCGATGTTCCGGTCGTATTAGAACCCTTGCTCTTCAGCACGCCGATAATGGTGTACACATAGCCGTTGACGTTAATTTCTTCATCTAGCGGATCTTGGGTGCCGAAAAATGTTTTGGCTACCTCGCTGCCTAAGACAACAACGTGGTTGCGATAGTCAAGATCGGCTTGCGCAATGAAACGGCCGCTGCCCATTTCACCCTTTTGCATGGTCAGGTACCGATCATTCGTCCCAATCACATTGTATGTCTGCGTTGTGCGACCATACTTAATGCTTGTGCTGTTTTTGGTCATCGACGGAGCAATTGCACTGATCCCTGCTGTTCCTTCCAACTGCATAATCTCATCGTATTTTAGCTCTGTCGCACGGCCGTTTCCCATCAGATTAATGGTCAGCAAATTCGTTCCCAATCCCTCATACTGCTTTTCGATTGCTTTCGTTGTTCCTTGTCCTATGGACACCAGCGTAATCACAGAGGCAACTCCGATAATCACGCCCAGCATCGTAAGTATAGTCCGAAGCGGATTCGAACGAATCGTCGCCATCGCCATTTGAAACAGTTCCCATATTCTCATGAAAATGCCTCCTGGGCCTGCTGAATGCGCACAGACTCATTGCGCTGATCTTTAATAATCAGTCCATCGCGAAGCGTAACAACGCGTTTGGCATTATCTGCAATATGATTATCATGGGTAATCAATACGATGGTATTCCCTTGCTCGTTAAGCTCTTTGATTAACTCAAGCACCTCAATGCCCGTTTTCGAATCAAGGGCTCCGGTCGGTTCATCCGCCAGAATCAAGGATGGAGAAATGGCCAAAGCTCTCGAGATCGCCACACGCTGCTGCTGTCCACCGGATAACTCGCTCGGCTTGTGATGTCCGCGCTCACCCATGCCGAGTTTCTCCAGCATCATCTGCGCTCGTTCTTTGCGCTGCTTCGGCGGTATACCCGCATAAATCATCGGCAGCTCCACATTCTCTGTGGCTGTGAGACGGGGAAGCAGATTGAATTGTTGAAAAATAAAACCGATTTTTCGATTACGCAGCTCGGCAATCCGTTATCGGACATCTTTTCCGTAGCAACACCATCTAAGGTGTATGTTCCTGTAGTTGGGGTATCTAACAAGCCAATCGTATTCATCAGCGTTGATTTTCCCGATCCACTGGGTCCGATAATCGCTACAAAATCGCCTTGTGCAATATGCAGCGTTATGCCTTTGAGAATCTGCAGCTCCTCTTCACCTCGGTTGTAGCTCTTTGTAACCTCATTCAGTTCGATAATATTCATCCCAATGGCTCCTTTCCAAAGAGCTGATAACTTGAATGTTAACGCGTGGTTGTCCCTCTGGTGCCTCCGTTACCTCCATTACCTCCGCCAAAATTGCCGCCTCCGAAGTTACCACCTCCGAAGCCGCCTGCAGGTGGTTCTCCACCTCCTGGGAATCCTCCCATTTGCTGATTGGTCGTCGTTCTTCTAACCGGCGCCACCACTTCTTCGCCTTCTTTCAAACCATTTACAACCTCTACTAATGTTTTACTCTTAATCCCGATCTGAATTTCCCGATCCTCCGTCGTGCCGTCTGCTTTTTTCACCGTAACGGTTGTTTTGCCTTTCGCCGTAGTAATCACTTGCAGAGGTATGACCAGAATATCCTTCTTATCTTGAATGTAGATTTCAGCGGTTGCTGTCATCGCATATTTCAAATCATTTGCCGTTGTATTCGGAATGGCAACGACCGCATCATACGTCGTAACGCCGTTAGTGGTTGTTCCTACATTGGAAACCGAGGTGACTTCGCCTTGGAAGGTTTTCCCCGAGATGGCATCCACCTTCACCGTGACCTTCTGTCCAACCTTGACGCTGGTCAGATCCAGTTCATCTACGGCAATTGCCAGCTGCATGGTGCTTAGACTAGCCACAGCGCCTAGTGTCGTATTCGCATTAATTTGGGCGCCTGCCGGATAATTGCGAAGCACATTGTTCTTGCTGTTTGCAAAGTCGGCAGAGAACACACCATCAAACGGCGCTTTGATGACTAATTGGTCCACCTTTTGCTGAGCGTCATTTACTTTAATTTTCTGACTGTCAATGGAAGCTTGCTTGCTGATAATATTGTTCTGCAAATCGTCATTGAACAGCGTCGCAATCAGGTCGCCTTGTTTAACCGTATCTCCGTCTTTGAACTTCATGCTCTTAATCGTTCCGACTGCATCTGAGAAGATCGGGGCGGTACGCACATATTCAAGCGCTACTTGCTCGGATGAGTCGATCTTGCTGCCTCCGCTGCTAATGCTTCCTTTCACTTTCAGCCCTGCTGAGAGTGTGCCGTCGTTGTCCACCAGAACATCCACCGTGACAACCTTATTGCCATTAGCATCTGCTTTGATTTCGCGACCAATCGTGTCAACAGACCCTACTTTGGATAATAAATACCCATCAACACTCAACTCTACAGGGTCCCCTTTTTTCAATTGCACAGCTTCTTGTAAAGAAAATGGCAGCTTTACTTTATATTGTGTCGTATCTGAAATCGTACCAATTTTCGTTGTTTTAGTTACTTGGCTGCCTACATCCAGATTGGAGGGTAACATTAGCTTCCCGGACATAGAAGCAGATATGCTCATATGATTTTGTTGATTTTGGAGTTCAGCCAGCTCTTTCTCTGACTGCTGCACACTAACTTGTGCTTCTTTAAGGTTGGTCTCGGTTGAAGGCACCGAAAGTTCTACAAGCACGTCGCCTTTCTTAACGGCCATGTTTTGTGTTAAATTCATGGTTTTAATAATGCTATCTACCGGAATGACAATATTTTGTTTATCCTTAGCATCTAACTGAGAGGTACCCGAGACTGTGGAGGATATTGCCCCTTTTGCCACTTTCATTACCGTTTGTTGTGTTGCTGCAGTTGTCGGCTTCGCTTTATTATGTAAGTAGTAGTAAGTTCCCGCTCCACATAACAACGCAGCCAAAACCACAATGATCCATTTCTTCTTCCGGCCAAATTTCATCCTTAATACCCCTCTCCAAGTTCCTAAGACATCGAACGCCTTAGTTATCAACAACCTTATAAAATCAGTTTAAGGGGAAAGGCTGAAACAGGTCTGAATGTAGGCTGAAAGTAAGTTGAACACAAGCTGAACGTTTGCTGAAAACGGGACTTTCTCGGTTACCCCGATTGGCCCGTATAGACTAAAAAAAGCTGCCCGCATTAGCGAGCAGCTTCTCTGTATTAGTTTGTTGCTGCTGGTGCAGTTGCATCAGCTGGAGCTTTGCCGAAAGTTCCACGGCCAGGACGCTGATGGTCAGTACCCTTTTGTTCAACATGCTTTTTGATGGAATCGGTCATGCTATCTTTGATTTTACTGATAAGATCATCTTCACTAATCCCTTTCGCCGATGCGATATCCACGATCGACTTACCAGCTTCAAGCTGTGTTCTCAGCTCATCCTGCGTTACGCCCAGAAGGGTCGTCAGTACATCCGAGTTCCCAAATTGTCCACCGAAACCACCAAAACCGCCACGTCCTCCTCTTCCTTCAAAACCTCCCTCAGGTCGAGTGCTTTCCACTTGTTTGGTTAATCTATCAGACAAACCGGTCAACATTTTATCTGCTTGCGCTTGCGTAAGATTGCCCGCTGTCACTTCAGCGTTAATGGATGTTGTCTCAGCTGCAACTAGCTTCTGTACATAATCTGCTTCAGCCAGCCCTTTCTCCAGAGCAAATGCCGCTAACGTTTTACCAGCTTTTTGCGCATCTTGAACGACACTCTTCTCAACGCCAAGTATTGTTGCTGTTTGGTCTACAAGATTCCCGCCTCTAAAGCCTTTATCGCCTTTGCCACCGCCTGGGAATTGGCCTTCTCTTCCCGGTCCTGCACCTTTATTTCCTGTACTTTCGATACGTTTGGACAACTGCTCTGTCAAATTTTTGATTACCTTGTCCGCTTGCTCTTGCGTAATTTTGCCTGCTGTTACATTAGCGGTAATCGTTGCTGTTTCCGCATCAATCAGCTTTTGCAAAAAGTCCGCTTTGCTCACACCTTTTTCTTCAGCGAAGGCTGCCAACGTCTTGTTCGCTTTCAAGGCTTCTTCAACTGCGCTTTGATCAACACTCAGAATCGTTGCGGTTTCTGCCACTACATTACCGCCGCCGAAACCGCCACGATTTCCGAAGTCTCCGCGACCTTTGCCATCATGTTTTTGAGTCGCTGCGCTTGTTGAATTGGTCGATACTGTATCTGCAAATGCCTGATTATGTAAGGCTCCAACAAAACCAACTCCGAGTACAAAAGAAGCTACCAATGAACCAGTAAGAATTTTTCTGCCGATGTTTTTCATAATTTGTTTCCACCTTTTCCTTTTTTATTTGTTTGTCCCTTACAAAACCTAGTATAGGCCCTTAACCTGAAATCCATCTGAGTATGAACTGAAGGTTAGTTGAGAAGTTTCTGAAAATTGGCTGAAAAAGGCAACCTCATAAAAGACTGTTCTGGCACAGGGCTTCACAGTAAAAGAAAAGCATGGCAAGTCAACCTATCACATAAACTGCAACCTAATCTCACAACAACTCAAAAAATAAGGATTGCGCAAACAAGCTGCGCAACCCCCACTTCTTTCATTGCTTCCTGCTAACGGTAATCCTTCGGGCTTACGCCAACGTACTTCTTAAACACCTTCGAGAAATACGTCCGCTCCATGTAGCCCAGCTTTAGCGCAATCATTTCCGTGCTGTACTGTTTTTCTTTCAGCAGCTTACAGGCCATTTTCATTTTGTAGCGGTGCATGTAATCTGTGAAATTAAGACCGGATTCTTGTTTAAAGTATCTAGAGAAATAACTTGGATTCAGAAATAAATAATTGGCAATATCCACTAACGAAATATTTTCTGACAAGTGATCCGAAATGTATTGATCGATGAGCTGAAGCTTTGGCTTCTTCTCAATCCATGCATCTGCTCTGCTGCCCAGCAGCAGATGAACTCTCTGCCGAAGAAGTTCTTTCGCCTGAATCCAGCTGCTGCAGCTTAGCAAGCACCGATGAAACGTATCATCATTCGGTTGATTAAACCGCAGCTCCAGAAGCCGCATCCATTGCGAGCTTTTGAGCAGGAGTTCGGCGGGATCAAGTCTAGAAGTCTCGGCTTTCATGCAAAGCGCCTCCAAGGTGTCCATCGTCAAGCTGTGTTCCCCATTTTGCGCCGCTTCCTCAAGCCGCTGCCAATCCCCGCCAAGCATACCCATAACATCCGAGTTCCACAGCTTATGATCAGCCGTTTGATTCTCTGCGCCAGAATTTTTTCCATAGAACACGGAACGTTCTCTCTGCTTAAGAGAACCGTACTGCAGATGAATATGTTCAACTCCCTTGAATGGAGCACTGAAACAAAATGTTATTTTCATTTTCAAGTATTCCATGATTTTATGCTGAAGCAAGGTCATGTGTTTACCGAAGGCTTCCATCGCATTTCGACTGAGATCATGCTGAAAATTCACAATACACACAAGCCGCATCTCCTTATCTGCGATTGTCGTCATCGAGAAACCCTCCAAAGGAAGCTCCTGTGCAATATTTGTAATCGCATATAACAGCAATGGCATATCAGCATAACGATACTTCTGTGGAAAGGATTCGAACTGGAGATCACCGATGGCCAGCATGAAATGTGGCTGCTTCCAAGCAATCCCTAGGCGTTCTCCCTGATTCTGAATGGACTCATTGGACGCACCCGCCAGCAATTGCTCCCAAAATTGCGCTAACCAAATCTCCTTATTTTTTAGAATATCCTGTTTGTACGCCAGCTCTTGGAATCTTTCCTTATCCGTCGTCAGCATATGAACACTCTTCTTTAATACGGTATCCAATTGCTGCGCTGTCAGCTCATCTTTAATCAGATAGTCTTCGGCTGACAACTGCACGGCTTTACGTGCGTAGTGAAATTCTTCGTGGCAGGTCAAGAATATGATTTTGACATCTGGTTTTATTTTTTGCAGTTCTGCGGCTAGTTCAATACCATCCATCTGTGGCATGCCAATATCCGTGATGACCAAGTCAGGCTCATGCTCGCGAAACAAAGCCAGCGCTTTAACGCCAGATGACGCTGACCCGCTTAATGTCAGCTGAAGTGAATCCCAATCGATTAGCTTGGTTACGTATTTCATCATTGGCACATCATCATCGACAAGCAGAACCTTGAACATGCGAATTCCTCCAATCTGCTTCTTCATGCTGAATGACACACATTTCTACCTTAGCTGCCTTCATTACAGCGGAATTCGAAGGAGCACCAATGTTCCTTGTTCCTTATTGTTTTCTAAACGTATCTTGGCAGAGGGGCCATAAGTTAGCTGCAGCCTTTGCATAACATTCAGAAGCCCGATTCTTTTGTACGAAGCTTGGGGTTCACCATTGCCTTGTTCCAAAAGTTCATTTAATTCTTGCAGTCTGGAAGGCGTGATGCCCTTGCCGTTATCCTGCACACTGATTTCCAGCATGCCATTCCTCTCGCACGCCTCAAGCGTAATTCTCGGTTCCGTTTCTGAATCCGCCAAGCCGTGCACGATAGCATTCTCCACAATAGGCTGCAGCAGCAGCTTTGGAACTTCAATGCTAGCAACTTCATCAGCTATCGAGATATCCAGCTCCACCGGCAGATCACTGCGCATTTTCATAATATCCACATAATGAACAAGCAGCCTACACTCGCTTTCCAAGGTAGCCGGTTCATGAATGCGCATATAAGCTCGCAGCATACTCATCAGTGAATCGATCTGCCCGCTATGCACAGCATCCTCAGCCAAACTGAGATTGCATTTGATCGAATTCAGCGTATTCAGCAGAAAATGCGGACGGATTTGGGCAAATAGTGCCTGCAGCTCCATCACCCGCTTCTGCTCTTGCTCCTGCTCAATACCGCTTATGAGCTCATTGATCTGATCCAGCATTACATTCAGCGTTTGACCGAGCTCCGCCATTTCGTCTCTGCCCTCCACTTGAAAACGCAGCGAACGATTGCCTTCGCCGAACTGCCGCGCACCTCGCTGCAGCAGTCTCACAGGGCGATATAATCGCTGAGCGATGAAAAAGGAGATCATCCAAAACAAAATAAAAAAAGGCAAAATAATGATTAGCGAGATATAAAACGTGCGTGAAATCTGCCCCGTTACTTGGGAACTCGGTGTCTCATAGACGAGCTTCCAGCCCGCCTTATCAATCATTAGCTCACTGCGGATATTACGACGATCTGACTCCTTGCGCTCATACGGAATATGGGTATTTCCCGCGATGCTTTGCCCATTTACATCAAATAAGCTCAAGTTTCCTGAAGGCGCTTGCCCAAAAAACTGATCGAAATACGTCTCAGGTATACCAATCAGAAGGGTAGCTAGCAGGGCATTATCATCCGAGTCACGCAGGACGCGAGACATATAATAAATACGCCCCTGTTTGCCGCTTCCATTCACCAAACCAAGCCACTGGATGAATTTGGGTTTGTCCACATCAACACGAGGCTTAACCTGATTCCAGTCATAGATAATATCGCTTGGCTCATAGCTATCCGCAGATTGCACAATAAAATCCGATCGGTTCGCTAGATACATAATGATATCTCGATTCATCGTTTTAGCCGTAATGAGACTAAAGAAATCTTTGATCTTCTGGTAATCGTTCAACTTCGCGAAGGTATCAATCGCCTTGACATCGGCAAAGCTGCGCAGCTGCAGCCTTACATTCGTATCCTGCACGAAAAAGTTAGAGGCAAAGGTCAGATCATCAATCATTTTATTTAAATCCTTGCCCATGACTGCAAGCACCGATTCATTGCTAAGCGTCATTTTTTCTTTGACATCGCGGTTCGTCGTTGAATAATTATAGAAAGATACCAACACCGTCGGCAGCAAAATTAGCAGGAGAAACGATATCTGGATGCGTCGGTAAAAGGAAGAACGAAACTTTGGAATCATGCGGGACCTCTCCTTCATTTCCCCGAACGGAATGTGTCTTTCTATTATAAAGGCGACGTCCTTTCATTGACAAAGGGATAAGGCGAATTTTCGCCCTATCCCCTGTTTCAGCCTGTTATTTCCCCGCTTGTTTAATCACTTTATCCGCTTCATCCTGCATCCACTTTTGTGTATCATCCGCAGAAACATTATCGAGCATGAATTTGGAGAAGCCATTCTCCATCACTTTCTTCAATTGAGCTCCATAAGAGATCGCAATATCGGAAGAGAAGGAAGTTTTCACTTGTTTATCATTCAGTGTCGAAGTTAAAGATGGCAGATCGATAAGTTCCTTTAAGGAACCATATAAACGATCGATAACTACTTTGGAATCGCCTTTTTTCCAGCCGGACAATTCAACGCGTGCCTCTTGCTCTGTCGACATATAGCGGATGAATTGATAAGCCTGCTCTTTGTATTTGGAAGTTGCCGCAATGGCTGTGTAGTTTCCGCCGATATTGGTCAATCCCGCCGGAGCGTCCTTGGAGGAACGAGGCAGCGGAGCAACGACGGTTTTAAAGGTATGCGGATATTTCGCTGTATCACCGATGTTCGGAATGATGAAGGTCGCTGTCATCAACATGGCTGCCTTACCACTAATAAACTCATTTTTGTAGTCCAGTTTAGCGCCAATGACATCAGCCAACGACTTCACCGACTTATCATCCTTTTCCATCGTGCGGCGCAAATTAAAGAAGTATTTGAAGGAAGGATCATCAAATTGTGGTTTCAAGTCAGCGTTCAAATAAGGATTCTTCTTATCTGTGTAAACGATCGGGTTCGTATATTCACCCCAACCATGGAAATACGCACCGTAACGTTTATCATTGCCTTCGCCTTTGGTCAACTTTTTCGCATAGTCGCGGAAGTCGTCCCACGTCCAACCGAATGTCGGTACCTGCAGGTTGGCTTCTTTCAGCGCATCCGCGTTCAACAACACAAACCAGTCGCTGGAGTTCACCATCGTTGCGTAGTACTTGCCTTTCATTTTCGGATTGATATAGTACTCTTCTTCCGGCTTCACATTATCCTTCGTATAGAAATCATCCAGCGGAGCAAGCACATTTTGTCCGGCTCTCGCCATAACCTCTTCAATACTTGGCATTGCCACAATGTCGACTTGCTCACCCGAGGACATCGTAACGTCCATCTTTTTCAGGGTTTCAACGGAGTTGCCTGGTACTAGCGCAATAGACTCTACTTTAATCGTCGGATTTTTGGCTTGGAAGTTCTCGATCAGCTTTTTGGTAGACGCCGCTTGTACATCATTATCCCAATTATAATATTTAAGTGTAACATTCTGTGCGGGCTTAGCCGAAGCTGCCGCTGTAGCTCCTGCCGACGCAGAAGGAGCACTCGTATTCGTAGTTGTCGATGAACCGCAAGCACTCAAGACTGACATACTCATGATGACGCTTCCAAGAAGAACGGTCTGTACCTTTTTCATTTGACTACCCCCATAGGCTATAATTTATGTTCAGTTGCATCATACAATGGAATTTACGATCAAACCGTGTATAATTTTGATTTTTTTGTGCAATTTTTCGACCTTATCCTTTGACGCCCCCGATGGCAATTCCCTTGATGACCTGCTTTTGCAAAACAATGAAAATGATCAACAGAGGTATAATTGCGGCCAATGATGCCATCATCAGCACAGCATAATTATCGGCATAATCATTTTTAAACAGCTGAATGCCGAGCGGAATCGGAAACAGCTTCTGCTTGATTAGGAAAATGAGCGGTCCTTGATAATCATTCCACATCCAAATGAATTTGATAATCGCCACCGTCGCTAGTATCGGTTTGGTTAGTGGCAGCATGATACGGGCATAGATGAGAAAGTGTCCCGCACCGTCGATTTTGGCAGCCTCGATATATTCGTTATGAATCCCCATCATGAATTGACGGAGTAGAAAGGTGAAGTAAATAGAGAACATCCCCATCAGAATGAGGCCTGCATGTGTATTATACAAGTGCAGCCATTTTAACAAAAGGTAACGTGGGACAAGCGTCGCCTCATTCGGAATAATCATACAGGACAACAAAAGGATGAACGCTGCGTCGCGCCCGCGAAATTGCAGCTTCGTAAAGGAATAAGCGGCCATCGAAGAAAAAAAGAGCGTAGCCAATGTCATGAGCGCAGACAGCTTGAACGAGTTCCAATAAAAAAGCGAGAAAGGAACGCGGCCCAGCCATACCTCTTTAAAGTTGGCGATAACATGAAAGCGGGTTGGGATCCACTGAATCGGGTACGTCATGACGTCTGCTTCATATTTGAAGGCCGCTGAGATCATCCACAATAGCGGAATCAGAAATACAACGGAAAACAAAGCCATGATTACGGTTGTAACCAGTTTAGAAATTTGGATTGATTTCATTGAAGCAACACCTTCTTTCCACTTCATTCCCTGTTAAACAGAGCTGTTTTTATTTTGAAATTTCCATGTAATGGCCGTGATGATGCCAACTATCAGGAACAACACCCAGGAAATGGCCGATGCGTAACCCATGCGGAAATTGAGAAAGCCTTCCTCGTAGATACGGTAGACGAGCACAGTCGAGGAATCGTTAGGACCTCCACCTGTCAGGAAAGAGATAAGGTCAAATACCTTGAAGGATGACATCAAGGTTGTAATAAACAAGAACGATGTTGTCGGACCTAACAAAGGCAACGTAATACGGAAAAATTGCTGAATAGACGTCGCCCCATCGATACTTGCCGCTTCATACAATTCATCCGGAATGTTCGTTAAGCCAGCAATGAAGATAATAATTTGATAGCCAAGCGCTGCCCAGATCGCTATTATGATGATGGCATAGAGAGAATAATGAGTATCTGCCAACCATTTTGGAGGGTCTGTGATGCCTATACTCATCAGCAAACGATTAATCGGCCCTTGCGATGGATGGTACAAGGCGCTCCATACTGCGCCGAGTGCAATAATCGACGAGATGTACGGAATGAAAAATACAATTTTGAAATAACTCTGTCCATATACGCGCGAATGAATCAATACAGATAAAATCAAAGCAAGAAATAATCCGACCGGCACAACGATGAGCGTATACGTAAAATTATTTTTTAGAGCTAATAAGAACTTGTCATCCTCAAACAGCATTTTGAAATTATCGAGCCCCGCGAATTTAATCGTCGACAGCCCTCCGACCAAATTCCAATCACTAAAGCTTAAATACAGCGAGAATAGAATTGGGAAAACGCCAAACATCAACGTGCCGATAAATTCGGGAGCCAGAAACATCCAGCCAAAGAAGGCTTCCTTGCGGCGATGGTTCCAGAATCGTTCCGGTGTCTGATTTGATGACTTGGACTTCTCTATTGCCATAGACATGATGCTCACACCCCAGTTATTTGTTATATCCCTACTATAGCGTCCCTATCTTCGCTTTCACGCCGACGATTTTTACGAAAGTGTGCACTATTTTTACTTCTATCCCCTAGAGAACGTTGGGGCTCATTGGTGAAAATAGTTAAGAAAAACCGTTTGGGACTCAGATTGTTCTAGCTGTAAGTGTAAGCATATTTAGCTTTACATGGCGTTGTTGCTCTTACTGATAACTGTAACCCTGAAACAAATGTTATCTTCTTAGGTGTTTCACTTTGGGGTCTACTTTTCTTTATCTGTAAGCACGGTTTTCCGCGTTACAGGAGCGCTTCTGCTATTGCTGGCTGCTGTAACGCGGAAAAACAGCGTAACCTCTTGGTCATGTCACTTTATGAGCTACTTTTCTATCTGTAAGCACGGTTTTCCGCGTTGCAGGAGCGCTTCTGCTTCTGCTGACTGCTGTAACGCGGAAAAACAGCGTTATCGTTGCAAACAGGCTGCTTTGCATGCACGCAGCTCACAGAAACTTGACGTGTGCTTCGGCTCGAAGGGCTGGCTCAAGCTGAACAACGGCCTTGCTCTCATCTCCTTTTTTGCATGTAAAAAAAGCCTTACCCGACTTCATTTAGTCGGAATAAGGCTATCTTTTTTACCTATTGGAATCCATACTTTAAAAATACTTCCTTCACCTAACGCACTTTCCACTCCTATCGCTCCGCCATGAAGCTCTACGATGGAACGAGTAATGGAAAGACCTAGCCCGGCACCGCCATTCCGTCTTACGCGTGAGGAATCAATGCGGTAAAAACGATCGAACAAATGAGCAAGATGCTCGGGAGCTATACCTGGTCCATTATCTTGCACAGCTATTTCGACACCCTCACCCATCTTCACTAATGAGAGCGCTACTTGACCTGTGGTTGGGTGCGTATGCTGAACCGCGTTTTGAAATAAATTGAGCACGACCTGCTTAATTTTATCAGCATCATAGAAACAATGGCTCTCTGGTTCTAACGCAAAGGTGACCGTTCTCTCCCCTGCCAGCAAACGAAGCTGATGTTCCATGTCGTGAAGCATTTCGTCCAATACCCCTTCCGTCTTTTGGAAGGAGGGTGTCCTATCTAGCCGAGCAAGCAGCAGTAAATCCTCGACCAGCTTATTGATGCGTACCGATTCGCCATGCATGCTCTTCAGCGCTTTAAGCAAAGGCTCCGGCTGCTGATACGCCCCGCGAAGAAGGACCTCCAGAAAACCATGAATCGAAGTTAATGGTGTACGAAGCTCATGCGAAGCGTCCGCCGCGAAGCGGCGCATCTGCTCTTTTGCTTCTTTTTCCGCCTCAAAAGAAAACTCCAATCGCTCTAGCATACTATTAAAGGAGGTCGCTAGACGATCTATTTCCACTTGCCCCTGATGAGCGGGAAAGCGTTCACCCAAACTACCTGCATCGATTTGCTTCACCGTATCCACCATATTGGATAGAGGAACCAAAGTCCGTCTTAATACAGGCAGAAAACCCAACAATCCTCCGATAAGCGCTAGCATGGATAAGAGGAGAAATATAGACAATTGCTGGAGAAGCACGTCCTGAAGCTGCTTGGTGCTTGTGTTTGCTTGAATAATGCCTTGAAAGCCTTGGGCTCTATCTGGATTACCCCCGAATTGGTGAAAGACAATTAACTGGCTGTTACCGTCTTTATCCTTCAAAACCTTATCGCCAGGCCTTTCCTTCGATTTCAATAACTGCTGATATTCTTCCTTGGATAATTGAAAAGGAGAAGCCCCACCCTCCGTAGAAAGCAGCTTGTAATTACCCTCTCTATCGATCAAAGCAATCGATAAATCAGGAACAAAAATGCGGGGATACTCTCCGTTTCCGTTCAAGTTGTCTGTACGGTTGGTATCCCGGTTGGTATCCCGCCTAGGTATGAACGGATTTAAGCCACGATCGGGCGATGCCCCTGCTCGCTGCCAAGTGTTGGGCGGTAATGTCGCAAGCTGATTGCGAATCGTTTCCGCCTTATTTTTATACAAAAACTGCTGCATAAAAATATATTGAAATACACCGATGAGCAGCAGCAGCACCGACATAATTAACAATGATCGCGACAACAACTGAAACTTCAGCGAACCGGTAACAAAATTTTCGGAAAACCGGCCCCGCCGCTTCATGTCAAATCCATCCGATAGCCAGCGCCTCGAATCGTGCGGATCAGCTTATGTTCCTTATCTCCTAATTTATCGCGAAGGGAGCGTATGTACACCTCGACGATGTTCTCCTCACCACCGAAATCATAGCCCCACACTTTATCAAGGATCATCGTTTTACTTAAAACAAGCCCATGATTAATCGACATAAATTTGAGCAGCTCGTATTCCGTTGGCGAAAGCTCCAACACCTTATCATACAAGCTAATTTCTTTACGACGGTCATCCATGCGAAGCGGTCCGATGATCACTTCACCGAACAAATTTGGAAAATGATTGCGAATCCGTGCATATATCCGGGCCAGCAGCTCCTCAAAGCTGAATGGCTTGATCATATAATCATCGGCACCAAGGGTAAGTCCCTTGACCCGATCGTCTACTTCATCCTTAGCCGTCAACATAATGACAGCGACGTTATCCGTCTTTTTAATCATGCGGCACACTTCGAATCCGTCCATCCCAGGCATCATCACGTCCAAAATAGCAATGTGAGGCTGGAACTTGTTGCAGGCTGTGATTGCACTAATGCCATCTTGTGCTGTCATGACCTCAAAGCCTTCATTCGTCAACCCTAATTCAAGAAATTCCAAGATATGAGGCTCGTCATCGACGAGCAGTATTTTTATGCCTTTTAATTGGCGCATCTGGTATCGTCCCCCTGACATTCATTGTACACGTTTTCTACACTCAGTATCCCATATCCTGCCTAAAAGCAATCTGAGTAGTTGCTGAAAGGTTGCTGAATGTTTGGGGTTACGGGGCAGACAGAGCAAACGTTATCTGACTTAATCTTCGATTCCTCATAGGTACGATATAAACTCATTTGCAGGTGTTGTGTACAATGCTTCTTATTTTGTATTTCTATAATTTAACTCCCATAATTATCCAAAATATGTTATGGTAATGGCTGATGACATTACATATTTTAGGAGGATCGAATTGAAAAAAACTAATATATTCATCTTAGGAATTACAGTGGGTATAATTACTGTTGTTTCAACGTCAGGTTTTGCAAGTTCAAAATTTGAAAAAGTTGAAGCTTATCTTAATCCAAGTATGCCAGTAACACTTGATGGGAATAAGTTAGATTTGGATAAACCCGTTGCAATAATCGATGGAAACTCGTACTTACCTTTGAAAAGCATCGGTCAAGCATTAGGTAAGGAAGTAAATTGGAATGAACAAACTAATAGTATTGAGTTGAAATCAACCACTACATCAACTATATCTAATAAGAAAAAGAACGCGATTGATGAAAAGATTTATTATAAGTATATGGATGTATATAGTAAATACCCTGTCACTTTCCAAAAACATAATAGTGACTCTAGCGCAGTAATTATTGTAAATGAAAAAGAATATCAAGTTCACATTGGAGAAGGTGATATTTATATTGACACCTTAAATAAAGCAGCAGATGAGACTGTAACTTACAATTCGTCAGAAGTATTTTTGCAATATCTAACTGAAGAACAACTAAAGGAATTTCAAAAATACAGAATCAATTCTACAACTAAAATGTTCACGCCTATCAATTAAGATGGGCTTTTTTTTAATAATCAACAGTTTCTATTTCAAATCTATGAAGAATCAAAATCAAACTTTAGTAATGTTCCATTAACAAAGTCCTAGCTAGTCTATCAATCTTATTACTGTCTAACTTTTTCCTTGCAGAAGAATTTTCAATTCGCGCGGCGTCACCAGTGCCCAAGCAGGCACCGCTAAAGTCTACAAATAAAAGTAAAAACTAACGCCGCGCTCCGTATTTTCCACCCCGTACCGGCTCTCATGAAGATCCAGAATTTGCTTAACGATGGCAAGACCTAAGCCCGTTCCGCCGGTTTTGCGGTTTCTCGATTTTTCAACTCGGTAGAAGCGCTCCCAGATCGTCCCCAACTCATCTTCCGGAATGACTTCCCCTTCGTTTTCGATCGCCATGCGAATGTGCTGGCCTTCATTTTCGATGCGAACAGCAATTTCGCTTCCGGCTGTGGCATGTCGAATCGCGTTCATCAGCAGATTGACCAACGTCTGTTCCATTTTCACCTGATCCGCATGGACTTCGTGTTCCCCGATAATAACGGTGACCACCTTTAGTTCCTTTTCAAGGAGGTGATTGGACAGTTTGTCGACAATATCCTCCACTTGTTCGCTCAATAAAAACCAGCTTTTTTTCAGCTTGATCGTCTTCGATTCCAGCTTGGCCAGTTCCAGCATGTCTTTGATGAGCGCTTCCATCTTATCCGTCTCACCCAAAATCACTTCGAGATAGCGGTCCTGCTTGCTTTCCCCGATCCCATCCCTGATCCCCTCGACATACCCCTTCACGATGCTCAGCGGCGTCTTTAATTCGTGGGAGACATTGGAGATAAACTCCTTTTGCAGCTGCTCCATCCGCTGCTTTTGTTCCATATCCTCCCGCAGCTGCTCGTTGGCGTCATACAGCTCCTTCAACGTATCGTCCAGTTTCTCGGACAAGCTGTTCAAGCTGCGTGACAGGCTCCCAATCTCATCATTATTGCGGATAGGGGATTTCACCGAAAAGTCGAGCTTTGCCATCCTAAGTGCAATTTGGTTCAACGAAAGCAGCGGTTTAGACACGATTTTGGTGAAAATGAGCGAGAGCAGCAAAATAAGAACAATCCCGCCAATGCCTATATAGAGGTAAAACAGACGCAGAGCATCATAAGCTTCGCTGATTTGTTGTAGGGAGGCAAGCACAAAGATCAGCTCGGTTACCTTTCCATCACGCAAAATAGGCTGAATCGCAACAACACTGCGCGTTCCGCTAATCGTATCTGTCCATTCCTCTTCGAGCATAACTCCTCTTTGCAGCATGCTTTTCCGTTCATCCGACAACGGGAACCAGTCCTCAAGCGCAAGAAACAAAATCCCCTGACGCAAATTCCACTGATTGGAAGATGGCAGCACAATGTCTGTAATCACACCGGAAACATGTTCTAAAGGCTCGCTTGTTGCCGTATCTAGATTCCCTACTTCCTTGGAACCAGCTTTATGAATGAGGACTGGGTAAAGAAGATCTTTTACGCCCACATCCTCAAAATATCCCTGCACCTCGATCCGATCTCCGCGTTGAAGGTTCGCCTCCATTAATTTCCTTAAATTAGAATTAAGCAAAAACGAGAGGGAGATCCGGACCGGATTTCCATTATCGTCTTTGATGACGATGCGGAACAGATAGTCATACTTCACATTGCCCTCAGGGCCCAGGATCGCAAGCTGCGCTTTATTTTGGCTGATAAACAACCCGATTTCACGGGAGATGCGGTTGTCATCCCAACGCTTTTTCTCGTAGGCTTCACTGAAAGTCTTGAGCTTTTTTTCCAGTGTGACCGTTTTCTGATGCTGATAAAAGGTTTCAAATAAATTAAGCTGCCCCAGCAAAACGATGGCATAAAACAAAAGGAAGAAAAACGCTGTGAAAGCAAACAGCTTCAGAGTGACACCGCGTCTTCTCATCGTTCCTCCTCGAATTTATACCCGGACCGGATGACGGTGCGAATATGGCGGGCTTCATCCCCAAGCTTGCCGCGCAACTTCTTGATATGTGTATCGACGACGCGCAGGTCGCCGAAATAATCAAAGCCCCATACGTGATCGAGAATCGTTTCACGGGAAAGCACAATGCCTTCGTTTCTTGATAAATAGAGAAGCAGTTCATATTCTTTGGCCGTCAGCTCGATTTCCTGTCCATCCACTTCCACACGATGCGATCTTCTATGAATCGATATCTTGCCAAAGTTCAGAAGATGTTCTTCTTTTCCCACAGTTCCCTCGACACGCTTCATGAGACTGACTGCACGTGCGACCAGTACTTTGGGACTGAACGGTTTGGTTACGTAATCATCTGCACCCAGCTCGAAACCAAGCATTTTATCATCATCTTCGGATTTCGCGGTTAACATAATAATCGGTACGGCTGATTGCGCGCGAATCCGTTTGCATACAGCCCATCCGTCCAACTCAGGCATAAGAATGTCCAAAATGATGAGGTCGACATCCAACTTTTCCATCATTTCCAAACCTTGCAAGCCATTCTCCGCCTCATAAACGATCCATTGCTCCCGTTTAAAATAATCAGCCACAATTTCGCGGATCAAACTTTCATCTTCAATAAGTAAAACTTTGCGATCCATGCTGCCGGAGCCCCCCTCTGCCAATAAACCGTATATAACAAGAATAACGGAGCCTTGTGTTTTTCGTGTGTCCTCAGATAACGCTATTATACAAAAATTACTTCCGACAAAACACATGAAGTACACAACACGTCGCTATAATCAGATTTAAGCAGATTGAAATTGAGGTGCTGAAGGGATGTCTCTTATGAATATCATGGCTATTTTGCAAAAAAAGATGTGCAGCGCTTTGCCGTATTGGCGTTGTTTTGCCTAGTTCTATTTTTTATTCGTAGCATGCTGAACCTTGTTCTACTGACCTTCTTGCTGACGTTTCTGATGAATCGCCTGCATCAATTCAGTAAGCGCTGGATCGAGAAAATTGTTCCCGTTAACTCCAAATTGCTGCTTGCCCTCATATACGTAGCTCTTCTATCACTTTTGACTCTTGCAGGCGCCAAGTTTTTCCCCGATCTGATTCGCCAAATCGCCCAACTGTTCGAACTTGTCAAACAGCTCTATGACGATCCTCAAAACGAAGCAGCCGGTTACGTGACGGCATGGCTGGATAGCTTCGATCTTCCAAGCATGGTGAAACCCGGGTTTGATTTTATGATAAAAATCGGCAATCTTGGATTCCAAGCCTTTTTGGCCTTGATGCTAAGCCTTTTTCTTCTTTTGGGCAAAGAGAACGTCATTCGCTTCACAGCGCAATTCCACACGAGCAAGCTGGGTTGGTTCTCCAAAGAAATTGAATTTTTCGGCAAAAAACTCGTCCAAACGTTCGGCAAGGTGATCGAAGCCCAGCTATTGATCGCTTTAGTCAACTGCCTGATGACGACTTTCGTCCTGTGGATGATGGGCTTTCCCAATCTGATCGGTCTGGCCCTGCTTATCTATGTCCTCGGTCTTGTTCCGGTAGCTGGGGTCTTTCTATCTCTCATTCCTTTAAGTATGATTGCGTTCAGTTTGGGTGGTTTTACGTATATTATCTACCTGGTTATCGCGGTCACAGTTATTCATGCAGTGGAGGCCTACGTACTCAATCCACGGCTGATGGCATCCAAAACGCATTTGCCTGTGTTCTTCACTTTCCTTGTGCTGCTCTTTTCCGAGCATTTCTTCGGCATGTGGGGCTTAATCGTCGGTATTCCAACTTCGTTTTTTTACTTGATATTTTGGATGTTCAAAAATCGGAAAAACCCGGGCTTTCCAACGCCTAGCTTGTAATGAAAAGGAGTGATCTCATGTCGGTCCAAACCATTTCCACCTCACTTAAGACAGCCGTTCTTAGTGCAGGCATGATGTCCATGTTTTTATCGTTTCACGAAAAACCTTCCCAAGCGGTGCTCTGCATTGTTTTAGCGGCAGCATTGGCGGGATTTGACGGATATATCGAGAAAAAACTGCGGCTGGCCAACGAATTCGGCAAAGAGTTCCGTTCGCTCGCAGAGCTAATTACCTTCGGCGCCGCGCCATCCTTGATTGTTTATCTTGTCATCTTATACAAAATGCCCGTCTCCGGGCTGCTGCTCGCTGCTCTTTTTATAATATGCGGAGCACTGCGGCTCGCTCGATTCAACATTTCGACTTGCGTGAATCGCTATCATACAGGATTACCCATCCATGTTGCCGGGTCTATTTTAGCCGTATCCGCGCTTTGGTCTCCACTCCTCTATCAGCGGGAAATGACCGTGATCTTGGTCATCATTCTGTGCTGTCTGATGGTCAGTCGAATTAAAATACCGGCAATCAGTCAAACCAAATCTTATCCATGAAACAAAATTGCCGCGGTCAACGTCGGAGAGTCAGCAGCCACAGAAGAAACGGAGCGTGATCGCCATAGCTTTCCTACAAGATATGATTATTCAATACGGATACGTTGCCATTTTCTTCTGTCTCGCTCTTGGCGTTATTGGCTTGCCTATCCCCGATGAAATTCTAATGACCGTGGTCGGCTATCTGTCCTCTGCCGGACTGCTTCTTCTCCCCTTATCCGTTGCGGTTAGCTTTTTGGGAGCCATGTCAGGTATGCTCTGCAGCTACGCCCTGGGAAGGAAATTCGGTAAACCACTGCTCTGGAAATATGGAAAATGGATTAAGCTTACGTCAAAAAGACTGGAAAAAACGGAGACCTGGTTCGCGCGCTACGGTCCATGGGCGATTTGCATCGGCTACTACATTCCGGGCCTCCGCCATCTAACTTGTTACATGGCAGGGGTGAGCGCCATGAACCCTAGGAAATATTTGCTTTACTCGGGGATGGGGGCTTTATGTTGGTGCCTTATTTTTACTTCAATCGGTTATTTCCTCGGAGCATACGTCGATTTTTCCAATTATCATGCTTCTCTTCTGCGATTGTTTTTCAAGCCGTTCCGTGGATGATTCTCCGGTTGGATATGAATGAGGTAGGGGCCTCAATGGCCCCAAAAATGGTCACTCTCCCAGCAGCTTGCTTGGACTAGCTGTGGTTGACCTTCTCCCAAGTACCCGACTTCACGCTGCGGATAATGGCATCATTAATCGTCATTACCTGATACCCTTCCCTGAAGGTCGCTACGGAATCGGATATCGGCTCCCCGCTCACAATGGCTTGATAGTAATGATGCATCATGTTTTTAAGACTATCCGTCCAGCCTTCTTCATGCCCACTGGGATAATGCATGAATGGCAACGCTTCCTTCTTGAGCTGTTTTGGATCTCTCAGCACGGTCTCGCTCGGTTTGTCACGATAGCCCATTACAAGCTTGAACGGCTCCTCCTGCTTCCACGAACCAGATGACTGTGTTCCGTCAAGATTCAACTCCAGCGCGTTTTTCTTTCCGGCCGACACCTGCGACATGGTCAGCACGCCTCTGGCACCGTTCTCAAACTTGACGAGAACCGAGCAATAATCCTCTGTTGTCATGTTGACGAGTTCCCTTTCCCCATCCGTTCCGGATTGGAACGATTCTTTGGAGCCTGAGGCTTTATAGCGCTGCGGCATGACGATCGAGATATCCGCGAACACCTCAGCTATGCTTAAGCCCGTCACATATTGAACCAAATCGAACAAATGCGAGCCGATATCACTGATGGCTCTCGTCTCCCCGCCATACTCCGGCTCCATTCTCCAGTTATAGTCCGTCATATAGAGCAGCCAATCCTGCAGGTAGCTGCCTCGGATCGTATGCAGCTCGCCCAGATCCTTGTCCTTCACCATGGACTTCAGATGCTGAACCATCGGGAATTGCCGATAGTTGAAATTAATTCCCGTAATCAGCGATCGCCCGGCAGCCAGCTCATACAGCTCCTTGGCCTCTTCCGTGCGCAGGGTCAGAGGCTTCTCCGAAAGCAGATGCTTGCCGTGCAGAAGCGCCTGCTTGTTAATTTCAAAATGAAGGTGATTCGGCGTACAGTTATGAATGACTTCTATCTCCGGGTCCTTCAATAAATCTTCATAATTCCCATAAGCCTTGGGGATTTTCAACATACGAGCGTATTCATCGGCTTTATCTTGACCATTCTGCACGATCGCTACGATATCCACATAGCCTAATCTACGGATTGCCTCGATATGAGCCTTGCCAATAAAACCCGCTCCGATTATGGCTGCTTTGATCTTTTGCATACGCATCTCCCCTTTTGTTTCCACTATAACAAACATACTTTTAACTTTCAATTATCAAAGTATGTTTGTTATAGTTATTAGTTGTGGAGATGGTACGGTTTGACATCAGCAATAGCACCTGATCGGAGCTCAATACAAAAAAGCGACTGCCCGGCACCCTCGTGCGCGTTCAGTCACTCCTTTTGGGATATGCGATTAATCGAGATAACTGTCTATCTCTTCGTTGGTTGCTCCCATGATAAGCTGGTCGATCGTCATATAAGCGCCCCCTACCAGTCCTGCCTGCTTGCCGAGAATCGACTTATTGATCATGAGATTGCGTGTAGCCAGCGGCATCGATCTCTGGTATACGCCTTGTCGGATCGCGGCCAGAAATATATCGCCGAATTCGGACAGCCTTCCGCCGATGCAAATCAGTGACGGGTTGGCGAAGTTAACAATCGAAGCGATGACCCTACCGATCGTGGTCCCGCTTTGCCGGATCAGCTCCACCGTCACAGGGTCCAGCTTAAGCAGCCCTTCCTCCAGATCTTGGATCGTAAGCTGGCCGTTCCTTGTCAGTATACCTGACAAATAATCACTTTTCCCGGCCAAAGCATATTGCGAGGCATGCTTGACGACTGCGCGACCTCCGGCATTCGCTTCCAGGCAGCCCTTATTCCCGCACCAGCAGACGACGTCATTACCAACGTCAAAATGTCCGATGTCCCCCGCACTGCCGGTAGAGCCACGGTACAGCTTGCCGTCATAAATGACTCCAGAGCCGATTCCGGTACCGATTTCGATATATATCAGATTGTCTACCTCAAAATTCAAGCCTTTGGCATGCTCGCCAAGCGCCATATTATTTACATCGTTATCCACATAGCAAGGGCACTCATAGTGCTTCGCCCAAAACTCCCGGATCGGATACTGGTCCCAACCCGGCATTATAGGAGGCGCAATAGGCGTCCCCATGTGAAAATCGACGGGGCCCGGGATACCGATCCCGATCCCCTTCACCTTCTTCGGATCGATGCTGTTTTCGCTCAGCAATTCCTCTACTAACTGACAAACGTGAGGAAGCACCACATCCGGGCCTTGATTAATATCATTAATGGATGATTTCGAAATGAGAATATTGCAGACAAAGTCCGTAATGGCCACCTGTGTACAGGAAGTGCCCAGCTCGATGGATACAATCCACCCATAATTATTGTTGATGGCGTATTGCTTGGGCTTCCTCCCTCCGCTGGAGTTGCCCACATGGGAGACGATCACGAGCTGCTGCTGCATCAGTCGGTCGATATGAACAGAGACAGCCGATAGAGAGACGCCCAGCTCGCTAGCGATTCCGGCCTTAGACGGCGGAAACTTTGCCTTCCTAATTAATTGGAGAACACGCGCTGTCATGGAGAGCACGGTAATTTCACCACTTTCATCATTCTTCCAGTACAAATAATGAAAATCATATACGCTATCCATGCAAAAATCAAGCAGACGCCAGGCAATTGTGGCGTTATTACAGCATTTTGCTAGGCACGACTCCAAACTTCTTCTTGAAGCATCTGCTAAAATAATAAGGGTCCGCATAGCCTACCTTCTGCGACACATCAACGACCTTGAACGAGAAAGAGCCGTCCGGCGGGAGGTCTCCCAGCATCTCCCAGGCCTTATCTAATCTAATGTCCGTTAAATACTCGATAAATGTTTTGCCCGTTTCCTTTTTAAAAATATGGCTCAGATAGCTCGGGTTTACGGATAATTCCCGCGCCGTCTGCTGCAAGGTGATGAAGTCCTGCGCGTATTCCCGCTCAATATATTCCGTAGCCTTCCATACAATCTCGGACCCCCGGCGCTTGGACAATTGATCGTTCAGTTCTTGGAACACCACTTCGTTGAAAAACAGATGGAGCCACTGCTGCATGCTGGATACCGTCTCCAGGCTGTAGATCTGACGAAACAGCTTGTGGCGATCTGTCATCCATCCGACAGGCAGCGTGCCGCCCTGCTCCAGAATCGCCGTACTCCCCAATGACACACATTCCATCAGCACGAATAAAGCAATTTCTTTGCCTGCCCGAATGTGGACAAGCTTCGTGCAGATGTCATCCACCTTGCCGATGACGGCATCCACATTCCGTTGGCGGATGACCGTCAGCCATTCCCCCCGATTCAGAGGCGTAGTGAATACAGCATCCTCCGCATTGATATGCTCCTGCACAAACGCAATAACACGGTTGTCGCCGTTGCTGAATTTTTGCTTGAGCGCATACAGGCTTTCCGAATAAGACAGATGCACCTGGTCCAGACTTTCGTACATTTGGCCGAAAGCCAAGGTCGTGCCGAGCTTCATTCGGTTATCAATAAAGGTCCGGGCATGCTCGCAGAGCGCATAAACCCCAGAATCCGTCATCTGCGGGAACCCGGCCAGAACGACGATCAATTGGTCCTCGCCGTCGATTACCTCACAGTGTGCCCCGGCTCCCTCCAGCGTTTCCTGGAGCACATTCTTCACGGCAAACCTCCACAGCTGCCTCTCCTCTTCCTTATTGAACCGCTCGCCGAGCTGATCAATTTCCGCCACGATGACCACATTCGCAGGATTGAGGGGAAGATTGTAGTACTGGGCCTGGCCGTCCAAAACCTCCTGCTTGACCGACGGCTCATGCATCAGCAGTTGGCGGACGAATTGCTGCTTGATCAGTGGCTTGGCCCGCTCGGCCTGCTCCTTTATCTGCTTGAAGTAATCCGTGCTTTCCGCTTCCCTGTCCAATTCCAGGCGGATTTCCTTCAAGGCCTTGATTAGCTCCTCCTCGTCGACCGGCTTCAATAAATAATAAGAGGCGCCTAGGCTGATCGCGGTCCGCGCATACTCGAAAACGTCATAGCTCGTTATAAAAATAATTTTGGAGTCAATGTTGGACGACCTTAACTCCTCTACGAAATCCAATCCAGTCATACCCGGCATATTAATATCTACAATGATTAAGTCGTACTGCTCGCTGCGGGCTAACTCCAAGGCAGTAGCCCCGTCCTCCGCTTCCTGATCAATCACAAAACCAAATCGCGACCAATCAATAAAATTGGTCAGCAGCTTACGAAAATAGTACTCGTCATCCACAATCAATACACGATAGCACTCAGATGTCATAGACTTTCCCTACCCTTTCCGCAGCAGCACTTTGCCTATCAAACACTAGTGGTAATCTCAAGCGAACTTCCACTCCCTGATCCACTGCGGAAGAAAGGGTAAGCCCATACTCCGGGCCATACCGAAGCTGAATGCGCTCCTGGATATTGCTGATGCCGAAGCTCGACAGATCTAGATGGCTTTGCTCCTGCTGCCAGATCCCCTGAAGCTGCTCGTCATTCATCCCCTTGCCGTTATCTTTTACGATAAAGCACAGGACATCTCTGTCCTTGCTTCGTTCGATAAAACCGGAAATCTCGCATAAGGCGCCCTCGCGCTTTTCCCTCAAGCCGTGATTGATCGAATTTTCGACTAACGGCTGCAGCAGCATATTAGGAATCCGGCACTCTCCTATCTCCTCAACAAAATCGATAGTGTAGTCAAGATGTCGGTAGCGGATTTTTTGGATATACAGGTAGCTCTCCAGATGCTTCTTCTCCTGGATGACCGGAATCAGCTCCTGGCCCCGATTCAGCGAGGTCCGGTAAAAATCGCCGAGCGCCTTGACCACTTTACTGATGTCATGCGCCTTGCTCATCAATGCCATGGAGCGGATTGTCTCCAGTGTATTGTATAAAAAATGCGGCTTGATCTGCGAATACATCAGCCTAAGCTCCAGGATTCGCTTCTGCTTCTCCTCCAGGTTGACCGTGTCCACCAGCTGCTGTATTTCTCCAACCATATCATTGAATTTGTAAGCGAGCTGGCCCACTTCATCCTGAGACGAAATCGGCGAACGTGTATCCAGCTTCCCATCTCCTACAGCCATCATCGCTCGACTTAGCCTGATAATCGGTTTGGTAATCCAATTCGAGAAGACGATCGAAAGCACTAAGGCTAGCAGCAAGCCCAGTATTCCATAGCCGATGATGAAGAGGTTGATCTTCCACTGGTCCTTCATCAGCTCCTTGCTGGGCACCTCATACACAACCCGCCAGCCATTCTTGTCCAATGCCTTCGCCGAAATAATCGTTTCTTTCCCATCATCCCCTATATGTGATTTGCTCCCTTGGTCTGCGAGAATGATGTCCAGCTTTTGTTGATCCAGCGATGACTTCAACCTATGCGGTTCATTGGAGGAAAGGATCGTTCCTCTGGAATTAATGATCATGAGCCTGCTGTGAATACCTTCCTCGTCATTGCCATACAGCTTGGCTAACCGGTTTTCATTGATATTGATATAGATATATCCCAATGTCATCCCATTGCTGAAATTGATAATGCGTCTGCCAATGGAGAGCAGGTTGTTGTGCTGCCCATTGACCAGAAAGGGGCTTTCGAAGGTTTCAATCCAAACCGCTGACCCTTTCGCCTCGACCAATTGTTCCTTCGGGTATACACTAAGATTTTTTTCCGACATATTGGTAATGTTGTTCGTGTAATACATCTTATTTCCCTGAGCCGACTGGATCACGACGGAATCGATGTATGGACTGGACTCGAGCAATGAGGTTAACCCTACATACATCAGCTGCGTATCCTCAAGGTCTTGGATCTCTCTGCCCTCTTCATTCAGCACAGACTGATAGGACTTGTTAATCACGGCAAGCTTCGAGAAGTTCTCAATATTGTTGAACAACGTGTTGATGCTGTTCGCGATGAGCTCGATCTTGTGATCGGAGCTGCGGAGCGTCCGCTCCATGACCTGCATGAAGGTCATATTGTAAAGTGTAATGGTCAGGAACAAGATGCTTGGCAAAATAATCAGCAGATTGATAATCTGGAGCTTTTTGCGAATCGTCAGATTCTGAATATATCTGAGCTTTTTGATAAATTCCCCTCCCGATTCCAATATCTGCATAAATCAAAGAGGAGCCGGGACATGCCGCTCCTCTTGGTATAACGTTACCCGTCACGGTGGAATGAACTATTTTAAGATCGAGCCGGCTGTAAAGCTCTTCTCCATCTGCTCGCTGAAGTAAATGTAAATCAAGATCAAAGGAATCGTGGAAATTAGCATGGCGGCGCATAAAGGCCCCCACTCCACGCTGTACTCCCCGCTGAAATTCATTAAGCCCAACGGAAGCGTACGGAGAGAAGATTTCTGTATAAAGGTGGCTGCCATAAGCAACTCATTCCATACATGCAGGAATGTAAAAATGCCGACAGAGGCAAGCGCAGGTCTCAGCAGCGGTACGATGACCTGGAAGAACGACCGGATAATGCCGTAGCCGTCGATAAACGCGGCTTCCTCCAGCTCCTTGGGCAGACCCCTTAAAAAGCTCGAAAGAATAAATATCCCAATCGGGATGCTTGTGGTGATGTATGGCAAGATAATCGCCAATTGTGTTTTCAGCAGCCCGAGATTTTTCAACAGTAAGAAGAGCGGCACCAAGGTGGCATGAATCGGAACCATGACCCCGGCCAACAGAATCAACATCAGCACATTGCTAAACTTGAACCTCAACCGGGTCAGACCATAGGCCATCATCGAGCTGAGTAATAAGACGAAAAATACCGTCACGGTTCCTACGATGATACTGTTGACGAAATTATCTCCGACCTGGCCCTGAACCCAAGCGGACGAATAGTTGGAGAACAGCCACTCCTTGGGAAGGCTGAAGATGCTGCCGACCTGAATCTCGGAGTTATTTTTAAATGAAATCAAGACTAACCAAACCAAGGGAACCAGCTGTATGATTGCGATCACAAGCATGATGCAATAAACGATATACGAAGTTAGCTTGGTTGCGCTTCTTTTTTTACTCATCATATTGTATCACTTCCTCCTACAATCGCGCGACATTTCTGGCAAATAGTTTATTGATAATCCAGGCTATACCCATACATTGGATGACCAGGAAAACAGCTAACGCGCTTCCGTAGCCGAAGTTCATTTTCAGGAAGGCCTCCTGGAACATGCGTAGAGCGATGACCGTCGTGCTGTTGTCAGGCCCACCGCCTGTCATGACATAGACCTGCTCGAATACTTTCAGTGAACCGACCACCGCAAGCACAACGTCGACCTTCAATACGTCCGCCAACAAGGGAAGCGTCACATGCCAAATCACCCGCAGATTCGAAGCGCCATCAAGCTTGGCTGCCTCGTAAATCTGTTCGGGAATGCTCTGAATCCCTGCATACATGATCAGCATATGATAGCCTATATGATGCCAGACGAGAACGAAGGCAACGGCGAAGATTGCGGTATTGCTGTCACCCAGCCACAGCTGAGCCCAGGACTCCAGACCGATCGAGCGCAGAATGCTATTGATCAAGCCGATCGTCGGATCGAACATCTTGCCCCACATTAAGCTCACCATTGTAGTGGACATGATGACCGGGAAGAAGTAGATGTTGCGGAACCACTTGCTGCCTTTGACCTTCCTGGAAACGAGCAAGGCCAGAATAAATGCAGCTGGAAGCTGAAAAATCAAGGAGAAAAACACAAAAACCAATCCATTGACAAATGCCTTCTTAAAATTGGGATCATCGGTAAACATCTTCACGTAATTGTCCAGGCCTACGAACTTCATGGAGGTAACTCCATCCCAGTTATGCAGGCTGTAATACACGGTTTGAACAACCGGATAAATAAAGAATACGGTAAACAACAGTAGCCCAGGCAGCAAAAACAAACTTAGCACCCAGCGGTTCGACAAAGCTTTCTCCATGTAAACTCCTCCTTACCCTTTAACCAAAAGGAAAGAGGCACCTACACAACGAGGTATAAGTGCCTCTCTACCTTCATTTATTTAATTGTTTATTTTTTTCTCATAATTTGTTCCATCTTTTGGGTAAACTCGGCCGGGGTGAGCGTCCCCGTGTACAGCTTTTGGTTAAGGTCGCGGTATTCATCGCCTACGGCAGCAGGTATCGTATCGTACCAGTACGTTTGGATAAACTTGTAGCCTTTGAAATCCTCCAGGTATTGGGCGTAAGCGTCATTCACTTTTTGGGTCGGCTTCACATCCGTATTGGCGAACGAAGGCTGACCGGATTTGACGAGCTCGTCGTTGATTTTCAAGGAATAACGGATCGCGAACTCCTTGGCTTTCTGCTGCTGCTTGGATTGAGCATTGACGAAAATCCCGTATGGAGCGTTGTTTCTGTCACCCGTATTGGAGAGGAACGGATCTTTCGCAGCCCCGGTTTGCGGGAATTTGACATACCCGAGGTCATCCCCGAGCGCCGGAATCGCTTTGGCAAAAACCCACGAGCCGTTCATGACCATCAGCGCTTTGCCGCTAAAGAACATCTCTCTGGCCTCGAGATCGCTATTCCCCAGGAATCCCGGCTGGAACGCCTTCTCCTTGGATAACTGGATCACTTTCTCAGCTGCATCAACGAATGGCTTGTCCGTGAACTTGCCTTCTCCCTTCTGTGCTTTGCCGTATGCATCCTTGTCTTCACGCAGCACAAACGTATTGTAGAGCAAATCCCCCGGCCAACGGTCTTTTCCCCCCAGCGCAATCGGAATGATGTTTTTGGCGTTCGCCGTCTTGATTACGTTAATCAGCTCATCCCATGTTTTCGGAGCCTGGAGCCCCAGTTCAGCCATGAGCTTTTTGTTATAGACCAGCACCTCGGACTGCTCTGGACGGTATGGCAAGGAGTAAACATTACCATCTGCCTCCTTGATTAACCGGCCTTCCAGATATTTGGATTCCAGTCCCGTCGATTTCAACACATCGTTCAGCGGAGCAGCCGTCTTCGAGTTCAGGATCAGGTCGCGCTCGGATCTGCCGTTGTACTGTCCGAAAATATCCGGCAGCTCATTGGCCGCAACAGCTACCTTAATCTTTGTTTTATACGTTTCCGGATTGATGAACTCGTAGTTCAGTTTGATGTTCATTTCCTTAGCTACGGCCTCAGCAGCGGGTTTGATATAATCAGTCGTATCGAACATCCAGAGTGTCAGCGCCCCGCCCTCTTGCGTCTGTTTTTGCCCTCCATCTGCTGCCGGAGCAGCTCCGTTGCTGCCGCAGGCCGCAAACACGAGCGCGCTGCTGCTTATCAATAATGGCAGAACAATTTTCTTTTTATGTTTCATATGAATTCCCCCTATTTGAGATTATGTCAGGTTTGTTTGGCTACAGTTCAAATTATAATGAGCCCCATCCTTAAAATGAATGGAATATTTTTAGGCCGACTCGTAAAATATTTTGTTCCGATAAAGATGCGAAGCAAAAGTATGACATATACTTTCTTACCTACTAAAAAATCCTGCCGAGCCCTAGGCCCAGCAGGATTTTCTAATTCACATTAAGTTCATATGCTATTACGGTATGTTCACAGCGCTGCTGCTGCCGTCTTCATAACGCGAATTACTGAAAGATTCGGAGGCTGCTTGAACATCCAACCAGAACCAATCCTTTTTAGTTACATCCGTCCATACTGCCTTATCCAGATTAGGTGTTGGACGCTTCAGAAGTGTATTGATCGCTTTTACCGCTTCTGCACGTGTCAGCTGCTGATCCGGCCGGAATGAACCATCCTCATAACCTGACATCAATCCGGCAACCTTCGCTGCCTGGATGTAACCAGCTGCCCAGTGACCTTGCGTGTCTGTGAAGCCCTGAACAGTGTCAACCACATTCAGCTTACTAATCCTTACGATTATCGCAGCAAGCTCAGCTCTTGTAATCGGAGTGTCTGGCTTAAATGATCCGTCCGGATAACCACTTAGCAATCCAGCGCCTTGAACTTGATGAATGGCATCCGCCGCCCAGTGATTATCTGATACATCATTGAACTTCTGCAAACCGTTTAACTGTTTAGGCAGCGCTATTGCTTTTACGAAAATACTTGCTGCCTCTGAACGTGTTATCGGTTGATTAGGTTTAAACGTCCCGTCCGGATAACCGTCTATCCATTTCTTATACGTAAGCGTATCGATGGTAGTTTTCTGAACCTCAATCATACTAAAAGTACTGAATTTGGTAATGACGATTTCAATACCTACCGGATTCCCTTTTGCATCGTATTTTATTACGCCTTTCAGCAGTTCCTTCTCTCCATCGCTGTGCTCGATATATATGCCAAGCGAAGACAAGAACTCATTTCTTTTCTTTGGATCTGATGGAATCTTAATCCCTTTTAACGAGAAGTTCAGTCTCGTCTCCTGGTTCTTCAAGTTCGTTTCAATCGTCATCGGCAGCCCTAGCAGGGCTGCTTTTCCGCTTCCTGCGGCTTGAGTTACGATCTGCGCAGTCAGTACCCGCTTCTCGACTATCTGTTTCTCTGCATCTGTTCGGATCGGAACGAAGCGGACAAACAAATCTTCTTTGGCTTGGAGCGCTCCGGGCAGCCATGACTTTAACTGCTGATAACCGAGTCGTAGTTTACATGGGTGAAGATTCACCGGATGGCTTCGTTTATAAGTTCGTGAGCGCGGACGCGTGGTTGGAAACCGATGGCAAGGCGAATGCTAAGCTTTGAGTGAAGGCTCTCTCTTCGCCGCTGACTTCATCCAAGGTCGCTGGATCGAATTGTCCATTGATCATGTTCGGAAACAATTGAACCGCCTCACCTATCAAGTTCCTGAGCGGATGTACAAATCCAAAGAAACGCTGCTCCAACAATTTCAATCCCAAAGCGATGTCCTGACAGCCGCCAGTGAAGCCGCGCTGATTGTAGGAGCAACTCCTTGCGACCGTCCTGCCGAGCTTACTGTTCATCCGACGAATAAAAATGTGTTCATTGCTTATACACAAAACGATAGTCGGGGTAACCTTCATGGTCAAATCATCCGATTGAAGGAAGGCATCGGAGAAACGTTCGCTTTCGAAACGTTTATTACGGGCGGACGGCAAAGCGGATTCAGCTCTCCCGGTAGTTTGGCCTTCGACTATAACGGCAATCTATGGGTCGCTTCGGATATTTCGCCTGATCAGTTGAACACTGGAGCATGGTCGGAATTCAAAAACAATGGACTTTATCTCATTCATCCTACAGGCTCCGCCCAAAAAACGAAACAATATGCATCTGCTCCAACGGAAGCTGCTTTAAGCGGCCTTTCTTTTACCGAAAATCAAGCTTCCGTGTTTGTAGCCGTTAACCATCCGGGAGCTTCCGGCGCCGGAACAGCTACCCCAACCAGCCAATGGCAGCATCGTTTTGGAAAGAAAGATCCACGTTCCGCCGTCGTCGTCATCACACGTTCCATATTGTAAAATAACAAACATAAAATAGGCCGAACAAAAGTCGTACTACCTTTTGTTCGGCCTATTTTATGTCGGATTCGTCGGCGTTGGAACAGCAGGCTCTCCATCTCTTCCAAGCCTTCGACTTGCCGTCTCTTTTTTACCAGTAGCAGGGGCGTGCCTTCCTGCTTTGCCAGGCCGAAGACAGGCATGTTGTTATACAAACATTCGTACTGATCTTCAGGGACAAGATACGTTTCATGATAAATCCCAACGACCCCGCTCGTACCCACTTTGCTATTAAAGTTACGCCATGCCTCAAGATGGACGGCGCCTTTCCGAGCATAATGCTCCAACTGCTCAAACGACTTCCAATACTGTACGATGGAGACCCCTCGCCAAGATAAATGAAAACTGGCTTCCAGAAAACCCAACTCAGGGTTACGGTACAATTCTTGCATCATAGGGTTCATCGCTTTAAATACCGGCAACCACTTGTGTACGGCCCATAACTTGTTAATTCGCATACCGATCATAAAAACAACGAAAGATCCATCCATTTGCGCCGTATATCGGCCAGGTATCACTTTGCTCATCCTCGAAACGCTCCTTTACTTTTTTAACAGCAACTGAAGATGGGTTTCATAAAAATCCGCAATATCAGAGGAAGCATACAACTGAGCCGTCAAAAATGCCCCGTAAAACACGGTAAACAATACCTTTACTGCCGTTTCGACCGTAAATTCCTCCCTGAGTTCTCCATCCATAACCGCTTCCGACATACATCGCTGGAAAAGTTCAAACATGTCAGGAGTTTGAGCTCCGATTTCCTCATCGCCCGGGAAAAGAAGCCTAACCTCTGCTTCACTCAATTCCGGCATGCAAGGATGCATATTCATTTCTACCAGAGATGATATTAAGCTGGGCATTAGTCCTTTTTTTTCTTCAGACTGCTGCGCAACTTTATTCAAGAGATGCCTAACAGCGGAGAATCCTCTTTTTTGTTCTGCTGCGATCTCGATGATCCGTTCGGTTAACCAAACACGCATAAAGTAAACGAGCAGATCCTCCTTTCTTTGAAAAAAATTAAAGAAGGTAACCCGCGATACTTCCGCTTTCCGGCAAATATCATCGAGCATCACTTCTCGGAATATCTTATCGCCCATTAGAGATAAACAGGCTTCATACAAGGCCACTTTAGTTTTAGCCTTTTTTAATTCCCTTAAGGGAATATCTGAATAATTCAAAATATCTACACCTACGATCATGTTTTAACTTACATACATATTTTAACTTGTGTTAATTCATTTTGTCAAGATAAAGTATCTTCTTCTACCTATCAGATCCTACAATCTTCTCATCATTCCTATGGGCAATAAAAAAAAGCACCGTTTGAGTGCTTTTTTACAAACCTTTCTACTGCTATTCAAAGAACTTATAACGGCAAATCACGTTTGCGGAACAGCGTGATTCCCGCGGCAAAGGTCGCAACCCCAATGATAATCAACACGGACCATGCCAGTGCCGTTTCGGAACGGCCACCAATAATGCCGCTTGGATCATAGAGGGAGAAGTATGTCAGGTGCCGCAACCAATCGATCTTGTCGCTCAGTTTCCCGAGAAAATCCAGACTAAAAAAACCGAAGGTCAGCACAGCTGAAATCCCTAGCGCCTTCTTCTCATCATTGGCCAAAGTAGAAACGAGAAAGGCGATTCCGCCTACGGCGAAGAATAGCAGTAAAGCCGCTACGTTCATCCGCAGGAATGCCCCTCCGTGAAAGTTGCTCAAATCTCCGATAAACAGCGCATATCCCACATACCCACACAACGTTGTAACCGCCATGATCGCCAAAAGTCCCGTCACAAAAACGGCTGCTTGTGTCATTGCCACTTTGCTGCGGGTGGTGGGCGTCGCCAGTAAATACGCCATCGAGCCCTGGTCTACCAGCTTCGCCATTAGCTGCGTGGTGTACAGAATACAAAAAATCGAAACAATCAGTACTAACAACAGGCCATAGTATTCGCCTGAGATAAATGCCTCCACGGTGCCAAATCCGCTGCCGAGATTGAACGCATTCGTCATGCCCTGAGGCAAGGATTTGATCAACTCATCCAGAGCCGCATTATTTCCCGCAAAGCTTGGAAACAGCCAGAACATGAGCAAGATATAAAAGGCAGATCCGCAAGCATAGTTCATCATTCCCTTGATATGAATCTTCATCATATGTTTATAGAGAGCGGAATTCATTGTAAGGTCCCCTTCCGATCGTAATAGTTCATGAACACATCTTCGAGGCTCTGCGTGAACACGTCCAGGTTACGGACGGGGTACTTGGAGGTTTCTGATAGAAATCGAGCGTACTCTCCCTGCACAGCAACTCGTACTCGATTGCCTTCACGGGAATCGACCGTTATGCCGGAAGTCAGACCGAATGCTTCCGCATCCTCCACACGTTCGAACGTCACTTCGAACAGCTTCCGCTGCATCGATTGCAACTCGTGGATGTCTTTAACGGTAAGAATGACGCCATCCTTTATAATAGCCGCTCGGTCACATGTCCGTTCAATCTCAGGAAAGCTGTGGGATGACATCAGGAACGTGGTTCCCCGATTTTTCTCCTCCAGCACCAAATCAATAAACACCTTCTGCATGAGCGGATCCAACCCCGAGGTTGGTTCGTCCAGGATGATAACTTCCGGCTGATGCATGAAAGCGGCGACAATGCCGACCTTCTGCTTCATACCCTTGGACATTTTGCGGATCGGTGTCCGGACGTCGAATTGGAAGCGATCGATCAGTTCATCCCGCCGCGATGATTGCTTCATTCCTTGCATTTCAGCCATAAAATCCAGAAACGACTTTCCTGTCATCCCTTCAATAAACGCAATTTCCCCCGGTAAATAGCCGATATACCGCTGTACCGTTCCCTGTTTGACCCAGGTATCCAGCCCGTTAACATTCACCGATCCCTTATCCGGTTTCATAAACCCCATAATGTGCCGGATCGTGGTCGATTTGCCGGCTCCGTTCGGACCCAGAAAGCCGAACACTTCCCCTCTCTTGACCGAAAACGATACGTCGAAAATCCCTTTTCCGTTCGGGAATGTTTTAGTTAGATGCTGAACGGTCAACATGCGAGGCCACCTCCAAGGAAAAAAGTTATGAAATATTAGTTATATATCATTTCAAAACTCATGTTACGCCTGAATGTTCATGCCGTCAATACTTTTGAAATATATTTATGCTATAATTTCATTATTCCTAAAAAACGGGTGATACGAATGAATGGCTTCGAAAAAAGAGCTCAACAAAAAAAAGAAAAAATCATGCGCTCCACCTTGGACCTGCTAAAAACGTCCGATCCAAGTAAACTTCGGATAGCTGACATTGCTGAGGCAGCAAGTGTGTCGCAGGTGACGATCTATAACTATTTTGGCAGCAAAGAAGCTTTGGTTCGGGAAGTATTCAAAGACTATATGTGGACGGCTATAAAGGAGTTTGAGACGTTTCTGGCAGGGGAACACTCGCTGAAGGAGAAGGTTGAATATATCGTTTTCCAGAAAAAAAAATCGTCCAAAACCTTCGATCCTCAGGTCATGAAGCAGCTCTGGCGGGATGATCCCGAGATGGTACGGTTCGTTAAAGAGGAATACATGGCCAAGGGCATTCCACTCGTGATGCGGCTCATTGAAGACGGCAAGAAAAATGGTGAGATATCCAAGGCACTTTCCACGAACACCATCATGATGTATATGCAAATGTTGACGAATCAGGCGGATACGATGTTGGATTATGCGGAAGAGCACGGAAATATGGACATGTTAATTGAGGAGATGGTTCATTTGTTTTTCTATGGGGTGGGTAGTAACCCGAATCCCTAGCTAAAAGCCGTATCCATAACGGACACGGCTCCCTAACCCCCTCATCTACACCACACGGCGTCTGCGTTTCTCCTTTCCCAGCTCCTTCTGTACCAGCATATCCAAATAAGCAAGCAGCTGTGGACGAAGCTCCTCTCGTTGCAGTCCCAGCTCGACGATGGCTTTCATGTAGCCGAATTTATCCCCGATATCATAGCGATCTCCTGTGAGCTCAAGGGCCATTAAGCCTTCCTGCAAGCACATCTTGCGCAGCGCATCCGTCAGCTGATATTCATTCCCTGCTCCACGTTCAATGGTGTGCAGGACTTCAAAAATGCTTGGTTTCAAAATATATCGTCCCATAATCGCCATGTTCGAAGGCGCTTGGTTCGCAGCCGGTTTTTCCACCAAGTCACTGACCTGATAGGTACGATTATACGAAGCGCCTGCGGCGATAATGCCGTATTTGCTAACGTCTGCCGGAGGGACTTGCTGTACGCCTACGACCTGTTTGTTCGTGGATTCAAAGACCTCCATCATTTCTAATAAAGCAGAAGTTTCGGAGTTCATAATGTCGTCTCCCAGCAGAACAGCGAAAGGCTCATCTCCAATAAAAGATTCGGCGCACAGAATCGCATGTCCCAGACCTAGCGGTTCTTTTTGCCGGATGAAATGGATATTAGCCATATTTGAAATGTCTTGAATTTCCCTAAGCAGCTCTAATTTTTCTTTTTCAAACAGTGTCTGTTCCAGTTCCACAGATTTATCAAAGTGATCTTCAATCGATTTCTTGTTGCGTCCTGTGACAATGAGGATCGTCTCTATCCCGGCTTGCACAGCTTCTTCAACGATATATTGAATGGCCGGTTTGTCGACGATCGGCAGCATTTCTTTCGGCTGTGCTTTCGTTGCGGGTAATATTCTTGTCCCTAGTCCTGCTGCTGGTATTACTGCTTTGCGAATTCTCATTTTCTACCACTCCTATCCATTTTAAATGTTGTTTAAACGATCGTTCTGATTCTGCGTTCTTTCTTCTTCATGCCATGACAGTCGCGAACGATATAGAGAGGGCGGCCTTTGGATTCATCATAAATACGTCCGATGTACTCACCGACCACACCAAGAATAATAAGAATAAATCCACTAAAGAACAGTTGAATAATCGCTATGGCATTCCAACCGGCAACGGCGGTATCGGTAAAAAGCTTTAGATATAGTACAACCAACAGATACGCAAAGCCAGATACGGAGAGTGCGCCTCCGAGATAGGTAGCCAATTTCAAAGGTTTAATGGAAAAAGAGGTAATGCCGTCCATGCTCAGCTTGAGCATTTTCTTCAAGGGATACTTGGTTTCCCCAGCCGCACGCTCATCTCGCACATATTCAACGGCTGTTTGGCGAAAACCAACCCAGGAAACGAGGCCGCGGACGAAGCGATTTTTTTCCGTTAAGCGGCGCATCTCGCCACAAACCTTGCGATCCATGAGGCGAAAATCTCCGGTATCGACCGGAATAGCGATATCTGTTGAAGCTCGCAGGATGCGGTAGAACAGGTGAGCCGTCTGTTTTTTGAAGAAGGTTTCCCCCATTCGCTTCATCCGCTTGGCGTAAACAACATCGTAGCCTTCTTTCCACTTTGCAATCATTTCCAAAATAAGCTCAGGTGGATCTTGGAGATCGGCGTCGATGACGACGACGGCATCTCCACTGGCATAATCCATGCCTGCTGTGATTGCAATCTGATGACCGAAGTTACGGGAGAAGTTAATGAGTTTAACGCATTCATCATTCTCGCTAAAGCCTTGTATCATCGCTGCCGTATTGTCACGACTGCCATCATTGATGAACAGCAGTTCATAGGCCGCTTCCGTTTGGTTCATGACTTCTTTAAGGCGTAAATAGGTTTGAGTAATGACGGCTTCTTCGTTAAAAACGGGAACGACGATAGAGTAACGCACATGTTCGATCATAGTTGGTTTCCTCCTTCAGTTTTTATAAGGAATCATAGTTGATGACATATAACGTATTGGAACCACCCATACCGCCGCCCATTGGACTACCTTGACCTTGGCCATCTTGACCGCCATCCATACGTCTGCCATCTTGATTTTGCCCATCATTCGCTTGTTTCGCAGTTTCCTGCTGAACGGAATAATCTTGCGTTTGTTCCTGGACCATCTGATCGCCTTGAGACAATTGGGTCGTCGTTGACTGATATTCGGTCTTCGGAACTTCTGTACTGTGCTCCTTAATCCAAGTGGTCACTTCTGAGCTGGTTCCGCCACCTCCCCCGCCAAAGCCACCAGAAGAAATAAGGAAAAACTTAATTTCTTTATTGGCAACCATCTGCTTCAGCTTATCTACGGTGAGGATCGGGTCTGAGCCTGAGAATCCGCCCATGGCCATCACGGCTTTACCCGTTTGTATAATATATGAGGAAGCTTCTGTTGCCCTGGAAACGCCGAACAAATACGTCTCACCTGTGTTATTTTTCGTTACATAATCGAGTAATTGGCTATTGACTTCACTCGACCCTCCCATCCGAGAAAAACCGCCGCCTGGACTTTGTTTCAGGTTAGGTCCCGCCTCAGGCAGCATGCTGTTGCCACCATACAGCAGGGGAGTCGCTGCCCAATAGAGCGGCGCCGCCAGCAAGGCCAATATGCCAAGGATTGCGGCCATATGAGCAAGTTTTTGCTTCTTAGCAGCAATCACTAGAATAAGTGTCGCCACCGCTCCGGCTGCGCCAACTCCAATTGCCCATCCAGAACCGATCGTTCCGTTATATGGTGTAAGAATATAGACTTCAAAAGCTGTCGTAATCGCAACTGCCGCAGGCAGCAGCCATTTTCTCCAGCTCGTTCTGTCCTGATAAAGATGCCATAGCTCGGTCCAACCCGCTCCAACGAGAGCTGCAATCGGCGCTGCCAACATAATTAAATAGTATTGGTGAAAAAATCCGGCAACACTGAAGAACGCCGCCGCAGGAAGCAGCCATGCTATCCAAAATAGGGTTTCGAACTGTTTATCCGTGAGCTTCGTTTTCCTGCGTATTCCCATTAGGAGCGCTAACGCGCCTAACACCGCGAAAGGGAGAAGCCAAGAAATTTGACCAGATAGAGCGGATTGGAACAGTCTTAACGGACCTGCTGTGCCTGTGTTGAAAGCACCTCCGACGCCTTGCCCTCCGGGCCGACCCCCTTGGCCATCATCACCAAATCTACCGCGTAGACCATCATCCGGAGGAGCTTGCCCTTTTCCGGCAAATCCCGTTTGACCTCCCTGCACCGTATTCGTGCCATCACTTTTGCTTCCATCTTCCTGAACGATATTGGCTCCATCATCATTCGTACTATTTGGAACGACTTCGTTGCTATCCGTAATCCTACTCACAGAATGGCCATCACGGCTGTCCTCTTGCTGCATTTGACTGCTGTTAGGTCTGGCGCCACCGCCTTGGCCTTTATCGCCTGTTAAACGGGATACACCATTATAGCCAAAGGCTAGCTCCAAAACGGAATTTGTCTGGCTGCTGCCCATATAAGGACGTTTGTCCTGCGGAATAGAATCTACAATAACAGCCCAAGATAACGAAAGGACGATAAGAACAGCCGTGGAACCTGCCAGCACTTTCAGCTTACTTTTCCAATTCACCTTACTTGCAAATAAGTAGAACAAATAAAAAGCCGGAATAACCATATAGGCCTGCAGCATTTTCATATTAAACGCAACACCAATCATGCCAAAGGCCGCTGCAACCCACCCCCACTTGCTGCCGCGAATCCCTCGGAAGAGCATCCATGTGGCAAGCACAAGGGTAAATACGAGCATGCTGTCCACATTATTCGTGCGGCTCACAGCCGCGGCAATAGGGGTACAAGCAAAGGCTAAGCTTGCCAGTCTAGCTGACGTTTTGCCAAAGGTAGGCTTGATCAGGAAGTACATAAGTAACACGGAGCCAACACCCGCTAATGCTTGCGGCAGAATGACGCTCCAACCATGCACGCCGAATACATATGCACTAAGGGTCTGAACCCAGAATGTAACCGGCGGTTTATCTACCGTCACATAACCAGCTGGTCAAATGAAGCAAAAAAGAAGTTATGAAAGTTTTGCAGCATACTCGTTACTGCCGCGGTGTAGTAGCCATTTACAGTTTGATCTTTCCAAATGCCGTACATATTTAGGATAGCTGCCAGTAAGGCTATAGCAACGAGGATAAAGTCGATTCTTTTTCTTTTCGGTTTAGACATCTTATTATGCACGCCCCTTTATAGGTTCAGTTTTATAGGTTCAGTGGTCGGAGGTGTTTACCTCCTTCGCTTACCAAACACTTTATCCACCCATCCTGAATCTAAGCTGAATGCCTACTGAGCATTTTACGAAAGCTTTCTGAGGTCTTGCTGAATCAGCGAAACATCTGTTGAGGTTTACGAATGGCTTACAAAAATGCTTATTTTTCAGTATTCTTTCAGCAAACTATCAATTCCATCTCAGATAACTTTTCTATAATAAGTTCATCATCTTAAGGTCGCGAAAGAAAAGAGGAGAACCTTATGGAACCTATCACATCATCTTTGCAAACATTTCATTTTAATACCATGGGGTCCGATATTGAAATGCTGCTCCGCTGTGAGAATCAAGATACATCTTTAATTGAAAAAATTGCCTTCGATTGGTTTCATAATGTCGAGAAACGCTTCTCACATCTGCTGGCAGATAGCGAAATCAGTTTACTGAACACGCTGGCTGGTGAACATTGTATGGTATCCAATACCATGCTGGAAGTGCTCTTTTTAGCAGAAACTTATCAAGCCGTAACGGACGGGATCTATACACCTCTCCTGCAAAATGGCATGTCAAGCACACCGGAAAGTGCGCCTTCTTCTTTAGAATGGCAAGTAGATCCGCTTATGAAATCCATTAAACTTCCTACCCATACAAGCATTCATTTAAAAGGGATCGAGAACAGTTGGTCGGTCAAAAAATTTGCTGATTATTTGCGCAAGACGATGGAACTCAAGCAAGGTCTTATTTTGGCCGGAGGAGATATTACCGTTTGGGGAAGAGGGTATGACAAGCTAGATCCTTGGATCATCGGTATCCAAAATCCGTGGAATCATAACGCTAAGCTGGGCGCTGTCGCCATGCCCGAGGGCTCCTTGTCGACGTACAGTCACTTTGAGGAAAAAGGGCTTTCCCCTACAAATGATGTCGTTCAGTCCACGGTTGCAGGTATTGACATCGTAGAGTGCCAGGTCTGGGCAAGAGTGCTTTGCACACTGGGCGTCGAGCAAGGACTTGCGCTTCTAGCCAAGCGCACCTCCGTCTGCGAAGCCATCATGCTTTCATCGAAGCATGAGCTTCACTACTTCGGTAGAGAAGCATCGCTTAGTCGGAGATGGCTCGACCTGCACATTGACCACTATCATTTTCAGGATAAGGTTTCCTGAACGTTATCCACAAATAGTCCAATTTTACCCACAGACACTTTCCTATTTACCCACAAAAAACCATAATCTATTAACAACTTATCCACAGACTGTGCGTATCTTTTAAATATTCACTCTTTTCCAACAAAAAAAGCGATAAAACCACTGGATTCTAAAATCCTAAGGTGTTATCGCTTTTTGAGCTTTTTGACTATACTTGAATATTTAATAAAGAAGCTGCTTCTAAGTTGAGTTCATGATTCGTGCTGTATGTACGCTTCAGCAGCTCTTGCCACTTCGCCGCAGTCTCGGTTTCTACACTTGCCGTGCTTGTTTCTTTGGCAGTGCTGGTATTATCAGTTGCATGAACAACCAGGCTTTCGCTGGCCGTATTGCTCACATTCTTTAAACTGTTAGCAAGTTTTTTGCTGGCTGCACTTAAGGTACTACTGTTGCTGCTACTATCATCATCGTCATCTTCATCGTTCAATAAGCTAAGCAGGGTATCTAATTTGCTTTTGTCCGTTGATGAAGTTGAATCTGCGCCACCCGGACCGACAGGTCCACCGGGTCCGCAGGGAGGTCATGTGCGCTTCATCCCCTTCCCGAATGTTCATACATCCCTCATCATAGTGAAGTCACATGAACTACAAATGAACGTAAATTGAACGTTTGCTGAAACCGACAGGAGTTAAACTATCGGTTTCAGGTTCACTTTGCATAGGCTATCACGCATGCTATGATGGAACAAAATAAATAGGTAGGGGCTTTATACGAATGAACTATGATGTCATTGTAATTGGCGGAGGCTCTGCCGGACTTATGGCGAGCATTGCCGCAAGTGTGGAAGGTGCCAACGTTCTGCTCGTTGACAAAGGTGAAAAGCTGGGGCGCAAGCTTGGCATATCCGGCGGAGGCAGATGCAACGTAACGAACAACAAAGAAATGGATGAACTCATCAAACATATACCTGGCAATGGGCGCTTTCTCTACAGTGCTTTTACCCAGTTCAGTAATAAGAACATTATTGATTTCTTTGAAAATCTGGGCATCCGCCTAAAGGAAGAAGATAACGGCAGGATGTTCCCCGTAAGCGATAAAGCAAAGACCGTTGTCGATGCGCTTATCGGACAAGTGCGTAAACAGGGTGTAGACATCAGGACCAATAGTCCGGTCAGCAAGGTCCTCTATCGAGATGGCAGCGTCCAAGGCATCCGATTGCAATCCGGTGAAACCATTCATAGTGCAGCCGTTATTATCGCATCCGGAGGCTGCTCCGTGCCGCATACCGGCTCAACCGGTGACGGCTATGCTTGGGCGCAAGATGGCGGGCATACCATCACCCCCCTTTTCCCAACCGAGGTTCCGCTAACATCGAAAGAGCCTTTCATTCGCAGCCGCGACCTGCAAGGACTTTCTTTACGTGACGTTACCTTAACCGTGTGGAACGCCAAAAACAAAGCCATCATCGCCCACCGCGGCGATATGCTGTTCACTCATTTCGGCTTATCAGGTCCGATTGCTCTGCGCTGCAGTCAATTCGTTGTAAAAGAGATCGCCAAATCAGAGCGTAAGCAAGCGCTTGTCACGATAGACCTTTTTCCTGATCAAAGCATGGACGAGTTGGTCCATCAAACCATGGCTCTCGTCAAGTCAGAGGCTAAGAAAGCCATTAAAAATGTGCTCAAAAGCATTCTATCTGAGCGTCTCATCCCTATCCTATTGGAGAAGTCAGCCTTGGATGATCAGCTCACCTACGACAACATTCCCAAGCAGAATTGGCTGGAGCTCTGCAAGCTGCTGAAAGCCTTCCCTGTGGTCATCCAAGGAACTCTCTCTTTAGAGGAAGCGTTCGTCACAGGCGGTGGCGTTCATCTCAAGGAAATCGACCCAAGCACGATGCAATCCAAGCTGGTTCATGGCCTATACTTCTGCGGCGAAATCCTCGATATTCATGGCTATACCGGGGGGTATAACATAACTGCCGCTTTCTCAACAGGTTATATGGCTGGCAAAAGCGCAGCAGAAGCAATTGTCGAGTATTCGTAGCAACAGTCATATCAATGATATAGCCAACGGTGCTTCCGTCATAAGCAGCTATAGTTACGCCTACTAGCCACTCATATGCTTTGGCATCTTTTTGTATAGCCGCTTTTCTCTCCCTTTCCTTCGCTGTAAGCACAATTTTCGTGCTTACAGCGCCGCTGACGGGACTCTCGCCTTCCGAAACGCTGAAAATCAGCGTTACAGCTCAGCATACCGCCGTTCTCCCACTAGCCTTGCACCAAACCTGACATGAAAATAATAAATTTAATAATTTACCAAATTATGAATATAGTGGTCGTTTTTCTCTGGTAAGACATAAAAAAATCCCCTAATGTTAAGGAATAGGCATGTTACCCATTCCTCATCAAAAGGAGAATCGCATGGGTATCGTACCAGAAAATACTGTCATTAGTCAATGTCTTCAATTGTTAGATTTACCAGAAGTAATCTGCGATATATTGGATTATCGGACTCAGAAACTTACCGTTCGAGGTGCCATCCTGCTTTTCATCGAAGCTCAATTAGCTAGGCGTGAAGAGCCTGCTGCCATTGAAGAGCATTTGCGCTCAAACGAAAATTTGCAGGCTCTTGTAGGAACAAAGTCGATTAGCGCCTCACGTTTCTCGCGCAAATTAAACGAGTTGCCTACGTTTTTGCTACAGTATGCTTTTCAAGAAATCAATCGGCGTATTGGGCAAGCTTTGCAAGAATCATCCCACCATGTACACGACTTAAAAAAGCTAACAATAATCGACTCCACCACCATCTCTTTGCCTGACTTTCACGGTCAGTGGGGATACTGCAGCAAAACGCAAAATAGCGTTAAAATGCATACC
>NZ_VRTT01000023.1 GCF_008017805.1 Paenibacillus sp. N3.4 | reverse complement strand
TTGGGAGAAAACCAGTTAAAGTATTGAATTTTTCGTAGTATTTGATCTATTCGCAACAGTAGTTTTGGGGACTGAGATATCTACAATGAATCGACAGCCACCCTAGAGTTCTTATTGATGAGAAATGAACCTATCCATTCATCTAACGAACTGAAGCGACGTTATGGAGTCAATAAGTAGTGAATTGAAAAACTTTTACTTAAAATAATGCGTCTGGAGTTCGTTAAAACGATAACTCTTTGTATTTTGATCAAATAAGGCTTACTGAGTTCCTTAGGTGTCCCCATCAAAAATCAGAGGCTCTCAAAATGTTGAAAGCTGAACCCGACGCCTTAAGCACTTTCGGAGTTGAATAAAACGCTTAGAAGCTAGCTAACCATCTCCCTGCATCATAAGCAGAATAATCACAGGCAGCCGAGACTTTCGATACCCAGTGATTCTTCATAATTAGAGTAGCTAGCCATGATTACGCTCATCGCAAAAATCTGCTAGAGTAGTTTAACTCCTCATTTTCAACAAAAAATCGGGTTAAGCATCCGCTTAGCCCGTATACTACATGTAAATTAGTTAGAAAAGTGTAACCCTTCAGTCCTCTCCTGAAAACTTATACTTTCTATAATTTTGAAAAAAAAGAACCTGTTGACGAAAATCGTCAATAGGCTCTTTCCTTCATCTCAAAATTAAACTTCTACAACTTCCACTTTTTCCATCAAATCTTTACCTTTAAAACCATCAACAAACTCCATGCCTTTGGATACTTTTCCGAAAACGGTATGTTGTCCATCCAAATGCGGTTGTGGTTGATAGGCAATATAGAATTGGCTTCCGCCTGTGTTTCTACCTGCATGAGCCATAGCCAGTGAGCCGCGCTCATGTTTGTTTGGGTTGATTTCACAGTTGATTTGGTAGCCTGGGCCACCTGTTCCTGAACCTGATGGGCAACCGCCTTGAGCAACGAAACCTGGAATTACGCGGTGAAAAACAAGACCGTTATAAAAACCAGAGTTAGCTAATTTTTCAAAGTTGGCAACGGTATTAGGAGCATCGTTCTCGAATAGATCGATAACAACTTCTCCGCCACCTGCGAGTTTAATGTGTGCTTGTTTGGCCATGTTTGGTCCACTCCTTTAGACAATATGCACTTATTCTACTATGAATAAAACTATTTCACAAATTGCGTCGAAACATTGCTTTATATTAAACCTTTTGAGCCACTTGTTGCATTCTAGCCGGGATCAAGTCATTCCCTACGATGTTATCAAAAGATTCGCGTTTCACGACGAGATCACTTTGCCCATCTTTTACGAATACAACACCTGGACGTCGAATACGATTGTAATTGCTAGCCATTGCGTAGTTATATGCGCCTGTGCAAGATACAGCCAGGACATCGCCGGCATTTACTTTCGGCAAGTTTAGATCCCAGATCAGCATATCGCCGCTTTCGCAGCATTTGCCCGCGATGGAGACGATCTCTTCCGCTTGCTCAGTTGCTCGGTTAGCAAGCAAAGCTTCATATTTGGAATCATATAAGGCTGGGCGTGGGTTATCTGTCATCCCGCCATCAACCGCTACATATTTACGAACACCCGGGATGTCTTTGGTCGTTCCTACGCTGTAAAGAGTCGTTCCTGCGTCGCCCACGATACTGCGGCCTGGCTCAACCCAAATTTCCGGCAATGGGTAATCATTGCTGCCGAAATTGTCTTTGATCGCGTCCGTGATCGCTTTTACATAAACGGATACCGGAAGCGGTGTATCGCCTTCCGCGTAACGGATACCGAAACCACCGCCAAGGTTAATGACTTGGAATGTAACATTCGTTTCTTTACGAACTTGCACAGCAAATCCAGCTACTTTCTCAGCAGCCATACGGAAACCTTCAACTTCAAAAATTTGTGAACCAATGTGGGAGTGAACGCCCAAGATTTCCAGGTTCGCCAACTGGGAAGCTTCTTGAATCGCGCGGAGCGCCGAACCATTACCCAAGTCGAAACCAAATTTGGAATCGGTTTGCCCTGTGGAAATATATTCATGTGTATGCGCCTCAACACCCGGCGTAATACGCAGTAAGATTTTCACTTTTTGGTTTTTTTCAGCAGCGATGGCATTCAACATTTGAAGCTCAATAAAGTTATCTACAACGAAACAGCCGATTTTAGCATCAATCGCCATTTCGATTTCATCGATTGTTTTGTTGTTGCCATGGAAATGAATACGCTCAGCAGGGAAGCCTGCTTGCAGCGCTGTATACAACTCCCCATCGGAAACGACATCGAGGGACATCCCCTCTTCATCGACGATACGGCACATAGCCATTACACAAAATGCTTTGCTCGCATAAGCGACTTGGAATTTCAATTCGGAAGCCTTGAACGCCTGAACGAATTCACTGCAGCGCTGACGAACCAGCGCTTCATCAAATACATATAAAGGGGTGCCATATTCAGCAACCAACTGCGTTGCGTCGACACCACCGATTTCGAGGTGGCCTTGATCATTTATTTTACTGGTACCATGTAAATACATAGCTTGGTTTCCCCTCTCCCTGAACCATTATCTTGTCATTTTCCGCTTAAGCGGGCTATGCGCATTACTACTTAAAGTACCATATAGAAAGCGCTTTTGACAATACACGCTTCGACAGAAAAACAAAAAAGGACAAGAAATTCTCTTGCCCTTTTTTGGGTATTTAGGACTTAGGCTGGCGTGTGCCGTCAATGGGTTTCGTGATGCTGAGACGCGTTTTCCCAGCAAGTACGGGGCGCCGAACCAGAATGGCGAAAAACCCTTTGGCATTAAACGGAATAAACGGCCACATGTAAGGGGCATTGAAAGAACTGCGTGTCGCCAAATGATGATCCATGCTGTTGTCCCGATGATTAAACCAGGTACATGAAAGATAGCCACCGCGATTAGCAGAATCAATCTTGTTATCCGATTAGCCAATCCCAATTCGTAACTCGGTGTAGCAAACATGCCTATTGAGGCTAGCGCCAAATACAAAATCACCTCGTTAATGAACAACCCAGTTTTGACCGCGATATCCCCAATTAATATAGCTGCAACCAGCCCCATTGCCGTTGCTAGAGGAGTAGGCGTATGAACAGCTGCCATCCGCATCAGATCGATGCCAATATCGGCTAGCAGAAATTGTACGAGCAAGGGTAACGTACCCTCTTTCTGCGGACCCAGAAACTCTAACCCAGCAGGCTTCAAATCAGGCTGCATGACCATGAGAAACCACAACGGAAGCAGAAACAGCGATGCCATGATGCCTGCAAAACGTACCCATCGCAAATAGGTGCCAATAAATGGGGTTTGCCTATATTCCTCTGCGTGCTGCACATGATGAAAAAAAGTCGTTGGTAAGATCATGACACTTGGTGAAGTATCCACAAAAATACAGACATGTCCCTCCAACAAATGTGAAGAAACAACATCGGGCCTCTCCGAATATCGAACCATCGGATATGGATTCCAACCTTTATTGATAATCGCTTCCTCCAACTGTTTTTCAGCAAGCGGCAGCCCATCCATCTGAACCTTTTTGATTTTTTCTTTCACCGCTTCCACAAGATCTGCGTCCGCAATGTCATTGATGTAACCGATGCATACATCCGTTTTGGTCCTTTTTCCGATCTGGGTAATCTCAAGCTTGAAACGTTCATCACGTATTCGTCTTCTAACTAAGGTAATATTCGTTAATAAGGTTTCAACAAATCCATCTCTAGATCCGCGTACGACCCGCTCCAAATCTGGTTCGGCAATGGAACGAACAGGATAGCTTTTAACGTCAATCGTAATCGCTGCTGTTTCGCCTTCGATGAAGAAAGCTGTTCCACCCATCAAGACTTGACCCACAACTTCGGACATTTTCTTATAGGATTTGACTTGAATATGCGGAATCAATTTCTCCATGAACGTTTCTAACGTGTGGTAATCAACATCTTCTTTGTCTGCATAGGTAAGTCTAGTAATAATATCGGTAAGAACCGTATCCTTCGCAAATCCATTGCAGTAGAAAATACCTACTCGCTTAGAACCATAGACCATCTGTCTGAGAATAAGATCAAAGCTGCGATTCAGTCCAACACGTTCTTCCAACACCCGTTGAACTTCTTTAATTGTTTTGGGAATGTTTTCCTGGATCTTAAGCGCCTTTTCTTCTTCGGTCATGTCCCTTTCCGGGTTGTATGGGGATAGATTTCCTTTCTCATCGATAGCTAGCTTGTCCGTTTGATCACCCGGTTTTTTGGGTTCATTCTTATCATTTGTTTTGACTTTCCTCACAATGATCTTCATTTTCTGATGCCTCCAACCACGAAATTAATAAAATAGCCATTCAAAAAGGGAACCAAACACTTTGCCGAATATCATGGCCATTAGCAGCAAAATCATATAGGAACCCATCCCTACCCGTTTGGCAAGGATCGGCAGCACGTTAATGATCTCTGTTAACGCGGCTGCCAGCATACCGACGAAGCAACCCGCGAATACCCCAACCAAGGCTGTTCCCATCGGATTGAGATGCAGCTTGCCCTCACCGAAATCAACCCAAGTAAAAATAAGAGAGCCCGCAACGACAGCGGCTTCATACGAGTGGATATGAGAGAAGGAGCGCGTGATTTGTGCCAGTCTTGGGATTATATCCAGTACGACAAGAAAAGCAACCATCCCACTGCCTACAGCAATTCCACCTGCAAGTCCAACAAATGCTGCCAGTAGGTTTCCCCCAAGAAAAGCCATCATTTCTCATCTCTTCCCTCATGAATTTTGGTATACTCTTCCGTAATTACATAATGGTTAAGATTTTCCTGATACATGAACATTTCAACTTCCAATGGACTTGGTTCCTCGTTGAATTTTTTCTTAAATAAATGATTGAAAAATATGACCATACCGACACCAATGCCCAGCGAGTATGGAATTTGCAAAAAAAGTGGACGCTCCACTTTTTTCCCTGTCATGAGTTCATATATCCGTTGGTGGACTTGCAGCATGGAAACATCCGCATGAAAATTCATAATCGCCAGTCCAGATCCAATAAACAAAAGCAGCCAAACCAAACCAATCAGGATGGGGCTTGCTTTTTTATTATTCGTAAAAATTTCTATCAACACATGAGGCTCCCCAAAATGTTCGATTTGCAGCTCCGGGTACGCCTGTTTCACTTTACGGACAATAAGCATCATATCAATCAGAACACGATTGCCATCCTCCTGCCTAGGCTGATGAATGATAAGCTTTTTTAACGATTCCTCATATTCCGGCTCCACGATAATTTGCGCGATATGGCATAAATGCACAACACTTCCTTTACGGATGCGGGCTCTGCGGCGCAGTCGAATATACAAACAGGGAGTTTCTGGATTGACCATCGTCTCACTCCTTTTTGGCAATCTCGGTGCAAGCACTATTTTCTACGATCGTTTGGAAAGTTAAATGCTTATCCCCTTTTATAGGGGTAGTATGCAAAATCTTTCAGCTCGATAAACACCTTCTTCTTTGGTAAATTCTCCAGGAATAAAGGTGTCTCCGACTTGGCATAGTAAGATTGAATAACAATAACTTATTCCATATAAAGAAGGTGATAACATGGCGAAATTAGCGTTAACACTTGTCATTATTGGCGCGCTGAATTGGCTCTTGGTTGGGCTTTTCGAGTGGGATTTAGTTTCTGCTTTATTGGGGGGAGATTCTCATCGGGCATCCTCGGGTCTAAGTCGGATTGTATATGCGATTGTAGGACTATGCGGTTTGTACTGCATAAGATTTTATTTCGACGAAAGATCTTCCGTCCGATAAACACGGTGGATGCCTGCAAGGATAAACGACTTCGTCGTCCTTCATGGACGAGCGAGTTTGACAAGGTAGATGCGAAGCAAATGTATAGACATATACATTCTTATCTGCTTAAAAAAGCCGCCATACTCCTCTATGCGAGGCTTAGTGGCGGCTTTTACTCACTTTACATATAGGACGAAGGCTGTGATTGATAATAAGGTTGTTGGTTCAAATGTGCAGGGGTCGGCTGCTGTTGTAGAAATTGATGCGTATCCTGCTCACTTTGACTATACTGTTGGATTTGTTTCTCAATTTCTTGCCGCAGCACCGGTGAGGATGGTGTGTATAGATTATGCTGCTGCATGTGATGATACAGGTTCGCCTGTGCGTTTAGTGTACTCTGGAGCAGGTTCGTAAACAGTTGACGAACATGCTGACAATTCGCTTCCGTTGCAGCTGTCGTGTATTCCCTTGCGGTACGCTTCGAATCATTCAATAGGGTATGAAGTAAATCCTTCTCAGGCAATTGAGTCTGGCCTTGTTGCTGCATGGACGACCATTGATTCATACATATTCCTCCTTAGCTTTCTATGTAAGTGTGATTAAAGCCTATTGCTGCGGTTGCGTTGGCGCTAACTGCACATGCTGCTGTAAGGCACTTTTAAGGGCGTGATAGTGCTGATGATGCAAATTGATGTGATCCAAACAAAGCTGTTGGAACACCGGGTGTTGAGATGTACTTGCCGCGGTGGCGTTTTGTTTCATTAATAAGTCTTCATTGGTCATGGAATCCGTGATATACGCCAGCTCTTTTGCCGTTAAGCCTTGAAGTTGATATTGCATATGAACCTCCTCCTTCTCTTCGTAACTAGTCCTGATTGCTATCGGGTCGTTATGACCATTTGTTACTATTTCCACAATATGGGCAAATTATGAGCAAACTAAAGAAAAAAGCTTAACAACGCCCTTCTTACATTCCAAAGGTTAGCTTGCAAAACAAATAACCGTCCTCCACATGGAGGACGGTTATTGTCTAAAAATTTATAACGCAATCTGATCTTTGATCGATTGCAAAATTTTCTTTTCCAATCGCGATACCTGCACTTGGGATATACCTAGCCTGTTGGCGACTTCGGACTGCGTCTGATCTCGGAAGTAGCGCAAGTAAACAATCAACCGCTCGCGCTCGGAGAGGGTACCGATAGCTTCGTTCAGGGCGAGCTTCTCGAACCACTTCTCCCCCGACTCGTCGGATATTTGGTCCATCAGCGTAATGGGGTCCCCATCGTTCTCGAAGACAGTCTCGTGAATGGATGACAGAGGCTTGTTTGCCTCTTGCGCAAAGACAACTTCCTCCGCTGTTATCATAAGTTCCTCGGCAACCTCTTTGATCGTCGGAAGTCTGCCGAGCCGTTTCGATAGCTCATCCTTCGTCTTGCGAATTTTATTGGCTAGCTCCTTGAGAGAACGGCTTACTTTAAGGGTGCCGTCATCACGCAGAAAGCGTTGAATTTCGCCAATGATCATAGGCACCGCATACGTAGAAAATTTAACATCATAAGATAGATCGAATTTGTCGACGGACTTCAGTAGTCCGATACAACCGATCTGGAACAAATCTTCGGCTTCGTATCCTCGGTTCAAGAAACGCTGAACCACAGACCAAACCAGACGAATGTTGCAGCTGACAAGTGTTTCTCTAGCAAGTTGATCTCCGGATTGACTGAGGGCGATTAACCGTTTGACTTCAGTATCGTCTAAATAACTATGAGAAGCATGTTTCAGATCGACATCCATAGATCAAACCCCTAATTGTATAAAGCTTTTTTAGATTCAATTCGCTTCAACATTTTTATTTTGGTTCCGATTCCAACGGCCGTCACAACTTCCACTTCATCCATGAAATTTTCCATAATCGTGAATCCCATTCCCGAACGTTCCAACTCAGGTTTAGAGGTATAGAGAGGCTGCTTTGCTTGTTCCAAATCTTCGATACCCAAACCGTTATCTTCGATCGTAATGTGAACCACGTCATCTTCAATTTGAGTAGATATGGTAATAACTCCATCCGTTTTGTTGTTATAGCCATGTATGATCGAATTCGTCACCGCTTCGGATACAACTGTTTTGATATCCGTCAATTCATTCAGTGTCGGATCCAACTGTGATACGAAGGCGGCTACAGCAACACGGGCGAAAGCCTCATTCTCGGAGCGGCTGGCGAACTGCAGCGACATAAAGTTACGATCACTCATAGGGCAACCTCCAAACTGGAGACTGCATTTCGTTCATTATCCTGAATGGATACGATCTTGAACATACCGGACAGTTCGAACAAGCGGTATACAGCAGGGGTAACGTCGCAAACAACCATTTTGCCGCCCTTGCTTGTAATTTGCTTATATCGGCCGAGAATTACGCCCAGACCTGAGCTGTCCATGAAGGAAAGATCCTTTAAGCTAAGAATCAAATGGTTCGTATGTCCTTTGGCAATCGCATCCTCCATCCTCGCCTTCACAATGTCAGCGGTATGATGATCCAGCTCGCCTTTCAATCTAACAATCAGCGCTCTTCGGCCTTGCTCGAATTCAATTTGCAAACTCAACATGTTCACTCCTTCCCAGTCATGAAACATAAGTTTCTACAACCGAGTTGGAATTTCCTGCCACCCGACAAAACTAGAAGAAAACCGCTAAAAGTAGAAGAAAACTGCGATTATTCGCCTTTTCTCACGATTGGTCTGTATGGAATAGATTGGAGGTAGTTCGCTTAAACAGCTTCCACCAGGTCGCTTTTTTCACAGCAATCGGAGACTCCAAAGGGTATTCGGCCAGCACATTGTCGCCATTGTAAACGATAATTTTTCCGATTGGCTGCCCCAATGTAATCGGCGCTTTTAAGTTTGGAGTAAGCTGCAGCTCGTGTCGAATATTTTGCGTGGCATCGCCTTTTTTCATTAAAATGCTATAATTCTGCTTCGCTACAAGAGGAACTGTCGAAACCTCGCCTTTATTAATACTGAAATTCCCCAAATGATCTCCGGATTTAAATAGTGGGTAGTTCGTGAACTGGGCAAAGGCATAATCGAACAATTTAGTTACTTCGGCGTTTCGTGTCTTTGTGTTCGGCTCACCCAACACCACGGCAATTACCCGTAAATTATCTCTCTTGGCTGTAGCTGACAAACAAAATTTGGCCTCGCTTGTATATCCTGTTTTCAAACCATCAGCACCACTGTAGAAGCGCACCAATTTATTCGTATTTACCAGCCAGAAAGGTTTTTCTGTATCTTTTCTTAAATAGTCCTGATAAGCCCCTGTAAATTTCGTAATCCCTTCATGCTTAAGGAGTTCTCTTGACATAATCGCAATATCGTTAGCCGATGTGTAATGATTAGCAACAGGCAAACCATTACAGTTGGAGAAGTGAGTATTCTTCATTCCTAACTGCTGTGCGCGTTCATTCATCATTTGCACAAAGTTTTCTTCGGATCCGGCTATTTTCTCAGCCATTGCCACGGATGCATCATTTCCTGATGCCATGGCAATGCCCTTTAGCATATCTTGAACCGTCATTTCTTCGCCTGGTTCCAAAAATATTTGCGAACCGCCCATAGAAGCCGCGTATTCGCTAACGCTCACTTTCTCGTCCATCTTGATTTTCCCCTGATCGATTGCTTCCATAATGAGCAGCATCGTCATAATTTTGGTTATACTCGCCGGCGGAAGCTTGACATCTTTATTCTTGTCAATAATGACGCTCCCCGTATCCGCATCCATAAGTATGGCAGACTGAGCATTCGGCGTTAAATCAACCGTCGGTGCTTTCTTCTCTTCGGCATAAGCGACTGGTAATAAAAGCATCATACATAGCTGTAAACAGAGTAAACTGATCAAACCTTTTTTTGACATAGCAACTGTACCCCTCCTGTAAATATATGAAGTGAAAGTCTGACACTTACAGCATGAATTACTGCTAATCAGTGTTGACGGAATCCCTGCAAAATATTCCAACAAAGGCAAAATACCCTTTCCATGATCGACAAACGGGTTCCTGTCTGTGTAACGAAAAAAGCACTTTCCGTATTGGAAAGTGCGGGAAATTGCTATTACATGGTGGATTAGTTACACGATCACATCATAGATTAATTGAACCGGCGCTGGCTCCGTGTTCTTGATCACATATGCAGCTTGAATCATCGTCTCAACTTCGCTAATCTGCTGACGATTCGCATGAATCGTGCAGATGGATTCGCCGATCTGAACAGCATCGCCGATTTTCTTATTTAGGGTAAGACCGACAGCGTAGTCAATCTTGTCCTCTTTCTTCGCCCGACCTGCGCCTAGCAGCATCGCGGCAACGCCGATTTGCTCGGCGTCAATTTGATTGATAAAGCCGTCTTTAATCGCTAGAACCTCAAATTGGTATAAAGCTGTCGGCAACAGCTCCGGATGATCAACAACGTTCGGATCGCCTCCCTGACTGGCTATGAAGCGACGGAAGGTTTCCAAAGCTCTACCGTTCACAATAATATCACGGACGCCTTCTTGGGCTTTTTCGAAGGTATCATATACCTTTCCTAGGAGAGACATGTAGGCAGCAACGGAAATAGCTACCTCTGTCAACTCCTTGTCCCCTGTTCCTCGCAGCACGTCAATGGACTCGCGTATTTCATTAGCGTTGCCAATTTCACGTCCTAGCGGCTGTTCCATGTCCGTAATGATCGCGATGGTGTTGCGATTCAGTTTCTTCCCAATGTCTACCATGGTACGCGCCAGAATCCTAGCATCCTCCACTGTTTTCATGAAAGCGCCTGAACCAATCTTCACATCCAGCACGATAGCGTCAGCTCCGGAAGCAATCTTCTTGCTCATAATGGAGCTGGCAATTAAGGGAATCGAATCTACGGTTGCCGTAACATCGCGGAGCGCATACATTTTCTTATCCGCTGGAGCTAAATTACCGCTTTGACCCACGATTGCAATTTTGTTCGTATTTACGGCTTGAATAAAGGCTTCATTGGTCAGCTCGATTTGAAAGCCCGGAATAGCCTCTAATTTATCCACCGTACCGCCTGTATGACCTAACCCTCTACCGGACATCTTGGCTACTGGGATGCCTAAGGAAGCTACAATGGGGCCGACAATCAAGCTGATTTTATCACCGACGCCTCCTGTTGAGTGCTTATCCACTTTGATTCCCGCGATCTCGGATAAATCAACCATCTCTCCTGATCCTGCCATAGCCAGCGTGAGTGCAGAAATCTCCTCGCTTGTCATTCCCTTAAAAAATATAGCCATCAACAAAGCGGACATTTGATAATCAGGGATGTCCCCTTGCGTATATCCGCCAACAATAAATTGAATTTCTTGCTCACTCAGCATCTCGCCTGATCTTTTTTTATGGATTAAATCAACCATTCTCATCGTATTATTCCTCCATATTCAAATTGAAAAAAGGGAGCTGCAAGAGCCCCCTTTGAAAGTACAGTACTGGTTTATTGAACAACAATTTTGGATTTCATCTTGGCGTGGCCTTCACCGCAAGGAAGCACACACTCAATTTCGTACGTCCCTGGCTTATCGAACGTAATTTCTTTCGATGGGTTTTCTTTGTCCAACTTGATATTCAACCCTGTAATTTCAACAGCGTGAACGCCCTCTTTTAAAGATAAAGATACTTTCGTTGGTTCACCGCTCTTGACCGTGTAATCTGCCGAATCAAATTGCCAATTTGAAGCTACAATTTTAAGTTGTTGCATCTTGCTTGAGGCAGCATCTGCTTGTTTAGCTTCTTGACGATTGGAAATATCTTGAAAAAGGACTCCCAGCCCCAGTGCGCCTGCAAGTAAAAATAACACAAAGAAAATCCACTTTTGCATGCTTATCCCCCTCATAATGTGTTCACTTCATCTATTCTACCTAACAAGTTGAGACAATCCCATACATAGTTAGTGGCAAAATATTGAATATTTTGTGACGAATTTGTGAATGAGACACTCATAAAAACATCCTCCATTGTGGAGGATATCCTTATTATCATGACCCATTCCGTTACATATTACACACCGCGGGACCGATCTCGTATTTGGAAAGCGTTGATGGTTGACATCGTTTTTTCTTTTTGAAGTCGAAGAAACGACGAATCTTTATCTTTTAGTTCATTAATCTCTTTATTAATCCGAAAAAGGCAATCTGTGCAAAACTTTTGTTTTCGAATGGATCTGGAACATGCAGCACAGGGATAGCTCAAGTTCGGATAATCCGTCATCAGCAGCTTGCCCTCCCTCATCCATCCATATAATTGCTCCAATGGGACGCCGGTAACCGAGCTTAATTGCTCGCTGGTAGATCGATGATTCTTGCGTAAAAATTCATGGCAGTTTGTTAGCAAACCATCTAGGCTGCGACTGCAATCGGAGCATTGGTTTCGCATATTTTTCTGGAACACTTTTCCACATCTAGGACAGTTAGCTACCATTAATTGGGGAACCGACATGCTCTATCACATCCCTTGTTCGTATCCTTGCAAGGACACGATATAGTTCAAATTAACTATATATTAGCATGGTTTCGCCCATTTTCATAGTTCTCTGGAATCTTAATTTACATAAACCCCAATGAATAGACCTATTTCATTCACATTCTTATGTTTAGTTGCTGAAAAGAACAGTAGGCGACCGCGGATCGTTTTAAGTTGTTTTAGTTTAGCCCAACCTTTTCAAAGCACCCTTCAATAATGATCTTTTTCTTTTCATAGTAGGTAATGGCATGTTCGCCTAATGCAATCTCTTTCCATCCCTTTAATAGCGATCTACACGAATCAACACTGTAAAAATATCTTTCAATAGGATGCTCTTTTTTTGCGTCTTCATCATTGAGCGAATTTAATCTTAACAGAAATAGGCAATGATCCGTTAACATTCTTCTAATTTCATTCAATATACCGCTTAAAGTATTCTCATCAAAATAGTGCAATGACAACCCAGCTATAATAACCTCAAATCGACTGTTCTCATAAGGAAACTTATTCTTCGTATCATGATGCAAGACTTGAACGTTAGGCATGTTCGTTTGGACAATGGACAAAGCAACTTCTGAAAAGTCGGTGGCAGTCACACTAAAGCCTTTGCTTGCCAACAATTTTGTATCATTTCCACTACCACAACCAATTTCAAGAATATTTTTGAAACCTCTCTGCTGCAAAATGGGAAGATAGCTATTCAACCATGATTCCTGTTCATTGTATTGAAGACCTTTTTCATTAACTTGATTATACTGTTCATTCCACATGTCCAATGCATTTTTATTTGGAATATCCATGATATCTTCTCCTATGCTTAAGTAAATTGTTAGTTATATGGCTCATTGTTAGAATGGCACCCTGTGGATTCGGATCGGCCCGTCAATCACTCCGAGTTTCGATCCTTTCGTCAAGTACCGATTTCCATGTTGAGCCAGTTTTTGATATACAAATTTCAGAAAGAATAAAGTTGGCATACACCAATTATACTAAATCCATCTTACGAAGGCTGTTTTTCTTACAGGTATGTGATGTTGATTCGCCCAATCCATCATCGCTTCAAGAGCATCGACTTGGTTATCCTCATCTGCAAATTCAAAACAATATCTTAATGGAACTATTTTTTTACCAACCGGTTTTACGCCTATTATTTTCCCAGAGATCAAAATCGCTTTAATACTTTGTGTACAGGTTTCTGTCTTGTCGATTACAAGCCCCCTGTCATTCAAGCACAATGTAACAGGTTTTTGCATTGTTCTTATCAAAGAGATAATGAATATCATTACGTAAAATGAAATCAAAACAATGTTCATAAAAAATAACGTATCTACTTTATGAATGTTGAGATTTGGACTTATTAGCATGATCAGTATCGACATAAATCCCATCATTTTTATTGCAGAAGGATTCTTTACTCTAACACATGTGCTCATCGTCTGATAGACCTCATTTCTATTTTCCTTTCTTACCTTTTTGCCATAAGATAAAAGATAGGATTACACAAATAATTCCTACAATAAGGGCGGGAACGAATAACAAAAAAAAGGAATAAAACGATCATTGACAAAAGCAGCCACAACATGTGAATACCTCCAGGTTTTTAACTACATATATGGGAATTTTTTATGGGCCGCTGCCTGCACTGACTACTTTCCATCCCGATGACTTCTTATCCAAATAAAAAAAGTAAACATTATTTCCACTTAATCTACCTTGTCCTTCATTCCAAAAATGGTATTTACAATCACAAATTACGGACATTGCATAATTTCCATTTCCATGACCATCTTGATAACCATATCGGGGTTCACTAATACTTAGTATGATATATTGGGACGTTTTCTGGTGAAGGTACGCTTTAACCGCTTCTTCCGCTGTTGAATAGCCCGATTTATTAAAAACGAAGCTATAACCACTAATAACCATAACCAATATAACAATGATTACAAATGAGCTCTTTTTTGTCATCCAGACATTCATCCTCTTCATTTCTAATAGTGTAACATAGGAATAGACGCAATAACCCATAATTAGGTTTATCAGGAATTTATTAAAGGAAATTAAAAAACAAAAAGACTACTCTCCCTTCGAATTGTAAAATCCGATGGAAAGTAGTCATCATTCAAGAAATGTCTGTCCTACACGAAATGTCGAGCAATTTAAAGTGCTTCTATTATACCTAAAACTAATTTCAGAAACTTCGGTTTTACCTTCTCTGTCGTTTCCATAACTTCCGCATGCGAAAGCGGCTGATCCAAAATACCGGAAGCCATATTCGAGATACAAGAGAAGCCTAATACTTCTATGCCAGCATGCCTAGCGACAATGACTTCAGGAACCGTTGACATCCCTACGGAATCTCCGCCTAACGTACGGAACATACGAATTTCTGCTGGAGTTTCATAGTTAGGGCCAAGAAGACCTACATAAACCCCTTCTTGCAGATGAAAGTCCTGAGAAGCAGCAACATCATGAGCTAGCTTGCGAAGACGTTTGCTGTAAGCTTCCGACATATCGGGAAACCGGACACCAAGCGCGTTATCATTGGGTCCAATGAGCGGATTGCGGAAAGTCAGGTTGAGATGATCGCTGATCACCATAAGGTCGCCAACTTGATAAGATTCGTTAATTCCTCCGGCTGCATTTGTCACAATTAACGTTTCTACGCCGAGTTCTTTCATCACTCTGACAGGAAAAGATACCGTTTCGGCACCATAACCTTCATAGGCATGGAATCTGCCCTTCATCACAAGCACATTTTTACCTTTAATCGTACCTACAACTAATTCCCCTGCGTGTCCTTCCACCGTGGATACAGGAAAATGTGGAATTTGTGAGTAGTCAACAACGATTGGCTGCTCAATTAAATCTGCAAGAACCCCAAGACCTGAACCAAGAATAAGACCAATATGAGGTTTTATACCCGTTTCTTTACGAATAAAAGCCGCGGCCTCTTGAATTTGTTGAATCATGGACGTATCGGACATTTCTCAATTCCCCCTAATTGTTTTCCACTGAAGCATGTAACGTTTTATTTAAGTTGATCCAAGAAGCTTTTCCCTTGCTCTGGAGCCGTGACATTGAAATTGTCAGCAATCGTAGCGCCCAAATCAGCGAACGTAGCACGAATTCCAAGAGAGGCAGGGGATTGCAGGCTTGGACTATACAACAAAATAGGTACATATTCCCGTGTATGATCCGTTCCCGCATGTACAGGATCATTGCCATGGTCCGCGGTAAGAATCAACAAATCATTAGGTCCAAGACCTGCTTTCAGCTGCGGAACCCAAGCATCGAATTCTTCCAAAGATCGGCCGTATCCTTCTGGATCACGACGATGACCAAACAATGAATCAAAATCTACTAAATTCGTAAAAGCCAGCCCTTTAAATGAAGAGCCAAGCACCTCGATCGTTTTGTGAATACCATCCAGATTACTCTTGGTTGATGTGGCTTGCGTAACGCCTTCACCATCAAAAATATCGTTGATTTTACCGATGGCAATCACATCTAGACCTGCATCCTTCAAATGATTCATCACGGTAGGCGCAGGTGGCTTCACCGCATAATCATGACGGTTCGGAGTACGCTTGAAAGCTCCAGGCTCCCCTAAGTACGGTCTGGCAATAACTCGGCCTACCGTAAATTCACCTTCCAAGGTCATCTTCCTGGCAATTTCACAGGCCCTGTACAGCTCCTCCAGAGGAATAATATCTTCATGGGCCGCTAATTGGAACACACTGTCCGCAGATGTATAGACGATCCATGCTCCTGTCTTCATCTGTTCTTCGCCAAGCTCATCTAATATCTCAGTCCCGGAGGCCGGCTTATTGCCAATCACCTTACGTCCTGTCTCCTGCTCAAATTGCGCAATCAGCTTCTCCGGAAAACCTTCCGGATACACGTGAAAGGGAGTTGACATGTGAAGCCCCATAAGCTCCCAGTGTCCTGTCATCGTGTCTTTGCCAACGGAAACTTCCGCCATCTTCCCATAATACCCTTCCGGCGAGTCTGCTGCCGGGACACCTTGAATGTCGGCAATATTGCCCAGTCCTAAGCGCTGCAAGTGGGGTAAAGAGAAGTTGCTTACTTTCTCTGCAATGTGACCAAGTGTATGTGCCCCAAGGTCCCCAAACTTCTCTGCATCCGGTAATTCGCCGATGCCAACACTATCCAGTACGATTAAACTAATCCGTTCAAACCGCATGCCAGTCCCTCCAAGTCGAAAAAAATTTTACCACCTTTTATTATCCCATTTCTAATACATAAATGCAAAACAGCCACATCTCCTTTTTGGAAATGCCGCTGCTCTTTTACAAATTTGCTCTGGGATGCGCGCGATTGTAGACTTCTTTCATTTTATGCTTGGTTACCTGCACATACATCTGCGTTGTCGAAATATCCGAATGGCCGAGCATTTCTTGAACAGAACGCAGATCCGCTCCATTCTCTATGAGATGCGCCGCAAAAGAGTGCCGCAAAGCATGAGGTGTAATATCGCTTTGAATATTAATCACCTGGGCATATCGCTTAAGAATTTTCCAAAAACCTTGCCGCGTCATTCTGGTGCCCAAATGCCCAATGAATAAAGCTTCTTCATCGGCCGTTTTCTTCAAAAGCTTGAATCGATAAGTCTGTATATAAGTCGTTAAACAACGGGTAGCAATTGAACTGATCGGAATATTGCGTTCTTTATCCGCTTTTCCGATACAGCGTATGAAACCCATCTGTAAATTGACATCCGATACATTCAAGGAAATGAGTTCAGAGACTCGAATCCCTGTTGCATATAGCAGCTCCAGCATCGCTTTATCACGTCCACCACTTACGAGTTCCGTTTGCGGCGCCTCCAACAGCTTTTCTACATCTTGAACTGTCAATACCTTTGGAAGCTTTTTTTCCAGCTTAGGAGACTCAACATAAAGCGTAGGATCCGCTTGAATAATACGCTCCCTGAGTAGATATTGATACAGTGCGCGTATAGAAACCAGATTGCGAGATTGGGTCGCCGAGGCTCGTCCAAGCAATCTTAGCTGTGCCAGGTAACCTGTAATGTGGGTTTTACTTGATTCTACCCACGTCGTTATGCCTTGCTGCTCTAAATAAGCAGCATATTGCTGCAGATCTCTTTCATAGGACTCCAATGTATTTCGAGATAAACCCCGTTCAATGGATAGTACTCGGATGAAAGACTGCAAGTCATTCGTCATCATGCCGTCATACTCCTTTGTTATCATGCCATGTCTTGTTCTTTTAGCATTCAACAATGGCTCCGGAATCTCCTCTTTTTTTCGATTCATTCACCATACCAATAAAATAAACGCAGCCGATCACCCATGGATCCTGAATTCGTAGTCGTGTGCGGATGTTGTCCAAACACTTTGACAGCCTTGCCTGAGGGTGTTTTGTATTTATGCAGAGGTTCAATCCAGCTCGTTAAAACCATCATGCCTTGATATATGACAACCGTCAGCACCATGAATAATAAAATAAACCGCAAACGAACGACCAATTTTCGATAGGAAAAAATCATACCCATCCTCTTTTCTTAGCATTCTTTAGGACAAGATATGATGAAAGCCATCTATTTATGACAGATCGGATAACTTCACATAGGACTTCCCTAAAGCATCGGCAACAGCTGCATGGGTGACGCAGCCTTTATGCGTATTTACGCCAAGCTGAAGCGGGTAGTTGCCATTAAGCGCCTGGTTCAATCCTTTACTAGCTATTTCTAGTGCATAAGGGAGGGTTACATTCGTGAGAGCAAGCGTCGATGTCCTAGGTACAGCTCCAGGCATATTAGCAACTGCATAATGAAGCACCCCATGCTTGACATAAGTCGGATGACTATGGGTCGTAACTCGATCAATCGTTGCTATGGATCCTCCCTGATCAACGGCCACATCCACGATGACGGCTCCAGCCTTCATGCCTTGCACCATTGTTTCTGTCACAAGTCTAGGAGCTCTCGCTCCCGGAACGAGAACGGCGCCAATCAAGAGATCAGCTTTTTGCACAGCACTCGCAATATGTGAAGGATTGGACATTAAGGTTCGCAAACGACCTCCGAATATGTCGTCTAATGTTCTCATCCGCTCAGCACTTCTCTCGATAATAACGACATTTGCGCCAAGTCCCAATGCCATTTTGGCCGCATTCGTGCCAACAATGCCCCCACCCAGAATGATCACATCCGCTGGCGGCACACCTGGAACCCCTCCTAATAAAATACCACGACCTCCATAAAACTTTTCCAAGTAATGAGCACCTATTTGGACAGACATTCTACCTGCGACTTCGCTCATTGGCGTTAACAAAGGCAGTGAGCCATTCGCTAATTGAATCGTTTCATAGGCAATACCCGTTACGCCATTATGGATCAATTGGTCAGTCAATTCTCCGGCAGCAGCCAAATGCAAATAAGTGAACAAGATCAAACCATCCCGGAAATAAGGATATTCTTCTGGAAGAGGCTCTTTAACTTTCATAATCATATCGCACTGTGCCCATACTTCAGCTGTATCCGATATCATAATAGCGCCTTCTTGCACGTATTCTTCATCCTCAAAGCCACTGCCAACACCGGCACCCGACTCCACCCAAACCATGTGGCCTGCATGCACGAGCATCCCTGCCCCACTGGGCGTTAATGCAACCCGATTTTCATTGTCTTTAACTTCCTTGGGTACACCGATTTTAAAAGGTTGTTGTGTAATGGAATCCACCTTCTTCCTCATTTTCCTTAGTCATAATGTACCCAAGCCTCCCATCCATTTATGTGAGTCTGATTGATGTATCCATGTAGTCCATGCATAAAAACCGCACAAAAATGCCCGTAGGCATCAGATGCTTACGGGCATTTTCCTTGTATGAACAGTTTCTATTCCGAAGCTGTTGTTTTGGATTTGTCCAATGAGTCCGGTTTCCCGCGGTCATTACAGCGATAACATATCCCTTGAAAATCAAGTCGATGATCCAGCACTTGAAAATGGAAGTCTTTTTCCAGGCGTTCCTCTAAAGGTCCGAGCCAATCTTCCATAATTTCATCCACGCTTCCGCATTGAACGCAGATTAAATGATGATGATGATGACGTGTACTGTCGTCACGTAGGTCGTAACGGGCTACACCATCGCCAAAATTCATCTTTTCCAAGACATGCAGCTCACTCAGAAGCTCCAAAGTCCGGTATACCGTAGCCAGACCGATTTCAGGAGCTTTATCCTTCACCAGCATAAACACATCTTCAGCGCTTAGATGATCTTGTTCATTCTCAAGCAGTACGCGTACCGTCGCTTCCCGTTGAGGGGTAAGCTTGTACCCTCGGGATTGCAGTTGTTGCTTGATCTTCTCGATTCTTGCTTCCATATGCCTCCCCCTCAGAAAGGTGGGCATCCAAGCCCATTTTTAGCCACTCTTTTTATTATAGGGGGTTTAGTCTTGGAAAGTCAAACAGAACATCGCACAATGTTAGCCATACAAGCCTATAAGCATCGGCGTAACCCATTTCATCATCATCTGTGAGAAGTATCCTTCCCATAGGGAACTCCCAGAAGGAACACACCCATGAGGAGCGTAATCGATGTATACCGCATGAAAGGTTGATACATCGTGCCATTTCGAGACATAAAACGATTCTTGATCATATATATCGAGAACGACATCGCAGCTACACTAGCAAAAAGAATAGCCGGAATGACAATCAAATTTTGCGGAGCCACCGAAACTAAAGCGAACAGCATTCCCTTCCACGACATCTGTCCGACTAGATAACCAACTGTAAAGCCAATCAACACACCTTTGAGAAAATCAAGAACCAAGATTAACGGCAGTCCGACAATGGACAAACCAAACAGCCAGATCAACAAGAGCCACTTCATATGCATGCCAAAAGCTTGGACAAAAGATTGCTGGCTATCAAATTCCGCACCATCGTTCACTTCTTGAAAAAAGCTGCCCAGATGGCGTGTCATTTCCTGCTTTTGTTCCATGGACAGCGCATTGACCATCACGGCACCAAAAACGACCCCAATAACGAAAAGCACAGAGATGAATATAAAGAGCGGCAAATTCTCTTTGATATACTGTTTCATCGATAGGTTCCTATTCATCTCGCTGCCCCTTCCTTGTACAACCTCTACAAAGACAAGCTTATGAAGCAGCATTGAAATCTATGAACGATTTTTAACTTTTCCGTATTTCCCTCCCCCACCAACCTCAAGCTGCAAACTGCCTTCTCGCGCTTGTACGATGAAAGAAGCGATAAGCTCACCTGTTACACCAGCGAGTTCTTCCTCTGAGGTGCGATGCAGAACGTTCATTTCAGTTCCGAAACGTTCTAATAGCTGATCAAGCTTTTTGCGTCCCAAGCCAGGGATAAATTCAAGCGGAACTTGATACTGGTAGGGAGGCCGATATGACGGCATATTTGGGAAATCTCGATCTGCCAGTGATAGGATGCGATCCATAACTCCACGCACGATCTTGGTGCTGCCGCACTCGTAACAACGTTCAACCGCTGTAATCGTCTCGTCTTGAATAGATTCGCATTTCGCACAATAGGTCCTGTGGTATTTACCCAATCGTGGATTAAGCCCATAGTTCGCTATAATGCCACGTCCATCTTCTCGACGCAAAGCTTTAACAAGCTCTGTATACGTAGGAGCAGCCAATTGAATCTGATTGTATTCTCTGCCGATTTTCCCAAGCGAATGCGCATCCGAATTGGTTATAAAGGTGAAAGGGTCCAACTCTGAAATCAGTCCAGCCATTTCTGAGTCCGCGCTAAGACCAAGTTCAACAGCGGCAATCCCATCTAAATCAAGTAGATGCTCCATTCTTGTGGAAGAGCTTCCGTACACACTTTTGTGGGGAGTGAAGATATGAGCAGGAATGAGAATACCTCCTCTGCCCAGCACCTCCTCCTGCAGCACACGGGCAGGCACGTAAATCCGTTGTGAACTAAGCTCCACATTTTTCATGTGACTCTTCATCCACTGCGTAAAGCCTTGCATAGTCGATAGGTCCGGCATGTAAGCAAGAAGATGTGCAGGGCCCATACCGGGATCGCGCACCTCGATTTCACTGCCTAGCATGATGGTAGTATCCCGATAACGGATACCACCCCCTGCTTGTTCCTGCATCTCTCCCTGATCTAAATACCGCTCAATATCATCCTGCACGGAAGGCGACTGACAATCGATGATGCCGATCATTTCCATTCCCTTTCGAGCTGAGGCTTCATGGGCAATATTGAAAAAAGTCAGATCATTCGAAGCGCTAATTTTCACCGCTTGTCCATTCTCTGATCGGCCGATGTGAATATGGAGATCCGCATATAAAGATTTCATATCTAAATTTGGCCTGTTAAGCGATACAACTGCCAGGCATATACAGCCATTATTGTTTTTGCATCGCTGATTCTTTGTTCTCGAATGTACTGCTGAGCTTGCTCAAGCGTGATTGCTTCGCATGTCAAAAACTCATCCTCGTCCGGATTTGCCTCACCTTTTACTAAATCTTCCGCAATAAAGAGATGGACAATCTCGTCTGCGAACCCTGGGGACGTATAGAAAGAACTGACTAGCTTTACGTTATCCGTCCGGTAGCCCGTCTCTTCCTCCAACTCCCGTAAGGCAGCATGAAGCGGCTCTTCCCCTGCATCCAGCTTACCCGCGGGAATTTCTACTTGGCTTCTCTCCAACGGCTTCCTATACTGTTCGACAACAATCATTTTATCTCCAAGTAAAGGAATGACGGCTACAGCTCCGGGGTGTTTGACGATTTCTCTTGTTGCCGTTTCACCATTAGGCAGTAAGACATGATCCACCTGCAGCGAAATGATTCTCCCTTTGAAAATAGCTTCTGTTTTAACTGTTACTTCTTCGAATTTTTTGTTTAATGTCATACGAACACCTCATTGGGATCAAATTGGCATATCTTGTCCTACTCCTGCATATCGTTCATTATATCAAAACTTTACCTGGAATGAGGGAATTGGATATGAAGAGCTATGTAACGGATCGGCAAATTCGTCTTGTAGGAAAGGCTTGGGAAATTAAGCGTCATTTACAGCTCATGCTGCAGCAGGGAGGGAACAATATTACGTTGGCGGATTATGTACTTGCCTCGCCCAATCCGCAGCAGAACAGATCGCTTGAAAAAAAGCGGGGTCCGCAAATAATCCCCTTCCCATTGAGGTAATGGCGTTCGGATAAAAGGAAAAAGCAGCAGCTATTTCATCAATGGATATCGGCGGCATCGTTATGATCTGATGCTGGCGCAGACTTTCCACTTGCACGTTTAGGATTGCATTTTCGTCGTCTTCCAGCATAGGCAAAGGGACTACAGCGGGGCACTTCGCCGCTACTTGCAGCGCAGTTTGTGTATGATGACTAAGACCAATATGGCGTTTACGCTGATCACGGAAGGAAATACGCGGAATAACGATTGGGATTCCGCCAAGCGCGCGGACAGCATTTACCAATTCTCCGACCTCGATACCGGAATAACCGTAACGTGTATCCGTACCCACTATACCAGGACCCATCGTTACGATACACAAATGTGCCCCAGCAGCATGCTTCGCTGCAAGTAAAGCGCTGAATTTATTTACCGCCTCCATTTTACCGCCGTAGGCTTGCCCATACGTAATCGTTGCTGCGAGCCAGCCTAGCTGCTCCAACAAGGCCACATGCTGACTCCAAACTAGAGGGAGCGCTCCGCCATCTGTCATCACATAGGCAATCTTCTGCTCTATCCCTGAAATTAAATTTTGATATTTGATCCAACTCATCGCCACGGGCAGCATACTATGAAGCTCTCCTAATAGAACGGGCATCCCTTCTAAGGTGCTATGGCTATTAAAATGCAAATGATAAGGACTGTCCTCTTCTTCAACGCTCAACACACGCCGCTGTAGAGGGGTGTATTTGAGCTTCATGATGTGTCCCTTTGTGGACGTATTCGGAGATGATCGAACATCTGAAATTGAGCTGTTTAAGATTGCTGCAACGAGATGGAAACCACCCGACCCAAGATGAAGTTCCTCCGCCGCAACATTTAGCTGAACCTCATCTCCTTTTTCCAAAAGCCGCCATTCATCCGTGTAATGCACAGCTTTTGCATATTCCCCATTTTTCATTAGCACCTCTACAATTTGCAGACCCTCTCTAATGGACAAGCTCTCCATTACTGTTCCTTGCCCCCACATGGCATGATCGCCTCCTTCATGAACCTACTCTTGGAATCCTATGATCATTCGAGCATGTTCATGTGTCAGAGAAGGCATACTTTGACGAAAAAACCGACTAGCCGCCTTGTAGGCATACTAATCGGTTCATTTGAAATGTCTGAAATTAGGTTAAAATCAATTAAGCTTTGGCCGCTTCTTTCACGATAGCTACAAGCAATTCAGCTGTTTTAACCAAATCATCAATTGCAATATGTTCATTGGTCGTATGGATATCATGGTAGCCAACTGCCAAATTCACCGTCGGAATACCCATGCCATTGAAGATGTTTGCATCACTGCCCCCACCTGAATGAAAAGTACGCGCTGTTAATCCTAGCGTAGAAAGAGCTCTGGCTGTCAATTGCACAACAGGCGCCGAATCATCATGCATATAGGAAGCATATACGATATCGGCTTTAAACTCACAAGTCGTTCCCGCATCCGCAGCCGCTGATTCACAAGCTTGTTTCATCGCAGCAATTTGCGCTTCCAGCTTATGCTGAACGATACTGCGAGCTTCCGCTTCGAGCTTCACCTTATCACACACCACATTCAGTGGACCCACACCTGAAAAGCTGCCAATATTAGCCGTTGTTTCGTTATCAATGCGACCTAGAGACATCCGAGAAACAGCCTTACTCGCTACTTGTATAGCGCTGATTCCATCCTCTGGGTTTACTCCGGCGTGAGCCGATTTACCATGGAAAATAATTTCAATTTCCGCACGACCAGGCGCTGCTGTTGCAATGTCGCCAATGGCACCATTTGAGTCAAGCGCAAAACCGAATTCCGCTTCCATTACACTGCGATCCATGGCGCGAGCGCCTTTAAGACCACTTTCTTCTCCTACCGTGATCACGAATTGAATTCGTCCATGGGGGATTTTTTGCTCTTTTAGGACAAGGATACCCTCCAGCATTGCTGCAATTCCCGCTTTGTCATCACTGCCAAGAATCGTCGTGCCATCGCTGCGAATAAAGCCGTCTTCGCCAATAATCGGTTTAATGCCTTTACCCGGTGCTACCGTATCCATATGGGAAGTAAAGAAAATGGTTGGTATCGCGGCATTGTTGTCGGTAGCTTCGAGTGTACAGATCAAATTGCCTGCGCCGTGACCACTTTTGCCCTTGGAATCATCTTCGACCACATGTAACCCCAAGCTGCTGAATTTCTGTTTTAATACGACGCAAATGTCTTGCTCGAATCTGGTTTCACTGTCTACCTGAACAAGTGAAATGAATTCTTGAATCAAACGTTCTTGCTGAATCATGGACTTTCCTCCAATACACACTATGAGTTACAATAAAAACAGGACAAGTTTTACGAAAAAGGAGTGAACCTTCGTGCAAAATAACAGACGCTGGTTTAAAGTCGTTATCTACATTATGCTCATTACAATGGTGCTATCCAGCATATTGTTTACAGCTGGCTTATTTTTTGATTCATAGGTTTAGTAAATTTTCGTCTCGGCGTTATAGCTCTCCAAGTTTTCCTTCACTCTTTGCAGGAACCTTCCACAGATGACACCATCCAGAATACGGTGATCTAGGGATAAACAGAGGTTAACCATCGAGCGAACCGCGATCATATCTTGGATCACAACAGGCTTCTTCACAATCGATTCGAAGGTCACAATTGCCGCTTGCGGATAATTGATGATCGGATAAGACAGAATCGAACCGAAGGAGCCTGTATTATTAACCGTAAACGTACCGCCTACCATATCATTCAGCGATAGTTTCCCCGCACGCGTTTTCTTCGTAAGTTCATCGATTTCTCTGGCAAGGCCTGCGATATTTTTTTGATCAGCCTTTTTAATAACCGGGGTCATAACCGAATCTTCGGTTCCGACTGACAAGGAGATGTTAATATCCCGCTTCACGATAATTTTATCTACCGCCCAAACGGAGTTAATGATGGGATAGTCTTTGATCGCATTAACGACCGCTTTTAACATAAAAGCGAGATACGTCAAATTAATGCCTTCGCGGCGCATAAATTCGTCCTTCACTTTGTTCCGCAGCACGACCAAATTGGTCACATCAACTTCAATCATCGTCCATGCGTGAGGAATTTCCGTCACGCTTTGCTTCATACGGGAAGCAATCGCGTTACGAATCGGCGTCACATCGATGAAGTGCTCATTGCGGGAATCCAGAGAATGCCCCTCCGCTTCAATAAGCGCGTTTGCGGATTCGCTGACAAATGAATGCCCGAGCTTCTTACAGGCATTGTGGAGGCTGCCGCTTCAACTGTCGTTGCAGGAACAGGGACACTCGCTGCTTGTGAAGCTATCGTCGGCTGGTTTGGCTGAGTCACAGCAGAAACAGCAGCAGGAACTGTTCTCGCTCCTCCAGATGCTATGAATTGTTCAACATCCTTACGTGTAATTCGTCCGCCAAGACCGGTTCCCGGAACGCGAGCCAAGTCTACTTGATGATCTTGTGCCATGCGATGAACGGCGGGAGAATAACGGCCTCTCATACTTTGATCGGCATCCTCGGACAATGCGGCTATTGGAGAATTGCTGATTCCGGCATCCGCAGCCCCTGTTTGAATTGATTCTGCGCCTGGTTCTTCAATCAAGCAGATGGCTTCCCCAACTGCCGCGGTTTCGCCATCCCCGACGATGATTTTGACAAGCTTTCCTTCTATGGGGGAAGGCATTTCTGTGTTTACTTCTCCGTGAAAAGCTCGCACAATACCTCATATTGTTCGATATAATCGCCTGGCTGCTTAAGCCATTTGCCAATTGTAGCCGAGACGAGGCTTTCCGCCAAATGCGGAACAACAACCTCCGTCAATCGGCTGTTCGTTTGATTCATATTTGTACCTCCTAAGTTCAGGAAATGATCATTCATAAGGAATTAAGAACAAGTATTGCAATGCTTTAGAACATAGCCAATTTGCGCATAGCATCCTTCAGTTTATCGGCGTTAAGCAGGAAGAACTTCTCCATAGGTGGATTGCTGCCTACTGCTGGAACGTCTGGTCCACATAGTCTGGCAATGGGAGCATCGAGCTCAAACAGCATTTCTTCTGCGATAATCGCGGATACTTCCGCGCCAACGCCGCCTGTTTTGTTATCTTCATGAGCGATGAGCACTTTGCCGGTCTTCGCTACCGCTTCCAAGATAGCTTCTTTATCCAGAGGCTGCAAGGAGCGTAAATCAAGGACATGCGCAGAAATGCCTTCTTTAGCCAGCTCTTCAGCTGCTAACAAAGCATAATTAACAACCATGCCATAGGCGATGACCGTAATATCCGTCCCTTCGCGCTTAATATCAGCCTTTCCAATCGGTACGATGTAATCATCATCAGGTACTTCCGCTGACAATGCCAGATAGCACTTCTTGTGCTCGAAAAAAAGTACGGGATCGGCATCGCGAATCGCAGCTTTCAAAAGTCCCTTTGCATCATACGGATTTGAAGGCGCTACAATTTTAATCCCGGGCGTACCAAAAAAAACGGATTCCGGACATTGCGAGTGATACAAAGCACCAGCACCCGTCGCTCCATAAGGGGCACGAATGACAATCGGGCAGGTCCAGTCATTATTCGAACGGTAGCGGATCTTGGCCGCTTCGCTAAGTATTTGATTCGTTGCCGGGAAAATAAAATCAGCAAACTGGATTTCAGCAATGGGCTTCATCCCATACATCGCCGCACCAATAGCCACACCTACAATAGCTGACTCCGCCAAGGGTGTATCGAGCACACGATCTTCACCAAACAAATCGCGCAGCCCTTTCGTCGTGTTCAAGACGCCACCTTTGCCCACATCTTCACCAAGTACGAACACATTGTCATCCTGCTGCATTTCCTCTTGCATCGCTGAACGAATCGCTTCTAAGTACGTTATAACAGCCATAATCTATTTGCCATCTCCTTCCGCATAAACATGGAGGAGCGTATCTTCCGGGTTCGGATAAGGAGCGAGATCCGCATACTTCGTAGCTTCATTAATCTCCTGCTTTTGCCGTTCCTGAAGCTCGCGATCCTGCTCTTCGCTCCACAGACCACATTCCATTAAGTACTCTTTAAATTTCAAAATGCCGTCTTTTTGACGGTTTTGTTCGACTTCTTCCTTCGTCCGATACAGCATGTCATCATCGGAAGTGGAATGCGGCATGAGTCGGTAGGAAACCATTTCAATCAATGTTGGTCCCTCGCCGCGAATCGCTCTTTCTCTTGCTTCTTTCGTTACGCGATACATTTCCAATACATCGCTTCCGTCAACTTGAACGCCTGGAAATCCATAGCCCAGCGCACGATCTGCAATTTTCCCTGCAACTTGCTTATGAAGCGGAACGGAAATGGCGTACTGATTATTTTCACAAACAAAAATGACTGGCAGCTTGTGTACCCCGGCAAAATTACAACCTTCATGAAAATCCCCCTGATTGCTGGAGCCTTCACCAAAGGAAACGAAAGTGACAAAATCTTGCTTTTTCATTTTCGCGGCCAATGCAATACCTGCTGCGTGAGGCACTTGCGTAGTCACTGGAGAGGAACCTGTTACGATATGGTTTTTCTTATCGCCAAAATGCCCCGCCATCTGTCTGCCGCCACTGTTCACATCCTCTGCTTTGCAAAAAAGAGCAAGCATCAAATCCTTTACAGTCATTCCAACGGAAAGAACAAGTGCATAATCTCGATAGTAAGGCAAGAAATAATCTTTTTGAGCCTTCAGTGCGAAAGCCATGCCTACCTGACCTGCGTACTGACCCATACCAGAAACGTGAAAGGGTACTTTGCCTGCGCGTTGAAGCATGAAAGCTCTCTCATCATATTTAGCTGCAAGACTCATAACGGTGTACATACGAACGACTTCATCATCTGATAAATCTAATGTTCTATGCTTATTAAGCTGACCAATGGACATGGAGGTTGCCTCCTTAAGAAATAGTTAGCTGATCTCATTTTTTAATACCTGGTCCTAAGACTTGACCCTATAAACGTATTATAAACGCAAATGCGCATGATTACAATTTTTTATCCGCTAATCGCAATCCCGTCCACCGCTAGCATTGCTTCACCCAAAGCCTCAGATAACGTAGGGTGCGGATGGATCGTTTGTCCCACTTCCCATGGTGTGGCATTCAACACCTGCGCAAGCGCCGCTTCTGTAATACTGTCAGTCACATGCGGACCGATCATATGTACACCAAGGATATCGTTCGTTTCGCTATCCGCAATCACTTTGACGAAGCCATCGGATTCGCCGTATACCAGCGCTTTGCCAATCGCTTTGAAGCTGAACTTGCCTGTCTTCACCTTATGTCCTTGATCAATAGCTTGCTGCTCTGTCCAACCGACGCTGGCGATTTCCGGTCTTGTGTAGGTACATTTGGCAACGAGATGAGTCTGCAACTCATGCGGCGTTTGGCCAGCGATGTGCTCAGCAGCCAAGATCCCTTCATGGCCAGCCATATGCGCAAGCATAAGACCGCCGATCACGTCACCCACCGCATAGATATGTGACTCCGTGGTTTGCATGAAACGATTCACACGAATAACACCCTTATCGATCTTAACATCTGTGCTCTCGAGTCCAATTCCCTCGATATTGGCGACGCGTCCTACAGATACGAGTACTTTGTCAGCCGTAAGCTCAATCATTTCTCCTTGCTTGTCCGCTTTCAAAGTAACTGAACCTTCTGCTCTTTGCACAGATTCCGGAAGCACCTTAGCTCCAGTCACAAGGTTTATCCCGCGTTTCTTGAACACGCGTTCCAGTTCCTTTGAAGTCTCCGCATCTTCCAAGCTGACAAGCCGCTTATCAAGTTCCACAATCGTTACCTCAACGCCAAAATCACGGAGCATCGAGGCCCATTCAACCCCAATCACTCCGCCACCGACAATAATAATGGATTTCGGCAATTGTTCCATCCGCAAAGCTTCTTCGCTTGTCATAATATGTGTACCGTCGGCTTCCAAACCTGGCAAACTGCGCGGTCTGGAACCGGTGGCAATAATCAAATTGGTAGACAACAGAGTCTCGATATCCCCGTCTTCCTTCTCTACTGAAACAGCTCCGCTGCGCGGCGAAAAAATAGAAGGACCGATGATTCGACCATTGCCATAATGAATCGTAATCTTATTTTTTTCATCAAGAACTGAAGCCCTTGATGTAGTTGATCTACAATGCGCTGTTTACGACCGAGCACGCGATCAAAATGAAGTTCAACATTTGCGGCTGTAATGCCGTATTCTTCGCTATTGATCATAGTTGCGTAAACTTCTGCACTGCGAAGCAGCGATTTACTTGGAATGCACCCTTGATGCAAACAGGTGCCTCCGAGCTTGTCCCTTTCAACGACTGCTACCGTTTTGCCTAACTGTGCAGCGCGAATTGCCGCGGTATATCCGCCAATACCTCCGCCTAATACGACCACATCATATCTATATTCACTCATGATTTGCTCCTCCTTATCAAACATTCGATAACACATATGTATACGGTTGTCTCTATTATATTACCCTTTTTCGAGAATGAAATCATAGTCTTATTTGTGAATTAGACACACTAACCGTTTCAGAGTATGATGATAGAAAACAGAAGTACTAGGACGAAGGAGCAGCTATGAGAGCGCCATTTTATCGATTTATTGCCATTCTTTTACTTGTTATACCTGGCTTGACGGCTACCTATGGCTTTCTTGCGATGAAGGATGCCATTTTTGCCCAATTCAACACGGACGGTCATATGCTTTGGGGCAAATTTTTCCTGGGCCTCGTGTTATTTCTCATCGGTGTCTCTTTCATTGGAGGCTGGACATTCTTCCGTGATCGCAAACGCAATTATGTTGCGCCGAGATTTAAAGCCCCGCGCCGCAAATAAGACCGGACTTTATGTCGGCCCAAGCGGTCTAGCCAATTCAGAATCCGATTCCGTTCGATGACATGGGTCAGCGAGCTTATTTCCGCCTGCTTATGGACGTAGATTAATAAAACAACAAGCACAAGTTGAGGCAGCCATGGCATCACCTGGATGAAGCTATAACCAAGGGTAAATCCAAGTAGATTGCGCCGGCATCTCCAAGCATACCTTTTGCTTTTAGATCCGTGCCATACAATACAAGTCCACCCATACATACAGGAATCATTGGAAAAAGAGACGCTATGCCGCTGACCAGACATCCATATACGAAAACTGCGCTAGAAACACCAAGGAATACTTTCAAGGATCTTCCCGGACGAACATCCAGTAAGTTCATCGTATTCGTGCTCAGTGTGACGAGTATGAGCCCAACCCCCATCTGCCAGATGGGGGTTTGCTCTTGTCTACCGACTGCTACCAGCCAGGCTGCTGTACCTAACGTGCCTATGGCTTTGACCGCCCCCATAGATAACGTCCCATTTTCTTTGCAATATCGCATGTGTCCTTTAAAGCCTTTCACGACCTTACTGCCCATTAAATCATCTGTCCAGCCTAACAAGAAAATGAAAGTAGCCGCCAAGGTATACACCCGGAAATTAGCTTCAATAGAATGAAAAAAACTTGACCATTGAGCAGTATGCAGTAAATCAAAAGCCTTACTAATCAGTGTCAGAAAAAGCTCCTGCAGCCATACGAGCATGCTTAACATAATCCCCATGCCACGAGGGATGGATACCCCTTTATAGTTTGGCTCGACTTGACCATGCGCCTCCAGAAAGCGCTGGACATGGGGCAGCATCCACCTCCCCAGAGCTCCAAGGACGATCAGATCGAGGATCGATCCGATGATGACCATACCGGCTTCCTCTCCTTCCAGCGAGTCAGAAGGGCCACCCCTACCGCGACAAATTGCTTGCCGCGGTGCACGAATCCGTGCCAGTCCCGCCCCGTTTCACGGTGCGTAATCGGCACCTCCAGCTCTACGATACGCAGGCCGCGCCGCGCCGCATCAATCGTTAAGGCAACTTCCACGCCGAAGCCGCGTGGCAGACGTCCCAGCTCCTGCAGCCGATCAGCACGCACCGCGCGCTGTCCGGACAAGGGAGCTGCGGTTTGATAGCCGCTGAGACGGTGAATACCGCGGCGCGCCAAGCCCTTGACCAAGCCGAAGCCTGCACGGGTACCGGAGGGCAATAGCTTAGCTATCGCCATGTCCGCTTCATGCCGCAGCAAGGGCTGGATAAGAAGCAGCGCATGCCCGGCGGTCGTTTGCAGGTCAGCGTCAAGAAAGAGCAGCACTTCCCCCTGCGCTCTGGCAATTCCAGACTGCAGCGCCGCGCCCTTTCCTTGGCGCTTTTTATGTCTGACCAGCACATCCACCCAAGGCCAGGCGACCTCCACCGTTTTATCACGGCTGCCATCATCGACAACAATAATTTCAAACCGCCATTCATTATGCCAAATCAAATCTGCATGCTCTTCAATGCATCTCAATGTTTGCTCGATCGTGCCCTCTTCATTCCATGCCGGAATAATAATAGAGAGATAAGGCTTCATTCGACCCCACCCAGCTTTCCAACCACATGGGATATTTGTTTCGCAATCCAGCGGGTTTGGAGCAGGGCAAGTCCAACAAAAAGGAGTGACAGCAAAACAGTCATCCAAGCTTCTTTGCCGTGTAATGAAGGCGGTTGATATAACAGCTCCATACTTTTAATATCCACCAGACGCGCACCGATTTTCATACGGACAAGCAAGGTGCTTCCCATTCCTCCCCTACCTTTTTCCATAAAATCAATCATATGCGTATGCGCCCCTACCGTTACTAACCACTCTGCCCGATTCTCGAAAGCAAGTAAAAGGGCTGCATCTTCACTTGTGCCGAAGCAGGGAAAGATCTGGGCGTGCAATCCCAATTCAACTATGCGTGCCATTCCGGGAGCTTGTCCATCCGTATAGGCATGAACGATCAGATCAGCGCCGCTATAAAGCGCTTGGTCCGTTACACTGTCCATATCACCAATAATAATATGCGGTTGGTAGCCGCTTTCCATAAGCGCATCAGCACCCCCATCTACACCGATCAAAATGGGTCGCACTTGTTGAATAAAAGCTTTTGCCGCCAATAAATCTTTCTTATATCCTTTCCCTCTGGAGACGATCATCACATGTTTGCCTTCCAAATCAGTTCGCAGGGACGGCTGAGGAATCGGGGACATGACAGCTTTCTTTTCACGAATGGCATAGGTTAGTGTATTTTCGATAAATTGGTCCAACAGGTGCTCGGCTTGCGCATTGGCGAGCTGGTGCAGATGAAGCCAGTCCTCACGCTTAAAAGCCTTGCATGCGATGACCTGTTCCTTACAGACAATGGATTCTTCATATATAGCGATATCAGAATCAGTAACCAAGATATCGAAGGCGGATAAATCCGCATCCCAAATCGGAATGTTATGCTGCAGCAGAAGCAGTGGCCCTTGCGTCGGATATGTGCCGCTCATAGTTTCCCGACAATTAATGATCGCCTTCACTTTATGATCAATTAGCTCTTGAGCAATGACCTCATCTATATCCCTATGCTGGAGGACAACAATTCTTCCTATCGGCAGCTTGCGAAGCAAAACTTTAGTTATCTCTCCGGCGCTAACCTTTCCTTTACAAAGCGGCAACGGTTTGGACGTAAACAAGGACAAAGAAGACCAATTCATGATAGACACCGACTTTCCTTTCGCCTCATGATTAGCCTTATTTTGTCCTTTACCCCTATATTCTATGTAAATTTTGCCTTTATCCTTATTATTCTTCAATAACTTCCCATTCCACTTGAATCATCCGATCAACCCAAGCGCGGATTTTCATTTCGATCGCACTTTCAATCTCTTCATCTGTCATTTCACCAAGCTTGTGCTCGGCAATTTCAATAACATCCTGTTTAACCTGATCTCCGGCTACCGCCAGCTGAACCCCAATACGCATACTTGCCTCCCCTTTCCTTACGCGATATTATTTTAATAATAAAACTTTCCATTGCCACTAAACATCGACCTGCTTACAATAAAAGAGAACCACCATGATTTCGAGATGAAAAGAGGAGATACGCATGTCGCAATCCCAAGCACAAAAAAACAGAAAAACGCGCTCTACGCGAAGGCAAGCTTGATCCTGCCATTCAGCGGTTGCATTGGAACGGTGTAAGTCCCCTTACCAAAACAACACCTACGCGGAAGGAAAGACTCTCCAGACAAGATCATAAGCACAAATCAAGGAATATGAACCATACGCATGGGGAACATTCCTTTTTTCATGTCTCCTAAAATTCTAACCTTCGTTTCTATGTTCTGCCGCATAGCGTATCAAGGCATCGCTTTCCTCAGGACGAAATTTATACTTGCAATCAAACCCGTTGAAATATAGTTTAAGCTCCTGTACGCTGCCATCTTCCTTCAATTCCAGTTCTGCCACATACAGAGAATCAGGCTCATCCTCGAACTGAAGACCAATGTGAAAGTGGACTCTGCCATCAACGATTTCGCGTTCACAATAGTCCATAATCATGCCACAATCCCTCCTATTGAATAAAATCTCGTTTATTTATATAATATACTAATGCACCCAAGCTAACAAAGATGAGGGCATGCTAGTTTGAGGAGGAATTACTATGGCATATGATCCGCAGGTTGTAGATGCAACAATAGTTAGTGATAATAAGAAAAACGGTCTTTTCGAAGTCGTAGTCTCATTGAAAGATCGGAACAAATGCCGTCTGTTCTTTGAAAGAGATTCCGAAACCGGCATCGGTAAAGTGACGGATTTGAATAGATTGATGAAAGAACCTTGCCCTATCTGCCGTAAAGACTATCTTTGCAATTGCCTTGATCGTTACAAAGATCACATTGCAGATCAAGCTCTGACTTTCATAAAATAATGACATGACGCATGACAAACCCCTTATCGGATCAAGATAAGGGGTTTCATTGTTTTACTGCCGGCGCTGCTGATACTGCTCGCAAGCCGCAATCCAAGTGAACACTATTTCCGGATACGAAGCAAAGTGCAAATGTGTGTAACCTGCCACGACGTTGCTGCTGCGGAAACCTTCCGCTTTCGTTCCAAGCCTGCCTTTGGTTTGAAAAGCAGGCTGTATGTCTATACTCTCATTTTGTTGAAATGTAGAGTAATGGAATTCATGCCCTTTCGCTTGCTTACCTGCCGTTAGCAGGAAATTACCATCTATCCCACTAACCTCACGATAACCAAGAGCAGCCAGCTTCGACTGCATGGTCACCTTGCCCGGAATGATGCCTACCATCGGATAGTGGTTTTCTGTGGTATCTACAATGTGCTCGGTTAAATACATGAACCCGCCGCACTCAGCCAGTGTTGGAATCCCTTCGGCAATGCGCATTCGAATTGAAGCTTTAACTCCTTCTTCTGCAGCCAGACGCTCAGCGAATTCCTCTGGGAATCCACCTCCGATATACAAACCGTCTGCTTCCGGTGGAACACCTTCACCAGCAAGTGGGGAGAAATACACGCATTCTGCCCCGCCCGCTCCAAGCAGCTCCAAATTTTCCGGATAGTAAAAGTGAAAAGCCTCATCTTTAGCAACTGCGATTTTGACTCTTTTCTCCTGCACAACATCGACGTTCGGGAACAACACTTGTTGGCTTTCGATAGGCTGGCATACTGCAATCTCCAATAATCGATCCAAATCTATATGCGTAGTTACTTTTTCGACGAGCAGATCGAAAAACGGTGTTAACTCACCTCGCTCAATCGAAGGGACGAGTCCCAAATGCCGTTCAGGCAGCTCAATATCTGCATCACGCGGCAAATAACCGAGCACAGGAATCCCACATTCTTGCTCGATGGCTTGTTTCACCATCTTATAGTGACCTTCGCTTCCCGCCCGATTGGCAATAACGCCGACGATGTTATCACCTTGGCCAAATTGCTGAAATCCTTTGACAATTGCGGCAGCACTTCGAGCCATACTAGCTATTTGAACAACAAGTACGACTGGGGCTCCCAAAATACGTCCAATATCTGCTGTACTGCCTTCGTCAGTAAGCGGGTTTTTGCCATCAAACATGCCCATAACGCCTTCGATGATGGAAATATCCGCTCCTTTACGGCCTCGGTTATAAATTTCCTTTACGGCCTCACGACCAACCATCCAAGAGTCCAAATTTCGCGAAGCTCTGCCGGTTACAGCCGTATGATAGGTTGGATCAATATAATCAGGACCACACTTAAAGCCTTGAACAGCAAGTCCGCGCTTTTGCAAAGCCGCCATAATCCCAATCGTTAAGGTCGTCTTCCCAACACCGCTGCCAGTCCCGGCAATGACGATTCTGCGCTCCATTACAAGCCACCCATTTCTAATTGAACGGGTTCTTTGAATGCAAGTAAGCCGACAGAAATCGTGACATTACCGGATTTTTTCTTGACCAAGATCAATTCATTACGGTCCGTGTATAGTTTTACCGCAGGCTCGCTAACGGCATAAGCTCCCGTATACTGATGTACAGTCTCCGATGGCGCATCCACAGGCACACTATTCAATTGCTCCGGTGTATAATAATGGAATTCCCAACCGTGCTTACGCGTCACTTCAAGCAGTCCCTCTTCATCTTTTTTCAAATCAATGGTACATACGGCTTTTACGCTTCGAATGGAGAAAGAGAGCTCTGCCAACGTTTCAACAATCACGTTTTCAATCTCCTCCGCTGAAGTTCCTCGGTTGCAACCAATGCCGAGAACGATCACCTTAGGACGATACAGGACACCGTTCTGTAAAATTGTCTGCTCCTCGGTCTCAAGAAGTCGATGAGTGACAAGCAGAACGGCATTAGGTTCACTCGCATGTCCTTCGGCAATCGACGAAAAACGCTGAATGTTCGCAGGAATTGATCGCTCATGCGTCCACCAATTAGGTTCTCCTGACTCCTGAATGACGGCAATCTTCTCTTCGTTAACAACAGCGGCGCTGACCGGCGTCAGCTTGTCCGCTGACTCCCAGGTCCAACCAAATCTGCGGCCAAATAGATCAACCGGGATCGTCTTCTGCACATCCGAAGCCGTCGTGATGACGGCTCTGGCATTAATAGCAGCCGCAACCTCGTGAGTCAGCTCATTAGCGCCTCCCAAATGGCCGGAAAGAACACTAATGACATGTTCACCCTTGTCATCGATGACGACAACGCCCGGATCTTTCTTCTTATCTTGAAGCAAAGGAGCAATCATACGGACGACTGCCCCGAGTGAAATAATGATAATAAGTCCTTGGTAAGCAGGAAAAAGGGCCGGAAACAACATGCGAACACTGCCTTCGAACAATTGAATGCCGCGCTGATCTTCATCGCCTTTCACAAATTTACTCATGTAATAAACATCTGTACCACTCATTTGTTCATTAAGCCTACGCGCAATCTCCACACCATGCTTCGTAATCGCAACGACTGCATAGTCGTTCTTCTGGCGGATAGCAGGAATAACGCCCTCTTGCAGCACAATCGTCATGGTTTAACACCTCGGCGGAAGCGGTGAGTAAACGATTTATCATACAGCTTGGAACGATATTCTTCTTTCCCATGAATCTCTGGATCTAACGCCCAACCAGCCAAAATCATCGCATGAGAGCGAATATTGTTTTTCCGCATGTCTTCTTCCAAATGGCCAACCGTCGTGCGTACGATCAGTTGATCCGGCCATGTTGCGCGCTGAACGACAGCGACTGGCGTATCTTCGCTCCAGCCCGCTTCGATAAACTCGCTAACTACCTTTTTAATTAACGTTGCGCTTAAGAATAAGGCAATCGTACAATGATGCGCGGCTAGATCACGCAGCTTCTCCAGCTCCGGCACGGGAGTACGTCCTTCCGCGCGCGTCAATATCACTGTCTGCGTCAGATCCGGAATGGTCAATTCAGCGCCCACCGCGGCGGCTGAAGCAAATACAGAGCTTACGCCTGGAACGATCTCATAGCCAATATTTTCCTTTCGCAAGAGAGCAATTTGTTCCATCGTCGCGCCAAACATCGCTGGGTCTCCAGTATGAACGCGAACAACCATCTTCCCCTGCTTAAGACGGTCAATGATGATGCCTACCATTTCTACAAGATCCATCCCCGAGCTTTTCAATATTTCCGCTTCCGGCTTCGCTTTAGCGATCAATTCTTCATTAACAAGGGAATCTGTGTACATGACGACATCCGCCTGTTGAAGAAGCTTCAAGCCTTTCACCGTAATTAAATCCGGATCTCCCGGTCCTGCGCCAATGATATATAATTTCATCTATTTCTCACCACCATTAAAGTAAATATTCCAATTCTCTTCCCTGCAGTTCTTCTACGTTGCGCCATATTTCTTCCTCGGACGACGTCACTTTCGTTAGGACGGATGCCTTGTTTATTAGACCAAGATCACGCAGAACAGACAGCATCAAATCGATGACTTTGGCAACTTTGATAAAGACAATGCAATCGTGCTCCTCGATCGCTTTGCGCATAAGATCATAGTTATCCGTCGCAGGAACAATCGCGATTTGCTCATCCCCATCAGCAAGCGGAATACCGAGGCGTGATGCCGAAGCATTAATGGAGGAGATTCCCGGAATCGAAACCGCCTTCACTTCAGGATGACGTTCATTCATTAACCGCATAAGGTGGATGTAGGTACTGTAAATCATCGGATCGCCTTCGGTTACGAAAGCCACATCCTTCCCTTGCTCCAAATGAAACCAAACGCTTTCAACGGTTTTCGTCCATTGGATTTCAAGCGCTTCCTTATCCCTCGTCATCGGAAATGTGAGACCCATCATCTCTTTTTGCTCCGTATTTACGTAAAGCTCTGTGATGGCAAGCGCATAGCTCTTAGCCCCTCTTTTTTTCCGTGGATAGGCAATGACGGGACATTCCTTGAGCAATCGGAAAGCCTTGACCGTAATCAATTCCGGATCGCCGGGGCCTACGCCTAAGCCATATAACGTGCCTAGCTTACTCATCTCCGCTTCCTCCTTCGTTATCTGGCTGCTTGCGCTTCGCTGTAATAATATATATAGGATTCAACGCATCGAATCTTTTCATATGTAAAATAGGTTTGCTGCGCGATACTTGCACGAGCGTTATTTGGGTTGTAAACCCAACACTGGCAAACGTCTTATCTGCTTCATAAAGCGTTTCTATCGTTGCTGCATTCAGCACGATTGTGCCATTTGGTTTAAGTCTGGCCGCACACAATTCCAGCAGTTCCGCCATCTCGCCGCCACTGCCACCGATGAATACAGCATCCGGATCTGCAAATTCGTCCAAACCTTTGGGCGCTCTGCCTTGAACAGCGGTGAGATCGACGCGGAACTTAGCGCTATTTTCCAGACAATTTTTCAAATCATCCTCATTTTTCTCGATCGCGAATACAGCACCCTCACGCGCTATGCGAGCTGCTTCAATGGCAACGGAACCTGTGCATGTACCGATATCCCATACAACACTATCCGGTTGTAATCCCATCTGACTAATGCTTAACACGCGAACTTCCTTTTTGGTAATCAGACCCTTATCCGGTTTACGCTGCGCGAATTGATCGTCTTCAATGCCAAGAGACCAAATAGGACCTGGGGATTGCCTTTTCAGAATAACCACATTCAGAGGAGAGAAGGAATGCGAAAGAAGCTCATCCAAATCATACCAACCGCAGCGCTCGTCGGCTCCTTCCAAATTTTCTGCCACAAATGCCCGATACTCGTTCATGCCAAAAGAGAGCAAATAAGCAGCTATTGCACTTGGCGTATTCGTTTCATCGGTAAGAAGGACCACTTTGTCTTTTCCGTCGATCCGCTGCGCCAATCCTTTGATACTGCGCCCGTGCACACTAGTAATATAAGCATCGTGCCAGCTCTCGCCAAGACGGGCAAAAGCCAATTGAATCGAGCTAAGAGCCGGATAGAACTCAATGCCTTCCAATTTCTTAGCCACATATCCCCCAATCCCATAAAAGAGAGGATCGCCTGATGCCAAAATGACAATCGAACGCTCCTCGTTTTGAAGTTGACTTACGAGTCCAGTTAAACTGCCCTTGATGACGACTTTCTCTCCACGATAATCCGGAAAAAAGGCCAAGTTCCGTTCTCCGCCAACAAGCACTTCGCTTTCCCTGATCCACTTCACATACAGGGGAAGCAAACTTGCTTGGCCATTATCGCCAATACCAATCAATTTGATGCTTCTACTCATACGTCTTTGTTCTCTCCTATCTCAGCTTGCTTATATATAGCCGATTTGCCGAGCAGCTCGGCTTTCATAGAAATAATAACCGTCTCTATGTGATCAAAGCCTCCGCCAACTTCTTCAAGTCCCGCCAAATTACAGCGCTCACACAACCGTTCAAAATAACGTAAAAAACCGTTCTTAGCCATGAGATCTCCGACCTGCGAAGCCGTATTGGCGCCTCTGATTTCTTCGACCAACGCATCAGATGCTTCCGCCTCAATCGCTACCTGCGCGAGAAATTCGAAGTCGACCGCCGCACTCTTGGAATGGACCATCATGACGCCTTGGGCCACTTTGGAAAACTTCCCCATCATCCCGACCAGCGTTATCTTGCGAATCCCTTGCCGTTGGGCTTGTAGGAGTGCGAATCCAACGAAATCACCCATCTCAATGAAAGCTTCCTCCGGAAGCTCGGGGTACATGCTGATTCCAAATATTTCGGTTCGACCTCCGGTGGACAAAACGAGATGATCACAGCCGCATTTGACGGCAACGCGTATCGCTTGCGCGACGCTCGCCTTGTAAGCTGCGGTCGAAAAAGGCACCACGATTCCCCGGGTACCGAGAATCGAAATGCCGCCGATAATGCCAAGACGCCCATTTAGCGTCTTCTTGGCGATCTCTTCGCCGGCGGGCACAGACACAAGCACATCGACGCCGTGCTCGATCTCATAGCGGTCAAGCACCTCTTGCACGGTTTCGCGGATCATCTTCCGCGGAACCGGGTTGATGGCCGCTTGGCCGATCTCAACCGGCAGTCCGGGCTTGGTCACCCGCCCGACGCCGATACCTCCATCAATGCCGACGCCGCGCTCGGCACGGAAGCTCACGCGCACGATGATCTCCGCACCGTGCGTCGCATCCGGGTCATCGCCCCCATCTTTGATGAGGGCGGCTTCCCCCCACAGCTGCGTGTACGTGCAGCTGTGCAGAGCAAACTCCACCGTCTCCCCAATGGGAATACGGATGCTTACGTGCGTTTGCGGCGCTTGCTCAATAAGCGCCAGCAGAGCTGCTTTGGCTCCGGCTGTTGCGCAGGAGCCTGTGGTATAGCCATGGCGCAGCGGCTTTGCCGGTTGCTCCTCCACCATCGGCTTTACTCCTTACGCGCCGCCATGATCGACAGCGCATTCACCGCTGCCACAGCAACGGGGCTGCCGCCTTTGCGGCCGATATTCGTTATGAACGGAATGTCCAGTTTGGCTAATTCCTCTTTGGATTCTGCAGCCGATACGAAACCGACGGGAACGCCAACAATAAGCCCCGGCTTCGCGATTCCCTCTTTAACAAGTCGAATCAATTCGAGCAGAGCTGTTGGCGCGTTCCCAATGGCATAAATACCGCCATCTGCTTCTTTGATCGCTTTACGAATGGATATAATAGCGCGAGTTGTATTTAGTCGCTTCGCTTCTTCCATGACATCGGCATCTGAAATATAAACCTTTACTTCGCCGCCGAACTGTTCAATTCTTGGCTTGCTGATTCCAACCTGTACCATTTGTACGTCAGCTACGAGAATTTTCCCAGCACGAATAGCTGCAATACCAGCCTCAATCGCTCTCGGATGAAAGACAAGACTGCGTCCCAATTCAAAATCTGCCGATGCATGAATAACCCGCTGCACGACCGGATACTGCTCAGGAGTAAAAGAATGCTCACCCAATTCTTCTGTAATCATCTCAAAGCTTTTCTCTTCTATTTCTTGTGGCTGAACAGTTAATGGTTTAAAATCTGTATGAAATTCCATGTCAGATCACGTCTCCTTCTGAATGCGTTCATTAATATATTGAATAACGCCTGCAAAATCTGAATAATAGTCCCCATACGCTAAGCTTGGTCTACCAATAACAATACTCGGAATGCCCATTTCCAGCGCTGCTTCCAGCTTCTCATCCACAGCGCCGACCTTTCCGCTTTCTTTGGTAATCATTAGCGTAACGTTGTAATGCGCATAAAGGGCTTTATTTAATTCTTTGGAAAATGGCCCTTGCATAGCCACGATGTTTTTCTGGTCAATGCCTAATTCATCGCACTTTTCCATATTATCTTGGCGTGGCAGCATACGCGCGATGAGTCTCGTATCCGGTAAGCCAACCAAACGATCAGCAAAAATTTTAAGCGTTTTGCTGCCTGTCGTCAGCATGATGTTGCCTTTCTTATCGGCTGCTAACTCAGCAGCCTGCTTATAATCCTCGACTGTGGTGACGAGCGCACCTTGCTCGATAGACAAGCTTTGTCGTTCGAAGCGAACATAAGGAACGTCAGCTAACTCAGCAGCTGCCATCGCATTTTTCGATGCTTCCTCGGCAAAAGGATGCGTTGCATCCGCAACAATACGGATTCCCCGCTCTTCTATTAGCTGCTTCATCGCTTCTGCGGTAAGGCGTCCTATCAGCACGGGGAGTCCTTCCGCGTCCATACTTTTGGCAGCACTTTCAGTCACCACTGTCGTGAGCACCTCATAACCAGCTGAACGAATGCCTATCGCTAGCTCTCTGGCATCGCTCGTACCTGCAAGAACGAGAATCATCATTGTTTCCCTCCTGTTGGCGCATGCTCATGCTCATGCTCATGCTTATGGTTGTGATCGTGGTCATGATCATGCTCGTGATGGTCATGGTTATGATCGTGTCCGTGATTGTGATGGTCATGGTCATGGTCGTGGTCGTGTCCATGATCATCATGATCGTGGTGATGATGGTGGTCAATATGCTTCATTGCTTCCAGGCGATACTGACACATGTCGCAGTTCATCTTCACTTCATCCTGAAGCGCTTCTTCCGCGCGACCAATTAATATCTCTTGAAGAAGAGGATGAAAACCAAAATAAGGTGCCATCTCAAACTCTTTATCCTTATAGGTTTCTCTATATCCTTGAACCATAAGTTCCATTCGCTGAATCAAAACACCCGTAAAAAGAAAATAAGGAAGGATAATTACTTTCTTTGCCCCGAGCAGCAAACAACGTTCGATCCCTGCATCCATAAGTGGAGCCGTAACACCAATAAATGCTGTTTCTACCCATTTCACCTGCAGTTTTTCCCAGAACAAGCGTGAAATTTTAAACAAATCACTATTCGCATCGGCATCACTGCTTCCACGTCCAACAATAAGCAGCGCCGTTTCACCCAGATCCTCTTTTATTTGTATACCAATATCTTGGACTCTGGAGGACAAGATTTCAAGAATTTGCTCATGTACCCCGATCGGTCTGCCATATGTAAATTTCATGAAAGGATATTTCTTCTTTGCATCATCAATAGCTGATGGAATATGAATTTTTGCATGCCCCGCAGCAAACAAAATAATCGGAATCACCACAACATGAGTTGCACCTAATTCCACACAACGGTCAATGCCTTGCATAATCGTTGGCTGAACAAACTCCAAAAAGCATGTTTCCACCAAATAATTCGGCATCTTACTGGCAATCTCCGCTACAAACTGACGAACTTCCTCATTGCCTCCTTGCTCCCTGCTGCCATGACCGACAAATAATACTGCGTTCATTCGTTCATTCCCCCTCCGAGAAGTTTCCCTGCATAATGTTTATCTAATCGCCGCATATGGCATTTTCAATGACGAAACCAACCATCTCCTGATGACGGTAGCCTTCAATTTCTTTAACTCGTTTAAAAAATTTATGGAAACGCTCGTTTGGATGACCTTCTTTTTGATAACGTTCAACGATGCGAGCCACTAAATCAACAATCTCTTCCGGATCAATGCCTTCGGCAACCGGTTGAGCAGGATGCGCGTTACGACCAACCGTCTTGCCGCCGAGAAAGAGGTCAAACTTATTCTTACGATAAACGATTCCGATATCTTGCTGCACAGCTCCGTAACAGGCCATTCCACAGCCATTGAAGCCAATCTTCAGTTCTTTGGGAACCTGTATATTTCCAATACGATTATGAATCCCTTCAGCATAAGGAATGGAATCGCCCTTTTCTAAATTGCAGAAATCACACGCTTTGATTTGAGCAACATCCCCAATCGGGGAAAGCAAAAGTCCTAGCTCGCTTAATTCTGATGTGATCTGTTTGGGGTCATCTGTATGTACACGTACAATCAGTTGATGATGAGGTGAATATTCGATGTCGCCACGATCGCCAATAATTTCACCTAAAGCACACAATTGAACCGCCGTTAGCTTTTTATTGGCAATACCCGGACTCACTGCGAATTCAAAAATCGACTGGGTAGCCGTAGGCAGGGGAGCAAAATTATTAACACCACTCCCATTTTCCACTGCTGACGTTTTACTAACTAGCTGCAAGGCTTCCATTGCGAGCTGCAAAGAGTTGGCTGTTGATTTTATATATTCAGGTTCAATTTGCTTAGAAGTGAAATCAGATACAGGGAGTAATTCCTCATCGTCTTCATCTTCTTCGTCATCGCGAACTAACTGCCCCTGCCTTTCAGCCCCGTCGAATTCCTCATCCAACTGCTCTAAGGCCCATGGCTCTGCCTCTGCTCTTAATCTTTGATGCGGCTTCAGTGGTTGTGTTTCCGCTCCTAGGGTATATTTCCTTTGGTAGCCCCTTGGAGTAATCATGAGACCGTCATACAGCTTTGTGGCTGAATTACCGATGATGATCGTTGTAAGCATCCCTATATCATGGTTCAACATATCGGCTAACGTCGTAACCACAATGTCTTGTCGGTCACGATACGCACTTTTCACGATACCAACTGGTGTTAATGGCGAGCGATACTTCAGTAAAATACGTTGTGTCTCCACAATCTGTCTCGTTCGTCTACCGCTTCTCGGGTTATAGAGCGCAATAACAAAATCCGCCATACCTGCGGCTTCCACCCGTTTCGCGATAAGCTCCCAAGGTGTCAGGTGATCACTTAAGCTAATCGTACAAGAGTCATGCATGATAGGCGCACCTAGCAAAGAACCGGCGGAGTGAACTGCCGAAATGCCGGGAATAACCTCAACTTCAACGCCATCGGCTTGTGTCCATCTTTGTTCCATTAACACTTCATATACGAGGCCAGCCATTCCATATACACCCGCATCACCACTGGAAATGACGGCCACTTTCTTGCCTAACTTGGCTTGACGTACAGCTTCTTGCGCACGACTTACTTCTTCCGTCATCCCCGTCCGTACAACTTGCTGGTCCGACAACAAACCCGAGATCAAATCGACGTAGGTGTTGTAGCCAATGATGATTTCGCTTTCCTGGATAGCTTCTCTTGCACGTTTCGTAATATGTTCAAAACTCCCCGGCCCAAAGCCGATGATGAGCAATTTCCCTGGCATCGCTGTTCACCCTTTCACATTATTGCAACAAAAAAAAAAAAAGCATTCCTAACATAAGTCATGTTAGGAATGCTTGGTTTATACATCAAGTTAAAAAAACACAGGAGCAACCACTCTCTAACACACCCTAATTCCACGTAAGGCCATTGTGTTGATGAAAAAGGCAGGTCTCCTGACTTCGATCATGTCCCTTATGTCTTCCCAGGTTGTTAACCAAGTGACTGTGTATAAGGAATTGCCTTCAAGTAATGGCGATCTTTACAGTGGCGGGTCCGTGCCGGATTGTAACCGGTCTTCCCTTTTAAGCTATTATGTCCATAGACATATAGCACCTCATTCAAACGATATGAAATTACATTAATCGTATCATCTATCGAAATGCTTGTCACGTTATTATTCGTAGATCGTACGATATAATCCTTGAAGTAAGCTTGAGTAATTAGCTGGATTATAGTCGATTTCAGCAAATGCAACATGAATCACTTTGTTCGTGGTGCGTACTATAAAAAAACTGTTTTCTGCACGATTCGGATCAATATATGTGTAACATTCCAAATGTATGCTGCCTGTCTTCTCACGTAAAAATTGTGTAGCTTCAGCACTTAAATTAGCGAATTTTGGCACACATGTACTCCCTTCTTTTTCTCTTTCATTGCTTATATCGCATCCATATGAATGAAATCACTTCTTATTCGTTCAAAAAAGAACTTCTTTTATATTCTGAATATTCGTACTATAATGAAACTATCAATATAACGCTTTCATTCATAGTATGAAGGAGGAATGGATATGAACGGTTATGAAACAAATGGCACAGTTTTCGTCTTTACGGGTACAAGCGGTTCCGGACGCAAAACAATTGCTCACCAAATTTCCAAGGAACTGGGATTAGCGTCCGTCGTCTCCTGTACAACCCGAACACCCAGACCCAAAGAAGTCAATGGCAAAGACTACACCTTCATTTCTCGCAAAGCATTTATTGATGCAGACATTGCAGGGGAGTTTTTCCAAACTGTTGAGATCGACGGAAATTTCTATGGAATTAGAAAAGCAGATCTAGAAGAAGCATTGCGTCAAAACGGCCAAATCTATGTCATTGTTAATCGGTATGCCGCAAATCGTTTTAAATACGTTTTTGGTGAAAGAGCTGTCCGTTTATTTATTTATGTGAATAAGCAAACGATCTTGGAACGCATGCTGGCTCGCAATACCCCAACCGACGTCATAGATCACTACATGAATCATTATATAGAAGAGGTTTCCTACCGAAAAGACTGTGAACATGTTTTTGAAAACATGGATTTACATGAAACGATCAACAAAGTGAAAATGACCATGCTTGCACATATGCCTACTCCAACAAGTTAGCCCGATTCAAAAGTGAAGAGACCCGGCATCATGCAGGTCTCTTTGTTCACTATGCAAGCCTCATTCTACGGTGCTTTCTTCAGCTTCAACGCCAAATATCCACCTAATAAGGATACAGGGACAATTACAATGAATCCGGTTAGCTCATACCAAAGCGGAACAGCGTGATTGGTTAGCATGGAGTCGAATCCGATGGCAGCCCCGATAACGCCAATGACAGCGGCATTCGTATATTCCGCACGCTTCGCAACCTTAGCCGCGATGAATCCTCCGAAAAACGACCAAAACAAACCAATAACCAAAAGCAAAGTAATAGACCCACGTTCGAATAAACAACGCTTAAATCGTTCGTATCCACTTGACGGTTGGCAAAATAGATACTGCCAATGAAAGCCGTAGTGATAAAGGTACCTACATTATCAACGGCAACACCAAGCAATACACCTAGAAAATGAAATTTCCGCTCACTTTTCTGTTCATCCATAGCTTTTTCTTCTCTCCTGCTCACTACTTTCTACCAGCCTTAACCATAATAACATGGAGGTCACATAAGTATCCACTTCTTGACTTTCCGTTAGCATACTTTACTTTACCGCCACCAAGCAGATCTCGGATATTGAGAAGCATGCACGCTAACCGTTTGCCCTATTTTGGGCGTAGCTATCTGAACTTGTTTAGCTTCTGCGGCCTTGATTGCACGCTCCACAGGATCCCTCCAATCGTGCATGGCTAATGTGAACGCCCCCCAGTGAATCGGGATCAGCAGTTTTCCCTTCACATCAAGATGGGCTTGGACCGTTTCTTCCGGTATCATATGGATATCAGCCCACCGAATATCATACTGTCCACATTCCATGAGCGTAAGGTCAAATGGACCGTATTGATCACCTATTTTTTTGAAATGAGAAGCATACCCGCTGTCTCCACTGAAAAAGATACTCGAGTAATTTCCTTTAATAACCCACGAACACCAAAGTGTCGCACCGCGATCTGTTAAGCTTCTCCCAGAAAAGTGATTGGCTGGTGTACAAGCCATAGTCAGACCTTCAAAGACAAACTCATCCCACCAATCATGTTCCTCAATTCGATCCGGCGATACGCCCCATCTGACCAAATGACTACCTACCCCGAGGGGAACAAGGAACCTGTTGACTTTATGCTTTAACTGTTGAATTGAACCGTAATCCAAATGATCGTAATGATCATGCGATAAAATAACCGCATCAATTTCTGGCAACTGTGAGATAGAAAAAGGCAATCCGCCACTATATCGACCCTTGCCGATTCCAGGAAACGGCGATGGCGCTCTGCCAAACATGGGATCAAGAAGCAGCGTTTTCCCTTCAATTGTAAGAAGCGAAGCCGAATGCCCGAACCAAGTAATCTTCGTTTCTTGGTCATTGCCCAAGAACGGGAAATCCATTGCCAATTGCTCCTTCGGGCGGCTGTTCGGAATTCCTTTGATGAAATCAATCAACATACTGACAGTCGTTTTGAAACTCATATCCATCCTTGCAGGCACGGGATTAGCAAACTTACCATCATCATATTGAGATGAACGTTTGAAACCCTGCGCGGCACTTTCAGACGGTTTACGTCCAAAAACCGGATAAAACCTCAGAAACAACAGGATTAGCAGTACCAACACTAACAAAATACTTATGATTATAACCCACACTGCAACTGCCTCCAAACCGTCTCTTAATCTTGATGAAATAACCTTTTCATTTTCCAATGCCTATACAAGAAAAAAATATAAGCACCCACATAAGTAGGGACAGACATCCATCCATTATCAATCTTCAGTTCGTCTTGGAAAAATAATTGATTAGATGTATTAACGTAAACTTGCATCGTATGGTTCCAAGATTTTATTAGCAGTCCTTTTTCTTCCGTCTTTATCTTAAGGTTCTCGTGGTCAATAGATCGGAACGTAATCGTATGACGCCCTAATGGGATAAAACCGAGGAAGTACATGCCTAACCCATAAGTCTTTCCTTCCATCCACTGCTCAGGCAAGCCCTTAGGATCAAGGCTCTTAAAGTTCATGAGAGGTCTTGATACTTTCAAAAAAGTCGCTGTACTGCCTAGATTTGGCCATATTTCATCTGCCGTACAATTCAGTTTCGATTGCATCCTTAGCATAAGTAGCCCTTCTTTCTTTTATCCCACAATCGCGTGTTAGTGATCTTACTCTTCTTGAGTTGCGTCACGATTAGCTCTGTTTGGGAATACGTGGAATAAACCACTCCATGGTTCCATCAAAGGGGAACTCCTTACGCTGGATAATGGCTTGTAACTGTTTCAACTCATCCTTAGCTCTTTGGATCAACGATTCTGGATAGGCATATTTCACCGAATGGCTTACAAATTCATCTTCATCGACAACCGTCCAATTTCCATTTCTTTGAATGAGATCAAGGTCCAAATCTACAAATGTAACTAATGAGTCCGTAATTATCGCTGGTTCATTAATGTTGCAATAGTATTGAACAATTTTTCCATCTATAACATCCCCACTAACCGTAAACCACAGCTCAGAAGAAAAAAACTCCAACGTCCAATTTTCCATTGTAAAAACTTCCTGCTTTGTATGGTGACGCAATTTCCGTCCACGCTCGCTACAAACAATGATATACGTTGGCTTCTTCTCAAGGATGGTTGTTGGCCATTCGTAGTGAGGAAAATTACCGTATTTCAAGGCCCGGATGATTACTTGTTCGCTATTCACTGGATTTACGCCCTTTCTACCTTAATGGAAATTGTATCTCCCACTTTCAAAATCGGTTTGTTTTCACGCACTAAATTTTCATTGATTACCTTATAAAGAGACTCCATGCTTACAAATTCGTTGTCAATCAACATGACCCACTCCGCATTTTCAGCATCATGCGCCACTTTTCCAATAATTAATCTTTCTGCCTCTGCTACCAACGGCTTAGCATGTAAATCTACATTAGCCTTACGATCTTTATTGGCTTGTATGATGGAAAGAATGAGTGTACAAATGCCGGATAGGCCCGAGAAAAGAAACGAAATAATGGTCTTAAAATGAAATTGACCATCACCAATAGGTCCCACCCGATTAGACGTAGCATAGTGATATGCGTAAAAACACATGCCAATTGAAAAAATGATTAATGCGATGGACATGATCAGACTAAAAAGGACTCTTTTTCTCATATCATTTTCACCTGCCTATTCATAATTTGAAAAAAACACGAGAGATTTAGTAAGTTTTCTATCTCATCATGGACAACAGCACAATCAATACGTTAGCCCAAACATAACGTTCATATCAATCATAAGCTATCTCGAAATACAAACCAATACACATTGGAGGTTGATTCGGATGGGTTATGGAATTGGTGGCGTTGGAGCAGGTTGTGGAGTTGGCGTAGGTTATAATTCTTCAACTGCAATCTTGGTGCTTTTCATTTTGCTCGTTATCATTACTAGCGCTTTCGCGTGGTAATTTCTCGTTGATAGGGAGGGCTATCTTGCCAGCGCAGGGTAGTTCTCTTTTTCCAGCAAAGGATGATGTGCAAGATGAAATGATTCGCCCATTTCTCTCAATGATAGAGATATGAGCACAATCATTCCTATGCCCAATCCTTTCTAAGCTTACATCATATAATAATCATGTAATACCGACCAATTAAATGAGAGGGTGATTTAAATGTCAGGTGTTGGATATGGAAGTACGTCTACCGCAGCTGTTTTGGTGCTCTTTATTTTGTTAGTCATTATCACTAGCGCTTTCGCTTGGTAATTTAGGTATTCATGTCAAAATGGGCTATCTGCTTTCAGCAGGTAGCCTCCTTTATTTTACCGTCGATATAGGACAACCCTATTTAAAGCCTCATCAAAGCACGTCTTTCAGCATGTGGTTTACATTTGTCACATACCCCTACTACTTTACCGTTCTCTGCTGAATAAAAGGAAAGCTTTTTGGATCGAGCACGACAAAAGCTGCAAACTTGTTTATTAACCTTCCTTGTGTTTTTTCGTTTCAACGGCAAGTTAATAATATTATTTGATTGCTGGTTACTTTTTAACTTCATAACTATTTTGTAACCTACTACATAAATAAGAACTACTATTACAATAAGAAGAAACCAGTACATTCATATCACCTTCCCCTACATCTACAAGCATAAATATCAGGGCTCGACCGTTCATTACTTACTTTCTGAAATTCATGCCAATAATGCCAACTAACATAATGACGCCAAAAACAGCTATAAATCCAATTAGAAAGTTAACCCAAAAAGGGCGTTCATGTACGTAGTTATTGTTTATCAGCATATCCACTTTCGTTTCTACCCTAATCAAGCGTTCCTTTAAAACTTGAATTTCTTTATCATCCATCATTTTATTTCCTCCCTCAGATTTTGCATCATGATTGTGTTACATTTTTCAAAGCTTCTTGTATTTCTTTACATCTTTATTATATAAAACATATGTATTCGCTAAAATATCTCCAATTCGTTTCTTGTCCTTGGCTATTAAAGCTGAATTCCAGCTGGAACTCCTCCCAGTAAAATAGGGTTACCTAATTTCGATTTACATGATTTGATCTCGCTTTCACAGTAAATATACTTAATACAACAGACATTATCACATATGTCCATAAGCCATGAATATGAAATCCCGGCAAATAAGTATTGAGTAACCACAACTTTATCGGTGTTAGGATCAGAGAGGCTAGGATTAGCAAAGGTGTTGTTAAACAACCAATGCCTACTAGAATTGATAACACGGAGGCAGCCATTATCAAACTATAAATGAAGCTGATTAAAAACATAAGAATAGATGCAAGTATTAATGTCTTCGTATCAGAGATAGAAATGTATGAACTAAAATATTCATTACCAATCCAAAAAACCAATACCGTAACTAAAAAATTGAGTATATTTTTCATTCTTAACAACACCTTTCAATCATTATCCTTTTCATTACCAAATGAAATTAACGCTTCATTTTGCTTTGCCGCGCATTATTCAACTTAATCCAGCATCCAGAGTTTTACTTCACAAGGAATATATTACATGCGTTGGAGGATGGAAGGCAATACAAATATTCCCTAAATATTCGACTTTAAATTAACTTTTGAGCATGATTAGGATTTGAAGATCCTTGCTTTCGAGGAATGATGTAACGTGAAAAAACCACCTAGGCTGGTGGTTCCAATTTGTTAGCTTCCACTTATATCTAAGTTAAGTTTCACTTCCTATTTTGAGATAAACCACACATATTTCGCTGACGTTTACCTCTTGAGTCCATATATATTCTTCGAAGCATTTAACTTGAAATGCATCTAGACATACCCCTGCAACACCAATTATCTCTTCATACTCCTTAACAACAGGGCTGAACCTTTCAATCATTGAAATTTTTTCAAGTGGTAACCCTTGTTCTGCTCTACATTCATTTGTCGCTTTCATGCATAAGTAATCCTATGTTTGACCTTGTAATGGCTCTTATTTACTCATCATGTTTAGCTTATTAGTTTTCAGGATAAATATCTGTTAAAAAGCAATATGCATCTTTATCACTTTTGTCTCCCCAGTAAATCTTGATGCCTTCTGGAGGACTATCAAAATTTAGTTTTTTAACTACTTTTTTATTCAATTCACTGGGATAGTAAAACAAATTGTCCTTTTTTAAGATTTTTGAGATATGATGCTTTCTATTTTTCTCATTAACGATTGTTGAAATACTATGTGCATATAAAGTTGCTTTATTTACCTCAGTATTACAGTTACTTACTACATTATTTAAAACCATTTCTTTTATTTGAGACAATTCAATTTCTTCTTCGAAATCAAGACTATCGTAAATCTCTTGAAAGTATGATAGCAACGGTTTTCCATAATTTCTACGTTCAATGATTTCAGTTTTTTCTGCTAGGTAAGATTGAAAATCTGATTTTATAAAAGAAAGAAATGATTTTAGAGTGTGCTTTGTGTATTCATAAATTGGTTCAATCTCACCAATTGATTCATATTGTAAAATATCTTTTAATAGTGATGTAATTGCTACATTATCTTCATCATTGTCTTCACCAGACCAAATTATATGAAGGCAAGGAATACTAAAGTTACAGTTTTCTAATTTTGATAACAATTCGTTAAACTCAGCAATTGCACGTTTTGTTTTCTTTGGTGTGATAAAAACGAACGAAATCAATGGAAATTTTTGATTCTCATTTGTAATTTGGTTCTTATAATAAGACGTTAACCCACTAATTTCTTCAAATAATTGATTATCTCCCTTTGATATTGCCCCATCTTTGATCTTGTTTTCAATGCAAAAGGAGAATTGAGGTAAAGAAATTATTGAATTTTTATTATAGATTTCAATTAGAATATCAATATCTCTGTTTTTTTGCTTTTCACCAGTATGGGTAACTGTAAACTCCGCTTGAACTTTGACTTCATAATTTTTTGAAAGGTCACGAACACGATTATTATATAGCAATTCCTTGTAATACTCTTTGTTATCAAGAACAATTGGCCTTAAAAATAATTCCAGAAACTTTGAATTTAGTCCATGATTTTCGTTAGGATCTAATAAATAAGCTAGAAAAGAACTTACGTTAGGTTCATTTATTGAGCCATCATTAGATGAGAGTATTTTAAAAATATTCAACTTGCAACCTCCGTTATATCATTCCTCAACACTTTACCTTTTCAAATTCTTCAACACTCACACCTTTACTCTCCAATCAAATAAATCAGCCAATTCTTCAAGTTTTCTTACCTTTAAATGATGGGATCGTAATGTCATGCAAAAAAAGATATCTATCTTTATCAAGCTTGTTCAGTTGATACGACACAGATTTCCCTAACTGGATGAATAGTTAAATTGTACCATGCGATCTGTATTTTGTAGAGAAAATGTTAAATCTTGTAGGACTTTATTCATAGAAGCACAAAGAAAATAGCTTCCACTTATGAAAGCTTTTCATGAAAAGATGTATTTATGACTATTCCACTAACACATATACAATTCTAGCAACCAGCTTCCCAATTTATCTTGATTGAATTAATTATTTGCTTCTTCTATATATTTATGTGGATGAAATTCCCTATACCCCTATAATGTTTTCTAGAAATATCATATATAATTTCATCCTTATCCCATAAACACCATTCCCAAGTATCTTCTCCATCGTGTATGAACTCTTGTAACCTTAAAGGTTTCTTCAGCATACACGCAATTTCAACTAATTCTTTATCAAGAATAAACCACAGCTTTATTAAAATTGAACCCAAATCCATTTTGCTATTACAAATAAAATAATTAGTGCAATAAGGATTCATTGGTAGATCTTCATAGATACTTAATTTTTCAATGTAACCATATTATCTAATACCGTCATTAACGAGGAATGAAAGAAAAAAGCGCGCTTGCGCGTGCTTAGAAACGGCTTCTTTTACACAGCCATAGCTATGTGATCTTAGGTATCTGATGATTGCCTTTACTTGGATTACGCTTCTGACCGAACCGAATGACCGTCTCGATGAATAATAAATTAGGAATCCAGCACAGCCATGCCACGACCTGATAAGAGGGAATAAAGCTGCCAGCGTAAAGAATCAGTAATACGGGGAGCCAGAGCCTCAGCGTTACGGCAGCAAAAGTGAGAGCATAGCTCCGCAGCATCCATTCCTTGTGTGCCTGGATATCGTTGCGTACTGCTATTTTGTTCACACTGATCCAAGTGGCGGTCACCCACAGCGCATCGAGCAATAGAAAACCGAGTCCCGCCGCCCACCCGCCTGTCGCATATAGAGATAAAAATATACTGACGAGTCCGCTAATCGAAACGGATAAAACGTACGTGTAGCCGAGCCTACGGTGCCTCTTGACCCGCTTCAGGCCAGCAGGCTTTAAGAACAGTTGGAACGGACCGATCACAAGAGCCAAGACGGCAGAGATGATATGAGCATACAGGACATAGACCCACGGCTCTAGATGGAAATCAGGCTTTCTAAGCTTGATGGAGACAAAGCTGGCATCTTTGGCACTAAAAAAACCGTATTGGATTAAGGCATAGGCGCATATGCCAAAAGCCAAAACAAAGACAATAATGCGGATTGTGATTTTACCCAACGTTACTCCCTCCTCTATCCCTGTCGATACACCTTTACTTTGCCCGAAATACTTGAATTTTCCCATTGGTTGTAGACAAGAGCATCGTGTGGGAACCCGTTCCCATCGTGCTCGAATGTTTACCATTCCCGTCGATTTGCCATTGGCGTCTCCACCTATGCTGCCGTTCGAGGTTTTCGCTTGGATAGTAACGTTTGGCTCCCCGGATAGGGTCATTTTAATAGTTCCGTTCGATGTATTGCATTCCCAGTCTTCGTTTACGACAGAGTTGGCTTGTATATGACCATTGGATGTTCTCGCAAATACCGAGCCGGCGATGCTTCCAAGCGTAATAGTACCGTTACTTGTGTCCATATGAGCGGATCCTTCAATCTTTGTCATTTCTATGGAGCCGTTAGAGGTTTTAGCTTTGACATTGCCCTCGACTTGTTGGACGGCGATGGGCCCATTGAGAGTTTTCATATCCATGTCGGCTTTCATATGGATGACTTCGATTGCCCCGTTGCTCGTGCTTACTTTCGTTAACAAGACTTGGGGAACTTGGACATTCAAGTACGGCGATCTTGGGGATTTGCGGAACCAATCGAACAGACTGAATTTGTGGCTTAAATACGGCTGCTCCAGCGTGAGCACCAATCGGTCCCCGGATGTCCGAATTTTCCAGTTTGCGGCAATCGCTTTGTCCGCCGCCGACTGCGACCACTCCTTTGTCACTAATTGACCCGTATACGAAAGTACTTGTTCAGTTGTCCCGGTAATGCTGACTTTCCCGTCAGGAATTTGTATCTCAACTTGCTTGATCGTGCCGTCCACCTGAACCTGTCCATGGACTGGACTGCTGAACACCGGTTGCCAAGGAAGCATAAACTGCGCTAGGTTGATCACCAACACGATTATTAACAGCATTATGCTTCCCATGCCAAATGTCACCCGCTGCCCTGTCTTGGACTGAATGTTCAAACCTCGTAGGATCTCTATTCCAAATACGATAAGAAGAGATGGGCCCATATATTGAAAAAGCTGAAGCGAGACTATATCCATCCATCTCATCAGGATCAGAATACCTGTCGCTATCAATCCGAGTGATAAGGTCAAAGTACCTATTTTTCCTGTTTTCACATTAAGATCCCCTTTCTTGCTCCTAACATGTTTCACTCTGCCTACTTTTTGCCGACATGCTTACCGATTTGCCAGACTCCGAATCCAATCATCACGAGAGCTAGTAGGATGCTGCTTGTAGTCTCCTGAAGCAACCAGTACCATACTTCGGGAAGAAGTATCCGACTTAATACAACAATGCCGAGCATAATCGATCCGATGCCTATCCACAGGGGAGGAATGGCATTTTCTTTGTACAAAGTCTGAATCGGGTCATCATCCAACCGGGTCGGATATGGCGATATTCCATCGTCTTCAACCCCGATTCGTGGTTCGCGGCCAGGATCGAGCCCATAATGATTCAAAGTGTCACCTTCTGCAGCGCGTCAAATAACCCGTAAAACCAAATCACCGCTAGTACAAACGGAAACACCATGGGAAACGGTGGAATTAGCGAAATACAAGCAAACCCTCCGATTAAAAACTGCAATCCCCGTTTGTTCAGTCCCAGATACAAATGCCCGACCCCTGGAATGAAGGATAACAAGAAGGTTATTATTTTGTTTGTCCCAACCATTGCGACAACTCCCTTTTCCGATTATGGAGCTGAATCATAGCGATCCAGTAACACAAGCTTTTCCGACATGTGATTGATCGTGTGAGAAATATTCACGCCCACATGCTCGAACACCCCGAAGTAAAATAACCCGAACGCCAACGAAGCAGCGATTCCGTAGTGGTATAGAACGGTAAACTTCGAGAAGCCCAACTTTTTTACAGGAGGTCGGCTTTCGATTCGCTCCATGACGGCGGACACCAAATTGAGCTCCGGTATCTTCTGGTCCTCTTCCATCCAAAGTTGCAGCATGCCCAGCACTTCCTCGTGCCAAAGACGGCAGGATGGACAAGTGTCAAGATGTTCTGTTAGAAGAATGGAGAGCCCAGGCATCGTCTTGTCGACGGCAAAGGCTGCCATGTGTTTTTGCGCTTCTTCGCACCTCATAATAACCCCTCCCCCCTTTCCCGCATCATTCGCCGCGCTCTATATAATTGGGATTCGACTGTTTTGATTGGCAACCGGGTTCGATTGGCTATATCCTGATAGGAGCAATGATGAAGATAGTACAACCGAACTACAGTACGGTAAGGCTCTTGAAGCTCTTCGATCATCCGGTGAAGCTTTTCGTTCCGCTCTTTATCCAGCAGTTCGTGTTCAGGCGTTTGCCAGGTGACCGTGTCTTGTTCAGTCAGATTAGCATCCGAACGGTGCAGCCGGTCCCGAACTCTTGCTCGACGCCAATCCAGACATTTCCGAACCGTAATTTGGTAAAGCCATGTGGAGAACGAAGACTGCTCACGGTAAGAAGGAAGGGCTTGATAAGCCTGTATGAATACCTCTTGAGCCAAATCTTCTGCTGAGAAACGGTCGTCTGTCATTTTCAGGCATACACGGTATACCATACTTTGGTATCGCAAGACTAATTCGGCGTAGGACTCTCGGTGACCGGCGATAACTGCCCGTATATATTCCAGATCCTCCAGACCACTCGCCTCCTCTGTCTCTCCATACAATTAGACGTTTCCTGCAGTCGTTCCACTGCAACATTTTTGTTTATTAATGGAAAGAGCGCACCCTTAAGAGATACTGTGGATGACAAGAAGGCCAGGGTTGCTTGAGATATACCTATTAATTTTGAAAATTCCATTTGATTTAAAACGGTTTGTTTTTCTAATTAATCTAATTCGATTACCCGACGAAAATTGCATTATGCTCGTATCCTTTCAATATAAAAAAGAAAGTACCGATGTGTAATTTCTCATCGGGACTTTCTCAAAGAGGTCATTTTCCTATATTCTTTACTACTTTCCGACTTTATTTTATAGGAACATTTTTTTACGTGAAGCTAGAACCTCGTCCCTAGAGTTAAAGTGCATAGCACAAATAAAAGGCATACTCGCTCAAATACTCAATGGAGTATGCCTTTTTTTATTAAAGCAATTAACTTTATGTAGGATTAATTTCTTTTTCTTAATCTTAAGTTTAATTATTTTTTCTATCTCTTTACGAATCGTACTTATCTAACAGTTTATTATTTATGAGCAAACTCAGTTCTTCTTCAGAAATATATGTAGCGTTTGCGAATATTTGCTCCTACGGATTTTATATACTCACATACATATTGATATTAATCGGTCCCAATCATTTCTCTGATTGGAACCCGTCCAATGATTAGTTAAAACTTAAGGACAATACTTTATTGTTATTTTTCAATAAGAACAGCACTTTATTGTTCAGAACAATACATTATTGATTCCCTGCCATAGAGTAGACTTAACAAAAACACTCATAAACAATTCCATTCGATTCAATTAATGCCCATAAATATACAAACAATCTATATGGCGTAGTTAAGACCTATCCTTAATCTTTTCCTCTCAACAAACGATACATGTTAAAAAATTTCTCTTTTATTTAATGTTCCAATCTCTTGCTAACATCCCATAAATATCATGATCTACAAAATGATCATATAGCCATTCAGCTTCTCTCACAGTTCCTTCATTTTTAAAACCTAATCTTTCAGGAATTGCTCTGCTTTTTGAGTTTTCAACTGCACATCTAATTTCTACCCTATTCAGCCCTAATTCAGTAAAAGCATGATTTATTAATGCTACACAGGCTTTAGTCATTAGTCCATTACCTTGAAATTGTTCACCTAGCCAGTAACCTATGCTAGTTTTTTTGTTAGACCAATCCACGTTATGGAATCCAATTACACCTGCAAAATTCCCCTTGTACCAAATTCCAGTCTCAAATCCATTGTTTGAAGAAATTTTCTTAATGTCATTTCTATGAAAACTTTGAATCATCAACTTTGCTTGTCAAGTCAACCCATGGAAGCCATTCCCTTAGATATATTCTGGAAGAGTCAGATAATGTAAATAAATCCTCTGAATCCTCATATGTAAGTAATTTCAAGTATGTATCATTATCGATTTGATGCTTAAACATTATTTCTCCACCTCTTTATTTAAAATGAAATCCATGTTTTATTTAACTAATCCTAAATATCGTTCTGCTTGAAAGCCATCAACAGGATAACCATCTATCGTTAAAGAATTATTATAAAATTCCCCAAATGAACAGTTCATACAAATCAAAATTTCCCTAGAACTTATAGAATCATTCTCCCATAGTTCATCATGGAATACATAACCAATTTGTAAGTTATCCAAATCTAATACAATCATATCGCCATTCAGCCCTGAACCAATAATCAACAACCTTTCGTCAATACACCTTTTATTTTCATCGTAAAGGTTGTTATCTGCAAATTCATTCACTTTATCAAAGCAGACATTTTTGAATCGTAATAGTTGGTTATAGGAAAAGTGGTTCAAAAATTCAATTGACCTTTTTAGGGATTTTATAAGTTGTTAAGAACGATGCCGTTTTTTCTGATAGTGTTTCCCTTCTTAAACCGATAGGCGAGAGTTTTTCTACCGCTGTTTCAAATAGTTCACTATTCAACTATATACCCCTCCACAAAGTTGCTCTTTTAATTAATCAAGTTCAACTAAATATTTAAGAAATTCACCAAACGTATCAGAGCATTTGTTGACTTCCTCTAAGTCTATGCCTATGAAGGGTACTTCTAAAATTGACCATAGAACTAAATAAGATTGACCCACGTTTCCTTTAGCACCATTGGATTTACCATAAAACCAGTATAATCCTTAGGAAGTTTCACCTTTAATTGATTTCCTGTTTTAAGGATCAACTCCATGTTTGTAGAAGGATTTAATCCTAGATCTTTAATAAAGTAGTTAAATTCCTTCTGCTCCTGTCTAATTTTACTCCCACATAAAATTAATAAAATCAATTTCCTCCAGTATCCTTGGAGAAACTTTTTTTCTCTTATAATCTACTACTACAATCTCTCCCAATTTACTTGGAAAATGCGATAATGCTGTGCTGCTTCTCAGGATAGCCAAATAATTACCATCTGGCGAAAATCTAATAATCGAACTATTCCCCTTATATTTCCATTGATCATGTGTTTCTAAATCCTTAATAAGTAATTGCTCACGATCAATATGATATGCAACATACTTATTATCACTTGAACTAATAAAATCATTTGCTTCTATTTGTAAAATCAACGATATTACTCCACTTTCTATATTTATACGATTAATATTATGGTGTTTGAAAAACAAAAGAGAATTACCGTCTTTATCCCAACTTATCGTACTATATCCATCAATATCATCTAAAATAGGTTTAGAGGTTTGAGTTGATCTATCAAATAAAATTAACTTTTTATCCTTAATAAAGCTTATTTCATTTTTTTCGGGTACATATTTAACATAATCAGGCTTTGAAACCCATACAATATTCGTCAGAATATTTTTATTTCTGTCAAATTCTTTTATCATGTTATCTACACCATCAAAAACGAGCGATCTTTTCCCATCACCGCTCATATCTAAAAAAGTATAGCTAGATATTTGCTTTGAATATCCATCCTTAAGAGAAACTGCAAATGTCCCTTTACTTAAGATATGAGAACATGGATCATTATCAAAAATCAATTCTCCAGTTAAGTTATTCCGATCCAGCGTCTTAAGTTGATTAAAAAATATATAAAATAAAATGGAGACTATAGATATAACAAATAATATTAACAGCGATTTCAATAACCTTGTCATAAAAAACACAACCAATCACATAAAATCCTGCATTTCTAAGCACCACTCATCAAATTTTTTTCAATTTTATGAATGATAGCTGCTTTCCTCCTTGATTCAAAGCAAAAAAATGGGTTAGCCCAATCTTCGTTTTTTATCAGGACTAACAAATAATTACCTTCGACACTACACTCTGGATACCAACCTAAATCAACCGTAATGTTATCCTTTTGAAGTTGTAATAAGTCCTCAGTAAAGCTCCAGCGAATTGGTGAATCTTCTTCAAGAAAATGATCTGGTTCTGCTTCATCGAACATATTCCAATTCACTTTCCATCCTGTGGGGATTCGTAATGGTTGCCATAGAGAATTCTCCGTTCTGAACCATTCCTGTTTCATAACTTTAATAAAATCATTCTTTCATTTAACACTTAATTATTTTTGAGTATACAATAACCTTATATTTACTTTCCGGTTCATTTGCCTCATCTTCTGATTCAACAACTTCATTAATAGTAATACCATCAAAATATGCTTTTTCTTGATATTGCAAAAGCACTTCCTGTAAGTTATTTACATTGATCAGTGTACATCCAAAGGGCAATTCGAAACCCTCATAGTAGGAAACCACAGATACCCTTATTGCAGGTATTTGATAATCTCCCCAGATGTAAAAAACAAAGCATTTTCCTTTGTAATACTTGTTTAAATATGCAGACCATGACGTTTCAACAAAACTAAATACCTGTTCTAAATCACTTATTAAAATATTCTTTTTCTTAATCAATTTGTTTAGCTTTTGTATAGTGTAAACATTATAAATAGCTTCCGCATTATATTGTTCTCTGTCATTAGAAAACAGTAAATTGGGTTGCCCTGCTATTTCCAAAATTTCATTATAAGCTTTAATTCCCTTATTCCTTAGAAAGGAAATCATTTTACTATCACTTCTTTCAGTATTTTTCTTTTTTCCGTTGATGATAATTGAAAATTTCTCATTCTTTAATCATTTGGTTTCACATGTGCTCATCCTCCACTACTTTTCCATGAAGTATCTAGTAAATTGAACAATCACAAAAACAACTGCACAAAGGATCAACGCTTTTTCAATTAGGTTCAAAATCTTAACAGCAATAGATTTTACATTTGTCCATGATGTTGAGTCTTCTCCAAAAGAACGATTTAATAGCAATGACAAGGGATATACAAAACATGTAAAAAGGAAAAATACAATTTTAATAAACCAGACATGATCGAAAAAGACTATTAAGTGAGCCAAGTCATACCAATGATAACCTTGTTCGTTAGTCATATTGATTCACCTTCAATTAAAATTCAAGTTCAAATGATAGATACAGTTGCAATTTTCCTTCCATTCCATACCTTAACTTAAAACTATCCCATGCGATTTGTCGCATATGGTAAGCAAATCTTACCTAACAACTACTTCTGGGATTCATTTCATCCTATATTAAAATTTTCGTGTATGCTTGACAAAGAAGCCACAGAGGGGCAATTCTGGGCTTCCATTTTATGCTTACCCTTTACAACACTTAGATTAAATTGGAGTTTCATGTAAGAAAAGAATATGTCACCCTAAATAAAAACATCATACTTATTTTATAGTGTTTAAGTGTTGTACAGGGCTGCAAATTCAATTACATTATTATCTTGGTCTAATATATAAATTTGTGAAAATCCTGCTGGGCTATTTGGCTCAGCTTCATATTGTATTCCAACTTCCTCTAACCATTGTAATGTTTTACTGTAACTTTTAGTCCAGATAGCAAAATGGCCTTCTAATGAATTTATTCTTCTTTCACGAAGTGTTTCACTTTTGGGGTTTTCTACTACATGAAGTTGCTGATCGCCTATAGCATACCATACACCTTTTGATTCAAATGAGGGACGCTTTAACTCTTTAAATTTAAGAATCTCAGAATAAAACTTTTTCGTTTTTTCCAAATCTCTAGTAGCAATTGTTACATGATGTATTCGTTCTATTTCAATCATTTGTATGTCATCTCCAAGGCAAATGTTTTTTGTTGAAACTCTTTTAATGCCCAACTCATTACTATCTATTTTTATCCTATCTAAGGACTACCCTTTCCAAGGAGTTCAATTACTTCACTATACTGGCTGTTAAGGCCTTCTCGAATTTCGTTTTGAAACTTACTTTTGAAAAGGGATTACCAAAGAGAACTGAAAATACAAGAAATCCAATAATAATAAAAACTAAACCAATTCCTATAAAACTAATTTCTCTAATTTTCATTTTCATATGCTTCTCCCAATGTTCCCTGCCCGTTTAATCCCAGAATCACACCTTCGTGGCCTATGCCCATGAGATACTTATTTTCATACTAAATTCTACAAAGGTCCCAGGTCCAATAAAATCCATGTTTTATCTAATCTATTCTGTATGTAAAGTACAGCCTTCCAATTTGATTTTAATATCACCTGCATTAGCTATCTCAACAATAGTCAGGCTTGTATCTTTGATATATGGAGGTTCCCATAACTTTTCGAGAGGTAACTTTTTAAAGTAGGATAATATTGCTTTTATTACTACTGTATGTGTTACAACTAAGACACTCCCTTCTTTGTTTTCAAGCAGAATCTTATCAAACACGCAAATTACCCTATCCATAAGCGTATCAAAACTTTCTCCGCTACAAGGCTTAAAAAGGTGTGGCATTTCCCAAAACGCCTGGTATTCATTTGGGTAATTATCTTTTATAACTGTTTGTGTCTTACCTTCCCAATCACCCATATTTATCTCTTTTAAGTTGTCGTTAAGAATTATTGGTATATCTCTCCCACCACAAATCAGTTCAGAAGTTTTTGCAGTCCTCCTGCTTGGACTTGAATATATTGCTGTAAGATTCACATCTTTCAAACGATTACCAAGAGAAATAGCATTATCTGTCCCTTTTTGAGTTAACTCAGAATCTGACCAACCCTGCATTCTATTTTGAATATTCCATTCAGTTTCGCCATGACGTGTTATATATAAAGTTAACATTAACTATGATTACCTCTTTCGGGAATGTGATAAAATCACATGTGATGATGATATGCAATTATTTCTGGTTCGTTCTCTAAGTTTATCGCCCACATTTGATCAGAACTTGAGCTACCCAAAAAGAAGTAGTTAGTATATTTAAGATTAGGGTAGTATTCCTTGTACTCATTCCAAAATAATTATTCATTTCTAACATAGCATATGCATCATTACTGTATTTTAATGGAATTAGGTAGGCTGACTGGCTAAATCCTTCTCTGAAACTATCGAAGTACAGATATAGCTCTTTGGCAATTTATAGTTCGATGACCATTTCAATACCAGCAATAATCTCTCCATCTTCTCTTTGTATTTTCCTAATTCCGAATGGTTTAAAACCAAGCTTTGTATAAAAGAACAATGCTCTTGGGTTTGTATGATGACAAACAAGTTGGAGTTTAGGCATGTTGAGTTCATTTTTTGCTATGTTCATCATTGAACGAATCAGGTACTCAGATGCACCTGTTCCACGATAATTTGTTGCTACAACAACATTTCCTAACCAACAGCAAACACCTTCTTCTCTACCATAGAAATTTGCATAAGCAACTACAATTTTGTTGATATCCATGACAACCGTAGGTTTTTCTCTTGTTGTTAATGAATTTTCAATTTGCTCAGGGGTTAAAGGAAAATTTGCTTTGGGGAACATATAAAATAGTTCCTCCTCATTTTGAGGAAAGGTACAAATAATAGGGAAATCCACTGCTTCTACATGACGCAAACTATACATTGCTTTCACTCCAGTTTAACTAGTTTTAAATAAATTCCTTGTTTTATTTAATAATAAGCTACCACTATCATAATTGGGCAACCCAATAATTCTCCTATATATTCCATGTTATTTTCGTTAAGTTCGTCTTTGGGGTTCATTATTTCAATTGAAAAACGTGAAAAACCTGCGTTCCACTTATATTCCAATTCATTTAAGTATGTATCCTTGTTACAGCAATCTGTAACTACGCTTAAATTGTGAAAAGAAGTTTCAGAAGCCTTGTCCATTTCTTCACTCCACCAATCTAGCGTAATAATGTTTGAACAGAATGGACAGCTAACATTTTCAAAATTTCCACCTTGGTCAATAAAGCGAACTTCATCAGTCAAAATATATTCTGTTTTATTGTTACTTACATTGGTTGCTATCCACTCTTTTAATTGTGATAATTTGGTGTCATCTGGGACAAATTCAGGGTCTTTAGGTATTAACTTAATCACCACTGCTGACATGGAGAACATTCCCTTTCGACGTTTGCTCTTTTACTCAGTACAATTCAATTTGGATTCAAAGTCTACTTGCTCTGCAACGATTTCAAGTGAAGCGTTATCTTCTTCATCCCAGTTAGTAAAGAAAATTTACGGAAAAGTTCGTTCTCTTTCATTTCACTAATGGCATGAAGCATCATTCCGATTGGTCTAGCAATCGCTCCAAATAATGCAGAACCAATCTATGCTGCAAAGAAAATCATGGAAAAAACACTTAAAATCTTGACTACTGGAGGTACAAACAAAGCAATCAACTCCGCTCAATTCATTTCCATTAAAATTCCATTTAAATCATTATATCATTAATTTACAAAGAAAAAGCTACCCATTTTGGATAGCATCTTATATGCTAATAGTTATGATTTACGAATGACAAAGGTTATGCAATCACTTTTAAGCAGCACAAGGCGTTCATCCCTAACAATTTCAAACGATAGCTGTTTCACATGAATATTCAATTCTTCCCATCCCGCATAACTCTTTTTAAGAATGCTCATACAATGCTCTGTAGACATGTCAACCTCAATCATTGGTTCTAATTCTTCATTACTTTCAATATCAATTTCTTCAACATTCGTATTGATAATAATACAATTAATCCCTTTATCCTTAGTACCTATTGCCATCTGTGACAAAACTCCCACTAAATGTTCCTCTGAGTTCAAATGTTCTAGACTTGAAACAGCTATTATGTAATCAAAAGTATTAGGTTCAATGGCGTATTCCCCAATATCTGATTCTTCTGTAATAATTGCTTCCAGTACACCACATTCATAACTATAACTTTTCAATTTGTTTAGTGCGGAATCCAGCAGATCAACACAATATACCCTACCATTCTGTTCTTTAATCTTTTGTGCAATTGGAATGCTATTCCTGCCTACACCACAGCCAAGATCAAGAACACTCACATTATCTTTACCCACAAAATGAGTCATTAAATCCATTACTGTCTTGACTGGCTTATGTAACCAAGAACCTTCTTCAAACAGCTTGTAATTTTCGTAACAATGGTCATGGTACTTCTTTTCCTCATGACGGATATGTTCAATTCTGTTCATAAAGCACCTTCAATCTTTCCAATTCTCTTAACGCAAGATAATATTCAAACTCCAAATACCTACCCTGAAACTCTTTACATTGCTCCAAATGCTCAATGTAACCTTGTTCATCGCCATCCTTAAGATTCTTTACAGCAATCCAAAATTCATATTTACAACTGTCTCTAATTGCCATGATTGGTTGACTGCATACTCCATTAAGCAAGTCCTGCTTTGTAATTTCTCCAAGGAGAAAGAGAGCAATTGGGTGTTTTCTTTTCTTTAGATACCGCACAGCTAATTCCTCTAACTTTCTATCCTTCAATCAAACCCCAGCATAAAACAGTAATGCAGGTACATTTACGATATTCGAAGTATAAAGCTTAGGAGCACGTCCTAGTTTCCAGTATTCAACCGCTTCTGAATAACGTTTCATCATCCAACAAGCAATTCCTGCCTTGATGAAATTTGTATCACCTTTATATTCATCTAAATCTTCAACAATTAATGAGTATTTAAGTGCTGTTTCATAATTTTTAAGCAGGAATGCAGCAATCACAGCACTCCTCAAATTAATTGTTCTCTTGGTTTCCTCATACTGCGTCACTAGCATATCAAAAGCTTCTTGAAATTTGCCACCTTGAATTAAGTTCCAACCTGAATCCACTAATGAACAACTCCTAACCTTTCACTTAATGGTTTACTCGCAGTATCCAAAATCTGAATTACAATCAGCCGCGGAGAATTTTTCATATGAAATCTATTAAATTGCGTAGCCATAAATAAAACTTCTCTTTAATTAGTGAGCAAGGTTAAGGATTAAAATCTGGCTCTTCGCTCTACTGGGTGGGTGTAGATTGTATGCAATCTTTTGTTATTTCTTCCAAGTGAATTGTCATATGGATAACCACCCATAGCTAAAATGAAATTCAAGTCAGCCAATGCCTTTAGCTCATCAGGTTTCAACTCAAATCCCATCTGCCCCAAATTCGACCGTATGCTAAAAAATATGTATCCCATTATCCTCTGGATTATGAAATATGATTTTGTTGGCTCTTTCGTCGCCTTCCAACTTAGTGTTATCTTCCATAAGGTATACGGAGCAATCCCTCCAAATAATGCAAAACCAATCAATGCTGCAAAGAAAATCATGGCAAAACATTAAAAATCTTGACTTCTGGAGGTACAAACAAAGCAATCAACTTCACTCAATTCATTTCCCTTAAAATTCCATTTAAATCATTATATCATCAATCTACAAAGAAAAAGCTACCCATTTTGGGTAGCATTTTATAGGCAAATAACTATGATCTACGAACGACAAAGGTTTACAATCACTTTTAAGCCGCACAGGTCGTTCGGCCCTAACAATTACAAACTCTAGTTCTTCATTACTTTCCTTTGTCTCAAGTAAGTGAATGGCCTCATCATACGTGCGCGCTAAAACAAAGCCTTCAGGACAATCACGTAAATCATCTACGTATAGATTAATTTGATTATTCATATCTCACCCCCATGAAATGGTTTATTATTTTCTGAATATGTTAACAACATTGGCGAAATGAACATACAAACACCTCAATGTAATTGTACAATGAGGTTTATTAATGCTTTAGGATATTAAGGGAAAAGTAAAGCAGAAAATTTCTAAGAGTAGACATTCACTTAATAAATTTATGATAATACAATATTCTTGAGGCAAAATATTCAATTGGGGTGATTTCATGGCAGTTGTGAAAGCAAGGGATCAGGATGTGGCGATGTTAGCCCGATTACTTCGTGCTGAAGCAGAAGGTGAAGGGGAAATGGGCATGTTGCTTGTAGGTAATGTTGGTGTGAATCGAATTAGAGCCAATTGTTCAGATTTTAAAGGGATTCGTACAATACCGCAAATGATCAACCAGCCACACGCCTTTGAAGCTTTGCTACATGGACAATATTACCAAAAAGCTAGGGAACGTGAAAAACGTTTAGCACGTAGGGCTATTAATGGAGAAAGACATGCACCTGCTGAATTTAGTTTATGGTACTTTAGACCAAAAGGAGATTGTCCTCCAACTTGGTACAACCAACCTTTAGTAGATCGCTATAAACTCCACTGCTTTTACCAACCAACCGTTACAGAATGTAGTAATGTTTTTAATACTTTCTAACTTTTACTGTTAATCAGAGCAGCATCGGCATAGCCCCTGTTGTTTTTTTATTTAAATTAGCTCATAAAATACATCCTTTCAATGTAATTCTTCAATTTGAAACTTCCCATCCACCAAACTTACTTGATACAGTTCGTCAAACCCTTCATCTATTACTGGTTTTTGTAGTTTGCTTATTGTACTCTTAATTGCAACTTGAGGAACTTTTTCTTTACCTTCTCGTTCATCGTTCCTAATTATTGAATCCTCGTAACTAGGCTCAAAGTAATAGCCAGTTACTTTAAAACCTGAATGTCTAGCACTTTTAATATACTTAATACGTTCTTCACTTGTTGGATTGGTATTATCGACAACAAAAGGTTGTTTACCATCAATGCAAGCAGTGACAAAGATATTTTCCCTGTATCTTGTTTTAAGCATATCTAAATTGATTCTAATATGTGTGTTAAAGAATTTCTGTTTGTAAAAAGTCGATTTACCTGAAGCTTGAATTCCAATAAAAATAACGCATTCCACAATTACTCACCCTTATCTAAAAATACAAATTCGTTTATGTAATCTCTATTCTGTGAAAATATCGGAGTTTCATGATCAACATCCCACTTAGTCCTTTGCGTTTCGCCTTTGAAATACTGCTGCTTAGTGATACAAACTCCTCGTTTCTGCCATACAGGTAGATCGTTCCAATTAATACCCTTCTCTAAAAACAGTTTATCTTGAAGTTGCTTTCCAGTGAGACCTTGCAACTGTTTATGTGGGAAGTTTGCTTGTGCCACCATTGAAATACTATTTTTTGTAGCGTCTTGCTGCCTCCATAAGAAATAATTTGTTACTTCATCATGTGGAAGCACCCATGCCCTACTATCGAAAGTTGCCAGAGGTTTATCGGGATAATGTGGTTTAATTACCTCGTTGAATTTCGCTGTTGCCATCGATGCAGATACAGAGACCATTTTTTGAATATTATTTTCGAACCATGATTGAGTTGTTAATTTATCATAATTCGTAAGCAGGATTGATATTTCATCACTTTGCTGATATACAATTTTGCAACCCATTATGTTTTGAGCGAGGAACTTGCAGGTTTCCCATAAGGCATTTGTTAGTGTTTCATCAAAAGGCTTTTTCATTCCTCTTGTGAAGGTGTGGAAGTGACAACCATCAATTCTTAATATCACTGGAAGTCTACGCGGCAAACTGTTTCTAAAAGCATTTTCATATTCCTTCATTCTGTTGCCAAAATCATCTTTCTTCATATCTATTCATTTCCCTTTCCTTTAAAAGAATTGTTTTATTTTGAACTGCAAAAAGTTATTAACAAAGATGATCGATAAATATATGGGTAAGAATTAAATATTTCTACATTCGTTAATTAGACCACCGTAACAGGTGATCTGCTTTATTTGTGTATCAATAAATTGATACATGGGAGCGCGAATAGTGGGGAGCAATAGGGATAATGGAATGTAAAAAAGAACCACCTTGACTGGTGATTCCAATTTGTTAATATGAAGGAACGTCTATGTCCGATAAATTCAGTGAACAAAGGAGGTGCAAATATCACACGTTTATCGCTATCACACGTAAAAATTTATCGGAATCTCATTGGCAAGTCTACGATAAATTTACACACACTAAAATCAACTTATATAATCAAATTCCCCTTACCGCTCAAAGATTCTATCACTCTCAAGAAACCTTATGCTCAATTCTTAATTTATCCGCAACCATCGCGATAAATTCCGAGTTCGTCGGCTTCGACTTCGAAATATTGATCGTGTAACCAAAGATAAACGAAATCGAATCGATGTTGCCGCGCGTCCAGGCGACTTCAATAGCATGGCGAATGGCTCGTTCAACGCGGCTAGGCGTAGTTTTGTATTTCTCAGCGATAGCAGGGTACAAAGTTTTCGTAATGGCTCCGAGGATTTCGATATTGTTATAGACCATTGTGATGGCTCGCGAAGATATTGATATCCTTTAATATGTGCAGGAACGCCAATTTCATGTATGATGCTGGTGATATTTGCGTCTAAATTTTTTCCTTTTGGCATGTGGACAACGTTGGCGCGTGAATTCGATGTTGTTGCATGAATTTGGCTTGTACCCACAAGTTGACGGATGCGATTCGTCAGTGTCTCCATGTCAAATGGTTTTAATATGTAGTAGGAAGCTCCAAGTTGTACGGCTTTTTGAGTGATGTTTTCTTGCCCAAATGCAGTTAGCATAATGATTTTCGGTTGCGTAGGAAGGTTCATTTCCCGCATTTTCTCAAGCACACCTAGTCCATCAAGATGAGGCATAATGATATCTAAAATGAGCACATCCGGCAATTCACGTTGTTGTTCAATAAATCGAAGAACTTCGTTACCGTTGTATGCCACCCCGACAATTTCCATATCCTCTTGCTCACCAATAAACTCTGACAATAAATGGGTAAACTCACGATTGTCATCTGCTAGTAACACCTGAATTTTTTGCAACTTTAAATCCTCCTTTAGCTACTCATACAAGTTGGTAATTTTTCTCATAAATAAAGATATTCGACACCCCAACTTAAATTCCTTCTGTCGAATATTATTTTTCTTTTCTTTTATTTAACTTCTTATATAATAGTATATTTATCTTGCGATTCCAACATTTTTCGACAATAATGATCTAAATTGAGTTCAACATGTAGAATGAGGTTAATACAATATAAAAAATCAAAGGCTGTTAACTCGCCTTTGATTCTTGGGAAGAAGTAGGTCGCAAGACAATACCTGAATCTTGAAGCATCCATTCAATGAAACAGCCATAACCGCTTGTCGGATCGTTTACAAATACATGAGTCACTGCACCGATCAGTTTGCCGTTTTGGATGATGGGACTGCCGCTCATCCCTTGCACAATACCGCCCGTTTTGTCCAACAACCTAGGATCGGTAATTTTAATGACCATCCCTTTGGTACCGGGAAAATCTTGCTTGGAAACATGTACGACTTGAATATCAAATTTCTCAACCTTTTGCCCTTCCACAACGGTATAAATTTGTGCGGGACCTTCTTTCACTTCTTCTGCGAAAGCAACCGGAATCGCTTCTTTATCCAAGCTATGGTCAGGAGCTGCGTACATTTTGCCAAAGATACCAAAGGCCGTATTTTTCTCAATATTACCTATTACTTTACTGTCCTTATAAAGGGTTGCATGCTTTTCCCCTGGATCGCCATTATGGCTCTTAGAAATCGAAGTGACATTAGAATAGACAATATCCCCATCGCCAACAATAATAGGTGTTTGTGTATCCATGTCGGTAATGACATGGCCGAGAGCCCCGTAGACACCCTGATCAGGTGCGTAGAAGGTTAATGTACCCACACCCGCGGCAGAGTCACGGATATACAGGCCTAGCCGATAAGACTTATCCACAACATCGTAGACAGGTTGAAGCTTCATTTGCAATTCTTCATTGTTTCTAAGAATTTTCAACTCGAGAGGTGTACCACTCTCCCCTGATTTAGCGACGAGATCGGCCACTTTGCTTACATCCTTAGAATCTTTGCCATTAATTTTCATGATGAGATCACCTACTTGAATTTTCGCTTCTTCTCCAGGCGAACTTTCTGGTCTGGCGCAACCGTTACGAGATGATGTCCAACAACCAGAATACCGGCAGACTTGATTTTCACACCGATTGTTTGACCACCTGGAATTACCTTTAGATCCGGAACGACATTCACTTTCACCGTCTTAAAGGGAATAGCGCCAAAAAGCTTGAGCTTCATCTCTGTCTGACCGGAACGATCGGACTGCAAGGAGATGGGTTCATTGAGATTAACTTGAAATGAGTGCTGGGCATTGCCGTTCACTTTCACAATATCCGTATCTTTGACCGTTATTTGGGCATTAACCGGCATTGTTAATTGCAACTGCTTCCCTTGGCCGCTAAATAAACGAAGTTCTTGGGGGAAGGAGGCAAAGCTTTGAAAAGGCGGAGACAAACTTACCATACAAACGAAGAAGACGAGCAATAATCCAATCAATCTTCTTTTCCTTTTGCTGGAATGCAATATCCTCACGCTCCCTCACACTTCCTAAAGCCCTGACGAAAGTAGTCGTCAAATGCGTACTTATAAGTTAACCCCACTCCCCCTGTTTTATAACTGAAAATGATGACTATCTATACTTTCATACCCTTAATTTCTTATTTCTTGCCATGGCAAGCATTTCCCCTGCATGATGCAGCGTCGTTTCCGTCACTTCAACACCGCCGAGCATCCGAGCAAGCTCCTGTACACGTTCAGCATCAGGCATATCTCTAACTCGGGTGAACGTTCTTTCATGATCAACTTCTTTATGTATATAGAAATGAACATCCGCGAAGCTGGCCACCTGAGGCAAATGTGTAATTGAGAAAACTTGGCAGCTTGTTGAGAGTACAGACATCTTCTCGGCAATGGCTTGTGCCGCTCTTCCGCTGACTCCTGTATCCACTTCATCAAAGACGAGAACAGGAATTTGATCAATGCGCGCAAAGATCGTTTTCATGGCTAGCATGATCCGGGAGAGTTCTCCGCCAGAGGCGATTTTACTTAAGCCACGCAATGGTTCGCCCGGATTCGGAGCCATCATGAATTCAATGTAATCCACACCCTGACGAGAGAAGCGAACCTTCTTTCCTTCCACTTCAATCCCTCGTTCGTCTAGAATTTGCTCGACTTGTACGCGAAATTGTGTGCGTTCCATCTGCAGATCTCTCAGCTCATGCTCGATTTGCGCTGCTAATTGATGAGCGATACCTTTGCGTAGCGTAGAAAGATTCAACGCAGCTGCGCTAAGCTTTTTCTCCTCTAAGGCAAGTTTATCTTCCAGATTACGAATATGTTCATCTTTATTTTCGATCGTATCGACTTCTTTTTTGATTTTCTCTAAATAGGCGAGCATCTCTTGTATATTCTCTCCATATTTTCGACGAAGAGACGTCAAAGTATCCAATCTTTGCTCAATAAAATCCAAACGTGATGGATTGAACTCGATTTCATCTCGATAATCCCTTAGCTGATAAGCGGCATCCTCCATCTGATAAAACGCCGATTGTGCTTGCTCTAACAAAGGGGTGAGCTTTACGGGATCTAACTGCACGATATCTTGTATTCTAGCTACCGCTTTGCCCGCCGCGTCTAAACCTCGATTGGTTGCATAAAGGAAATCATACGCTTCCGATGAACTCTGATACAGCTTTTCTGCATTAGAAAGCTTGCGTTTCTCTTCGGCTAATTTTTCATCTTCCCCAACCTTAAGCTTCGCGGCTGAAATTTCATCGATTTGGAAACGATATAAATCTAGCATCTGCAAAGCTTGCTTACTTGTCTCTTGCAAGTCACGTAATTCTTTCTGTAATTTGATATAGTGATCATAGGAGGCCTGATAGGTTTTCTTTGCAGTTTCAATCTCAGAATCCCCAAATAAATCTAGCGAATGAATGTGTTCCTCGACGTTGAGTAAAGACTGGTGCTCATGCTGCCCATGAATATTTACTAGCCATTCGCCTGTTTGGCGCAGCATCGTCAGATTGACTAGCTGTCCATTAATTCTACTGGAACTTTTTCCTGTTGCTGTAATTTCTCTGCGAATGACTAAGTGTTCATTGGAATCTGCCTGTATGCCTAACTCTGTAAGCGTATGCCATACTGGATGCGTTGTGGGTAACTCAAACATAGCTTCGATCTCAGCTTTGTCTGTGCCGTATCGAACCAACTCGGAAGAGCCTCGGCCACCGACGATGAGTGTGAGTGCATCAATAATGATCGATTTACCTGCACCAGTCTCCCCTGTGAGGACATGAAAACCTGTTTTGAAACGGATATGTACGTGTTCGATGACGGCCAAATTACGAATCGAAAGTTCTGTAAGCATGTGCTCCTCCTACTCCTGGCATTAAGATAATAAAGACATAACTTCACTGACGAAAGAAACACTATTGTCTTTGCCGCGGCAAATCACAAGAATGGTGTCATCTCCGCAGATCGTCCCCATCACACCGCTCCATTCCAAATTATCAATCAGAGCGCATATGGTATTGGCAGTGCCTGGGAGACATTTCATAACAACAAGGTTATCTGTATAATCGATACTTACAAAATGGTCGCTTAGCGCTCTACGAAGCCTTTGCATAGGGTTAAAACGCTGATCTGCAGGCATTGAATACTTATATCTGCCATCATCAAGAGGTACCTTAATCAGGTGAAGCTCCTTAATGTCCCGGGATACGGTTGCCTGTGTAACATGGAAACTGGCCGCCCGCAAGGATTCCACCAATTCATCCTGTGTCTCGATTTCATGGTTGGAAATGATTTCTCTGATTTTCACATGTCGTTGACCTTTCATGCTTACACCTCTATATGAAATGTGATTTTTTTGATTTTGTTAAGTGCCATATCTACATATAATACACCAGCAGCATCGGGGTACAATAATCGATACGGTAAAAGCCGTTCACGTACAGAGCTTCCGGTCATTTCAAGCGGTTTCCGCTCATTGGCAAGCTTAACAAGATAGATAAGCTGATCTTTCTCAGCAAAATAATCAATGAACAATCGACTTTCCAACTGTTCCCGATCATTAATGGTCATGGTTATGGGTATTTTGGTTTTACCGGCCAATACATCAAAGCCAGCACCTTCTAATAGCTCTACAACATCATCCTGTGGCAAGTCCGCTTGCCTAGGTATAAATGACCTAAGTTTCGATGGTTGATTGAGCCATCTTCCTATGCGTGTAAGGATAAAGCCAACAACAACTATTAGAATTAGCAAAATGACTGTGACATCGCCTTGTTCCATGCCCCTCACCTCGCCATAGTATTCGCGAATTCACTCAGAAAATCCTTTTTCTTAAGCAAAAAACCCATCTCTGGGCCGCAAATTCGGACGTAAAGATGAGTTTATTTGCCATGGAGCTTCTGCGCTTCTTTCACAACATCTTGAATGACGGATTGTAAGGAAGCTTCTTCGGCTAAAGACGAGTCTTCTTCATTACTTGACCAATAGGCAAGGAATTCAATATTCCCTTCGCCCCCCGTAATCGGAGAATAAGTCAGCCCTTTTAGACGGAAACCAAGCTCCTGTGCAAAAGAAAGCACAGTGGTTAATACTTCTTCGTGCACATCGGGATCACGGACAACACCAGATTTCCCGACTTTCTCCCGACCAGCCTCAAATTGTGGCTTAATGAGCGCAACAACATGCCCTTGTTTCAATAAAATTTCTTTGAGCGGTGGCAGAATAATGCGCAGTGAAATAAAGGAGACATCAATCGATGCAAATGTCGGTCTTGGACCTGGAAGATCCTCTGCCTTCGTAAAGCGGAAATTCGTTCTCTCCATGACGTGAACACGCTCATCATTGCGAAGCGACCAATCCAATTGATTGTAACCAACATCTACAGCATACACGGAGGAAGCGCCATTTTGGAGCGCACAATCCGTAAATCCGCCAGTGGACGCACCAATATCAATCATAACGGCGCCAGTTACATCAATCTCGAACTTTTTAAGCGCCTTCTCCAGCTTCAGACCGCCTCTGCTTACATAAGGGTGAAGAGCCCCTTTGACTTTAAGTACTGCCGAGCGGCTGATCTTCGTTCCCGCTTTATCGACGGGTTCCTCATTAGCAAAAACAAGGCCAGCCATAATGGCGGCCTTTGCTTTTTCCCTGCTTTCAAAATAGCCTTGTTCAAGAAGCAATATATCTAATCGTTCTTTATCAGATGACATGTGATTGCGTTAACTCCTATCGTTTCGAGCCTTAAACTAAGCTCTTTGACGTTTGCGTGGGACTAGCTTCTTCACTTCGGCAATAAGATTCTGAACGGTAAGACCTACTTCAGCACGCTGTTCAGACACAGAGCCATGTTCAACGAAATAATCGGGAATCCCCATCACTTGAATAGGCAGCCCTATAACACTTTTAAGCGCAAAAAATTCCAAGATCGAACTTCCAAAACCGCCTTCAATAGCGCCTTCTTCCATCGTGATGATGGGCATGAATTCGTTCGCAAGTTGAAGTAAACAAGCTTCATCCAGCGGTTTAATGAAGCGAGCATTAACGATACGCAGGTTGATGCCTTCTTTAGCTAATTGCTCTGCTGCTTCTTCGGCGATCTGCACCATAGGTCCAACTGCAAGCACTGCAGCATAATCGCCTTCACGCAAAGTTTCCCATGTTCCAATAGGAATAGCCTTCGGAGCAGCATCAATACTTGCACCTGTACCATTAATGCGTGCATAACGATAAGCAATCGGACCCTCGTTATATTCAAGGGCTGTCTGCATCATATTGCGCAGTTCCTGCTCATCTTTGGGCATCATCAGCACCATGTTAGGCAAGGAGCGCAAGAACGCGATATCATAAACACCTTGATGCGTCTCACCGTCAGGACCAACAAACCCGGCACGGTCAATGGCGAAAGTTACATTCAATTTAGGACGGCAAATGTCATGAACAACTTGATCGTAGGCTCTTTGAAGGAAAGTAGAATAAACCGCAAATACAGGCTTTAATCCTTCACTCGCAAGGCCAGCACATAAGGTTGCTGCATGCTGTTCGGCAATACCGACATCAATCATCCGTTCCGGGAACAGTTTTTGAAACTTCAGTAAGCCAGAGCCTCCTGGCATAGCTGGCGTAACAGCAACGATTCTGTTATCTTTTTCTCCGAGTTCAATCAACGTGTTCCCGAATATTTCTGTATACATCGGTGGACCGACGGATTTCAATACTTGACCTGACTCCATCTTATAAGGTCCAAGTCCGTGCCATGTGAAAGAGTCCTTCTCTGCAGGCACATAACCTTTGCCTTTGGTGGTAACGACATGAACAAGGACAGGACCGTTCACTTTCTCGGCTTGCTTGAGTGTATCGAATAATACCTGCAGGTTGTGACCGTCTACAGGGCCAATGTACGTAAATCCAAGCTCTTCAAACCAAACACCATTAAGAACAAAATATTTGAGACTGTCCTTCAGCTTTTCCGCGGTTTTGGCCAACGTATCGCCGATGGCAGGAATTTTCTTAAGTAAATATTCAACTTCTTCTTTGGCTTTTAAATAATGACGATCGGAACGAATTTTGCTTAAATAATTATGAAGAGCCCCCACGTTGGGTGCGATGGACATTTCATTGTCATTCAGAATGACGATAATATTTTTCTTTTCGTGACCGATATGATTCATAGCTTCAAGCGCCATACCGCCGGTAATCGCGCCGTCGCCGATAATAGCAACAACTTTATTGTGTTCGCCTTTGAGATCGCGCGCCATTGCCATACCCATTGCCGCAGACAGAGAAGTACTGCTATGTCCGGCTTCCCAAACATCGTGCTCACTCTCGGAACGCTTTATGAATCCGCAAAGTCCCTTGTATTTACGAAGCGTATCGAATTTATCTTTGCGCCCCGTTAAAATTTTATGCACATAAGCTTGGTGACCCACATCAAAAATTAATTTATCATACGGACTATGGAATAGGGTATGTAAAGCAATGGTGAGCTCAACCACGCCTAAGTTCGGTGCAAGGTGTCCGCCTGTTACGGACAGCTTCTCAATCAGAAATTGACGGATTTCACCAGCCAATGTCTCAAGCTCCGTCAAGGATAAACGCTTCAAGTCCTCAGGCCGATTGATTTGTTCGAGCAGCACGCTTGTTTCCTCACTTTCAATGTGAAAATGCTAAGATTTCACCATTATATCATAGATTTAAGTAAATCGTGCATAGCGGCTGATTTGCCAAGGTTCCGCATCGTAGGAACCTTGGCTTAATGATCTCGCTGCATTAAATAATCAGCTAATTGTAACAGCCTCTCAGGGTTTGTTAAATTCGCTTGAATGAGGGCCTCTTTAGCCTTGTTTGTTAATTCTTTGACTTTCTGATTAGATGCTTCTAAGCCGATAAAGTACGGGTAAGTAACCTTCTGTTGTTTTTCGTCACTCTTAACGGGCTTACCGAGCTTCTTCTCATCACCGATAATATCCAGAATATCATCTTGAATTTGAAAAGCCAACCCGATCGCGTTACCGTATTCCGTAAGCGCCTCCAGTTGAGCGTCGGTTGCAAGGGCAAGATGACCGCCTGCACGCAGAGAGAACACGATCAGATCGCTCGTTTTGTGTAAATGAATATACTGCAATTCTTCAAGCTTTGTGATGCCTTGTTCGCCAAGCATATCCGCTGCCTGCCCGCCAACCATGCCGCTTGCGCCTGCATAAACGGCAAGCTCTTCGGTAATCGCCAATGCCCGCTCTGCGGGAATCCCGTGATTCTTATGAACCTGAGTAATGCTGTAGAAAGCATGAGTCAGCAAGGCGTCGCCCGCAAGAATCGCCATCGCTTCGCCATACACTTTATGATTCGTCAGCTTCCCTCTGCGATAATCGTCGTTATCCATGGCTGGCAAGTCATCATGAACCAGAGAATAGGTATGCACCATCTCAATAGCTAAGGCAACGGGCAGCGCCGCTTGCTCGGATCCTCCTAACGCTTCACAGGCAGCCAATACGAAAATAGGGCGTAAACGTTTGCCCCCGGCCATTAGTGAGTAATTCATAGACTCACGCAAGGAGTCTGGGACATCCCAAGCTTGAGGTAAAGCCTGGCTTAATTCAGCTTCGACCCTATCCGCATAGGAAGCGATATAGGTTTGGATGGTAGATGTCTTATTCAACCTAATTCCCCTTATCTTCCAAAATCGGTTGGAAAGGCTTGCGCGTGATGCCTGCTTCCCCCTCAACCAACATCTCAATTTTTTTCTCGACTTGTTCCAGCTTCACACCGCACAGATGAGACAGCCGAACGCCCTCTTGATATAGCTCAATCGCTTTCTCCAAGGGAACATCACCGCTTTCCAATTGGGAAACAATCTGCTCCAATTGTTCAATCGCCGATTCAAAACTAACTTCCGTTTCACTCTTTGTCATCTGTATTCTCCTCCATCCCTGAAACTTGGCAATTCAGCTTGCCATCTTTCAGGCGAATGTTAACCCTATCGCCAACTTGAACCTGCGAAACGGAACGAATGAGCTGCTGCTCTTGTTCGTCGTACGCCAAGCTGTAGCCACGCTGCATAACCTTCAGCGGGCTAAGCGCGTCCAGATGACGGACGCCGGATTGCCACTCCTGCTTCCTCCTACGCAGGAGTGTCTGCATGGCCGTAAGCATCTGCCGCTTGGAAGTATCCAAGCGGCGCTTCGCGTACACGGCCTGCTCTTTGGGATTGAAGCCGGATAAGCGCCGCTCCAGCTTCAATCTCCGCTCGGCAGCGCGCGTGAGCTGCTGCCGCATGCGATAACCGAGCTGCTCCGTCAGCCGGTCGAGCCGCTCAGCAGGCTGCATAAGCAGCAGCCTGCGAGGATTGGTTAGGTACGGCGAGCTCTGCGAGCGTCCGAGCCGTTCCTGTTTGCGCCGCAGCTGCTGGAGCAAACCGCCACGCAGCCGCTGAGCTTGCTGCAATAGCTGCTGCTTCAGCTCAAGGTGATGCGGGACTGCCAATTCAGCTGCTGCTGTAGGCGTCGGCGCGCGGAGATCGGCAACGAAGTCCGCGATCGTGAAATCCGTCTCGTGTCCGACTGCTGAGATCACAGGTATGACCGAAGCTGCAATACTCCGAGCCACAGCTTCCTCGTTGAATGCCCACAACTCCTCCAATGAACCGCCTCCGCGGCCAACAATAAGTACATCTGCTTCACCCAACCGATTCATCGCCTCAATCGCCTTGACGATGGAAGGCCCTGCTTGATTCCCCTGAACCAAAACGGGGTACAACAGAATCGGAATAGACGGGAAGCGCCGCTGCAGCGTAATGATGACATCACGAATAGCGGCCCCCGTGGGAGAAGTGATGACGCCGATTGCGCGTGGAAACCGGGGAATCGGTCTTTTACGTTCCGCGGCGAACAGTCCTTCTGCTTCAAGCTTCTTTTTCAGCTGCTCAAATGCCAAATACAAACTACCGATGCCGTCAGGCTGCATGGCTGTCACATAAAACTGATACGCTCCGTCTCTTTCGTACACGGATATATTTCCCCGAGCGATCACTTTTGTGCCTTCTTTCGGTATAAAACCGAGTTTCTGGTTATGTGAGGCAAACATAATGCTCTTGAGCCTGCCATCTGCATCTTTAATTGTGAAATACATATGGCCACTGGAATGATGCGTAAAATTGGATATTTCCCCGCGAACCCAAACATCCTGAAGGCGAGAATCCCCCTCCAGTAATAGCTTGATATACCGATTCAAATCCTTGACAGATAAAATTTTCGTCTCGTTCCTAGCCATATTCCCTTTAAACGCTCACATTCGCGTTAGCTGCGCGGCTGGCCGCATCCACCGTATTGCGAAGCAGCATCGTAATTGTCATCGGTCCTACACAGCCTGGTACCGGTGTAATCGCACTAGCCACTTCTTTAACTGCTTCAAAATCAACATCCCCGGTCAGCTTGCCGTCCGCAGGACGATTCATCCCTACATCAATGACCACAGCTCCTGGTTTTACATGATTCGCTTTAATCAAATGAGCCTTGCCTACCGCGACAACAAGGATGTCGGCTTGTTTCGTTAGCTCTTCCATATTCGGAGTTCGTGAATGAACAATCGAAACAGTTGCATGCTCACGCAGCAGCAGCAATGCCATCGGTTTACCCACGATATTGCTTCTTCCTACAACAACAGCATGTTTACCTGCAATCTCGACCCCTGTACGTTTTAGAATTTCAATAACACCTTGTGGTGTGCATGGCTTCATGCCGTCTTTGCCAATCATTAAGTTTCCTACGTTTACTGGGTGAAAGCAATCTACGTCTTTCTTGGGATCTATTTCATCCACAACCGCTTCTTCATTGATATGTTTAGGCAATGGCGATTGAACAAGAATACCGTTGATACGATGGTCGTGATTGAATTTGTGAATAAGCGCAATCAATTCTTGCTGTGTGGTTTGCTCCGGCAAACGATGCACTTCTGAATAAATGCCCACCTCTTCGCAGGACTTCGCTTTGTTTCTTACATACACTTGCGAAGCAGCATCTTCCCCGACGATGACAACAACAAGACCTGGTTGATATCCTTTTGCCGTTAGCGCGGCAACATCAGCTTTAATTTCCTCGCGAATCGAACTCACTAATTCTTTCCCGTTAATTACAGTTGCAGACATATTGAATCCTCCTAAGCGCTTCGTAGTAGCTTAATAATGATCGATAATAACCGATTAAATGACGGAAATGAATTAAGAAGGAGTCACTTTGCCCTTCAATTCGTCGACCTCTTTAATCATTTTTCCCAGAACGCCATTAACGAACTTTCCGGACTCATCCGTTCCATAATGCTTGGCTAAGTCAATCGCTTCATTCACGACAACTTTTGGTGGAACATCATCTCTGTAAAGCATTTCATAGGCAGCCAAACGAAGCACTTCACGGTCAATGCGTGAGAGCCTGTCCATTTGCCAGCCTTTTAAATACTCTTCAAGCAATTCGTCAATTCTAACCTTGTTGCTATAGGTTCCTTCGACTAGTTCATGAATGTACGCTGGTTCAATTTTCTCGCCTGCAACATCCAACTGCGCTTCATTGTCATTCTCCGCTTCATGAATCGCGATCTTGGCAGCTTCTAGAGGCGTAGCCTCATTCATTTGGATCTGGTATAAACTTTGTAAAGCAATTTCTCGTGCAACTCTGCGTTTCATGGATGGTCCTCCTAAAAGTGTTCGCAAGAAAACTGGCCTCTTACGCGTTTTACAAAATAGCTCGTCCTTATATCAAACCTGCTTATCCTAGTATACGTCATATTGGAATGAATCCAAACAAAAAAATCCATGGATAACCAAGGATTTTAGCGAAACATTCTCCATTTTTGAGTGAGATAGCGCCAAATGTCTTCCAGCATCACGAAACTTTCCTTGCGGTCAATCTTATTTCCCACATAATAACCTATCAGAACTATGAAACCGAAGATCAGCATGTCCCAAAAACCAAAAAACAAATATATAAAGCCGAAGAATATACCTGCTGCTACTCCGATCACTTTGCCTCTATGGGACCCCCACAGCTCATTCCACATAAGTGGGCTCACCTCTATTCGACTCGGCTTTTAAATGTTGGGGCTGATTGTACAATGTTCGCTACGAATACAGTAACGGAGGCTACAGGTATGCCGGTAATCTCTTCAATGTAAGTTTTTACGGTACTTTGCATCTCTTCCGTCAGCTCAGGTATAGAGGTTTCTCCATCGACAATCGTTCTGATCGTAATTTCCAAACCTGATTGATTGACTCTGACACGTGAGCGAAGATCTTTGGCTCCTTTGGTTCGACCTGCGGCCTTCAATGATAAATTCTCAACAGTTTCTATGGAAATACGAATATCGCCAAAGTCCGTTCGTTGATCGATAGAAGGCGCCTGTGAACGTCCTGGACGCAGCGTTAAGACAAGAAAACGCACAGAAATAAGCAGCACGACTAAGCTAAGAGCAATAGCCGTATAGGCGTAACTTTTTTCGAAGTAAAAGTTTGTTAACACTTGCTCCGCTTTATCCTTTGGGATCCAGCTCGAAGCTGTGAACAACGCGAAGATAGATGCAACGAAAATAATTAGGCTGTAAAGAAGTAGCAAGAGCCTGTCCACAATTTTACCCACGTAAGCCGTCCCCTTCCTATAGTTAGAGGAAACCCCCTGCAACCTGTAGGGGGTTTCAATTGATCCATATGGATTCAACAACGCCTATTTGACTCGAAGGGCTGCTGCTGTTTCTTCTTCGATCGGTTTATCCGCCTGTTTAAAATGAACATCATGAATATGAACGTTAACTTCAACAACGCCCAATCCGGTCATCGATTCAATGGCTTGCTTCACATTCTGTTGAATGTCGCTAGCCACTTCTGGAATGCGATGTCCATATTCAATAATAATGGAGACGTCAATGGCAGCTTCACGTTGTCCGACTTCAACCTTTACGCCTTTGGATAAGTTCTTGCGTCCCAGTAGTTCAGCAATACCACCTGCTAGTCCGCCGCTCATCCCTGCAACTCCCTGTACTTCCACCGTTGCCAAGCCGGCAATGATTTCGATAACCTCAGGGGCAATCTGGATGCTGCCCATATCTGTTTTGACGTAGTCCGGAGCGATTGTGCTCATTGTGGCACCTCCTTAGAGTTTTACGCCAGTATAGCCGGCGTCGTAAATATAAACTTGAGTTTGTGGCATCTTAGGATTAGCTTGTAACGATTATTGGATAAGCCATCTTAATTTATTAGTATACCATTTCATCAAAATTATGACAAATGATTATCTACGATTCTGGGTCATTGACATCATGCTCTTCTAAGAACTTAATGTCATGATCTCCCTTGATGAATCGCTTATGATCGAGCAGTTTCAAGTGAAAAGGAATAGTTGTGTTGACGCCATCAACCGCAAATTCGGTGAGCGCTCTCTTCATACGGGAAATGGCTTCTTCTCTCGTCGCTCCCCATACAATCAGCTTAGCAATCATAGAATCGTAGTGCGGCGGAATGGTGTAACCCGGATAAACAGCGCTATCCACACGAACGCCAAAGCCACCGGGAGGCAAATAAAAACTTACCTTGCCTGCAGAAGGCATAAAGTTACGGTTTGGATCTTCCGCATTCACACGACATTCAATCGCCCAGCCATGAATACGAACATCTTCTTGAGCAAAAGAAAGCGGATTGCCTTCAGCGACACGAATCATTTCTTGAATAATATCAATGCTCGTAATCATTTCGGTAACCGGATGCTCAACCTGAATTCTTGTATTCATTTCCATGAAGTAGAAGCTGCCATCAGGACCGAGTAGGAACTCTAGCGTACCTGCGCCGGAATAATTGACGGCTTTCGCCGCGCGAACAGCTGCTTGCCCCATGGCTGTGCGGATTTCAGGAGTAAGAATCGGACAAGGCGCTTCTTCCACAAGCTTTTGTCTGCGACGCTGCACGGAACAGTCACGTTCACCCAAGTGAACGACATTGCCATGCTTGTCTGCGATAATCTGAATCTCCACATGCTTCATGCCTGTTAAATACTTTTCTAAATAGATGCCTGAGTTGCCGAAAGCATTTTGCGCTTCTTGCTGGGCCGCCGTAATTTGCTGTACGAGTGTTTCCTCATTCTCAGCAATACGAATGCCTTTACCGCCGCCGCCTGCTGTTGCTTTGATGATGATTGGGTAACCAATATCTCTGGCAATCACGATAGCGTCATCGATGTTCTCTACCAAACCGTCAGAACCCGGAATAATAGGGACTCTGGCTTCTTTCATCGTTTGCTTAGCAACCGCTTTATCGCCCATGCGGCTAATCGCATCCGGGGACGGTCCGATGAATGTAATATTGCAGCTTTCGCAAATTTCAGCGAAGTCCGCATTCTCTGCCAGAAATCCATAGCCAGGATGAATAGCATCACACTCTGTGAGTGTGGCTACACTCATCAAGTTCGTGAAATTCAGATAGCTGTCTTTGGATGCTGTAGGTCCGATACAATAAGCTTCATCAGCAAGACGCACATGCAGCGCCTCACGATCCGCCTCCGAATATACCGCTACTGTGTAAATGCCCAGCTCTCGACAAGCTCGGATAATACGAACTGCAATTTCTCCGCGGTTCGCGATTAGGATTTTATGAAATTTCATCATTTTCCCTCCTGTAAAACGCGCTTACTCCGGTCTTACCAAAAATAAAGGTTGTCCATACTCTACTAATTGACCATTTTCCACGAGTATTTCAACGATTTCGCCTTTGATTTCGGCTTCGATTTCATTCATAAGTTTCATAGCTTCTACGATGCAGACTACAGACTTGTCCCCTACTTTGGATCCGATACTTGCGAAAGGAGCAGAACCTGGAGAAGCAGACTGATAATAGGTTCCTACCATCGGTGAAACAATCTTATGTAAGGATGAGTCCTCTTGCTTAGCATTTCCATTCGATACAGGAACTGAAGCTTCCTGGGCTGCACTTGGCGTTCCTAGCGCTGCGTTCGCTTGAACCACTGGCGAAAAGGCATGTTGTTGTACAGGTGCCGTTACGTACACGGCTTCTGTTTTATTCGGCTTGCGAATAGAAAGGCGTGCGCCTTCGTTTTCGATTTCAAGTTCTTGTAAAGAGGATTGATCGACGAGTTTGATCAACTCTTTGATTTCACTCAATTTGAACATTCATGTCACTCCTTCAACGTTGGTGAACCAATAAAAATGCGGTTTCATAACCGCAACGTATGTATTATACCCATAAACGCACGAAATGGAAAGAGTCCAGTTTGTATGGACTCTTCCCTTTATTATCCCTAAACGGGTCACCGACTCATTTTTCGCTACGGACGCACATATTGAATCTTGATGTTTTCCGGTGCTGCGCCCAGCTCTTTCACAACCATATCGACAATGGTTACACCTTGACTTTTTTCAAGTTTATCACTTTGAACTGTCACTTTCCACTTGTTCCCATCTTGATTGATAATCGCTTGCGGGAAGTCTTTCATAAGTACATCCTGTAAATTTTCGATCTTATCTTGAATATCCGACAGTTTTGTCAAATCATTATTGGCTTTTGCAACGGCATCCGGAGATTGCTTAGGATCAACGATAAGATCAAGCAAATCAGATGATTTTTTGCTGAACATCTCGCTTTGTTTCATTTGTTCATTCGTGAAATAATCGCTTGCTGAAGTCGTTTTTGCTTGTTCTTCCATTTGCTTCAGAACTTGATCATCGCTTTTCGTTGCGCTAGGTTTAACCGTTTTGGCCGCATCGGTTGTAGTTGTTGAGGTTGTTGTCTTTGCATCCGTTTTTGTATTGGTCTTCACATCCGCTTTGGCATCAGTCTTCACATCGATTTTTGCATCTGGTTTAACATCTGTCTTTACGTCTTGTTTAACGTCAGTTTTTGTCGATATTTGCGGAGTGACGGTCTTCGCATCTGTTCCTGTTGCCGCTTTAACGTCAGTTTTCACTTGCGCCTTCTGATCGACTTGACTCATGTCAATTTTAACTTCTTGCGCGCCTTTCCCAACCGTATCCGTTGAAGCCAAATCAAGCTTATTCACATCTTCCGTAAACAAGTAGTAAGCAGACAGCACCACCATTAAGCTAAGCATGGATACAAGCCAAATTGTTTGTCTTTTCGCATTCATTGAACATTCCTCCTAGAATTTAGATGATTATTTTTTATTTTTTTGATTATTGACTTGTTTTACGCGGTAAGACCGAAATGCGATGAGCCGGAACCTCAAGACCGCGCTCAACGGCCTCTGTAATCATTTTTTTGACAGTCAAATTTTCCGCGCCTTTGGCTACCACAACCACACCTCTAATTTTGGGTTTGATATATTTGAGCACAAGCGGCTTTTGGTCGCCCGAGACTTGATAGATGACTACTTCCCCGCTCCGCGTTACCTGGGATATATTTCGAGTCGCTCCGCCATTGTCGCGTTCTGTCGTCATTTGTTGATTGTCATTATAATTTTTGTCGACGGTCATCTCTTCCGTAGATTCGATCGTAACGAGCACTTCAACATCACCGACACCGACAATTTTTTGTAAAATGTCCTTTAGCTGCGATTGATATGCCTCTTCGTAGTCATGAAAGGAAGATTTTTCTTTGGGCGTTGTCCCAAGAAAAGTTTCTTTGCTTGGTGGCGGGGAAGCTCTGCCCGCATTGATGGGATCAACATCCTTCACAGTCATAAAAGAATTCATAATCATCAGCGCAGCTCCCAGCATACCAATCATAAAAACCCAGAGCAGCGTATTTTTACGTTTCGGACCACCTGGACCTCCGCCGAATTTTTGCTCCATCCATTGCAGCAATGTTCCCATCGATTCACCTCGCAATCCTTTCATTCCGCTGTTCAAATGCAATGTCGATCTGAGTGGGCTCTACCTGCCAATCACGGGCAATTCCCTTTATGAGTCTCGCACGCTCTTGTTCATTCTGAGGCGTTAATTTTGCTCCTGATGTTGTTTCTTTGCTTCTGCCTAGCATACTTTCAGAACCTTCAATCCGAATCGGATCGATCGGCTTAACCGGCTCCATGGCAGCAATGCTTTTGGAACTGGAAGCAGGTCCGGCTTGCTTTTTCACTTCTATATCATCAAGAGTCACCCTAACTTTGGTAATGGCGGGCTTCCCGTTATTGTCGAGTGCAGCCAGAACTTGAACGTCTCGAACGACAAGATCTGTTTGTTTCTGCAAATCTTCTTTCATTAATTCAGCCAACTGGGTTTGAAGCATCTGCTGCGATTGCTTCTGCCCCGCAGCTTGAAGCACTTGCGCATCTTTCGTAATGACATCGAGTGATTTCATAAGATTAAGGTTGCTACTCCCGGCAAGCATCGTCTTATCTGCCTGTTTCTTTTCAGCCATGCCAATTAACTTATCCAGATCCCAATCTTTCTGAAATAACTGCAAAACAGGTGAAAGCAGCGTGAGTAATATAAATAAGCTCATAACGGTTTTAACGTAACGCTGCATCGTGCTGTTGGGAAGCAGAAGATCAACGAATGTCGCCAGCATGATGACCATAATGACACTTTTTAGCCATCCCGCTAACCAATCCATCGGTATGCCCCTCTCATCGCATCATCACAGATACATTGCTAATGGTAATCATGATCGTTAGTGCCAGAAAGAACATGAGACTAACAGCCGCTAAAGCCGCAAATACATAAATCATGCTCTTGCCAATCGTTTGAAGGCAGGCGATCATCGGGCTATCCCCCAAGGGCTGCATGACGGCTGCGGACAGGTTGTAAATAAAGGCTAACGTTAAAATTTTGATCGCCGGAAAAGCACACAGTAATACGAGAATCACAACACCGACAAGACCTATCGCATTTTTCACAAGCAAGGAAGCGCCAATGACCGTCTCGGTTGCATCCGAGAATAAACGCCCCACGACGGGAACGAAGTTGCCGGTAATATACTTTGCCGTGCGGATCGCGACGCCATCCCTCACTGCGCCGGCCGTTCCTTGAATCGAAATGACACCCAAAAAAACGGTGACGAATATACCCAACGCGCCAAGACTTATCGTTCGCAACAGATTTGCGAGCTGAGTCACCTTGTATTTTTCACTGAGAGAGCTAACAATGTGCAGCACGGCAGAGAAGAACAAAAGCGGGAAAACAAAGACATATATCGCAGTGCCCACTGTATTTATCATGAACACAATCAGTGGATGCAGAATGGCTACTGAAGTGATATTCCCTGTAGAAGCAAGCAGAGTTAAAAGTAAAGGCACGATAGCAATCATGAACTGGATCATCGACGTGATAGCTGTTTTGGCGTAATTGATTGCAACACTGAAGCTGTTAATCGCAATGATAATCAGCACCATATAAGTAATGGAATAACCGAGCTTGCTCACCGTATTTCGTTCAAAGGAACTTTGTAATGTTTCCAGAATCGTGCTGAAAATAGTCAAAATAACGATTGAAGCCAGCAGTTTCCCGTTAATAATAATTTCGTGGAATACATAGCTCAGCAATCCCTTGAACAGGCTTTTCATGCTAATGCCTTTCGTTCCGAGAAGCAGTTCCATGAAGGTTGGCGTTTTGCTTTCAGGAAAATAACCACCATAATCTTTCATGAGCTTATCCCAATATTGCTCGACAGGTTCGGTATTCAAATGACTGGCCTGTTCCTTGATAACGACATCTGCAGGGGATTCTGCCGCCATGGTTCCTGTTAAGCCGAGCCACAGGCCCATCGTCATCATGAAAATGATTATCCAACGGTTGTTCATCATCTGGCGCGAATAAAGTGGGATCATGATTGTCACTCCTAAGGAATCAGCTAAGCAGGCAGCAGCTTGACGACGGTTTCCACAATGACTGTAATGATGGGGATAGCCATAACCATGATGAGTACTTTACCAGAGAGCTCGATCTTGGAGGCAATGGATTCTTGTCCGGCGTCTCTTACGATTTGCGCTCCGAATTCGGCTATGTAGGCAACGCCAATAATCTTCAGAATTGTTTTCAAAAACACCATGTTAATGCTGGATTTCTGGGCTAAGTCCTCCAAAACTTGAATGACTGAGGAAATTTTGCCAATCAAGAATAAGAAAATCATAATACCCGCGAACGCGGCCAATAAGAAAGCAAACATCGGCTTCTGCTCTTTAATGATGAGCGATAATATCGTTACGATAAGCCCCAGGCCTACAATCTGGATGATTTCCATAAGGCCCACCTCATTGGAATAGAAAGATCGTTTTGATTTCTTTAAATAAATGATCCAGCATGCTGACAACCATGAAGAGCACGACTACGAAGCCGATAACTGTGACCCAATGTGCCATATCTTCTTTACCCATCTGCTTGAGCACCGAATGGATCATCGCTATGATGATACCGATGCCGGCGATCTGGAAAATGGCGTTCACATCTACGTTCATTCCAGGCACCTCACTCTGTTGACAAGACACTTCGCTTTGCGACAAGTCATCCGTTCAACCATTAATACATCAAAATAACGATCAGCGCTCCGATTAACAACCCCAGGCTTTTCCACATTTTCTCGAAACGTCTTTGTTCTTCTCTAGATTCCGTTTCTTCGGTTTGAAGCTGGCTGACCGCAAGTCGCAAATGCTTAATCTGATCGCTACGATCCGTTAATCCAAGCACCGATCCAAGCTGCAGCAGAACTTCTTGCTCTGCTTGTCTCATCGAAGTCCGTTTCCAAATATCTTTTACGATCAAGCGCCATATCTCGCGAGTAGATGATCCGTCACTAGACAGTAAACGCTCTGACGTTAAGCGAAATAAGGAAGAGAGGGGCTCGGTAATCTGTTTGCTGAGTGAGGCAAATGCTTCCGGAAGCGGAGTGAGCGCGTAGGTGATTTCCGTCTCCATACGTTGTAAAGCACTGATGAGCACTCGAATCTGCTTCGGTCGCCTAGCGTAGTGGGCAGCTTGCAAGAAACCAATTAAAGTTGCTGCACCGATAATGAGAATCCCTCCGACAAATTTCAACATTCTTCATCATCCTTTGTTAACGCGATAGTTCTCTTTCTCTATAGGATTACCCTGATGATCCAAAATTCGAAATGAAGCCTTAGCGCCTTTTCTTCGGTGCAGGATGACGTACCTTGCAAACACACCCTCATCCAAAAGCTGTTTCAAGACAGGCCGCATACGCACATCCCCGAAATCCATGCCATGTGCGGTTGCAACGACCCGTATACCTGTATGAACCGCTTCATGAATGGCATAAACGTCTTCAGGACGTCCAATTTCGTCAACCACCAACACATCAGGCGAAAGCGAACGAATCATCATCATCATGCCTTCTGCCTTCGGGCAACCGTCCAAAACGTCTGTACGCGGACCCAAATCGAATCGGGGTGTCCCTTTCATGCAGGCTGCAATTTCTGAGCGTTCATCTACAACACCTACCTTTTTAGCAGCAAAATGAGAAAAGCCGTTCCCCCAATCCCCCCGACTGATCAGTCGGGTTAAATCGCGAATCAAGGTTGTTTTACCCTGCTGCGGAGGTGAAATGATCAGTGTGTGATGGATGCTTTTTAGCAGCGGATCCACTAAGGACGGCAACAATTCCTTGCCAACTCCCTGTATGTCTCGGGCGATTCGAATGTTAAAAGAACTCACATCACGAATTTGTTTGACCTGCCCTTGATCGAGCACCGTACGTCCGGCTAGTCCCACGCGATGGCCACCTGCTACTGTAATATAGCCCCTTCGCAGTTCCTCCTCGAATGTGTACAAGGAATGATTCGTGAGCATCTCCAAGAGTGTCAGACAATCCTGCCTTGTAGGCTTATAAGCTTGTGCTTCAAGTCTCACCAATTGTCCACGTTCATCAATAAAGGCATACTGATCGGCGTAGCTAATTTCCAGTGGACGTGACTCTCGCACCCTGATTTCCTCGATACTAGCTTGTACGTCGTGCGGCAGCGCTGCGATAAGAAATCTGAAAGAGTGGGGAAGCAGGTTAATAATTTCTTCAAGCATAGGGAGACATGCCTCCAAGTTGTCCAGTCTTCTATACTCATTTGTATGCTTGATAGAAAGAAATATGACCGATTACTTTTTTAAAATACCAATAAAGAGACAACTAACCCCCGCAATCACCCAGAGCATTTTGCCATATGATAGTTTCTCAGCAATGCCTACTAAACCAATCGTCGTTGTTGCGAGAAGTACTAGGGGACCTACTAGAGCCAGTCCTGAGTTTACGAGTAACGCTTTTTCTATTGTCGCTAACCGCAGCATGACAATTGCCGCAATGATTTCAATACTCCCTGACATCAATCTTAGCGACGCCATGCTTAGCACGATTTTATTCATCATTTTTTTCTACCCTCCTTAAAAAGGTTTGAACTCCCTTGGATATTCGAGCATGAGCGGAGCGATTTTATAAAAGGCCAGAAGCGACTTTTGTAAAGCTGTTCCTTCCAACCGAAGGCCCATCTAATAAAAGGAACAGATTTACAATGGAGTCTGAAGGTTTTTATAACATTGCAGAGCGGTAGTTTGCTCGAAAATCTTGTAGGTAGGGTCAAAGCTTTTTACCCTACTTTATGCAAGCTCGTCTGATTTTAGGCATACTGGGCACCTCCATTTAGGCAGGTGCATATGCTGAACTCAGAATTGATCCTTTAAAGGACAGTGAGGAGAAATACCGATGGAAATGACCTCTCAACTGAAATGGAACCCGGTTTTGGCCGATCCCACGGGGCGAAGGCAGACCAAACCACGGACACTTGGCAAAACGATGATGATGGATAAAGGGTTAGGGTTGCATGCATTCCAAGATGTGCTCGGCACATCCGGTGAGCATGTCGATATGATCAAAATTGGTTTCGGCACTTCGCCTTTGTACCCGATGCAGGTGCTCAAAACCAAAATTAATCTGGCCAAAGCGAATGGGATTTGCATTTATCCAGGGGGCACTTTCCTTGAAGTGGCCGTCACACAAAATGCCGTATCCTCTTTTTATGATACGATCCTCGCTCTTGGGTTTAATGGTATTGAAATATCAGACGGAACCATTGAGATGGAGCGTAAAGTTCGAAATGAGCTGATTCAGCGAGGGTTAGAGGAAGGCTTTGAGGTGATTACCGAATACGGTAAAAAAGGTTGGGGATCCTCAATTGAGCTGGATGAACTGATAGAGACAGTTATGATTGATACCCAGTTAGGGGCGAAAATGGTTACAATCGAGGCCCGAGAATCGGGTATGGGCGTCGGTATCTTTGATCATAACGGGAAATGCAAAGACGAGGAATTACAGCGTGTATTGTCCGCGGTGCCCGGTCACCAACTGCTATGGGAAGCACCGCTCAAAAACCAACAGGTGCATCTGATCAAGCAGCTAGGTCCGGACATTCATCTCGGTAATATATCACCGGATGAAATGATTTCATTAGAAGCTTTGCGGAGAGGATTGCGTTCCGATACGCTGATCTTCGGTACCAGAAAGGAATAAAGAATGCATATCGACGTAGTTGCTAACATTGGCGAAGCCAGAAGTGATGATTTTATCCATAAAACCGTCATTGTCATTGATGTTCTGCGCGCCACAAGCACAATTATTACGGCACTGATGAATGGATGCAAAGCTATTTTTCCCGTAGAAACAGTACTAAGAGCCAAAGAGTTATTTCGCGATGGGGACCTGCTTGGGGGGGAACGGTATTGTAAGAAGATTCCGGGCTTTCATTTCGGCAATTCTCCTTTGGAATACACAGCTGAGGCAGTTCAAGGAAGACGAATTTTTTTAACAACAACGAACGGAACCAGGAGCATTCAGAAAGCAACCAAAGCGGATCACGTTCTAGCAGGAGCCTTAACAAACAGCAAATCCTGTGCAAGGGTTGCTATTGATTTTAAAAAGGACGTCGTCATTGTTTGTGCGGGTACGCAGGACGTCTTCTCTCTGGAAGATGGTTTATGCGCCGGACTCATTTTAGCTGAATTTCGTACGATGCTGAGTGAAAACGAGATAACCATGAATGATTTAGGTTTAGTCTTGCACGGATTTTATTTGCAATCCAAAGATCATATCCTTGAAACCTTACTGTCATGCACCAATGGAAAAAAACTGAGCAAGTCGGGTTTTCACACGGATGTTATCTATTGTGCAAGGGCAAACAGTACAGAGGAAGTCCCAATCCTAGAAGGCGATCAGATGATCTTGCTGCCTCATCATCCTTCCGCACTTCCTTCGTTCTAAATACAAGCCTTCCTCATACACTAGGATGGAAGTTATGTAGGCGGAGGGGCTATGAGCATGAACGGCGATTTACTCTTAGTAATTCTCATTATCATTGGTCTTATCGGTCGGTCTCCCATTATTACAATGGCAGCCTGTATTCTGCTTGCTCTCAAGCTAATCGGCTTGGATCGTTTTTTTCCTACCATGGAACGTAAAGGATTAGAGCTTGGATTGCTATTTTTGACGATGGGGGTTCTTGTCCCGTTTGCCAGTGAACGAATCACCATGAAAGACATTCTCTCTGTTTTCACAACTTGGCCGGGGATTCTTGCGCTCATCGGAGGAGCCGTTGCCACATATATGAATGGAAAAGGCTTGGAACTGCTAAAAATAGACCCACAATTAATTGTGGGCCTCGTGATTGGTTCTATATTTGGCATTATATTTATGCGCGGCATTCCGGTTGGCCCTTTAATGGCAGCCGGAATAACGGCATTTTTATTCAAAATTTTTTATTTTATAGCAGAGAAAATCCACTAAAAATGGCCTACTATCTGCGATCTTCCGGTCCGCCAACGAAAGCTTGCTCCGTTGTGTCCAAGCCATAAGCGGTGTGCAACGCTTGAATCACTTCGTTAAGCTTCGAGTTGTCGATGACACAGGACATTTTAATTTCGGACGTGCTAACCAAAGAAATCGAAATGCCCAGATCGGAAATAACTTTAAACATCGTAGCGGCAACGCCTGGTGTACTAACCATGCCAGCACCAACGATCGATACTTTAACAAGATTCACTTCCGAAGTGACTTCTCTAAATCCAACATCGCCACGAATTTGTTCAATGACACTTAGAGCTTTTTCACGGTCTGCAAGGGTGGTTGTGAAAGAGAAGTCCGCGGATCCGTTGATGACACCGCTTTGCACGATAATGTCTACATCAATTTGCTCTCCTGCCAGCGCGACGAATACCTTCGCCAATTGACCTGGTTTCTCAGGGACACCCAGAATACTAATTCTTGCTACATTTTTATCGAAAGCGATGCCTCGAACGACGACTCCTTGCTCCATCACTGCTTCCTCCTTCACGTTGGTACCTTCAT
>NZ_VRTT01000022.1 GCF_008017805.1 Paenibacillus sp. N3.4 | reverse complement strand
AAACGAGCTTACAGCGAAGGGAAAAGAGGAAATGTGACGGAATATCAGCTGTAAAGCTGTTTTTCCGCGTTACGGAAGGCAAGTGGCCCGTCAGCGACGCTGTAAGCACGAAAAACGAGCTTACAGCGAAGGAAGAAGAGAAAACAGGCGGTATGTTGAACTGTAAATCTGAAAACAACCGTGCTTATAGATAGGACCGTCAGATTCCTTGGCGGTTTTTCTTATAGCTCTTATATCAAGAGTTATTGACAACTCTTCTCACTTTAAATAAAATAGATATTATATTATAATTATTATAAATAAGAAGAAAAGGCGAAGGTACCTTCCGTCATTTCCATCATTTCGTTCATTTAGCTGATTTCCCTCATTACTCTCATTACTCTCATTACTCTCATTACTCTCATTACTCTCATTACTCTCATTACTCTCATTACTCTCATTACTCTCATTACTCTCATTACCCTAATTTTCCCTCATTGCCCTCATTTCCGTCAATTTAACCTACAAAGGAGAATGCAAATGTCCCATAACCACTTAACAACGAACCAAGGTGCACCCGTAGGCGATAACCAGAACTCCCGAACGGCCGGACAGAATGGACCTACGCTGCTGGAAGATTATCATTTATTAGAGAAGATTGCACATTTCGATCGAGAGCGTATTCCGGAGCGAGTGGTTCATGCGCGTGGAGCGGGTGCCTTTGGTACGTTTGTCGTAGAGAATGCGATGAGACGATATACGAAGGCTGCGCTCTTTGGCGAAGTGGGTAAGGAAACGCCATTATTCGTTCGTTTTTCTACGGTTATTCATGGTCAAAGTTCACCGGAAACTGCGCGTGATCCGCGCGGCTTCGCGGTTAAATTTTATACAGAAGAAGGCAATTACGATTTGGTCGGCAATAATCTGCCTGTTTTCTTTATTCGTGATGCCATGAAATTCCCAGATATGGTTCATTCTCTAAAACCGGCACCAGACACGAATGTTCAGACACCTGATCGCTATTGGGATTTCATGTCACTGACGCCGGAATCGACGCATATGCTGACTTGGGTGTTCTCAGACTATGGAACACCGGCGAATTATCGGGAAATGAACGGTTTTGGTGTCCATGCGTTTAAATGGATTAATTCCGTGGGCAACTATGTCTATGTGAAATACCACTGGAAGCCGCATCAAGGCGTTCGCAATTTGAGTAAAGCGGAAGCTTCCGCCGTTCAGGGCGAAGATTTCAGCCATGCAACGCGCGATTTATATGATCATATTGCCCGCGGTGAATTCCCGAAATGGGATCTGCACGTGCAATTGCTGCAGCCTGAGGATTTGGATGCTTATGATTTCGATCCGCTAGATCCAACTAAAGTGTGGCCGGAGGACATCATTCCTTTGCAAAAGGTTGGCACAATGACGTTAAACCGCAACCCGCAAAACTTTTTTGCTGATGTGGAGCAGGCTGCATTTGCGCCTAGCGTGCTGGTTGCTGGCATCGAGCCTTCCGAAGATAAGCTACTACAAGGACGTCTCTTTTCCTATCCCGATACGCAACGACACCGCTTAGGCGCGAATTACTTGCAAATTCCGGTGAACTGTCCTTATGCGACTGTGCAGAATAACCAACGCGATGGGGCTATGCAGATGAAATCGCAGTCCGGCAGTGTCAATTACGAGCCAACGCGTCACACGGATACGCCTAAGGAAGCGCTGGAATACCGCGACAGCAGCGCACCGATCAATGGAAACGCAGGCAGGCAAAAAATCGCCAAAACGAATGATTTCGCGCAAGCCGGAGACACTTTCCGCAGTTTCAGCGAGCAGGAGCAAGCCAACTTTATTTCCAATCTGGTCGGCGATCTATCATCGGTTCATGAGAAATCGAAGCTGCTGGCGATCTGCAATTTCTACAGAGCAGATGCGAAACTGGGAGAAAGCTTGGCAGCAGGCTTGAATGTTGACATTTCAGGATACCTGAAGCACTTGCATGGATAAATAGTTGATAGACATATAAAGGCATTAGCCCATAAAAATCGTAGAGGAGGTTGGTCAATGATGGCTCAACACGATTGGAATCAAGCTTTGCAACGAATGCGCTCCAAAAATATCACCTTAACCCCGCAGCGGCGTGCGTTATTGGCGTTCTTTATGCGAAAGGCAGCTCTGCAACGGTCAAAGATATTTGTGAGGCGCTGAGCGTGAAGTATCCTCATATCAATGCGATGACGGTGAACAGCAGCTTGCATGTATTCAAACAACTTGGCTTGGTAAAAGAATTGGCCGTGATCGATACCTCCTTGCGGTATGAAGCGGCGATTAGCTCGTAACTATGCTATAAAATATAAGGCGCTGCAGCGTAAAAGAGGTAAATGCCCTCTCCCGCGACTGCAGCGCTTTTTTTAACATATAATTTATATGTTTTTGGGTTTGGGGTGAGCGAAGCTTACCCCTTATTTAGTATAAACCTGTTTGAGTTCCAGCATACTGGTGTCTGAGTTCGTTCACGGCATCCATGAGCTCCTTGCCTATGTAACTTCGAGCTTCTTCATAGACAGGTTCAAGTGCTTGCTGCCACTCATTTCTTTCCTCATTGGTTAGGATATGAACCGTCATTTGACCGATTTTATTTAACTCATCCCATTGTTTCTGATTGAGGGAGATCGCATTTTGATTCGCCCAAATCGTCGATTCCTGCATGGCTTCACTGATTGCTTTTTGCTGCTCCACCGAAAGCTTCTCCCAGAATGCTTTATTCATCAGCACGCCATAGCCTAAATAGGCGTGATTGCTTATTGTCAAATACTTTTGCACCTGATACAGCTTTCTAGAGTAAATGTTCGAGATGGTGTTCTCACCTGCATCAACTTCGCCGGATTCCATGCTGCGGTACACTTGATTGAAGGGAATGGGTGCTGTCTTGGCCTTCAATTGGCGAAATTGTGCTTCAATCACTTTGCTTGGAAGAATGCGAAATTTCAAATCTCGAAAATCTTCTGGATGGACTAGCTGGCCACGGTTGGAGGTCATCTGCTGAAATCCATTGGCCCAAAAGCCTAGTCCTATCATTCCTTTTGGTTCCAATTTGCGCATGAGGAGATCTCCGATCTTGCCTTGAAATGCTTTTTCTACAGCCTCTTCATTCGGAAAAGCGAATGGAAGATCCATGACCATCCACTCGGGAATGACCTCGGATATATTAGAAAAGCTTGGCGCAATCATTTGAATGCTGCCTCGCTGCAAAGCCCCAACTTCGTCCATTTCATTATATAAGGTGCCGTTCGCAAACAACTCCACCTTGATGGTGTCATTTGTTTTTTCTTTGACTAATCGGGCAAACTCTTGAGCGGCTAAACCTTTGGGTGTATTCTCCGCCACAATAAAGCTGAATCGAATGACTTTTTGCTCACCGAGTCCGAGCTGTTCATCATCATAAACAATCGGTCCATGATTAAGTTGTGACGAGAAACCGAAGACCACTGCTGTTAGGAGTCCAATTAGAATGAATAGGGTGATTCCAACAAATGTTCTCATGTTTATCTACCTCCATCAGATCCGTAAGTGTAAATTCAGTGTATCATAATGTATGATGATCGTAGATATAAACGGGAATGTCAGAAGGGGGGATAAGGTGCTTAAGATCAAGGGACTTCGCATGAATTGGAAAATAACGATGATGTCGTTCGGTATCGTGCTGTTTGCGATTTGTATTGGCGGGATCATTTTGATCGGTCGTGTGGTTCATCTTCAGGAACAAGAGCTTGGACAGAGATTGCTTGTGACTGCACGCACGGTTACCCAATTGCCCTCAATCATTAGTGGACTGACCGAACAGGGCCACAAGCAGGAAATTAATACGGTTACTGAGCGCATACGAATTATTAATGACGTTGACTATATTGTTGTTATGGATATGAACGGCATTCGTTGGTCTCACCCAGTATCCTCCCGGATCGGGGAACTTTCGCAGGGAGCAGACGAGCACTCCGCATTTGCCGAGCATACTTATCTTTCTAAGGCAAAAGGAGAGCAAGGGACGGCGCTCAGAGCCTTCGTCCCTGTCATGAATGAGCAGCACGAGCAAATCGGTGTTGTATTGGTGGGAAAAATGGTTCCTGGCTTGAAGGGAATCATTCTTGATATGAGGGGACAAATTTATGTGACAGTCCTCTTGTCTTTGCTGTTTGGTGTTTGGGGTTCGTGGATGCTCTCACGGCATATTAAAGAGCAAATGTTTCGTCTGGAGCCCGAGGAGATAGCGCAGCTGCTCGTCGAACGAACGGCTACTTTCAACGCGATGCATGAAGGGGTTATTGCGATAGATAGCCGTGAATACGTAACCGTATTTAACGACAAGGCCAAAAATATGCTTCATATTGAAGGCGAAGTGCTGGGGCGTCCTATCCGCGAGGTGCTGCCGGATACGAGACTCCCAGAGATTTTGCAGCTCAATCATGCCATTTTTAATCAAGAGCTCCATATTGGACCCGCCCATATTATGAGTAATCGGGTTCCGATTAAAGTGGGAAATCAAACGGTCGGCGCGGTCGCTATTTTTCAAGACCGCACGGAGGTGACGAAAATCGCCGAGGAGCTAACCGGTGTGAAAGCGTTTGTCGATGCACTTCGTGTGCAAAATCATGAATACATGAATAAGCTTCATACAATCGGGGGCTTGATCCAGCTGGATCATAAGCAGAAAGCGCTGGATTATTTGTTTCAAACGATGGAGGCGCAGTCTGAATTGAGCAGCTTTGTCTCTAGTAAGATTGTGAATGAGAACGCAGCAGGCTTGCTTTTAGGGAAAATTAGCCGCGGCAGGGAGTTAGGCATTGATGTTCGGCTGGACCGGGCAAGCAGATTGATGCAATTTCCGGACAATTTGGATCAGCACGATATCGTCGTCATTTTAGGCAATTTAATTGAGAATGCGTTTGATGCTTTAAAGGATAAGGAAGGCAAACGAGAAGTATTTATCAGCATCGAACAGGATGATGAGGTATTGTCTATGATGGTCGAGGATAACGGAATTGGGATGAATGAGGAGACCAGGCAGCATATATTTGAGCGGGGCTTTTCTACAAAGTCGACAGAAAATAGGGGAATTGGCTTGTACTTAATCCAAAATATCGTGAATAAATGCGGGGCGCACCTCGAGGTGGAGTCGGAGCTTGGAGCGGGAACGAGCTTCATGCTCTCTTTTCCCATGAACAAGAGGAAGGAGGATGATAGGGATGTACAGAGTCGTACTGATTGAGGACGATCCGATGGTTCTTGAAGTGAATAAGCAGTTTGTCGAACGGATTCCTGGATTTGAAATTGTTGGAACATCATCCAATGGTACGGAAGGCATCGAGAAAGTTCGCAAACTACAGCCAGACCTAGTAATTCTGGACATTTATATGCCTGGACAAAACGGAACCGAGGTGCTGCAGCAGATTCGCAGTGAGCAGCTTGGTGTTGATGCCATTGTTATTACGGCTGCTAACGATATACCAACCATCCAGCGCATGCTCCATCAAGGTGCGGTTGATTACATCGTAAAGCCGTTCAAGTTTGAACGAGTCCAAGAAGCGCTGGAAAATTACCAAACGATGAAGAGAAGACTAAGCAAAGACACGAATTTATCGCAAGCTGAGCTGGATCAATTATTGCATGGTAGCGTTCCTAACTCTGTGTCCGTCAACGTGCAGTTGGATTTGCCCAAAGGACTGCAGGAGCTGACGATGAAACAGGTCATGCTGTTTCTCATGCAGCAGCAGAAATCGTTATCCGCCGAAGAGGTTGCTGAGGGTGTGGGCTTGGCAAGAGTAACTGCTCGCAGGTATTTAGAGTTTTTGGAGAAAAGCAAACAGGTGAAGCTTGATCTTACCTATGGCGGTATCGGGCGCCGTCAATCGTTACGTGTGGGTGTCGTCAAGTAAAAGAGTATAAATGAATAGTGAAGACCAAAAAGACCATAAGAACCAATATGGTCAAATTCTTCACGTCTTATTATGAAAGCGATATCATGAAGACAGAAATCGATTCAACAAATTCTAATATCGCTTGAGGTGAAGAATATGTCGATCCCATCGGGAGTTAATACAAGTATTATTTTGCGGCTTGAATTGGATAAGGATACCGTTTCATTCGGTAGTGTTGCCACGGCCATTAGTGATGCGGGCGGAGATATCATAGCCATTGATGTCGTTCGAACGGACAAAAACATTACGGTCCGAGATATTACGATCAACGTGTACGATAACAAGCACACCGAGCTGATCGCCTCGGCTATCCGCACATTAGCGGGAGTGAAAATCGTGCATGTTTCGGATCAAACGTTCCTGCTTCATTTGGGCGGGAAGATCGAAATGAGTCCAAAGTATCCGATCAAAAATCGGGATGATCTTTCCAGGGTGTATACACCGGGAGTGGCCAAAGTGTGCATGGCGATCCACGAAAAGCCGTCGCTTGCCCATACATTAACGATTAAACGTAATACGGTTGCGGTCATCTCGGATGGAACTGCCGTGCTGGGTCTTGGGAATATCGGACCTGAAGCAGCAATGCCTGTAATGGAAGGAAAGGCCATGTTGTTTAAGCAATTGGCAGGCGTTGATGCATTTCCTATATGTCTGGCTACACAGGATACAGATGAAATCGTGTCTATTGTGAAAGCGTTATCTCCAACGTTCGGTGGAATTAACTTGGAGGATATATCGGCACCCAGATGCTTTGAAATCGAACAGCGGCTTATTGAGGAACTGGATATTCCGGTCTTTCATGATGATCAGCATGGTACAGCTGTTGTGCTTTTGGCAGGGTTGTTCAATGCGGTCAAGATCGTGAACAAGAAGCTTGAGGATTGTAAAGTTGTGCTTTGCGGCATTGGAGCAGCAGGTACGGCATGCACGAAAATGCTGATGGCAGCGGGTGTTCGAAATATCGTCGGCGTTGATCGATTCGGAGCCATTACAAGAGAGGGTGTGTACGACAACCCATTCTGGCAGTGGTATGCGGAACACACCAACCCAGAGCAGATTCACGGTTCGTTGTCGGAGGTTATAGAGGGAGCCGATATATTTATCGGCGTGTCAGGTCCAGGTGTTCTAAAGAAGGAGGACGTCGCGAAAATGGCGGCTGATCCGATTGTCTTTGCGATGGCAAACCCAGTGCCGGAAATTCTTCCCGAAGAGGCTGAGCCTTACGTAAGGGTCATGGCGACCGGACGTTCCGATTATCCGAACCAGATCAATAATGTGCTGTGCTTCCCGGGCTTGTTCCGAGGATTGCTGGATTGTAGAGCATCCAGAGTGACGGAAAATATGAAGCTTGCTGCGGCCAAGGCCATTGCATCTGTCGTTCAAGAGGATGAATTGAATGAGTATTACATCATTCCAAGCGTATTCAATCAGTCCGTAGCAGAACGAGTCAGAGAGGCTGTCATTCATGCGGCTTATGAAGATGGAGTTGCCAGAAGACGCAAGGAAAAAGTGCAGGCCTAGATGATGGACAGGGCTTACGCTTACGAAGAAAGTTTTGTTTAGACAAGACTTTAAGGAGGATTCATATGAGACTTGGAAAAAACTTAACGGTGCAGGTATTGGTAGCGATTGTGCTAGGAATTGCAGTGGGGGTGATTTTTCCACAACAAGCGGATAACTTAAAAATACTTTCCGATATATTTGTGAAGATGATCAAGATGGTGATTGCTCCGATCGTTTTCTTTACCATTGTAATCGGTTTCTCGGGCATGGGCGATTTGAAGAAAATAGGTCGAATCGGCGGTAAAGCGCTGTTATACTTCGAAATCATCACTACGTTTGCTATGGCTATCGGTATTGCCGTTATGTATATGTTTCATCCAGGTGCAGGGATGAACACAAGTGCTGTGAAAGCTGCGGATGTGGCGAAATATACGAAACAAGCGGCAGATAGCAGCCATGGATTCTTGGATTTCATTACGGGTGTCGTTCCTGATAACGTGATGGCTGCGTTCGCTAAAGGCGATATGCTTCCGGTGTTATTCTTTTCCGTCCTATTTGGCTTAGCGATGGCGGGTCTTGGTGATAGGGTTAAACCGGTTACGACCTTTTTTGAGAAAACGAATGAAGTTTTCTTCCGTATTGTTGCGATCATCATGAAATTCTCTCCGATTGCTGCTTTTGGTGCCATGTCTTATACGATCGGCAAATTCGGCGTGCACTCCTTATTCTCACTGGGTAAAATGATGGGGTCTGTTTATGTAACCATGGCCTTGTTCATCTTCGTTGTGTTAGGAACGATTTGCAAGATATACGGTTTCAGTATTTTTAAACTGCTGCGATTCATCAAAGAAGAGCTGTTGCTTGTACTAGGGACGTCTTCATCCGAATCCGCGCTGCCACGGGTCATGGAAAAGCTGGAGAAGTTCGGTGCCTCCAAGCCTGTTGTCGGACTTGTCGTTCCTACGGGATACTCGTTCAACTTGGATGGCACATCTATTTATTTGTCCATGGCAGGGTTGTTCATTGCACAAGCGTATGGCGTTCATCTCGACTGGATACAGGTGCTGACCTTCCTTGGTGTGCTGATGCTGACTTCGAAGGGCGCGGCTGGCGTTACGGGATCGGGTTTCGTCACATTAGCGGCTACGCTGGCGGCGATTCCGAATAACGTCATTCCAATAGAAGGAATGGCGCTCTTGATCGGGGTAGACCGTTTCATGTCGGAAGCTAGAGCTATCACGAACATTATTGGCAATAGCGTTGCGACAATTGTAATCGCCAAAAGCGAAAATCAATTTCATCCGAATCCAGATTCAGATTCAAGTCCCGTTTTACAAGTGTCTAAAGAAACTTTGCCCGTAAAAAAAGCTTCGTCCTTATAGAGCGATTCATGAAGGCGCTTGCTAATTTGTATAAAAAAGAAGGTTCGACATTGGAATCTGTGCTTGATGAAAGGATAGAGGGGGCAAGAGGGCTGGGGTGATGAACGGACCGTGGATCCGTTATTGTAGTCTTGAAGGGCTTATTTGGGAACTTAGTGGACATCAGCGCCGTTATTCGAGCGATAATGGGCCGATGTCTACGATTTCACTGTCCTTAACGGAACGTATGTCCGCGGAGCAGGTGCATGGCAAGGGATAAGGGCAAATAACGGCTACTGTGTCCGCTTGCCTATCCAATCGTTCTACAATCGCAGTCGAGACGGGTGGGACCCGAACCCGCATGGTACTATTCGTACCAGAATGTTTAAAGTCAAGCAATGATTCTAACGATGAGCCAAAAAAAATAGTAAAAGAGGGTGTTCAAGCTTATCAGCTAAAGAACATCCTCTTTTTTTCGCATGCCGCTGGTTTTGAAAATGATCATGAATGTCATGTCGAAAGTATTCTAGGCTAAAAATTGGCTTACATACGAACAATGATTCAACAATTTTGTACTCTAAAGATGAATGAGATTCGTATTTTAGGTCTCGAACCATTCGGATGCACCGAAAATCGACTAAAAAGCGAACTATCGGAAAGAAATAACTAAAAATCGTTCGTTTTTCTAAATTGACACGGCACGTCAGTTGGTAGTAAACTAGGTAAGCGGGAATGAAGCCGCACTAATTGAAAATGTCGAATCAACTCGTATAAAATCAGGGATAAGGCCTGAAAGTTTCTACCCAAAAACCATGAATTTTTGGACTACGAGGAAGCGAATGAGGGAAACCATAGAAAGATGATGGTCTTTTTGCATTCGGTTCTTTTGCTGTCCAGTTTATAGAATCGTGTATTCTAGTGCTGGGCATTTTTAAGTTGGAATGAGAGACTTTGTTTCCATACAAAAAATCACCTTTTTGAGAGTGGGTTAGTGATGAGTGTACGTGTTGGTGTCATAATGGGAAGCCAGTCGGATTGGGAAACGATGAAGCACGCTTGCGACATATTGGAAGAGCTGGAAGTGCCTTATGAGAAGAAAGTTGTTTCCGCGCACAGAACGCCTGACCTTATGTTCGAATATGCGTCATCGGCAGCAAGCCGAGGCATTCAAGTCATTATTGCCGGAGCAGGCGGGGCGGCGCATTTACCAGGGATGGTAGCAGCCAAAACAGAGCTTCCGGTTATTGGTGTTCCAGTGAAAACGTCCACACTGAATGGACTTGATTCACTGCTGTCGATTGTGCAAATGCCGGGCGGCATTCCTGTCGCAACTGTGGCAATCGGACATGCGGGCGCAACGAATGCCGGACTGCTCGCTGCGCAGATCCTCGGAGCATTCGAGCCTGAGCTGCAAGCGAAAGTCAGAGCGCGCCGCGAGCGCATTGCGCAAACGGTTATCGAAAGCAGTGACCTGTTATGAGCGAGACCAGCAGTAAAGTCATCAAGCCCGGTGGAACGATCGGCGTCTTGGGCGGCGGGCAACTAGGCCGCATGCTGGCTTTGGCCGGACGCAACATGGGCTATCGCTTCGTGACGCTCGATCCGACGGAGGACGCGCCTTGCGGCCAAGTCGCCGATGAGCAGATTCAAGCGAGCTTCGACGATGTCGAGGCGGCAAGAAAGCTGGCATCACGGTCGGACGTTATCACGTACGAGTTCGAGAACGTGGATGCCCATGTGACAGACATCTTAATGAAAGAGTCCTATGTTCCACAGGGAAGCCATCTATTATATACAACGCAGCATCGGTTGCGGGAAAAAAGAGCTATAGAAGCAGCAGGCGTGCCTGTCGCGCCCTATGCAGAAATCACGAGCGCTGCGGCGCTGAAAGAAGCTGTCTTGCGATTTGGCACACCGTGTGTGCTCAAAACAGCAACAGGCGGTTATGACGGCAAAGGCCAGTGGGTGATTCGCTCGCTGGAGGAGGTAGAGGAAGCTTACGAAACCCTCAGCCGCGCCAAAACAGAGCTCGTGCTCGAACAATTCATTCATTTCGATAAGGAATTATCGGTGATTGCAGCAAGAAGTCCACGCGGTGAGGTCAAGGCTTTTCCTGCCGCTGAAAATATACATGTACATAACATCCTGCATCAATCGATTGTGCCGGCTCGCATCTCATCTGCTGTGCAGCACGAGGCTGAGCTATTGGCGATACGCATAGCCGAATCGCTGGGTGTGATCGGACTGATCGCGGTAGAGTTATTTTTGACCAAGGATGGCCAGCTTTATGTCAATGAGCTGGCGCCGCGGCCGCACAACTCGGGTCATTATACGATGGAAGCGTGCCGTACCTCGCAGTTTGAACAGCATGTTCGCGCGATTTGCAACTTGCCACTCGGCTCCACGGAGCTCATGTCTCCTGTGGTCATGGTGAATTTGCTTGGTGAGCATATCGCTCCACTTGAGCAACAAATCGACCAACCAGGCTTTCTGGAAAGCGAAGAATTAGGTGTAAGCGCGAAGGTTCATTTATACGGTAAGCTGGAAGCGAAAGAAAAACGCAAAATGGGACACATCAATCTCCTGACCAGCGATGCCGAGAAAGCACTGGCTTGGATAGAACGCACAGGCATTTGGGAAAGTAAGTAAATGATAATCATTGGAGGAACGGCAAAATGATCGAACGTTATACACGCCCGGAAATGGCACGCATTTGGACTGAGGAAAACAAATTCCAAGCATGGCTTGAAGTAGAGATTCTTTCTTGCGAAGCTTGGTCAGAGCTTGGAGTCATCCCTAAGGAAGATGTGAAGGTGCTGCGCGAGAACGCAAGCTTCAATATCGACCGCATCTATGAAATCGAGCAAGAGACGCGCCATGACGTGATCGCCTTCACGAGAGCTGTTTCCGAGACGCTCGGCGCTGAGCGCAAGTGGGTTCACTACGGTTTGACTTCCACGGACGTTGTGGATACGGCGCTTGGTTACTTGCTTCGTCAAGCCAACGAAATCTTGGATAAAGATATTCAGAACTTCATTGAAATTCTGCGCAATAAAGCGATTGAACATAAAGATACGGCAATGATGGGCAGAACGCATGGCGTACATGCCGAGCCGACAACTTTTGGTCTAAAAATGGCCCTGTGGTACGAGGAAATGAAGCGTAACCTGGAGCGTTTCCGTTTTGCTGCTGATGGCGTGCAATTCGGCAAAATCTCAGGTGCGGTAGGCACCTACGCGAACATCGACCCGTTCGTTGAGCAATATGTATGCGGCAAGCTGGGCACGAAAGCTGCACCAATTTCCACACAAACGCTGCAGCGTGACCGTCACGCAGAATACATGGCGACATTGGCATTGGTTGCCACATCCCTGGATAAGTTCGCGACTGAAATCCGTGCGCTTCAAAAGAGCGAATTCCGTGAAGTGGAAGAGCCGTTTGCTAAAGGGCAAAAAGGATCGTCCGCTATGCCGCACAAACGTAACCCAATCGGTTGCGAAAGCATCTCCGGCTTGTCCCGTGTCATTCGCGGCCACATGGTTTCCGCTTACGAGAACGTGACGCTATGGCATGAGCGCGATATCTCGCACTCCTCCGTTGAGCGTATTATTTTGCCGGATGCCACGCAGCTTTTGAACTATATGCTGAACCGTCTGGGCAACATCATCAAGAACTTGACTGTGTTCCCTGAAAATATGAAACGCAACATGCGCAGCACGTACGATGTTCCTTTCTCAGGCCGCGTCATGACGAAGCTGATCGATAAAGGCTTTGCGCGTGAGCAAGCTTACGATACGGTACAGCCTAGAGCGATGCAAGCATGGGAAGAGCAGCGTTCATTCCGTGAAATCGTTGAAAATGCTTCTGTCATTACCGAAGTTTTAAGCCCGGAAGAAATCGCGGATTGCTTCGATCCGAGCTGGCATTTGAAACACGTAGACACGATCTTCGACCGTTTAGGTTTGAAATAGAGAGCAAACATTTCATTATACCAAGAAGGATGTGTGTGGTTCGTGGCAAGCAACATATTGGGTTCTGCGGCTGAGCTTGTTAAGGCGCCTCTGGTTCACAAAGGCAAAGTGCGTGAGCTGTATGATTTGGGCGAGAACTTCCTGATCGTGGTAACGGATCGGATTTCCGCTTTTGATTACATCCTGAAGCCAGGTGTTCCTGATAAAGGATATGTACTAAATGCGCTTAGCAAATACTGGTTTGGCGTGACGAGCGGTTATATGAAAAACCATATCGTGCACACAGACGTCGATCAGTTGCAAGACATTATTCCGGATGCGGATGCGAGAGAGCTTCTGAGAGAGCGTATTATTGTAGCGAAAAAAGCGGAGCGCATCTCTATTGAATGCGTCGTTCGCGGGTACATTACAGGCAACGGCTGGAGACAGTACGAGCAAACGGGTGAAATTAATGGCCGTAAGCTGCCGGAAGGCTTGCGCAAGAATCAACGTCTGGAAAACCCGATTTTCACGCCTGCGGCGAAAAATGATGTCGGCCATGACGAAGACATTTCCGTGGACCAAATGGCGGCGTTGGTCGGTGAACAGCTGACTTACGAACTGCAGGAGAAGAGCATTATGCTTTACACTATGGCTCATGCGATCTGTGAGCAAAAAGGCATTATTTTAGCAGATACGAAGTTTGAATTCGGCTTTTATGCAGGTGAACTCATTATTATTGATGAAATATTCACGCCGGATTCCTCCCGTTACTGGTCACAAGAGAAATACGCCCTGGATATCGAGATTGATTCGATGGACAAAGAACCCGTTCGTACGTACCTGGCAGGTTCGGGTTGGGATAAAAATAGCGAGCCGGATGAGCTTCCAGCTTCTGTTGTGGAAGAAACATCGAACCGATATAAAGAGATTCTTCACCGCTTGGTAGATTAAGAAGCGAAGCGGATGCTTCCGATGCCAGAATGCTGGCGAATAACCCTAAGGAGAGATTAGACAATGAAAGCAACCGTCTATGTAACGATTAAACAAAACGTCTTGGACGTTCAAGGAACTGCGGTGCAAGGAGCGCTTCATTCGATGGGTTTCGAGGAAGTTGGCAAAGTGCGCATCGGTAAATACTTGGAATTGGAACTGGATACGAACGATAAAGCAGAAGCAGAAGCACGCGTAAAAGCAATGTGTGAGAAGCTGCTTGCAAACACGGTCATCGAAGACTACCGCTACGAGTTGGCGTAATAAGCCAAAGTAAAACGAAAATGCTTACGAAGAAAGTTTAGCTAAAGCTAAACTCTGAGGAGGAATACGTCATGAATTTTGCAGTTCTTGTGTTTCCGGGATCAAACTGCGACATCGATTTGTACAAAGCAATCGAAGATACAATCGGCCAGCCCGTTGATTATGTATGGCATACAGAAGACGACTTGTCCAAATACGACTGCATTCTCGTGCCAGGTGGATTCTCTTATGGGGATTACTTGCGTTGCGGAGCGATTGCGCAATTCACGAACGTGATGAAATCTGTCGTCAAAGCGGCGGAAGAAGGCAAATACATTCTAGGTATTTGTAACGGATTCCAAGTGTTAACAGAAGCAAGATTGCTGCCGGGAGCGCTGCTGCGCAACAACGGAATGAAGTTCCGCTGCCACCAAACGATCCTCAAAGTAGAGAACAACAACACAGCGTTCACACGCGATTATGCCGAAGGCGAGCTGATTGATATTCCAATCGCGCACGGCGAAGGCAACTACTATTGTGATGAAGCAACACTGAAAGAACTGCAAGAAAACAAACAAATCGTGTTCCGTTACGAAGCGGGCAGCAACCCGAACGGATCGCTGGATGATATCGCAGGAATCAGCAACAAAGCAGGAAATGTAGTAGGTATGATGCCCCATCCAGAACGTGCCATTCATGAGATTCTGGGTTCGGCAGACGGTAAGAAAATGTTCACATCAATTCTAAGCGCTTGGAGGGACAAACATGACGCAGCAGCTATCCGCTAAGGAACCAACAGCCGAGCAAATCGCGGAACAGAAAATTTACAAGCAAATGGGCGTAACGGACGAAGAGTTTGCCAAAATTTGCGGCTTCCTCGGACGTAATCCGAACTATGTGGAGATCGGCGTATTCAGCGTCATGTGGTCCGAGCATTGCTCTTACAAAAACTCGAAGCCTGTTCTTCGCAAATTCCCGGTTACAGGACCACGCGTTCTGATGGGGCCAGGGGAAGGCGCTGGGATCGTTGATATCGGCGACAACCAGGCCGTTGTTTTCAAAATTGAAAGTCACAACCATCCATCCGCGATTGAGCCTTTCCAAGGCGCAGCGACAGGTGTGGGCGGTATTATCCGTGATATTTTCTCGATGGGCGCGCGCCCTGTAGCGCTGCTGAATTCCTTGCGTTTCGGCAAGCTGCAAAACGACCGCGTGAAATACTTGTTCGAACACGTTGTATCCGGAATCGCCGGATACGGTAACTGTATCGGGATTCCGACAGTTGGCGGCGAAGTGATGTTCGACGAGAGCTACGAAGGTAACCCGCTCGTCAATGCGATGTGCGTAGGGCTTATCGATCACGATAAGATCCAACGCGGTGTTGCCAAAGGCGTTGGCAACCCGGTGTTCTATGTTGGCCCAGCGACAGGCCGCGACGGCATTCACGGCGCGACATTCGCGTCCGAAGAGCTGACAGCGGAGTCGGAAGCCAAACGTCCAGCGGTGCAAGTCGGCGATCCATTCATGGAGAAGCTTGTGCTGGAAGCATGTTTAGAGTTAATCGATTCCGGCATCGTGCTCGGAATTCAAGATATGGGCGCTGCAGGTCTTACCTGCTCCAGCGCTGAGATGGCAAGTAAAGCAGGCAACGGCATGGAGCTTTACCTGGATGAGGTGCCGCAGCGCGAAGAAGGCATGACAGCTTATGAAATGATGCTGTCCGAGTCGCAAGAGCGTATGCTGTTCGTTGTTGAGCCGAAGCATGAGGCGCAAGCCAAGGGCATTTTTGAGCGCTGGGGCTTGCACTGCGCGAAGTCGGCAAGGTAACCGATGACGGTTACCTGAAGTTGATCCACCACGGTGAAGTCGTGGCGAACATGCCTGTAGGGGCACTCGTCGACGAGTGCCCAGTGTACAATAAGCCGAGCAAAGTGCCGGCTTATTACGAAGCCAGCGCAGCGATCGATACGACTCGTTACCCAGAGGTAACGAAGCTAACGGATGCGCTGAAATCCGTGCTCGCGTCTCCGACGGTAGCGAGCAAAGAGTGGGTGTACAACCAGTATGACTACATGGTTCGTACAGACACAGCCGTGCGCCCGGGTTCGGACGCAGCTGTCGTGACGATTCGCGGTACCCGCAAGGGCCTCGCGATGACGACCGACTGCAACGGGCGCTATGTGTACCTGGATCCGGAAGTTGGCGGACGAATCGCCGTTTCCGAAGCAGCGCGCAACGTCGTCTGCTCCGGTGCTGAGCCATTGGCGGTTACGGACAACCTGAACTTCGGTAGTCCGGATAAACCAGAGATTTTCTGGCAGCTGGAGAAATCGACGGACGGTATGGCGGAAGCTTGCCGCTTCTTGGATACGCCGGTTATCGGCGGTAACGTTTCTCTGTACAACGAGAACTCCAAAGGTGCCATCTACCCAACTCCGGTTATCGGAATGGTAGGTCTGATTCATGACATCGACCATATCACGACGCAAAGCTTCAAAAAAGAAGGCGACATCATTATCCTGCTCGGTGAGACGAAAGCGGAGCTCGGCGGCAGCGAATTCCAATATGTGATTCACGAAGTAACCGAAGGCCGTCCTCCTGAATTGGATCTGGCTGTAGAGAAACGTCTGCAAACAACCGTGCTGAAAGCCATTCAAGAAGGTCTTGTTGCTTCCGCACATGACTTGTCCGAAGGCGGCTTGGCTGTTGCTTTGGCTGAAAGCTGTATCAGCGGACGACTAGGCGCTGCTGTTAACGTAGCTTCTGAGCTTCGCCCGGATTTCACTTTGTTCAGTGAAAGCCAATCGCGTATCCTACTTTCCGCATCCCCGGATAAGGCTGATGCCTTGAAACACTGGGTTGCTTCGCAGGGCGTACCTTATCAAGAAATCGGAACAGTCACAGGTGCAGATCTGACCGTTAAAATCAATAACGAACAGCGTCTCCAGTCTCCAATAAGCGAGCTGGCGAAAGTCTGGAAGGATGCGATTCCATGTCTAATGGCGTGAAACAATCTAAGGCCCTAAAGCTTCCTGCTGCTCCGCTTGTAGAGCTGGGGGATAAACAGCACGAGCTTTGGACAGGAGAATACTTCAACGAGGGTGTAGGCGGCCAAGGCGGATTGTTTGATAAGCTGAATGAGGAGTGCGGGGTCTTCGGGGTGTTTGGTCATCACGAGGCTTCCTCACTTTGCTATTACGGGCTCCATGCTCTTCAGCATCGTGGACAGGAAAGTGCCGGCATTTGTACGGTAGAAGATGGGAAGTTTAACTATTACCGCGGTATGGGTTTGGCGAAAGAGGTATTCACGAATGAAAATCTCAGTCCTCTGATAGGTTCAACAGCTATTGCGCATGTGCGCTACTCCACAGCAGGCGAAAGCAAGCTGGCGAATGCACAGCCGCTCGTGTTCAAATACCGTGAGGGCGACCTTGCGATTGCCACGAACGGGAACCTGGATAACGCCAACATCATCAAGCGTGATTTGGAGCGTAAAGGTTCGATTTTCCAAACGACCAGCGATACGGAAGTTCTTGCGCATTTAATTGCGCGTTCCGAGCATGACGATATCGTGGATGCGGTTAAAGATGCGCTTACCCAAGTCATCGGCGGTTTTGCCTTTTTGATCATCACCAAGGATAAAATGATCGCTGCGGTCGATCCGAACGGACTTCGTCCGTTTATGATCGGACGTCTCGGGGATGCCTACTTGTTCGCTTCCGAGTCCTGTGCGTTCGACGCCGTGGGCGCGACGTATTTCCGCGATGTGCAGCCGGGCGAGCTTATTGTGCTTGACCGTGACGGATTCCATGAGGATCGTTTCGCCGAGAGCAGCAACCGTGCCATCTGTGCGATGGAGTATATTTACTTCGCGCGTCCGGACAGCGATATTGATACCGTGAACATCCACTCCGCACGCAAGCGGATGGGTAAGAAGCTGGCGATGGAAGCTTTCGTGGACGCTGATGTGGTAACGGGTGTACCGGACTCCAGTATTTCCGCAGCTATTGGCTTTGCCGAACAGACGGGTATTCCTTATGAGCTGGGTCTGATCAAGAACCGCTATACGGGTCGCACGTTCATTATTCCAAGCCAGGAGCTTCGTGAGCAAGGGGTCAAAATGAAGCTGAGCGCGGTACGTAAAGTCGTTGAAGGCAAGCGCGTTGTGATGATCGATGATTCCATCGTTCGCGGAACGACGTCCCTGCGGATCGTCAACCTGCTGCGTGAAGCGGGGGCTACCGAAGTTCACGTGCGAATCTCTTCGCCGCCGTTTATGAACCCTTGTTACTATGGGATTGATACGCCGGATCGCAAAGAGCTGATTGCAGCGATGAATTCGATTGAAGAAATTCGCAAGGCAATCAATGCCGATTCGCTGCATTTTCTGACCAAGGAAGGATTGTTGGAATCCATCGGTCAAGGCTCAGCAGGCGCAAAGAGCGGCTACTGTACGGCTTGCTTCGATAACAGCTATCCGACAGAGATTGTAGATGTAACGAAGGTTGGTTGTGCTTGCGATTAAATGGTTAATAACGAATGAAGTGTTAAATAGTGGAATAAACAACGGGTTGGTCTAACGCAATCGCGAAAGACCTCCCGATACATAGACATAACTAAGGAGTGATTGCGAAGTGTCGGATGCTTACAAAAAAGCCGGAGTCGATATCGCGGCAGGGAACGAAGCAGTAGAACGGATGAAAAAACACGTCAAACGGACATTCCGTCCTGAAGTGTTAACTGACCTCGGTGGCTTCGGCGGGCTGTTCAGCTTGAACAAAGACAAGTACGAGGAGCCTGTACTCGTATCTGGTACGGACGGCGTGGGCACGAAGCTGAAGATCGCTTTTGCAATGGATAAGCATGATACGATTGGCATCGATGCGGTTGCCATGTGCGTGAACGATATTATTGTTCAAGGCGCGGAGCCGCTCTTTTTCCTCGACTATCTGGCTTGTGACAAAGTGGTTCCAGAGAAAATTGAAGCTATCGTTAAAGGGATAGCTGACGGCTGCTCGCAGTCCGGCTGCGCGCTAATCGGTGGTGAAACGGCGGAAATGCCAGGGATGTATGCCTCGGGGGAGTATGACATCGCTGGTTTTACCGTAGGGATCGTAGACAAGAAAAAAATCATTGACGGTACAACGATCTGTCCCGGAGACGTAGTTTTGGGTCTGGCTTCGAGCGGCGTGCACAGTAACGGATTCTCTCTTGTGCGCAAGCTTTTGCTGGAGGATAAAGGATATACGCTTCAAGGGCATGTTGAGGAATTGGGCGACAAGCTGGGCAACGTGCTGCTAGAGCCAACAAAGCTGTATGTGAAGCCGGTTTTGGCGATGCTGGAGGACGTAGCGATCAAAGGGATGGCTCATATTACTGGCGGCGGGTTTATCGAAAATATTCCGCGTGTTCTGCCTGAAGGCGTAAACGCCCAAATCCAGTACGGCTCATGGCCGATTCTGCCGATTTTTGCTCTGATGCAGCGTGAAGGCGGCATTACAAACAATGATATGTTCCGTACGTTCAACATGGGGATTGGTATGGTGGTTATCGTAGCAGCGGATGATGCAGAGAAAGCTATTGCAGCAGCTGAAGCGCAAGGCGAGAAAGCTTACCGTTTGGGTGTTGTTACAGAAGGCGAGCGTGTAGTTACGTTCCAAGGAGCTGAGGTTTAATGCAACCTTATCGAATTGCGGTTTTTGCTTCGGGCAGCGGTTCGAATTTTCAGGCCATCGTGGATCAAGTGCAGAAGGGGAAGCTTGATGTCAGCATCGAGCTTCTTGTCTGTGACCGTCCTTCGGCGTTCGTTGTTGAACGCGCGAAAGAAGCGAAGGTTCCTGTATTCGCGTTTAAACCGAAGGAGTACGCGAATCGCGAGGCTTATGAGACGCTTATTCTTAAAGAGCTGCAGGATCGGCAGATTGACCTGATCGTTATGGCAGGTTACATGCGGATTATTACGAATGTGCTGGTTGTGCCGTTCTATGGACGTATGATCAACATTCATCCTTCACTGCTGCCGTCCTTTCCCGGTGTCCGCGCGATTGAGCAAGCCGTTGAATACGGCGTGAAGCAAACGGGCGTGACTGTGCATTTCGTTGACGGCGGGCTGGATTCTGGTCCCATCATCGCGCAGCGCGCAGTGGAGATCCACGAGCACGAGACAGCGGATTCGCTGACGGAGCGCATCCATGCCGCTGAGCACGTGCTGCTGCCGCAGGTTATTCGCTGGTTGCGCGAGGGTCGCGTGACCTTGGACGGCCGTAGGGTTGGCGTGCGGCTGTAGGCGTATTTTTCAATACAAACCATCATTTTACATACAAAAATCAATTTCTGGGAGGAAGCATAGTGGCAATCAAAAGAGCATTGATCAGCGTGTCCGACAAAACGGGCATCGTTGAATTCGCAAGCGAGCTGGCGAAGCTGGGCGTTGAGATCATTTCTACAGGCGGTACGCAAAGTTTACTGAAGGATAAAGGGGTTCCGGTAATCGGCATTTCCGAAGTGACAGGATTTCCTGAAATCATGGATGGCCGTGTTAAAACGCTTCATCCAGCCGTTCACGCCGGATTATTGGCGGTTCGTGACAACGAAGAACATCAAGCGAGCATGAAGAAGCTGGAGCTTGACTATATCGATCTGGTTGTCGTGAACTTGTATCCTTTTGCTCAAGCGATTGCGAAGCCTGATGTGACTTACGAAGAAGCGATTGAGAACATCGATATCGGTGGACCTACGATGCTTCGTTCCGCAGCGAAAAACCACGCTTTCGTATCTGTTGTTGTAGATGCCGCTGACTATGCTCAGGTGTTGGAAGAGGTGCAAGAGAGTGGAGATACGACCCTGGAGACGCGCAAACGTCTGGCTGCGAAAGTATTCCGCCACACGGGTTCTTACGATGCTTTGATTGCTGATTACTTGTCCAAGCTGCAAGGCGAGCCTTACCCAGAGCGTTATACCGTTACTTATGAGAAAATGCAGGAGCTTCGCTACGGAGAGAACCCGCATCAGAGCGCGGCTTTCTATCGGAAACCGAATGCGGCTGCAGGCAACATTACGACAGCTGAACAGTTACATGGTAAAGAATTATCCTACAATAATATTAATGATGCGAATACAGCGCTGCAGATCGTGAAGGAGTTCAGCGAGCCTGCCGTTGTAGCCGTGAAGCACATGAATCCTTGCGGCGTAGGTATCGGTTCGAATGTGCTGGAAGCCTATCAAAAAGCGTATGCCGCTGACCCGACTTCCATCTTTGGTGGCATCGTCGCTGCGAATCGCGCGGTTGATGGCGCAACGGCTCAACTGCTGCATGAGATTTTCCTGGAAATCGTGATTGCGCCGGACTTTACACCGGAAGCTCTCGAAATCCTTTCCAAAAAGAAAAACATTCGCTTGCTCAAAGTAAGCGGCTTAGATACAGTGGCCGGACGCAAAGCAGAGCCAGTGGTGACAACTGTTGAAGGCGGCATGCTCGTTCAGGACAGCGACGCTTATCAGTTAACAGAAGCTGATTTGAAGGTTGTTTCCGAGCGTCAGCCGACGGAAGAAGAAATGAAGCAATTGCTTTTCGCATGGAAAGTAGTTAAGCACGTTAAATCTAATGCCATCGTTCTTGTGGCAGACGATATGACAGTTGGCGTTGGTGCCGGTCAAATGAACCGCGTGGGTGCAGCAAAAATCGCGATTGAGCAAGCAGGCGATAAAGCGAAAGGCTCCGTTCTTTCGTCCGATGCCTTCTTCCCGATGGGCGACTCGCTTGAAATGGCGGCTAAGGCAGGAATCACAGCGGTGATCCAACCAGGCGGCTCCATTAAGGATGAAGAGTCCATTCGCGTAGCGAACGAACAAGGCATTGCCATGGTGATGACAGGCGTTCGTCACTTTAAACATTAAAACAACTGAGAATGCTCACGATCATTTTTTGCGACCGTGGGCATTCCCCATGAGAGGGGTTATCTAGCAATGCGTGTATTAGTTATTGGACGAGGCGGGCGTGAGCATGCCATTGTTTGGGCTTTGAGCAAGAGCCTTAAGGTCAGCAAGTTGTTCTGTGCACCGGGGAACGGCGGCATTGCGGGTTTAGCTGAATGTGTGCCTATTACGGAACTGCAATTCGAGGAAATCAGCACGTTTGCGAAGGAACAGGCGATTGATCTGGTCATGGTAGCGCCTGATGATCCGTTAGCGGCAGGATTGGTTGACCATCTGGAATCCAAAGGCATTGAGGCTTTCGGACCGCGCGCCAACGCAGCGATTATTGAAGGCAGCAAGGTGTTCATGAAGGAATTGCTGAAGAAGTACAGCATTCCGACGGCCGCTTACGAATCCTTCGATGCGTACGAGCCAGCGCTTGCTTACTTGCGCAGCCAATCTGCACCGATTGTCATTAAAGCCGATGGCTTGGCCGCAGGTAAAGGCGTTACCGTTGCTCAAACGATGGAAGAAGCGGAAGCCGCGCTGAAGGATATCATGGTTGGGCAAGTGTTCGGAGCATCCGGCGCCAGCGTGGTCATCGAAGAGTTTTTGACGGGGCAAGAGATGTCTCTACTCGCTTTTGTTGATGGTTCGACTGTGCGCTTGATGGTGCCTTCGCAGGATCATAAGCCTGTGTATGATAACGATAAAGGCCCGAATACCGGCGGTATGGGTACCTATTCACCGCTTCCGCACATTCCTGAATCTATCGTTCAAGAAGCGTTAGTGAACATCGTTCAGCCAACGGCAGATGCGATGGTAAAGGAAGGCCGTCCGTTCAAAGGCGTGTTGTATGCGGGATTGATTTTGACCCCTAACGGTGTGAAGACGATTGAGTTTAATGCTCGTTTCGGTGATCCAGAGACGCAGGTTATTTTGCCGCGATTGAAAACAGATTTGCTCGACATTTTCCTTGCGATCAACAACGGAACGCTAGCTGAGCAGCCGATTGAGTGGAGCGACGAAGCAGCGGTTTGTGTTATTGTGGCTTCACCGGGTTACCCGGGTCCATACCCGAAAGGCTTACCCATCACAGGGCTGGATCAAGTACAGGACTCGCTTGTGTTCCATGCAGGAACAGCGGTTGAAAATGGTCAAATCGTGACCAATGGCGGACGCGTGCTGGGCATAACCGGCTTAGGCAAAGATATTATTGAGGCGCGGCAGAAAGCTTACGCGGATGCGGATCGGATTCATTTTGACGGGAAGCATTACCGGACGGATATTGCGATGAAAGCTTTGAAATAGCAGGATGAAAGCACAGAGACACAGCCTATTTTTATAACAGAGGCTGTGTTTTTTTATATTAGGCCGAATGCTCTCAAGGAAGTACCCAAATTAGCGCGCCATGGAACGGGTTTACACGCTAAGTCTGTGAAGGATGTCATGACATACGAAGAGTCCGACACGGAAATGGCTCCGCAAACGGTATGTCTAGCAAGATAACACTGTTTTTCAGTGTTCCAGCAGTCAGTCAGAGCAGCAGCTCCACTTTAACGCTGAAAACCGTGCTTACAGATAGAAAAGTAGATCAAAAGTGACATATTTGGAATTGTAACACTGTTTTTTAGTGTTACAGCAGTCAGTCAGAGCAATAACTGCTCTATAACGCTGAAAATCGTGCTTACAGGTAGACAAGTAGATCAAAAGTGACATATTTGGAATTGTAACACTGTTTTTCAGTGTTACAGCAGTCAGTCCAAGCAATAACTACTCTTTAACACTGAAAACCGTGCTTACAGATAGGATCGTCAGGACTTTCTGGCGGTTTTTCTCGTCTGAATGTTAGAGTTCATATGGAAATGGCCTCGCGATTGCGGCGTGTTAGAAACGATAAAGCAGTTTTCCCCAGTTACAGCCGTCGGTAATAGTAAACGTGCCTTTACAGCATTGAAAATCGTGCTTACAGCTAGACCCGTAAAGACTTTCCTGACTATAGTATCTTTATTGTAATGTCGAAAATTAGAGGTTCTTGCCGAATATCGAACGAATATAGGAGGTCATATATTGAGGGGAAAATGGAGGAGAGACCGACTATGCTGAAAAGTATTCAAAGTAAATTTATGCTGTTGCTTGTTCCTCTCATTGTTGTAACACTAGTTGCGATTGTGGTGTTCTCGTACGGGTACAGTAAAGGATTAATTAATACTGAGATCGGGTTTAAGATGCAGCAGCAGTTGGATAGTGTGACCAGTACGATTAATGGCAAGATGGTTGCGCACCGAAAAGTAGGAGAAGTGTTGGCTAGAACCGTGGAGTTTGCCCCGACCCAGCTGACGTTGGATAATTATAATAAAATGATTAGCAATGACTTGGTCACGAGTGAAGATACCTTTGGCCTTGGTATTTTTTTTGAACCGTTCAAGTACAATGCCAAAACGAAGTATGTCTCGACATACGCTTTTCGTGAGGGAGACACGGTCAAGCTGACAGCTGATTACAACGATCCCGCTTACGATTACCCGAATAAGGATTGGTACAAAGCCGGCCAGAACTTGAAACAATCGTATACATATACCGATCCTTACTATGACGAACCGACCAAAGTGACGATGGTTACGACAAGTGTTCCCGTCTATGATCAGAAAAAGCAGCTCCTTGCCGTAATAACTTCAGACTTTAACTTGGCTAGGTTGCAGAAGCTCATCGAAGAAACGAAGGTAGGCAACACGGGATGGGCGTTCATGGTTGACACCAAGGGGAATTATTTGGCAACACCTGACAAGTCCAAGGTTATGAAGGTGAATATGAATAAGGACCCGAACTCATCATTAAGTGGGCTGGCATCGACACTTCTTTCTCAAAATAATGGACAGTCAACGATCACAGATGACAATGGAGCTAACCATATTTATTATCAAAAAATACCGGAAACGGGTTGGACCTTAGCGCTTGTGATGCCGGACAAAGAACTGCAAGAGCCGGTGAACAAGCTTGTGATGTCCTTGAGCATTGGCGGTTTCATCGCGGTTATGATCATGGTTCTGACCATTATTTTATTCAGCCGATACCTCGTCGTTGAAATACGCAAAGTCAAAAATATAGCGGGTCATATTGCGGATGGTGATTTAACCCATCATATGGAAGTAAAAACGAGTGATGAATTAGGACAGATGGGTCATTCCTTCAATGAGATGATGGAGAGACTGCGCTCGATGCTGGGGGCTATTTCGATGCATACGCACACAGTTGCTTCCATGTCCGAGCAATTATCGGCAAGTTCAGAGGAGACTTCGCGAGCGACAGAGCAGATTACAGATGCCATTCAGCAGGTGGCCGCAAGCGCCGATGAGCAAAGTCATATGAATGACACCTCGAAACAGACTGTTACCGAGATTGCGAACCAGCTTCTATCGATTGTGGATGGTGTGCAAAAAGTGAATGATTCGACCGAAAAAACGGCTGTTACAGCTGAAAAAGGGAATAAAGCTGTAGGTGAAGTTACGGAGCAAATGAAGCTCATTCATGGTAATATGGAACAGTCTTCGATGATCGTCAATGAACTGAGCGGAAAATCACGAGAAATCGGTGAAATGATTACGTTCATTACCTCTTTGTCCAGCCAGACGAATTTGTTGGCGCTTAATGCTTCCATTGAAGCTGCACGGGCCGGTGAGCACGGCAAGGGCTTCGCCGTCGTCGCTACCGAAGTACGCAAGCTTGCCGAACAGTCCGCACAAACGGCTGACCGCATCCGCAGCTTAGTTGGTGACATTCAGTCTGAAATTAACAGTGCTGTGGAATCCATGAATAAAGGCAATCAAGCGGTTAATGACGGGACTGTAATGAGCGAAAACGCGAAGGCGGCATTTCTGGCGATTCTGCAAGCGGTGGAGGATGTTTTCGGACATGTGAAAGTAGTGTCCCAATCGGCAAGCGTTATTCAAACGGATGCGAACCGGATGGTCGAGGTTGTCGAGCATATTTGTGAGATTTCCGACAAATCGCTGGAGAGCACACATAGTATTGCCGCGGCTGCGGAGCAGCAGCTTGCTTCTATGGAAGAAGTCAGCGCCGCTTCTCAATCGTTATCCAAAATGGCGGACGAGCTGCAAGAAGTTGTTAAAGTATTTAAGGTGTAAGCTGCTTACGACTAATGTCCTTACTTGTCATCGGTGCCTCTGATCAGTTTATCCTTATTTTTGTAAATGAGCCAAACGGCAATGAGTACACCCGCAATTAAGACAATCGATAGCGCATGGCGTGACAAGAAGCTTAAGAGAGTGTTCATGTGAGGACCTCCTTCTGTTTTCCCTTATTGGTATGTTTGGTAGATGATGTTTGTTTCATGCATCAGAGTAACGAAATGTAAGGTGATCTCTAGGCATACTCTGCGCTAGGGTTGCGAAGTGAGGCTCACATCTGAAATCATAATGGGGGAGAACGGCGTGAAAGTTGCAAAAAACCGGAAGATGAGGCTTGCAAACATCAGTATCGTAGCTTTAACAGGCTGCGTGTTGGTCGCTGCTGGCTGGTACTGCTTGAGCATCGTTGTCCCTACAAGCAAAGCGGATACCTCTTCAACGGTTTCGAGAAATGTACAGATATCGGCAGCGGAACCGTTAGAAACACCAAGTGAAGGGGGAACGTTGAAATCAACATTGGCGTCGCCGCTTCCTACGAATGCTACGAAAACTAAGGGAAATACGGAAACAAATATTGAAACGCACATGGAAGCTAAGGAATCGGCCCCAATAACCAACTCCGCTGCTGTTCAGCCAGTAATAGCGGAAAATATTAACCAGCTTTTGGAGAAGCCGAAAATGGAGAATGCCGCTTCTCCAAAAGCTGCCGTGCCTCACACAGGAAAACTCGTCATGCTGGATCCGGGACACCAGCGCAAGGGCAACAACGCGCCTGAGCAAGTTGGCCCGGATGGGCAGGAGACGAAGCCCAAAGTGAGCTCCGGTACGGTAGGCGTGCTGACGAAAAAACCGGAATATGTACTTAATCTGGAAGTATCCTTGTTAATCAAACAAGAGCTGGTGCGAAGAGGCATTGAAGTGGCGATGACCCGTGAATCGCATGACGTGGATATTAGCAACAAGCAGCGTGCGGATCTGTCGAACGAAGCTGGAGCTGCGCTAACCGTGCGTATTCATGCAGACGGGGACAGCTCCCCGAAGACCAAAGGGTTCTCCGTCTTGTACCCATCCCCAGCTATCGCCTCAATCGAACCGATTGCTGCCGACAGCAAAAAGGCGGCAGTTCTTATGTTGGAGCAGTTAAAGCGAACAACGGGAACTGCCGGACGAGGACTATCAGCACGTAGTGATCTCTCTGGCTTCAATTGGTCCAAAGTACCTGTGATACTTGTTGAGCTTGGCTTCATGACCAATCCGGAAGAGGACGAGTTGATGTCAGAAGCCGACTATCAGCAGAAGCTTGCTGATAGCATCGCCGATGGTATCGAGAAGTACCTAGCGACTCTGTGAATAGGTGCGAGCAATGGTTGTAGTTGACTCTTAGCTTGTTAGATCATCAAGTAGTTGCGGTGTTGGAGACTATAAAGTTTTGAAGTAAAAAGGCGTTCACTTCGTTAAGTGAAAGCTTTTTTATTTATAGAGAATATTAGGTGAATATTGATGATATTACGGTGACCGGTGGGGCCGCATGTCAATTCACACCTTAGCCGCCCAATCCTTGGGTGGTTTTATTTTCGTGGAAACGAGAATAATGGTGTATATTGGAAGAAAGTTTAATTGGATCGAAAGGGGGAATAGAGGTTGCTGCCATCTTTTTTTATTGCGCATGGTTCGCCGAGTCTGGCTGTCGAGCAGCATGCGTATACGGAATTTTTGCAAAAGCTTGTGAGCGGTATTCCCACACCCAAAGCCATCGTGCTGTTCAGCGCCCATTGGAAAAGTCATATCCAAAAGATTAGCTCTTCCGCTCAAATGGACACGATCTATAATTTCTCCGGGTTTCCTAAAGAACTTTATGCCATTAAGTATCCAGCCAGAGGCGATTTGACATTAAGTTTACATATTCAGCAGTTGTTTCAAGATGAAGGAATTCGTTGTGAGCTTGACGATGAGCGAGGATTGGATCAAGGGGCTTGGGTTCCCCTTCACCTTATGTATCCGGATGCGCTCATACCGGTTGTGGCACTCTCAGTGAATCCGCGGCTTACAGCGGAGGAGCATTATCGGATTGGCGCAGCATTAGCGCCGTTAAGGGAAGAGAATGTGCTCATTCTCGGCAGTGGGGGAACGGTTCACAATGTAAACCAATGGGATCCTAATAATCCTGTGCCCCGAGTATGGGCGGTGGCATTCGATGAGTGGTTGGCGGAGCAGTTGGAAACGTGGAATTTGGATGCGTTAATCAGATATGATGAAAGAGCGCCTAGTGCGCGTCAGGCAGTTCCTACGCCGGAGCATTTCGCGCCTTTGCTGCTTGCGATGGGGGCGGCGGATACGTCACGAAGCGCGAAGCTTTTACATCATAGTTTTCAAATGGGTACGCTCAGCTTGAGCTGCTGGATGTTTGGAGCGAAGCCAAAGTCATAGCCCGCAGGCAGGAAAGCCGGGATTGAACCCAACTTCTAGTCCAGAAAACGCTGCTTGAACTCCGGTTTCGGCAGCATGCAATGCTCAGCTTTGCCGAACCAGCGGTAACGATTGCGCGCGACATAAGCATAGCCAAGATTACGCAGTGGTGCGGGAATAACAATGGCTGCATAGGCGAGCGGCCAAGCTCCACGCAAACGTCTGGCAATACGCAGCGCCGCCGTTGAACGTGTATAGGAGCGACCGCCTTCAATTAGGACGATCGTGCTGATGATACCCGTAGGCAAATGATGCTGCTTGAGCAGCAGCTGCCCGATCTCCGATTGCAAGGAGGCAAAGCGAAATCTTCCCGTCGGGTCGTTTTTCAAAATGAACTGCACGGCTCCACTGCATAAATTACAAACCCCATCGAACAGGACGATGGCTTGATCATCGCTTGGCTTCGTCATAGAGACTCCTCCTTACATGGCTATCTTTTTACTATACCTAATACACCGCCATTCCTCCAACTATCTTTCTATGATTCTGTTACAAAAAAGGTCTTCTATCTGTCTGTTCACTAGAATATATATGTTCCTAGAACGATTTAGAAGAAGAGGTGCAGCCCTGATGAAATCATTGCCTTTATTCCGTAAAAACTCCCTTACCACCTGGCTCGTCCTTGGATGCTCGATGATAGCCATTTCCGGTTGTGGCGGTACGCCCAAAACTGTGCCGTCTACCAGCCTCAAACCTGCCGAAACTTCGGCAATAGCAACTACAACACCGGCATCTAAACCTACGTCGATAGTGGCGGAGCTTCTCTTCCATTTTCCGTTGACAGGTTTGCCTAGCGATAAAGAAATTAAAAGTCGGCCCTTCATGGTCATGGTCGAAAATGCCCCGCAAGCCAGGCCCCAAACTGGCCTCGATCAGGCGGATATCGTCTACGAGATTCTCGCAGAAGGAGAGATAACGAGATTCGTCTCCGTTTTCCAAAGCCATGATGCGAAAGTCATCGGTCCCGTGCGCAGCATCCGCCCGTATTTTGTGGAAATCGGCGATGCGCTGGACGCGGTTATCGTGCACGCCGGCTGGAGCCAGGATGCGATGAACATCATGGCGGGCCGCAAGCTATCGCATCTGGATGAGGTCTATGGCGATGGCGCTTACTATTGGCGCGCGACCGACCGCAAAGCTCCGCACAATCTCTATACCTCTGTGGATAAAATGAAGCAGGGCGCCGAAGCGCGCAAATTTCGTTCCGAGTGGAACGGGCCGCTGCTCACTTTTGCCAAGGAAGGTCAAGCTAAGCTAACCGGCGCTGCCGTGAATTATATACAAATCCCATACATACAAGGTTACTTCGCTTCCTATGAATATAAGGCTGCTGAAGGTGTGTACATGCGCAGTATGGAGGGCAAACCGCACGTCGATAAAGAGACAGGGAAGCAGCTGCAAACTAAGAATCTGCTCGTGCTGGAAAGCAAGCATAAAATTGTAGATAACGAAGGGCGACGCGAGGTGGACGTATTCGGCCCTGGTAAAGGTCTGATTTTCCAAGAAGGCAGGTCTCAGGCCATCACTTGGGAACGAAAAAATGGGCTGCTGCGCGCTTATGCGGATGGCCGAGAGGTGCCTCTGCTGCCCGGCAATACATGGGTTCAGATCGTGCCGGAAGGAACGACTATCAAGATGGAGTAATTTTTATTCGAGTTAAAAAGAAGCCGCCCCGCTTGGTTTAGAGCCAAGATGAGGCGGCTTTTTTAGAGACAAAATGACTATCTGCGTTGCCCTTTTGTTAATCTGGACTTGATACTTGCTTTTCCGTTGCGGCGAGAACTCGATTTCTTACGACGTTTACGATTGCGCCGCAGACCATCAGACGAATTGACCTTCCCCTTGCCAAAAGAGCCAATCAACGTTTTCATCATAGGGGCCATTTGTTGAAAGCTGGTCATGAACTTTTGAACTTTGCCCATCGAGCCAATGATGCCGTCAATACCGCCCATTCGGTCAACAAAACCGGAGATTTGTTTTAGACTTAGACCGCTTAATGGATTAGAGGAGCTACCACTAGTAGTTCCACCACCGCCACCTAATAAATTACTGAGGAAATTGCCCCCACCGGAGCTAGTAGCAGGAGCAGGAGCTGGAGCTGGACTCCCCCCGCCAAAAAAACCGCCGCCAGCGGGATTACCGCCACCAAAAAAACCACCCCCGCCTTCAAAAGGTGCAGGGAAGCCTCCTTGCCCAAAGCCTCCAAACGTATTGCCACCAATTCCAGGATATCCACCGAAACCCTCACCATTTGGAGGTGCAACTGTTAAAGCTCTTGTATGCACCTCAGGACGATAACCGTCATTAACAATGAATTGTCTCTCGTTATTCACTTGGATTCACGACCCTTTTTATCAGATTTGTCTCCTACAGGATATGTCACTTGCCTACCATTGGTATGGACGAATGTCATGGGTCTTTGTGATTTATCACAATTTAACCCTTTAACGCATAAAAATTTTACAGTCTCGCAAAGCTAAAGGCAGGATTTATTCGCGCCGTGTCGAAAGTTACACAAGAGCTTACTGAATCATGAGCTAAATGCTTTTCCACCGGGAGTTGATAATGCATGCAATTAAAAAAATTAAACGATAAAGCAATAGACCAACTATTCGAAGCCGTACTCACGCTCAAAGATATAGAAGAGTGCTATGTCTTTTTTGATGACCTATGCACAGTGAATGAGATTCAATCGCTTTCTCAACGCCTTGAAGTTGCTCGAATGCTGCGCAAGGGCTGTACGTATAACCAGATCGAAGCCGAGACAGGCGCATCCACTGCGACTATTTCTCGTGTCAAACGCTGCTTGAATTACGGGAACGACGGCTATGTGCTGACCTTGGATCGTTTAGGTCGTTAATCATTTTTGTTGAAGTAAAAAGAGTCCTGCATCCTGTGTTACTTCGTGTAATGCGGGATTTTTCATGTCTATAGGACAGAGCTAATTTGTGTCAACCTAGAGGACGTTCTAACGTTTGGCCCTTGCCCAATTGACATGTGTCAACACATTCGTTAGCATAGGATTTACAGCCATGGATACGAACGGGTGGGGAAAATACAATGAACCAATACGGTGTATTAGTCATCAGCCATGGCTCTCGGGATGAGGGCTGGGTGGAGCTAGTCAACGATGCTGTAGACGCTGTCATCATGCCGACAGGTGTGCCCATTTACGCTTCTTATCTGGAGTTGGTAGAGGGGCGTTTAATCCAAGACGGTATCTACCATTAGAGGCGCAAGGCGTGACGGATATCATAGTCGTACCTCTTTTTGTGTCATCTGGAAGTACACATATTGATGAAATCAGCTATGCTTTAGGTGTTATAGAAGAGCCTGCGTTGGAAACAGATCTGGAACGATTCGAGATCCAAGCGCGTATTCATTTCACATCGCCTATTGATGATGATCCTGTTATTGCCGAAATTATTTATGCCAAAATCAAACCATTATCAGATTCGCCTAGTCAGGAAATCCTCCTGTTAGTCGGTCACGGCAGTGTCGAAAAGGGCTTCCATCTCAAATGGCGCAAAGGTCTGGAACTGCTCGCTGGGCGGCTAAAAGCTTTGGGCGGCTATGACGAAGCGGATGTCGCTATGCTTTTGCCGGATCAAGTGAAACGGAAGATGGCCTGGTGGGCGAAAAAGAAGCCCGAGCATACGGTCGTGGTTGCACCCCTTTTCCTAAGTGAAGGTTATTTCACGAATAAAGTCATCCCTTGCCGCATGGAAGGGTTTGAGTATCGATATAATGGACTGGCGCTGCTGCCCAGTCCGCTAATTTCCAAATGGATCGAGAAGCAGATCGCTTCCGAGATTACACGGCGAACAGGTGATGAGACGCAATGGTCAAAAGAGCAAGATTGATCTATAACCCAACTTCCGGCCGGGAAGAAATGAGAAAGCGTCTGCCGGAAATACTACAGCGCCTCGAACGAGGCGGCTTCGAAACATCAGCCCATGCCACCATTGGTGAAGGTGATGCCACGCTCGCTGCGGCTGAGGCCGTCAGGCGCGGCTTCGACCTCATCATCGCCGCAGGCGGAGACGGAACCTTGTGTGAAGTCGTTAACGGCATGGCTGAGAAAGAACATAGGCCCCCGCTTGGCATTTTGCCACTGGGGACGACGAACGATTTCGCGCGTGCTTTGAGCATCCCCAAAAACTGGGAGCAGGCCTGTGACCTGATCATTCAGCAGCATACCACCGACATTGATGTGGGTAAAATCAACAACCGTTACTTCATTAATATCGCTGGCGGCGGTTCAATGACCGAGCTCACCTACGAAGTTCCGAGCAAGCTCAAAACCATGATTGGCCAGTTGGCCTATTATATGAAGGGACTCGAGAAACTGCCAAGGCTGAAGCCCATTGAGCTGTACGTCAAAGCAGGCGATACCGAGTTCCACGAAGAAGTCATGATGTTCCTCGTGGGCAACTCCAACTCCGTTGGCGGCTTCGAGAAGCTGGTTCCGGACGCGAATATGAACGATGGATTGTTCGATGTACTCATCTTGCGCAAATGTAACCTTGCGGAATTTATTAGAGTGGTCACACTCGCATTGCGAGGCGAGCATTTGAACGATCCGAACCTGATCTATTTCCAAACCGATCATATTGAAATTAACTCACCGGACTATGTGCAGCTCAATCTGGATGGGGAGTTCGGAGGGACATTGCCATGTGTAATGACCAACTTGAAGAGCCATTTGCAGATCATTGTGGATAAATCGGGTCAGTCTATATATAAGAAGACACTTCTGGAGACTTTGACTACGCCTTTTAAAGGGAATGGGAATTCGGATTTGGATTCTGAGTAGTTAAGATTAGCTTAAAAAAATGAAGATTAGTGCAAAGTAATATAGAATATCATAGAAATTTTAGAACCATTTTCATGTTACGTATTTGAATTAAAGTGAGGGTATTATGAAAGCAAAAAGTGGTTCTGGCTCTGTGCAAGGTAAAGATAGAGGTCGTCAGGGTGGTCAAGGGAAGCCTGTTGGAGATAGAGCAGGGGGCTTCGGTGGAAGCCGAGCAGAGGATATTTCGCGTAAGGCGGGGAACTCTGGGCAGGAAGCGGGAAAAAGAGCGAAGGATACTGCGTATAGAGCAGGAAACTCCGGGAGTGGACAGCGGAAGTCTGGGCAGGAAGCGGGAAGCCGAGCAGGGAGCTCCGTGAAGAAAGCCGCCCCGGCTTGGATGGCCAATTTGCCTGTGCAGATTGGGCAGCAATATGAGGCTGAGATTATCGGGATTAGCCATGATGGGGAAGGGGTAGGCCGTGTGAATGGCTTTACCCTTTTTGTTGCTGGTGCGCTGCCTGGTGAGCGTGCGCTTGTGCGGGTCGAGCATCTCAAGAAACAGTATGGGTATGCTGGTCTTGTGGAAGTGCTGGAAGTCAGCCCGGATCGGATCGTTCCGGATTGTGCGATTTACGACGAGTGCGGCGGTTGTCAGCTGCAGCATCTTAGCTATGAGGCGCAGCTTCGCGTGAAGCGTCAGCAGGTAGTGGATAATTTGCAGCGGATTGGGAAGCTGCAAGTTGCTGGGGAGCGGAAGATTGGGCGTTCGGATGTTGCGGGATCGGCTCCGTCAACAGCAACAGCAACAACGTTAACATCGAATACCTCGCGGACATCAGCTACGCCGGATTCTATGGATTCATCAAGTTCAGATTCATCAGCTGAGTTGGATTCTGCAAATCATCGAATTGCCGATTTGAGTGAAGAAGGGATTGTTGTTCATCCCACATTGGGGATGACCGATCCATGGCGGTATCGGAACAAGGCGCAGGTTCCTTTTGGGGAAGAGCGCGGCGGCCTCATCGGCGGATTCTATGCGCAGGGCAGCCATCGCATCATCGATATGGATGAGTGCTTGATTCAACATGAGTCCAACGACGAAGTCGTGGCTCGGGTGAAAGAGATCGGCGCGCGTTTTGGTATCCGTGCTTATCATGAAGAGACTGGTCTCGGACTGCTGCGCCACGTCGTCGTCAAAGTAGGCTTCCGCACGGGCGAAATCATGGTCGTGCTGGTGACCAATGGAGATGTTATTCCGCGTGTGAACGAGTGGGTAGCGGGCATTCGTGAATCCCTGCCCGCTGTCGCAAGTATCTGTCATAACATTAATGTGAGGCAGACGAATGTTATTTTTGGGGATGAGACTCGCGTCCTGTGGGGCAGCGAAGTCATCTATGACTATATCGGCGATGTGAAATTTGCTATTTCCGCGCGATCTTTCTTTCAAGTGAACCCCATCCAAACAGATGTGTTGTACGGGAAGGCTTTGGAGTACGCGGCGTTGACCGGCGATGAAGTTGTCGTTGATGCCTATTGCGGCATCGGAACCATCTCCCTGTTCCTCGCCCAAAAGGCGGGACAGGTGTACGGGGTCGAGATCGTCGAGGAGGCGATCGCGGATGCACGGAAGAATGCCGAGTTAAACGGCATGACGAACGTGCACTTCGAGGCAGGCCCCGCCGAGGTGGTCCTGCCCGAGTGGACACGCCAGGGCGTCCGCCCTGACGTGATCGTCGTAGACCCGCCGCGCAAGGGCTGCGACCCGGCGCTGCTCGCGACGATCCTCGAGCTGCAGCCGCGGCGCGTCGTGTACGTGTCGTGCAGCGCATCGACACTCGCGCGCGACTTGCGCGTGCTCGTCGATGGCGGTTACAGCGTCGCGGAGGTGACGCCCGTGGATATGTTTCCGTGGACTACGCATATCGAGTCGGTTTGTTTGTTGACTAATAATGGTTAAGAAGGTTCACTACACAACAAAACCCAGCCTTCATGAGTTCATGAGGACTGGGTTCTTTTGCAAATGATTAATTAGATTTGGTAGGGTACATTTCCATTTTTTTAAGATCAATAATCATTTCACTGCTTTTCAATAGGTCGAGACCAATCAATCCATTAATATGATTAATATCTTCATGGAAAACGCCGAAATCAATAGGTATATCCTTTAACGCTAATGAGCCCAATTGGATGTAATCGACACGTTTTTGAAACGAGTACTCGTCTCCGCCGATACCAAAGCTGCGTACAAGTTTGTCCCCATTTTCAAATTTGATGCCGATCTCAGACACGATATCTGAGGAAAGAAGTGTATGTGCGGCACCAGTGTCTATCACTAAATTATCGATTTTTAAAGAGTTTCCTTTGTAATAAATCGTCATCGATGTTTGGAGTAAATGGTGGATTAGATAAATTCGCATCTTATCTACCCCTATAAAAGGCACTTTTTCTAATTTCTATTGTGATCTTATCTTGACCTGTATGATAGACAATATTATTGTGTTTACACTGTAAAAGTTCTCTTGTTGCATCATCCGGATCTTGAATGGCTTTAATCAATGCAACTTCATCAACGTACTGAATGTTTTCTTCTGTATGGGAATTCAATATTTCGAGAAGGACGTACTGATCAGGATAAATATTGCGAACTTCCTGCCATTGCATAGTGATCACACCTCTCCGTTTGTATACAACCTTCTTAATTATATCATATTTTCTACCAGCAGACTTGTCTCAGGAGATTGCGGGCTTTGGGAGTAGTACAGATGATGTGGAAATGTGAAACAGATACTTTAAAATGATAGAGTTGACTGATTGTTGACTAATCAATAGATTAGTAGGGAAACACCCGATGCTAGAAGAGGCCACTGAAAAAGTCCATCTAAAAGCTAAAAAGGTACAGTTCCTCAAATTTTTGAGGGGCTGTGCCTTTTTTCTGTATAATTAAAGCACCAAATCAAGTAGGTGAATGCTATGCTTCAACAACAACAATCAATGACGCTAAGTCCCTATATAGAACTCTATAATATTCCTAAGTATAATATGTGGCGTCAGTGTAGAAAACAAAATTAGTTCGCCACTGAGCCGACCGAATATCAGGCATTTGGTCTGAATTGGAATTGATTGAATTCGGTGAAGTGTTACATCTGACGGTTTATTTATATCTCAGAGTCTCTCAGCAAGACACTATTTTAGGTTACTTCGGGGAATACATTAAGTAGTTTTTTGTCGAGTGGAGAAGTATAATGGAAATAGTAGGGAAATATCATATGAAAAGGTTGTGTGTAGTTGATAGACGAAATTATTGGAATCTAAGACGATTCTAAGGGTGACTTTCGAATGCAATTCCGCTTTGTGTTTCATTACGTCAGATAATTATGTATACACTGGTATGTTATTACAGAGATGTTCCAATATCAAATTCTAAATATATTGTTCAATATAGAGGAGAGGGTTCTATGAAGATTGTTGAAGAAAATAACAATTTTACAGGCTCAATATTCGCGAAATTTTCAGGTATTGTAGCAAAAGTAGCTTACAAGAGGGTTACTAATGGTTATATAGATTTTGCAGATGTAACGGGAGATTTGGTTGAGAGTGTCGTCGAGAATTTTATAGAGTTCGTATTAAATAAACGAGCTAAGGAGAGAATCAGTTCTTCATTTAAAAATGCGGCAGAGAAAATTATAAAACTCAAAGAAGAGGGTTACATTGAAAGAACCGATATTTCCATAGATGAACAAAGTTATACTGTGAAAGATGAGTTAATCGAGGATTTATTTAAAAAAGTAATGAATCAACATCAAGAGAAGAAAATTAAGTATATTACAAATGCGGCAGTGAGTTTCTTCTATGAAAAAGGTACTGAAAAGCACACATCTGAGTTCGTTTTCAATGCAATGAAAATAGCAGATAATTTAACATTCCAGCAGATGTGCTTGTTGATGCTATTCTCCACAGATAAATATAGAAATTCTCTTAGAGCAGAAGAACACGAAGGCAAATATGAATATTCTGATGCACAATATAATGTTTATAATGAAATTTTAGAATTGGTTCGATTAGGATTATTGTGCTGTGCAACAGATGAGGCTATAGATAATTGGAATAATATGGACCATTGGGATGTAGATCAAGTACATACAATTGATGATATTATTCCACATCGTATGGTTCCTACCTACTTTGGATCATCATTCAATTTTTTATTAGGTTTGCATGATATTAGCGACGATGAAATTAAGAAAGTCATTACGAACGGTGATCTTACTACTATTTTGTTTGAGTAATTTGGGAACGGGCGTTTCATTTCTTCTATTTAGTCATGTTCATAATAACTGTGATGATGAAGGCAAAGTTATCTGATTCAAATATATCCAATAAGACAGGAGAAATTAAATGACCGAGTGGCATATTGAAAAGTATCCCTACAATACGCTTCTTTCGTATTTTGGATGTTTGTGACCTTTTCATGGCATTTCATCTCTGTTATTGAAAATAATAGTGACAAAGTAATAGGAAATCAATCGCTTTATCTATCTAATGAGGATATGGAGTTCTACTCCTAATGGAGAGACTCTACTGAAAAGGGGATTAGCCAAACTATTAAAAACTCGTGAAAGCACATTTGCTTCTAAATCAGACCCAAGTGGTCTATATATCATTGGATGACTCCCTTAACATTTGATTTCTCCTTTATATTTGTCCACTCAGTTCCTACTATGTAGAAAACAAAATTAGTTCGCTCCTGTCCCACAAAGTCTGCCACTGAGCAAAATAAGTTAGCGGAGCCGAGCGAAAATCAGGCATTTGTCCTGATTTTCGCTTTTCTTTGCCCAATCGATCTCCCAATCTGATCCTTAATCCGCAGCCCCTGGAACGGATCTCCTTGATTTAGCCACTGTTGTCCAGCTCAACCACTGGCATTGCTCAATTCATGTCCCTATCAAAATCTTGCTACGTCTGGATTTCTCCCTTGTAGAAAACAAATTTAGTTCATCTCTGTTCCACAAAATTTTCCATTGAGCAACATCGCTTGGCTCTGTCTCTAGTGCGATATTTTTTATATTTAATGCTAACTTCCTTGCAGACCCTGTGATTTTAGATGACGTTTCTTTAGGCTCATTTCTAATCAAGATTTGTAAGAGAGATTTAAAAACATCTAAAACAACCATCCGAAAGTTCTCATATGATTTATTGTTTACAAGTCCTTCCCTTTGATCAAAAAGGTATGGCAAACGATTAGAGTTTATTGAAATATATGCTGCCCAATTATGCTAGTTTTACCCTTTCTAAATCTCTGTTTGTTAAGTTCCAACCAGTCATTGCTTACTTCACCATAAGGAAATCCATCTCTAAAAATCATTGGCCCACCAGTATAGAGATCTAATATTTCCCTAATCCCATTCATGTTTTCAAATCCGTTGATTTCCATTAAGATTTGTGAAACTACTAGAGGCTAATTGGTCTGGGCTTTCTGATAGGATAGCAAAAGGAGAGTGGCCTGTATTTGGCGCTGTGTTATTAGTCTACCTTCGCAAAGAGAATTTTTATTCCAAATTTTTCGAGTTGACTATTTCCGAACTTATGGAGTTCACCAAGTCTGATTTTGATAAAAGCAAACTGTCGGATTTGGCAGGAGCAGCCGCAACGCAAGGCTTGTTAGATTTTGGTGGCGAAACTGTCCGTTTAAAGGACACTCCAACTTTGGAGTTTTACTAGGTTTCAGCGGCAAACTTATTTTGCTCAAGGAAATAGTGGATTGGGAGGGAGAAGGCTTGGATGTCTGGTGGGGTAAGACAGTCTGTAAGAAATTATCACCACAGTGGTTACAATCGTTCGTTGATGTGAAAAAGCTAAATAAACGCCAGTTAGCAAATGGTAATAATTGAACATCAAGAATACTTGAAGATTCCTATGGGACTATAATCCATATATGACATCGAGTAATTCAGGGGATTTGCCGAATTTTGTAAATAAAAGTGCGATTTTGTTGCATTTTTTAGTGATTCGGATATAATATTTATAGAGAAGTAAACTCAATTGCTAGGGTAAGAGAAGGAGCGGAAGGACATAGTCCTTCCGCTTTCGTTTTATGGGAGTGGAATTATGATCGTATTCAGATTAAATAACCCCAGATATAAAGTTTGATTTTGTTTCTGTGATTATTCCTACTAAATATGATTAAACTTCTTTATCTCCTAAGTCTCAAATTAGTCTGTGATCTTATAAAATTTATCGTTTGGATTAATTGAAAATGATATTGTTCGGTAGAGTCTCTAAAATAACTATGAAAAGAAAATATAAAGATATATGAAGATATATGAAGATTGCTAGAATATACATCTTTGTTAAGAGTTCAGAAATATATCAAACCTTTGGTAGAGATGTTGGTATGATATTAAATTGATTTAGAAACTTTATGAAAGTCAGGAGCAGAATACAATGATAGAGAAATGTCAGGTTTTTACTCCTGCACAAATTGTAATAGAGCTTTTAGATGCTGTAGGGTACACAAAAGATTTGTATGGGAAAAAAGTTGTTGAAAATGCATGTGGCGATGGCAATATCTTAAAAGAAATAGTTAGAAGATATATTGACGATTCGCTATGCAACAAGAAGAGTATTGATGAAATTAAACAAGGTTTAGAGCGTGATGTGTATGGTGCAGAAATTGATGAAGTGCATTACGCTAGGTGTTTAAGCAATCTGGATGAAATATCAGCTTCTTTTGGAATTAACAATGTTAAATGGAACATTTTAAATATGGATTTCTTAAAGCAGAATTTAAAAAATAAATTTGATTATGTAATTGGGAATCCTCCATATATCACCTATCGAGATTTGGATGATGAAACAAGAATTTATTTAAAAGAACATTTTGCTTCCTGCAAACAAGGGAAATTTGATTATTGCTATGCGTTTATTGAGGCAAGTCTTTCGTGTCTAAACTCCTATGGGAAGTTGGCCTATTTGATACCAAATAGTATTTTTAAGAACGTCTTTGCGCAAGAGTTAAGAAATATGATTTTACCGAAAGCTATAAAGATTATAGATTATACTACGCAAAAATTATTTGAACAAGCACTTACTTCATCGGCCATTTTGGTATGTGATAAAGGTGAAGTTTCCAAGAATATAGAGTATCAAGATGTTGCAAACAGTACAAGTTTTACGATACCGAAGACTAATTTAGATAGGAAATGGATATTCGCTGATAACAAGCTAGAAAGCAAACCCAAAAGAAGATTTGGAGACTATTTCTCAGCAGCTATCAGCATTGCAACCTTGTTGAATAAGGCATATCTTTTAAAAGAATTTAAAGAGGAAGGAGATTATATTATTGTTAATAATTTTAAGATAGAGCGTAACGTAATAAGAGAAGGCGTTAGTCCTAGATCATTAAACTACAAAAAATCAGAGCTTATTCTATTCCCATATAGGTATAATGAAAATACTTTAGTAAGATATAGAAGTGATGAATTCGAGAAAAACTGCCCGGAAGCCACTAAGTATTTAAAATCTTTTGCAAAAGAGTTACATGAGCGAAAATCAGACAAGAGTATTGAGTGGTTTGAATATGGCCGTACTCAAGCTTTGGCACATTTGAATCAGCCTAAGCTTCTTCTTTCGACTGTAGTGACAAAAGAAGTGAAAGTATATGAGTTATCCAAAGAATGTATACCATATTCCGGAATATACATATTACCTAAAAAAGATTTTTCTTTAGCGAAAGCAAAAGAAATTTTAGAAAGTGAATCTTTTTACAAATATGTTCAGGGAATTGGAATTAATGCGAATGGTAGTTCCCTGCGTATCACTGCTGTTGATATTAAAAACTACGAATTTTAATTAACACATAGTAATATTGTTTATTGTAATAATTCCCGAATTTTGTTCGGTTATTTAATAGTACATATTATATAAGTTAGGGATAACGCCTCTATATAGCAAAATGTTTTTGATTTTTAAAATCAATTAAAGAGGAGGATCTACATGGAAGAACTTAAATATGTAATTGATGATAGTACAATTGTCGAGCTGCTTGGTGTTCAAAACTTTACAAATCAAGAATCTGCTATTCTTGAACTAGTAAAGAATGCTTTTGATGCACATGCTACGAAGTTAGACATCATATTTAATAATAACAAGCTTGTCATTAAAGATAATGGGATTGGTATGAATTACAATGATTTTAAACAACAATGGATGCATATTGGAAAAAGTGATAAGGACTATGAGATCATAGATAAAAATAACAAAAAAAGAGTTCTCGCTGGTTCAAAAGGAATTGGAAGGTTTGCTTTATCACGTCTAGGATTAGATGTACGACTATACTCTCAAAAAAGTATTGAGCATAAATCTGTGTTATGGACTACCAATTGGAATCGAAGCACATTGGAAGAAATGGACGCTTTAGATTCTTCTGGAACAACGATAGTTATTAATGGACTAAGAGATAGATGGAACAAATCCAACGTGGTAAAATTGTCAAATTATTTATCCAGAACTTATAATGATAATCTGATGAAGATCAGTATCACTTTTGATGATGACACTACATTGGTTCAAAAATATTTTGTTGAACCTAAATTAGCTTATAACTGCACAAGCAAAATAAATATACAATTTTTGTCCGAAAAATGCCATTTAGTTTGCAATGTTTATTCGGATGAATTCAAAAGTGAGGCAAAGAAATATTGCGACGATATTGATTTATACAGTAATGAAAGTACAATAAATTGTTTAAGTGTATTAGAAAATGATAAAGATATATCCTTATCAAAAGATGAATTAAAACAGGCGTTGAAAACACTTGGGGACTTTTCGGCTGAATTTTATTTTAGCCTTAAAGAACCTAACCGAAAAGATGTGGAAAAATTTCTGTATAAATACAGTATCCTTCCTGAAAGGTATGAAAGTGGAATAATTCTTTATAGAAATTCATTTAGTATTTCTTCATATGATGGCACTAAGGATTGGCTCGGTTTAGGAAAAAGATCTAGATTATCACCTGCTGCAGCTACTCACCCAACTGGATCATGGAGAGTTAGAGAAAATCAGTTGGCTGGAAAAGTGCAAATTGATAAAAAAGCTAACAATATGTTAAAGGATTTATCAAATAGACAAGGGCTGGATGAAAATACATATTATCAAATATTTGTTAAAATTTTAGATGAAGGTATTGCTGAATTTGAGCGATATCGTCAATCAATTATACGCAGAGTAAATAAAAAAAATAATATTGTTAAAGACGATAAAATGGTAGTGGATAAGGTAATCAAAAATCCAGCTACAATAAAAAGTCTGTCAAAAGAGGAAGTTAACAAATTTATTGTAGAAATAAAAGATTATAAGAAAGAAAATTCAGATTACAAAAAAGAAATTCATAATACTGAAGAACGGTATAAATATGATATTAGAATTTTGAATGTGTTGGCAACTTCTGGCTTGAAAGCTACTGCAATTGCTCATGAAATGCATAATGATAGGAACAGTGTTGCTCAAAATTGTGATAGTATTATTGAAGCTATGGAGGAATATGGAATATGGGGGTTTGTTAATGAGAGTGAGCGAACTAAATATGCTTATTCCAATATTCCAGAATTACTTGATAAAAATAAAAGAGTAAATTCTAAGATAGTGTCATTTATGGACACTATGTTAGCAGAAGTGGAAAAAAGCAATTTTTTTGCAGAAGAACATATTATCCTGGAATTGCTAGAGGATGTTAAGAGAGTGTGGGAGAGGGACTACGCATGGGTTAAAATAGAATTAGATTTATCGTCCACAATTCATTATGTTTTAGCGGAAGATGTTTTGAAAGTTATATTTGATAATTTAATATTAAATAGTATACAGCATAATGAGGATAGAAATCATTTATCGATTTATATTCAAGCTGTTCCTAACAATGGTGGGTTAGAATTCTTATATACGGATGATGGAAAAGGATTGAATCATAAATATATCGATAATCCTATGAAAATACTTGAAGTTCATGAAACTTCTAGAAAACAAGGTCATGGTTTAGGAATGTGGATTGTTAATAATACAGTTGTAATGTCTGGTGGTAAAATAACCAAAATAGAAGGTATTAGTGGATTTAGTATGCAATTTACACTAGGAGGTAATTTAAATGGATAAAATAAAAATAGTTTATGTAGATGATGAGCCAGATTTAAACATTTCAAAATATCTGGACAAAGAATACGAACATGAGGATTTTCTAAAAGAATATGGAGAAGTTTGTTTTAGAAGTAAAGAAGGATATGATAGTCTAGTAAATAACTCATTGATCAAAGAGGCAAATATTATTTTGATTGACTCAAAACTCTTCGAAAACGATAGCGCTGTTACTGGAAAATTTTCGGGTGAAGAGTTTAAAATGATATTAAAAAAAATGTTCCCATTTATTGAAGTTTTAGTTATAACACAGAATGATCTCGGAGAAGATTACGGAACTATTCAAAAATATAGAAGAGATTTGCAAGAGACTCCCCAACAATATTATGCGATGAAATTGAAAGATGTATTGGATGCTGCCATTCAAAATATCAACATTTATCGAAATATAGCCAATAAGCTTAAAGAAAATGAGGGTATTGATAAGGTTTTGATTGAAAAAATTATGAATTCATTAGATGGAACTTCTCAATATGATGAGTTAACTACTAAGGATATTGATGATCTTATATCAGCATTTCGGGAATTGCAGAGGGATATAGATGGGGAATGATTATAGAAACACCACATACTGTTCTATATTGCAAGAATTGAATTTAAAAAAGAAAACATTGAATGATGAAATATGTAAAAATCATACACGTTTGAAAATTGTTTATAATAAAGTCAAAGATACTGATAATAGCTACAAAGGAAAGTTTATGGCGATATATAATTATAAGTGCAGCTATTGTGGAAACTCTATAGACAATCTAAGCTCAACTCTTTTTGAAGTGGATCATTACATATGTGAGTCATCATTCGAGTCAAATGAAAAAGCAGGCAGAATGGAGAATTTAGTATTAGCTTGTTATGACTGTAATCGAGCAAAAAGTAGTTTTTTGATTAAAGAGGAGTATAATAATCTTTTAAATCCGGATTTAGAGTATATCAAAAATGTTCTTTGTAGAGATGACTTGTACTATATTCAAATTTCTGAAGATTATAAAGACGATGAATTCATAAAACAATTTTATGATAAGATGAAATTAGAATATCAATCTAGAAGACTGGACTTTCTACTTATGAATATAAACGGTTTATGCAAAAAAAATGATGGAAAGCCTCAAGTTGAAAAATTGAATATTGTATTAAGAAAATTGCAACACAAAAGAAACCTGACAAGTTGTAAAGAATTGAGCAAGGAATCCGTATTGGCTTAAGTATGAATTAATAGACGAATAGTGAATGATACATAGAAAAATGGCTAAGAAATGAGAATCTAATGAAAGTAAATAGTATGCTAATTATAGACGTGAGAGTATCGAACTTTCATGTCTTTTACCGTTGTTCGGAAATACATGAGATAGTACAATTTAAATAATGCTAATGTTAAAGCAAAGTGTTGTGTGGGTCTGTCAATAACTCTTTTATAAGAATCTCCCCCTAGGGGGAGATCAGCCCATTAAGGTAAATGCTGGCCAATTCGTTCCGGGTAGAAGACGGGTAACTGGAGGAGGATTTGCCCCCGTTCAGCACACTTTACAGGTCCATTTCATAAGCACATCCATTGTGGCCAGGAACAGTTTTTTGAGAAGCGCCTTGTCTGTCGTGAAGATGCGTTTGCCCTTGGTGACTTTGCGCAGCTGACGGTGGTAGTTCTCAATTATGTTCGTGGTGTAGATTAGCTCGCCGATCTGAGGCGGATATTTGTAGAACGTGGCCTCATCCCAGTTATTCCGCTAGGAGTGTTCAAAGAATAGGTTTTTTTAGTCAGAAGAAGTCAAATATCGTCGTTCAAAAATTACTTTCGAGTCATCTAGAAATAGGGGACTTTAACCAAATTGGAAAACTATTTGTCTCTGATTCATCATTACAAGAAAGAGGATATATTTGCATGTCCTTAAAAAGTATTGAAGCATTCATTGAGAACCATCTAAGGAAATATGCTAGAGACAAATTTGGAGCCCGTCACTTGTTTCCTTCAGAGCTTATTCAATATTTGGCATGGAAAAATAGGGAACTATAAAAAATAGAGAGATACTCGCAGATAGAATTTGTACAATCTTGAAGCCAATAGAGCAGTTCGAAGAATTCTGAACTGGCTCTATTTTAGTTTATATTTCATGTCTAATTTCTTTTGTTCCTATAACTGTTAAAACTTTAAAAAAGCAGGGGTTTATTGCCTTTTTGTCGAATGGATAAGACATACGTTGACTTTTTATGATAAATTTTTTCAAAACTCGATTCACGAAATAGGTGAAAAATTTGGCTGTCCCTACAGAACTCTCAAATATATTTTCTAATAAACAAAAGTCCTACAAAATGGTGCTAATTTTAGCACTCTTAACTGAGATGCAAGCAACCGGACTGAACGTGGTCACACTAAAGAATTTAAAACAACGCTTCCTCTCGCTACTTCAAGAAAGAGAATCAAACGGACTAACTGTCGATCACCCACCTGAGAAGGCAGGAACCAGTTGGAATAGTATGTCTGTGAATAACGTGCAATCTGTCATTGCTACTCCAATTTCAGCACTCTCCTCCATATTGGATCAAAATAATGAAACCATTGGCTTTAAGAAAGATCAATACGAGTCATGGTCCGATGATGTACTAAGAGAACTTTATAACTACGCTCAAACTGAGCTAGAGAACTATTATAATCAGCAAATCATGGAGGGCTTCTCCTTGAAAGAAGCACTGTCAGATATTCTATCCACGTACTTGCAAGCCAAAAGGGAAACCTTTGCTGGACATAGGCTAGGCAATCTTGTCCGTCAAGCAATCCCCACTGAACTTAAGAAACTCCCATTCATTCACTCAGAATTAAAGATAACTGGGTCTATTGGACAAGGCAACTGGGCAACAATTCCGTGGATCGCCATTATGGATAAACGAATCACCGAGACAACACGCCAAGGCGAGTATTTAGTTTACCTTTTCTCAGAAGATATGAAGTCGGTTTATCTTACATTTAATCAAGGGGTAACAATCCCTAATGAAACAAAAGGTAGAGCAGCAGCCTACCAATATTTTAAACAAAAAGTTCAGGAGATACGTGACCTGCTCCCACTTGAGGGGATGGTCAAAGATGACGCCATCTACTTAACATCTGGGGGTCTAGGCCAGGATTATCAAGTATCTACGGTCGCTTATTACCATTACGAGCTGGAACATCTTCCAGATGACGAACTGCTAATAGCAGACTTAAACAACGCTGTTACTAACTATAACGAATATGTAACTAAGGTACTTAAACCAAATGATGAACGCGAGCAATTGATCAGCTTCAACTATACGATCAGCCATCTATACGCTGGGCAAGGCATTTTAAAGTACTTACATGATCAAGGATCTTTTGCTGCTGCCTCTTTAGATGAATTGATCACAAACCAAGGCACAGTTCTTCTATCTGGAGATGATGTGAAGCATCCAAAGGAGAGAGTCAGACATCTGGGACGAGCCTTGCAAGATATGGGCTTAATATCTATAAATGAGAATCAATTCTCATTAACTGATCTAGGTCAGGAGTACGTAAACCATTTTAATGAGAGTAAATGGGTTTTAAGTGATACGCAAGTTAGGCTAATTCGCGACCAGTTAAATAACGAAGGGCAAACCCCTCTTATTAGAAGCATTAATAAAGCAATCGAACTTTGTATTGAACTCAACACGTTCACATTAGATGAATTCGCACCTCTCTTCATCGAAGCTCTAGGTATGCTCCAGACTTGGGGAGAAGTTACCCAAAAACAACGGGCTATTTTTATGCTCAACTGGCTAGAGATACTGAAGTTTATTACGAAATCCGGCCAGCAGTACACGTATATACAATGGGAGGAGACACCTCTTGTGGATTCACTAACAGTAAGTGTACGAATAGCCACGATCAAGAACTTCATCGCCAACAAAGGATTCATGTATCCCGACCATTGGATCGAGAACTTCTTCCTATCCCTAAAAGCAAAACCATTCGTCATTCTGGCAGGGGTTTCGGGCACGGGGAAAACGAAGCTCGTCAAACTATTTGCAGAGGCAGTAGGAGCAACGACTAGTAATGGTCAGTTCACTTTGATCCCAGTTCGACCTGATTGGAGTGATCCGTCGGATCTATTGGGCTACAAGGATTTGTCGGGTGCTTTTCGACCAGGGAAGTTAACGGAGGTTTTGGTTGAAGCTTCTAAGGTGGGTAACCAACATAAGCCCTATTTTATTTGCCTGGATGAGATGAATTTGGCTAGGGTTGAGCATTATTTTAGTGATTTACTGAGCGTGCTGGAGACGCAAGAGTGGGATAATCATCGGATCGTAACAACGTCGCTCATTCATAGAGACTCCCTGCAAAATGAGTCAGATAAGCAAGTGTACGGCAACCTACATTTGCCAGACAATGTTTACATGATTGGAACAGTGAACATGGACGAGACGACGCATCCTTTTAGCAAAAAGGTATTAGACCGCGCAAACACGATCGAGTTTAATTACATTGACCTTGGTCAATATCCAACTGGTGATGGCTTAACTGTTAATGAAGGCGCTGCTGTTCCTCCTAATTCCTTGTTGCGAAGTGAATATTTGCAATTGGTGGATGTTTATCGTGACTATAAGAAGTTAACGGAAGAGACGACTGAGTTATTGGTGAAAATCAATGGGATCTTGGAGCAAATTCATTCGCACGTAGGGTTTAGAATACGGGATGCGGTATGTTTCTATATGATTTATAATGAACGGTTTGATTTGCTCAGTAAGGAAGCGGCATTCGATATGCAATTGCTGCAGAAGATTTTGCCTCGTATTCAGGGAAGTCATTTGTCTGTGAAGAAAGCATTGCTTCAACTGATGCAGGTGGCTCAGGATCGAAGCTTGCCGATTTCGGAATATATGGAAGATGCCTCTAAGGTTTATCTCTCTATGGAGACGTTGGCAGCGTCCAAATATCCACAAAGCGCAAGGAAAATCGCCTTCATGCTGCGGAGGTTAGAAGAAGATGGATTTACCTCATACTGGATCTCTTAGTCAAAGCATGGAATTGCTGCGGATCGAGACAAATTTGTTCAATCTCTATATTCAGGGCAAGCCGTTCCATCCGACGGTTGAAACTTTGAATCTTCATCGTAATGGGGATGAGAGGTGGGTAGATGCGCATTTTCACGCTGCACCGCTCGTTAACTCGTTGGTTATTGAGTCTATTTCGATTTTCTCTCATAAGCACAGGGAGATGGCGAGTTGGAGTCCGGGTGATGCATGTACGCCGAGTTTTTATGAAACGCAGGCCTACGAACTGGTCATCGAAAAAAAGGCGGATATCGCCTTATCCTTTCACCACGACAATATCCATGTGCGACAGGCAATTAAACCAAAGGGGAAGATAATTTTATCAGGTATTCTTAATTTTCAAAATGAAGTCGGACTCTCTGAGCTTGAGCTTCGGTTGAATGGTGAGGCTATTTTTCGTCTCCAGTTGGAGATCTTCCCATCGAAAATAGATTATAAAAATGACTACCAAATGATTCTTAATGATGTTAACGAACAGATTTATAATCTATCCTTTGATTTTCTGCGTAAAACGTACAATCTGACAGGGCTGAAAGAAACGAATCATCAGAGTTTGACGGAGTATTTTACGATTTTGCAACATGTATTTACGCAGCTTGTGCAGGCTGTTGAGAGGATTAAGCTGTCACCTCATTCGAAACTTCAAAGTGAGAATCGCATGGTAGACGCCGCACGTGTGAAAAGAGCTGGAAAAGAGAACATTGCCTATTTAACTAAGCGTCCTCATTTGCTAGTTTCTGATCCTGTGAATGGTGTTATAGAGGTGGGAAGTCAGAGATTTACTCCAACACAAGTAATAGAAACTAAACGCCATGTCAATTATGATACGGCTGAGAATCGCTTCGTGAAATGGGTGCTTGTACGGGTTGGTCAAAAGCTTAAGGACATAAAAACACGTTTAGCTCAAAAAAGTCGTACGGAAGATCCCGTGCTTACGAAGAAGCTTAATCTCATGCAAAGTCAGCTACAGCGGCTTTTACAGCATGATTTTTTGAATGTTGGAGAGATGAAGCAACTGTCTATATCTCTGGTTTTGCAAATGGCGTCGGGTTACCGAGAGGTGTATCGATATTACTTAATGCTGTTAAAAGGTTTGTCGATCCAGAATGATCTGTTCCGTTTATCGATGAAAGATTTGGCGCAGCTCTATGAATACTGGTGTTTTTTGAAGATTCATCATCTTTTAAGCAAGAAGTATGAACTGCTCAAACAAGACATTATTAAAATCAATCGCAGTGGACTGTTCGTCACACTGGATAAATCACAGCAGGCGAAGATAGTTTATAAAAACCCGGTGAACGGGGAGATTTTTACGTTATTTTATAATGCGCTGCCAAAGGGTGACCGGAGTCCAACACTGGCTCAGCGGCCAGATAATGTCCTGACTTTGAAGAAGAATGACGCCGCGGCAGAGTACAAGTATATATTCGATGCTAAGTATCGCATTAATCCTGCTTATGAGGGGACGCCTTACTTCGAGCGGTACCGGATGCCTGGGCCGGAAGAAGATGATATTAATACCATGCATCGCTATCGGGATGCGATTGTGTATTCAGAGGGACAGGGCAAAGAGTACGAACGGAGCATGTTTGGGGCTTACGTGTTGTTTCCCTATCATGATGAAGAGCGGTTCCAGCAGCATAAGTTTTATAAGAGCGTGGAGCTGATTAATATTGGGGCATTTCCCTTTCTGCCCAACTCGACGATCTTGATGGAAAAGTTCTTGGACGAGATTATTATGGATAGTCCGGAGAAAGCCTATGAGCGAACGACGAGACCGCGGGGGACGAAGGAGTATTACAGGAACAAGTTGTCTGGGAAGAATGTGTTGGTTGGTGCTTTGAGTAAGAAGTCGCAATTGGAAGCTGCGCTGGAGCATGGCTTTTATCATACACCGTTGCGGAATATTACGGATCATAAGGTATTGACTCGAATAGAGTATATCGGGCTTTATCAGTCGATTCGTTTATTTGGTGCGGAGGAAGCGGGCATTTCCTGGTATGGAAGAGTGAAAGATTGGAAGGTTGTTCCACGCTCTGCGATAACGGCTATCCCCTCCAGTAGAGGTGCTACGGATGAGCTCTATGTGGTATTTGAGGTGGATAAGTGGGTTAAAAGGGAGACAGCGATCGTTCCCGCGGGACATGGGATTTATCGGATTTTGTATACGACAGATTACATGTTTAATAGGGCTAAGGAAGTTTCTGAACTTCGTTTGGAAACAGAAGAGGAACTGCGGGATTGGCGGGAGAAGCGGCGTACGGGCAAGGTGCGCGTGATGCTGGATCGGGAGCATTTGGATTTGGGGAGTAATGTTTTGGGGATTGGGTTGGAGTAGAGAATGATATTATTGTTAAATTGAGTACAAGAGGTAAATATTTTGTTGGAAAATTCAAAAAGTATTAAATGTAATTTTTAATCCGTGGTTAATATTAATAATTGCCTTTTATTTTTTGGCAACAAAATCAGATTTGATTGTGTATATATCTTTAGTTACATATGTTAAATCTACTATTAGTATGGCGTAACGCATCGACCATATTTTTTCAAATTGGAATGAATTCAAAAATTAAGGTTCCTAACTATAATAAAAGTATGAATTATTAATGTTGATTATCAAATAGAGGAGGGAAACATTAAGTGGAGATATTAAGAGAAACTGCTGAAAAAATTTATGAATCAATCGAAAAAGACTTAAAGATTGTTTCAAAAGAGGAGATCATAAACACAGATGGGAAGCTAAGAATAGGGCACGAAACAGCTAAAAAAGGATCCTTCGTATACATGCTATTTAATGAAGTAAACACATTGTTATATGTAGGGGAAACTGGAACTAGCATAAAAAGACGAATGATCTCTGATGGTAGCGGAGCGCATAAGTTTAAAAATCCAAAAATGTTCAACGAAACAGTCTATATTAAATACTTACTATTAGATCATAGTAAACTGTCTGAGAATGAGAGGAGATTTATAGAACAAGCTATATCAATTCATAAACAGCCTAAATATTACAGTAACACAGAATAATATGCAACAGAATTTCGGAATAGGACATTTGAATAAGAGAAATTGCCATTTCGTGTGAAGTTAGGGTGTTAAGTAATACTGGTCTATTACTACTAGAAAGGTTTCGGTGGAATTTTGGTATGGGGACGAAAGCATTATTTCTGGGTGAACGGCAACCAAAAGGAACAATGATCTAATAGAGAAAACCCTTATAAATCAAGTCTTTATTCCGCCGTAGCAGATTCGAACCAAATAACCTATATTCCTGCACACGGTGCACGCTGAATCGGTAGTTTTGTTATTGAAGGATTAAATAATATGAAAATACAATGTTTCAATCATACATGACGACTTTGCAAAGGACCGATTTTTTATCTGTAAATTAGAAAGTTTTCTAACAAATTGGTGAGACGAAATGTTTGAAACTTTAGGTGTCATTTATAGAAATATTAATTCTAAAAAAAATATGAAAATTAGTATTTATTTGTGTTGATAAATTATGATAGATTACTCTTAAAGTAAATATTTGGTATATTGGGGGAAGACTAGATGAGACATATGATTATAATTCCTGGAATTATGGGTAGTGTGCTAAAAAAAGAAAAGACAACAATATGGCCTGTTCTTTCACTGGTACATGAAGTAGAGTATAATTTCTTGTATCAATTAAGATATAGTAAATTTAATAATGAACTTAAACCGGATGCTACATTTAAAAGGTATTATAGACGGATTGAGCAAAGCTTAAAATTATCCTTTAAAAATGATTTGGTGACTACTTTTCCCTATGATTGGCGAAAAGACAATTTTGATCAAATAGAAGATTTAAAAGCAGAAATCAGTACTAATGCTGATGAGGTTATCATAATTGCTCATAGTATGGGTGGTTTAATCGCAAAAATGCTTGTTAACGAACATAAAGAATCTGAAGAAGTGAAAAAAATTGTTAAAATTATTACATTAGGTACACCTTGGAATGGATCACCTTATGCCTATAGGGCCCTAAAATATGGAGTTGGTGTTCCAGAGAAGCCTTTCCCTTTACTGATATCTCAAAAAACATCCAGAATGCTGGCACCTACATTTGACAGCATTTATCAATTATTGCCATCTGAAGAGTATCATTTAAGATGTATAACTGAAAATAAGTCGCCATTTCTTGAGTTTGACGGAGAAATAATAAAAAATTGGAGCGATATATTAGGAAGATACTATTTGCCATTATTTATTGATAAAAATAAAGATTTTGATGAGATTTATTTAAGACTTAGAAAATCATTGGATAAAGAAATGGACTTAGAGCATCATGAAGTTATTGGTTATGGTGTGGAGACAATGTCGGTTATAAGAGAAAATTCAATAAATGAACCAGAGGGAACGTTTGATAATGGCGATGGAACCGTGCCGATAATAAGCGCAATCTCTCCTCAATCTATTAAATATTATATTAATGAAGGTCATCAGGATCTTCCACGAAATAAAGAGGTTATATCTTTAGTGAAAAATATAATTAATGGAACTGAAAAAGTCTTTGTCTCCCAGAGTAATTTTAAAATTAACTATGATGAAGTAAAAGATATTTCATTTAATGGTAAAGTACTCAGGATTGCATGCCCAGTAATCGTTTCTTTGGTTGATGAGAATGGTGATGTTATTTACGGTAATATTGAAATATTGGACGAGTCAGACCTTCTACATATATTAAAGAGTCAAAAGTATAATGTGAGTAGTTTGGGTTCTACAACATATATTATTTTAAAAGAAAACGAAGAAATTCCAGAAAAGGTTATAATAGAAGCATATGGTGCAGGATCAACATCTATTTCGGTTGAGGAATACCATAATGGTACAATAACTAATCTTGGGTCATTTGATACTTTTAATATTAGTCCTGATACAAGTGTTGAATTAATTCTTAGCAAAAATATTAAAGAAACGAAACTAATTAAGTATGTAAAAGATAAGGTAATAAATGAAGATATAGTAACTAGTAGTAAAAAATCAAATCAAATTGTTATTTTAAGGCCAGATATTCAAATCAATATTCAATCTGATGATCAATTTAAGGAAATAGAAAATGATGTTTTCGTCACTTTAGGTAAAGCTACATTAGAGCTAACAGAACTTATTGAAGGCACTTATCCAGTGTCTGGAACATATTATTCAGTTAATTCTACTCTTGATTATAGATTGATAACTAGTAATGAACCTCAACTTCTTGATTTGAACGCGGGAGTAAATACAATACGCATTTATTCGAGGGATGTATTTGGTAATACTAGTGATATGAAAAGCATTGAAATATATTATCTGAATGACCTGCTACCTCATATTAGTTTCGAATTTTATGAAGACACATATAAAGTAAATGTGCAAAATGTAAATGAAGAGTTTTATAAACAATATCCTGCCTTTGAAGAGAAAAAAACAAAAGTTGACTTTAAGGATAAAACCGAAGTGTATGATAAAGAAGTTTTTTATAAAGATTTGGTTAGAGATTTAACAATTATAAGTGAAAATGTTTTAGGAGAAGAATTAAAAATAGATTTAAAAATTGATGAAAAACTTGTCCGTAGAATATTTAATGGAACAATTTCTGAAGAAGAATTTTATAGTTTTTTACTTGGCATTGGAATTTCTCGCCCAATACCCAAAGTAATAATGACAAAGTATGATGGGAAAGGAGCATATAGCAAAGTAACTAAAGAGCATATTCTTAAATCAAAAAGAATACATATCGAAAAGAATAACATTATGCTTGATATTTATAAAGATACAGATCTTATAATTTCTTTCCAAAATTTAACCCAGGATATATTGATAACTGAGGCAAATGAATATTTGTTTGCCTTTAAGGCAATAAATGTAAAAAATAAAAATGAAATTAGGTCAATGGAATTTTCAGCGTTGTTTACAACAAAAATTAATGATGAAAGTTTTGTATCAGATGACATCAATGTTTTATTTAATGAGGAAAAAAAATATTATGAGGGTAGATTCCAAGTACAAGAATTGCGAGATTTTATAGCAAATTTTTGGAATCCAAAAGGTCTGCAAACTGTGCAATTAGTGGTTAAAGAAAAAGGAAGAAACAAAGCCATAGAAACCGAAAGTATTACAATTAGATAAACAGGAGGGACGAGAAGATGGATGGAATATTAATTCTTATCAATGTTTTCTTAATACTTTTTTTGTTATTATTTTACTTGATACTAAAGTATCTAAACAAAAAAAAATACATAAGATTTAGTATTTTATTTTTTGATTTTTATTTAAAACTTCTCGTCCCTTTTCTATTAATTTCGTTTAATTTGATCTTTCAATGGCGCAACAAATCGAATTATTTAAGTTTGATATTAATCACTATTTGTATACTTTCAATAAAACTAATAAGAGATAAAATAATTGAAACTAAGACCATGAAACATCAAAATAATATACTAAATACTGTAACAACAATAATTGATGAAGGTGAAAGTAAAGAGTTTAAGGAAGTTAAAAAAGGACTAGCAAATATTGATGTCATAGTTAGTATAGATAAAAAGGAAATAACAGGGAGAATTACACTTACCATTAATGAAAAAATAGACATGAATTATAAAAATATATCAAATACCATTGTGTCGAAAACTGAAAAGCAATATCCTAACCTTAGAGCCGTTATCTATTTCCGGTACCTAAATGTAGATGATCTAAAAAAAAGGAAAAAAATAAAATAGGTATACCTTTGCGTTTGTTGTAATCTTAGTATTGCTGTTGATTCTATTATTGAGAAACAAACACAACATATCAATGCAGTAGTTGAAGAAAAAGTGGAATCGGTTTTTTGTGCAGAATGCGGCAAGAGGGTCAATAAATAGGTAAGGGAATACTGATTGGAAAGTGTGTATAAATTTGCGGGACAGATATACTGCTACGGCCATCACAGAAAACAATTAACCTATAAAACAAAAAGAGCGACCTCGAAAACCAATTCGACGTCGCTCTTTTGATTTCATTTTTTTGTAAGAAGAATATCTCTAGATATTTTATGTATCAATTTAATTTCATCAACGCTTCTATCTTCAAGAAATTGTTTATGAACCTCTAACACTGCTGTTTTATCAAAATCATTGGATGTAACATCAATTTCATTAAAATTAAAGAAAGCTCCAAGATCCGTATCAAGAGCAGCAATAATTTTATCCAGTGAGTCGAGAGAGATGTTCCGAGCGCCTCTTTCGACATCCCCAATATATGAATTCTTCAATTGAGCCAGTTCTCCGAGTTTTTCTTGTGAAAATCCTCTTTGTTTTCGTATCATTCGGATCCGTTCGCCAACTAATTTACGTAAGTTACCCAAAATAACCACCTCAGTAATAGAGTAGGTTTTAAATAATGTAGCAAACAGACCCTTTATAGTGTATATTATTAATAATTACACTTATAAGTTATAATATTATGCAAAGAACACCGATTTATTAGATTTACAAAGGATGATATAGAAAGGAGATCATTTACTCATTTTCTTAGGAGCCTGCGTGATACTATTTTGTGCTACTATACTTAGCATTAACAGAAAAGAAGTTGGATAAACATTGCCTATCATCGGAGGTGAGCCACATGAACGATATCCTTGCCAAATACAATGAAGCCATTAAAGAAGAACAAATACTCATTCAAAGAATCAACGTGTGCAAAGAATTCATAGACGTTATCCTAACGTACATCTCCGAGAAGGCAGATTCTATTCACTTGCTTACAGCAGAGGACATTGTTACTTCAGTTCATACCATAGGTCAGGATCTGGATACGGAATTGCTCCATTTGAGGCTGGAGAAGGGGATTTTGGATAATAAGCTCAAAGGATTAATGGAGTAACAGGATCTACACAACCTCTCAAGATGGGAGGTTTCTTTGGTTTTTACCGATTTCGTCAAGTTTAGTTAGTAGAACCGATATTTTGCGTTAGCTCATAAAGAAGGGTTTTTAATAGTGTTAAAAGAAGGATTATGTTAAGGTATCTGTGACCTGTTAAATTTTTTGTAGGAGGGCTGGAATTGTTATTTAATCGAGGTTTCATTTTCAAAATAATCTTAATATCAGCTATATCTGTATCAGTAATGACACCATTTACAACCATCAAAACCACGTATGCTGAATCTGCTAGCGTTACTTTCGATGACCCGGCATTTGAAGCTTACATACGCAAGCAATTGCATAAACCGGAAGGAAACCATAAAGGGTCAGGATATGCAATCCCTTACTGAACTAGCCTCGGCAAGCTGGTTGGGAATCCGAAGCCTCAAAGGGATTGAATTTGCAACGAATTTAACACGATTAAGTATTGAACAGAACAAGATTGCTGATCTTTCTCCACTTGCAGGTTTGGTTAAACTGAAAAGAATTACTTTGGATTACAATGAAATAACTGATTTAAATCCACTTAGCAACTTAACAGAAATAACTGATTTGAATCTTTATCAAAATAAAATTAAAAGTCTAGAGCCGTTAAAAAACTTGAAAAAGCTAACCAATCTACAAGTTTATTGTAATGAGATCGAAGACCTCTCGCCATTAAGTGGACTTACTCAATTAGAGGCGCTTGGTGCCTATATCAATCATATTCGGGAAGTCACTCCTCTCGCCAATCTGGTAAATCTGCGCTCTATTTTTATAGATAATAATAGGATTAAAGATATTTCCTCTCTAAACAAACTTGAGAATCTTGAAGTACTTTCGATTGGTCGGAATCAAGTAACTAACATCCATGTTATTAGTAACATGCCGAAACTAAATATGGTAAATCTCGATAATAATCCGATCCAGGATCTTTCCCTTCTCAAGTCGCTTAAAGAGATACGTTCACTGGATTTGGGTGGATTGAAGCTCGAGGACATTTCCTTTTTGAGTAAGATGAGTAAGTTAGCTAGGCTAAGGTTGGATCATAATCAAATTGTTGATATTACGCCTCTAGCTGAATTAACTTCCCTTACAGGCCTTGAGATTGGAAATAATAAGGTTGTAGATATTACCCCAATCGCTAGGCTTGCCAATCTTGAAAACATTCACTTAGAGAACAATAAAGTTGCTGATATTTCATCACTATCCTCTTTAAATAAACTTTGGATGTTAAGTCTAGATGGCAACCCTGTCTCTAATCTAAAACAGTTAGTATCCCTAAAAATGCTGCGATTTCTGACATTAAACAATATGCATCTTTCAGATATAGGATTCTTGAGCGATTTAAAGAATTTAACCTACTTAGGATTGGACAACAATCAAATTACTGATTTAAGTCCATTAGCTAGGCTGCAACGATTAGATGGATTAAACATATCAGGGAATGAAGTAAATGATCTCAAACCTCTGCAAAGATTAACCTCATTAACAAGTCTTACTTTAAGCAGAAATAAAGTTGAAGATATCTCTCCCCTTTACACAATGTCTAAATTAAAAAGTTTAAATCTCGAACATAATCGTGTTTCGGATATTAGTGCCCTTCGGGATCATACGAATCTCTGGGAGATTAACCTGATTAATAATCCTTTGACTGAGCAAGCTATTGAAGCTGTTAAGGAAAAGCAAAAATTAGGTGTTGTTGTTAAGTATGGGGATCAGATAGCTTTAATGTTAAATGATAACTTATTGGACTTTTCAGCGGATGAGGAGCCTTTGTTGAAGGACGGAACTGTTCTTGTACCTATGCGCCGAATTTTCAGCGTTTTGGGAGCTCAGGTGTTTTGGGATGGGGAAATGCAAAGCATTACAGCTGAAAAAGGAGATATAAGCGTTAAGTTAGTAATTGATTCAGATAAAGCTTTTATTAACAATAAAGAGGTAAGTCTAGATGTGGCACCGCGGTTATTAAATGGTACGACATTAGTTCCGGTGCGCTTTGTCAGTGAAGCTCTTGGCGCAGAGGTAAGCTGGGATGCAGGAGAACGTGTGGTTGTTATTAAAAGGGACTGAATTTAGAATGGAGGAATAACTTTGAACAACATTGAGCGGTACAAGCAATATAGACAAACACAAGTAGAACTGCATACAAAAATTTTGAATGAGTACGTTCATGAAGTTGATTTCAAACAAGCAGCTTATACTCTGGGTATCCTTAACAACCAGAATAAGGTGGTTATTGAAAATGAGGCTGATTATGAGGCTCTATGTGACTTTAATATTTATGAGAAAATCCGTGCTGGAAAGAATACATTATCGCTGTTCGCAGAGAACTATCCCTCAGAGAATCAGGTCGAGAACGAATTGATAGCAGCAATGCTGCAATCAAAGGCCTCCTTATACGAGGTCATACACGTCGATAAGATAGAAGGGGTGCTTATGCTAAATGACATTTTGGGTGACTTAAACAAGTCTGTTAAAATCATCGATATTGGTTTAAGCAATAGCATAATAAGCAGTGCCCTGATCTACACACGAGTGCTCGATCTTGAGGGATTTAGCATGACATCTGGCTTAGGATTTGTTTTTTTCGTTAATCATAAAGATTATATTTTGAATCGAAGCCGGAAAATGATTAAGAAACTGAAAAGCGGCGATACCTCGGTAGACAACTTTATCACATATTTTCATTTGAATCGCTCGGACGGGCTTTCAACGAGGTTTGAGAATATAAAGTGAATTGAAGGAAATCGCTTTGAATAGCATGTAGGAGATTAACAGGGTTTTCACAACCTCTCAAGATGAGAGTTTTTTGCTGAACAGAAAACGTCCCAATGATACTTTCAAAATCACCTCTAGTATGCTAACGTAGAAAAGAGGTCATTGTCTATATAGGAAATATATGTATTTGCGTTATGTAGATGATATCCAAAATTAAATAATCTTTGAGGTGACTTCATGAAGAATGTGCTTGCTATTTTGTTGTTAGGTTCTCTTCTTGCTATTAGTGGAACATTGGGCTACAAACTGTATGAGAAAATCACGGACCAGCCTGTCTACGTAAAGTCTGAACCATCTTCCTCCATACCTCCTGTTCAGAACGCTTCACCTGTCCTTGCCAATGAACCCGTGCCGGGTAGCACCTCCAAGGCTGGAGAGAATGGAGCGGCAACTGCCGGCATGCCAGCGACTGCATCGTCAGTGCCTGCTAAAGTGGATAAGCCTAGTGCGGTTGTGAAAGAAACGACGGTCAAAATGTCTGATATAACATACAAATACATAGGTGAGGTAGTAAATGGTGTGGCGCATGGACAAGGGGTAGCGTACTACCCGAACGGACAAAAGCGTTATGAAGGCGAATTCGTGAACGGAAAAGTAATTTTGGTCGGCAAAACGTTTTTCGAAGACGGGAAACTGCGCTCAGAAGGAAAAAGAGTTAATGGAGTCATTCAGGACATAGGCTACAACGAGGATGGCAGCTTGTATTCGGAAATGACACGTCCGGAGAATAATAAATTGGGGGATGCCAAAATTTACGCTCCCGAAGGCTATCTGCAATACGCTGGGCAGGTCGCCCCAGATTCGGTCATTCCTGAGGGAACGGGAGTTGAATACCATTTGAATGGAAAAACAAGGTACACGGGAACGTTCAAGAACGGTAAATACAACGGTACGGGCACATTTATTACCGACGATGAGCGGGATAAGTATGTAGGCCAATTCACATCTGGAGTCATGTCAGGGAAAGGCAAGTTCTACGAATACGGAACGCTTTATTATGAAGGAGAACATCAGGATGGTATTTACCAGGGTAAAGGCAAGTTTTATATGAATGGCGCGATTGCATACGACGGAGATTTCGTGAATGGAAATGCCAACGGAACCGGCAAGATGTACGATAATGGCAAGCTTGCGTATGAAGGAGAAGTTGTAGAAAATATGCCAACGGGTAACGGAACAAGCTACTTGGGAAGTACCAATCTGAAGATCAGCATCACGATACGGAATCCTGGCGTACAGCAGTCCTCCGGCGTATCTTCCTTTAATATGCCCCAGGGAGTCCGTATTCCGACAAAAGGCGATATACTGAAGTAACTCTTCTTAGGCGGATTGACAGGAACGACGTATGCTAATCTATATATGTACCTATCACCAAGACCAAATGGAAATTATTAAAAACAAAAAGGAGATTTGCATGTATTGATGCAGTCTCCTTTTTACTACTTATCAAATTTTCTCACTAAAGAATCTAAATTTGGTTCCAAGTAAATAAAGAATTGGTGTTAATAAGAAAAGGTTGAATACACTTGGAATCTTAGCAAATCCAAAATATAAGCACAATGGCAATGTAATAATTGCAGCAATAATGGCTACCAGTTTCTTATTCATAAGAGAGAACAAAAGACTCACAATCGAAGGCAAAATGACCAAGCAAGTAAGTAAAATAACAAGTTCTAAATTTATCTCTTCTTGTTTGTAGGGATTGAAAAACAAAAAAATAATAGTCAGTATGATTGCATTTATTGTAGCAACGAGATTTAAATAACCGCTAATTTTTTTCTTCATTGTGTTTTCTCCTTTAGACAAAGGTGAGAATAAATCAACAACTAAATAATAACATTTATACAATTATATATAAAATTATCGGGAAAATAACGGATTCAAATTAATTTTCGCAAGGTGAAGGTTGGATATCAAGAGATTGTTGCTAGCTTAAAACCCTGAACGTGAATTTTATGTCTTTCACACAAGTAAACAAGAAATTGAAGTTATTGAGGATTACTTTACAGGAATTCGAAAATCATGATGGAGCTTAGAATTGATGACGGTCTTCCATTAGTTTCATTGTCATTAACAGAACTGCCAAAAGAATGTATATGGTGTTGGTGGAGCAAGTGAGTTGTGTTATGAGCAAGTGGTAGAAGGCTTACAAATTGGAAGTATAAATTTACCGTTTTTTAAACTTCAATTAGGTATGACAAGAGAGCCTTATGGTTTTGATGGAATATTAGGTATAGATTTTATGACTGCAGTTGGTTTAAAGGTGGACTTCAAAGAATTGAATATTAAACATGATTAGAATCAATCATTGGAATCAAGCATGATTTAGTACGAAATCCTCTTAACTATTAGTTAAGGGGGTTTTGTTTTTAACTGTTTTTCAACTAAATTTAGGAAAGACATTTTCAACCTAAAAATGGCTGTTTTACCACCGTCGCCATACTTCCACCATGTTCACGCCCTCCAAATTATGGGATGATAACGTTACTTCAGGCCATTGCCATCCTTCCTTCTACAACTACCCTGATCCTAGGGCAGCAGCTTTCCTTGAAGTGACAACGAATCAGGCTATTGCCTCTCTTCCTTCTAAATCAATGGTCGATATAGAGAGGCAAGTTTCCTGAGTGTATCCAGAACCTATGAGGAGGCGTTATGCCGTAATGAGAAATACCATTTATCTAAAAAGAAATAGGAAGATCATGGTACATCCTGGTCATAACCGTCTTCCTCTCACATACATCGCAACAGCAATGAAAAATGTAGAGTACTTAGGATTTACCTTTTCGAAAGCTGATAGACGTTCTTCAAACGTTGTCGGTTCTAGGCATGTATCATCCGTTGGTGGAGGATTTGAAGTCGCTGGTAGGGGCGAATGTCGTGTTCAGACCTATGTATCCGAATTTTCCGCAACAAGTGATGATGGTAAGTGAAGCGGAGCTTTATTTGCAAGCGATCCATCACTATTTAACGTTGGGATTGCCCGAATACGTTGCGCTGGAGAGACTTCCCTTGTTGGATCAGGTTGATTTGGAGATGATTGATCTAGGTAGTTTGGAAGATTTTGATCAAGTCATTCGGAATCTGATTGGAGCGAAGAGTTCGATATCCGAGGCGGACAAGGAAGATATTCATTCGGTTATTGCTTCTTATGAGGATCTTAGTTCCGTGCTGCCGGACGAGATTCCTTTAAAAGAAAATGTGGGATTCGTAGTGGCTGCGCTACTTAAGTATGATAAGGCCAACATCAAGCTCATCGGAAAACACCTGAAAACCGCAACGGATATCCTGCGATTAGCTGCTGCGCTGTCGGATGGGGATGTAAGCCTAGCAACGAATACGAAGTTCCGCAAGTTCAGGCGCCCAGAGAGGCGATTGCTGTTGGAGTTGCTAGAACAATGCGGAAACAAGGTTGAGGATATGCTGCGCTATAAAAATCGCTGGATCCGTCTCGGAGAAATCCTGCATCCGGCTGAATATAAGCATAAGTTTGAGGGCTGCAAGGAGGCTTTTGACATCCTGCGAAATAATAAACCCTATGCAACCTTCGGTGGCAAAGTGGAGAATGCGCTCCGCCAGATGGATGCAGGATTAGCTGCGGATCTATTAAAGAATCGCGCTGGGGAGTTCGCTAGACGACTAGATCATTTGCTCAGGATCAGCGAGAATGCCCTCTCAATGGTTGAGAAGTTCACAGAAATTGCTGCGGAAGTGTCAACGCCCGTGCTGCTGCAAGTTATGGCTCATTTTCAGTATCGGAATGAAAGGCAGGAACTGCGGACATTTTTCCCAAAAGGAAATGTAGGCAAAGCCGTAGCGATCAAGAACACGCTGCCAGATATTGAAGCCGGGACTTGTGAAACGATTGTACAGATATGCCAAAGTACATTAATAAAGCGGTTCTCCGAACTACCTTCACTGGGAGACGTTTATGTCGATGAGAGTTTGAGGCGGTATGTCATGCCTTTTGCTCAAAGGTCGGCGAGTAAGGCACTGCGTACCATCGTTCGCGGCAGTCGGCTGGAGATGCCGGAAGGGGACACGATCCGCTTTTTCTTATGGTGGAAGGAAGGGACTGTTAACGGAAAGCATACAGGAAGAGTGGATATTGACCTCTCGGCTGTGATGTATGATGAGAAGTGGCAGTATGTCGAGCATATCTCCTACACGAATCTGCGCTCCGATCGATATAAAGCTGCTCACAGCGGGGATATTACCTCAGCTCCTCACGGCGCTTGTGAATTCATCGATATGGATATTCCTTCTATTGTGAAATATGGTGGACGCTACATTGTCGCTTCGCTGAATTCGTTCACGGAGCAGCCTTACTGTGAGCTTCCGGAATGTTTTGCGGGTTGGATGATGAGGAAGTATCCGAGTTCGGGGGAGATTTTTGAACCTTCGTCTGTGGTGGATCGCATTGATCTTGCGGCGGATACGAGAATTGCGATTCCCGTTATTATGGATTTGGTGGAGCGGGAGATCATCTGGTGCGACTTGGCCCTGCAAAAGCATCCTCACTACTACAACAATGTAGAGGGCAATCATAATGGGATGGTATTAATGGGAAAAGCCATGACCTCCTTAAAGAAACCTAACCTGTATGATTTGTTCATGCTGCATGCTGTGGCTAGGGGGCGAGTCGTGGAGCGGGCAGAGAGCGCACAGACGGTGTTTTCGGTGAGTGAGGGAATTACTCCTTTTGATATAAGTAGGATTATGGCTGAGTTTATTGCTTGATCACTAAAAGAAGTATTAACTTATCTTGGAATAGGTTTGCATGATTGTCATAAAGAAACAAAGGGAAAACCTTCAAGTCTGCTGAAGGTTTTTTCCTTTTTCGAGTCTACCTCCTGCATTGCCTAAATCTCCCCAGGGTGTCGTCCCATAATCAATCCAAGTAGTCCAATTTGCATAAACCTCATCAACCTAACCTCCTAGTTTTATATTTACTTGTGTATGTTACAAAGTTGGAAGGCGTATGTAATTCTATGTCGAATTTATCTAAGCAGATCCACTGACATCGTACCTCAAGACTCAGAATGGAATCTATATATAATGAATTAATGAACTAATTCAATTGGTGATTCAAAATCTGTTTACTCCATTAATCTTTATTGTAGGTTGTATGGCTCTATTTTCGATAGCAGGGGGTATTCTTTTTACCGTTTTCTAAGTAAGTGGGTTCCGGAGAAGCTTGCAACTGTTATTTGGTTTTTAGGAGCTGCTGTTTACATTTTATTTACTTGTGTACATCATTTTGATGATATAAAAAATGTGGTTCAATCTGAAATTCAAAAATCTCAAACATAAACAGCTATAACTGAAAAAGTGATTTGCAAATGCGGAGCTCCGATGTTTCGAGAAAAGGTAAAGAGGGAAAGGCATTCTTGGGTTGTTCCACATTTCCTAAGTGCAGGCATACGAAGTCAGTTTAGGATAGATCACTTTTATGAGAAAATGGCTTTTGAAAAGAGGAGATCTTCTTGCCTAGAAAACCGATATATGTGGAAATTATGATTCAAACGGATATAGAGTCGTTGTGGAAATATTCACAGGACCCGGTGCTGCACGAGAGTTGGGACTTGCGATTTTCTGAGATTCAATACTTGCCAAAGAGTAAGGAGTCCGATCTCCAACAGTTTAAATATGCGACTAAGATCGGATTCGGGATGCGCATAGAGGGCTTAGGGGAAACGTATAGCACATATGAAAAAGATGATGTGAGAACTTCGGTTTTAAAATTTAGTTCAGATCAATCACTATCTCTGATTCGTGAGGGGGCCGGTTTTTGGAAGTACATCCCTACGGATGGAGGGGTTCGGTTCATTACCCGATATGATTATCAAACGCGATTCGGCAAGGTGGGGGAATGGTTTGATCAATTGATATTTAGGCCTATGATGGGATGGGCAACAGCTTGGAGTTTTGATCGCTTAAGGCTGTCGCTCGAAAAGGAGATCTCACCTCGAGTTTCCTTCAGCCGTTCTCTGACAGACTTATTGTGCATAAGTATTCTTTCAGTTGACTGGATATATCAAGGTCTCGTTCCGAAACTTCTCGTTCAGAATTCTGGTGAAATGGATATTTTGCAGAGCACGGGGCTCTTTCACGGGTATGAGTCGATTGTTCTGGCTGTAATGGGGATTTGTGAAATCAGCTTTGGTCTTTTTCTTTTATTACTTGGTCGAAAATGGAGAAAGATCATGTACCTGTTAAACCTGATTCTCATGGTTTTGCTTGGTATTAGTGCAATTGGGCAGCCTCATGTCTATGTCGAGCCTTTCAATCCAATTTCACTCAATGTCAGCATGATTGCTTTATCCCTTGTAGGGCTATTGCAACTGCATGATTTGCCTGATGCCAGTCGATGTAAGCGCACAGTACATGGGAAGGATGAATAGTGATGGGGTCAATTTATCAAAAAGTGCTTGGAGCGGAGTTCTCAAAGCTGCATCCTGAAATTCAGAAACGGTTTGGTTTCAGTAGCAGCGATGGCATAGCGGCTATTGGCCGTGGAACAATGGACAAAGTTTGGTATGGCAAGTGGTTTACGCTGCCATTTTTATACATTGGGACGTGGCGTAACATTATGTTTCCGCAAAAAGGTGAGAACATTCCATTCACCATACATAACTATGCCTATATGGATAGTTTTGGACGAGAGACTGTTACTTGGGTGCGGAGCTTTGATTTTCAAAATCGGATACGTAAATTTGATGCTACGATGATTTACAGCGAGCAGCGTCAAAAAATCATTGATTACTTGGGCACACACCAGCATCTTGTCGTAGAGATCGACATGTCCGTTGCGGACAATGGCGGCATCAAGCTGCGCTCAGGCAATCAATATTTTTATGAGGGGCTGCTGAGATTCCGATTTCCAATGATAGTTTCGGGCTATGCAGATGTCTGCGAATGGTATGACGATGTAGAAGGGAAGTTCCGGATTGATGTTCAGGTTCATAACAAAGCGTTTGGGCCTCTGTTCGGTTACAACGGCCGGTTTGATGTAGAGTATGTGAAGGGTGAACCCATACCTGCTGAAGTGAAGCCTGTCAGAGAAGAGAAGCGGGAGTAGGGTTAGAAAACCACGATGGAGATTAGAATTGAGAATGGTCTTCCGAATCAAAAGAGCGACCCCGAAAACCAATTCGATGTCGCTCTTTTAAATTGACGGTCAATTTCAAGCACAGACTGTTTATCGAAATCACTGGATGTAACTTCAATGTCATTAAATTTAAAGAAAGTTCCAAGATCCGTGTCAAGAGCTGCGATTCCCATCACCCGCTTAACATAATAGAGATAGTGAAATAAGCACATTCGGGCAATACCATCAGTGAGACCCTTAAACGATCCGTTCAAGGGTCTCCTCTGATATCTGAGAAGCAAGGGTGATATTCTGAGTTAAAATCCTAATTGGCGAGGGGGAGTAGTTCTCGAGGTTGAAGATATATGCTGATTGCTCTGCCCCGACATTAACTATGTAAAGAGGTTACACAAAAAGGTAAAGATATTTCGCGGTCTTATTTGATATATATTTGTATCATTAAAAGGGAGTAAGTGTCTTTTAATGAGGTTAGCGTTGAAAGAATTACATGGAATGATTGAAATAAGAGCGCTTTCTTTTTAAGGAGGGATAAAATACGCCTACAAATCGTATAGTGTAGCTTCACATACATACAAAGGAGTTGTGAACAATGCAATTTATTAAAACGTTAAAACGCACTGTATCTATCGGTGTTGTTTCACTTTTGGTTGTTAATGTGGCTAATTTTTCTGTAGGAAGCAGTAGCAATACAGCCTATGCGGCAGTCATTCCATCACCATCGGCCATTCCCACGGTAGTTAGCACCTATGTTGTTGCTGACAAATCGGAGATCGTGACGCTTGGCGAGCAAGTGCAGTTAAAAGTAATGGCGCACATGAGCGACGGATCTGATATCGAGTTGAAGAAAACCACTGCTTCCAACTCAACAGCTCCCCAATTGAGCAGCGTTCATTATTCTTCAACCGCTCAAGGCGTAACGATCAATGACGCAACAGGCATTTTGACATACGATGGCTCTGCGGGCAATGTCCCTGTTGATGTTAAGGCTGACGTCAAGTATCTCGATGTGAAATATTTTGAAGGCTTTGAAAATGGGAATTTAGGCAGCTTTACTTATGACCCGGGAGCTACTAACACAACAACTACATCGGTAGTTGCCAAAACAGGTGCTGGCGTTCCAGCACATAGCGGCTCGTATAGCGCTAATCGCTCAGGACCAACAACTAATACCGTAAGGGTAGATATGGGCACAGCCTTGAATGGTATCGTTACGGCATGGTTTTATAATGGTTCCGCTGGCGCTGTTTCCCCTGCTGACCAATCTAGAAACAATATTTATGTAGGTACTCAAACCACCTCTGGGGCTGTAAATGTCTCAGCCGGGTTACTCCTGGGGGAACATTGGGATGGCAGTACGGGATCGGGGACTAAATTCACATCAAGACTGATGTCTTCCTCTTTTTCCGCTACATCAGTAAATCGTGGAACAGCGCCAGCCTGGCATGAGTTCAAATGGGATCTGACCTCGGGCACGGACGCCAAAATGTACATAGACGGAACTCTGGTTGGAACGACAACTGCCGAAACCAAATACCAATATGTTGCTTTGCTCGGAAATTGGCTGCCTAATAATTCCGATACTTATTATGACGACATTAAAACGACCAAGCTTGGTACGAGCCTATCTGCTACTATATCGATTCCCGTTACGACTGCTGATTTACAAGGTTTAACCGTGTCCGGTCAAGGCAGTGCAGCTGCCATTACAGCAGATGCAGGTACACTGCAAATGACAGCAGCTGTAAATCCTGCCGGCGCACCTTCTATGGTTACATGGAAAGTGGAAAATACAGACGGCACTCCGACAAACAAAGCTGAAATATCTGCAACTGGTTTATTGTCTGCAAAGGGGAATGGGACAGTAAAAGTAACGGCCACCTCCACGGTTAAGCCGGAAATTTCCAACAGCATTCTGATTACGATATCTGGGCAAACCATAAAGGCAGCAGGCATCACGATACAAGCGCCATCGGGAGCTACAAGCTTTAACACACTTGATCCTGTTCAGCTTAGCGCTTCAATCGTACCGGCTGACACGGCAGATCCATCCGTCACATGGGCTATTGTGCAAGGAACAGACGTTGCTACGATATCGCACACAGGTGTTCTAACACCAGTCAAAGCCGGAACCGTGCAAATTCAAGCAACGTCCAATGACGCTGGCGGCGTAAAGAGTAATAAGCTGCAGCTGACATTCGATGTTAAAATTTCATCTCTGACCGTTGCAGGAGCAGGCGGTGCAACAGCAATAACTTCGCGCGCAGGTCAACTTCAAATGGGAGCGACCGCTCAGCCTGGGGGAGCGGCAACGAATAACGTAGCCTGGACGGTAGAAAATGGGACGGGAAGTGCGTCGATCAGCAGCACGGGCTTATTGACGGCCATTTCAAATGGAATCGTGACCGTAAAAGCAACTGCTCAGGACGGCAGCGGTGTCGTGGATCAATGTACAATCACGATTTTAGGACAAGGAAGCCATACCTTCTATGTCAGCTCATCTTCAGGAGATGATGCGAATGATGGGTTAAGTGCGGCTACACCATGGAAAACACTCAATAAAGTCAACGGCACAACATTTATCCCTAGCGACAAAATTTTGTTAAAAGCAGGTGATTCGTGGAACGGTCAATTATGGCCCAAAGGTTCAGGAGCAGATGGCAGTCCGATCGTCATCGACCAATACGGCACGGGCAACAAGCCCGTCATCAATGGACAGGGCAATAATTTCGATACTACGATTTACAATTCGACGACAACCTACAACACAGGGGCCGTTTTTCTGAAAAATCAGGAATACTGGGAAATCAATAACCTGGAAGTAACGAATGACGACGACTTTACGACCGAGAACAACAACGCTGCTGCTCTTAGAGCGGGTATCTTCTTTACCATTGATGCCAATGAAAGTGATCGGGTGTATAACCACATTTATATCCGAAACTGCTATGTGCATGATATTGACGGTAACAACAACGCAGGCCCTAAAGAAAACGGCGGAATCATCGGTGTTGTGAAAGGGACGGCTCCGACGAGCCAACCGACAACCGCCAGATTTAATGATGTGAGGGTTGAAAATAATACGATTCGTAAAGTGGATCGCGTTGCTATTCGCGTTGCGGCTCATACGAACTATGTGAATGACGATTCGTTTGGAACAACAGCCACTTATAAATTTGGTAATTGGAACACGAATTTTTATATCGGCCACAACACCATGGAGGATGTCGGCGGTGATGGCATTATTTTGCGCGATACCGATGGGGCCGTGGTGGAATTCAACTACCTGAGCAAATTCGGCACTCGGGTGGCAAGCAGTAACGCCATTGCAGGGATTTGGCTGGCTGTCGCCAAAAACACTCTTCTTCAATATAACGAAGTTACCGGAGGACCTGCTAGTAATCAGGATGGCTGTGCCTTTGACTTTGATGAATACCTGATTAATACCGTATACCAGTACAATTACAGCCATGACAATCCGATGGGCTTTATGCTCCTCATGGGAACCAATGATAATGATGTACTGCGCTACAACGTGAGCCAGAACGACGGTATTATATTCAGACATTTCGCATTTGATGAGAAGACGACGGGTGCCATTTATAATAATGTGTTTTATTATGATGGCAGTAAGAACCAAATTATGGGTTCGGGCAATACGGTGAAGAAAGGTTACAGTTTCTTTAATAATATTTTCTATAACACGAACACGACCACCCCAACCAATTGGTTGAATAACAGCTGGAGCAATGCCTTATTCAGCAACAATGTGTTCTATGAGGCGGGCGGCGTTCATCCAGCAGCTGAGCCTAGCGATCCGAACAAAGTTACTGCCGATCCAAAGTTTGTGAATCCGGGCGGTGCAGGAACAGGGCTGCTGACAGCAAATGCTTACGAATTGAAGCCGGATTCCCCGGCGATTAATGCAGGAATTGTGATGAGTAATAACGGCGGCAAAGACTATAAGGGTAATCCATTGTATAAAGGATTCCCGGACCTCGGAGCATTCGAATTCCAGGGCGATACACCGGGAATTAATCACCGGCCTTTGATCTCGAATGCGAAATACAGTGTGAAAGCAGACCGCACGGTAACCGGGACACTGTCTGCGAGTGACCCCGACGGCGATCAGCTCCACTTTTCGATCGTTAGCAACGGGTTACTAGGGACTGTTCAGCTAATAGATAGCGGTACGGGCGCTTTCGTATATACGCCAAATCCGGGAGTGACAGGGAACGACAGCTTTACGTTCAAAGCATCGGATGGCTCGTTGGATTCTGGCGTCGGCACAGTAACCGTAGCGATTGCTCAATCAAATCTGCTGCAAAACGGTGGATTCGAAGCAGGTACAACCGCGCCTCCTCCTGGCTGGTCTTCGTTCTATGGTACTGGCGCCACAATCATTAGCGAGCCGGCCAATGTGCATTCCGGCAGCAATGCTGTGAAGTTTATTAGCAATAATTCAGGTGCTGAACAAGTGGTAAGCGGTTTGACACCGAATACTAACTATGTAGCTAGAGGTTGGATCAAAGTTATGGATGCCGGAAATACCCAAAGCTTTGGCGTCAAAAATTATGGTGGTACGCAAATTTCGAAATCGATAGGCACATTGAGCTTTTCAGAGGGAAAAATCATTTTCAAAACAGGCGCCACGAACACATCTGCCAATATCTACTCATGGAAAAATACAACTGCGAGCAACGATGGAAAAGTAGCGTATATAGACGATTTTTCACTCTCTTTATACGAGAACCCTACGGCTGTAAGCGCAGTTGTGAACACAGTGCAAGACGCTGTATATAGCGGAAATTTGGCGGTTAGCCGTTATGATGGGGATGCTCTTACGTATACGATTACAGTCAATGCTGCGAAAGGAACGGCAGTTGTCATAAATCCAGCGACAGGTGCGTTTACGTATACGCCGAATCCGGGAGCAACCGGTACGGATACGTTTACGTTCATGGCAAACGACGGTATTGCTGATTCTGATGCGGCTGTGATTACTGTCAATATTCAGACTTCGAATCATGCGCCAGTTGCAAGCGATGCGGCATTCAACGGGCCTCAGAATACGGCAATAAGTGGCACACTGAGCGCAATCGATGTGGATGGAGACGCGCTGTCTTACAGCATTGTAACGAATGGAACTAAAGGAACGGCAGTGGTTACGAATTCGGCAACAGGTTCGTTTACGTATACGCCGAATCCGGGAGCTACAGGTACGGATACGTTTACGTTCAAGGCAAATGACGGTAAAATGGAATCCAACCTTGCGAGTGTAACGATCAACATAGCCGCTAATGCTAGCGCCCAAATCGTGGCCGATTCCATCACGGCATTGATATCGCCAGTGAAGGACGCGACGAAGTTGACGCTGCCTAGCGTACCAGCAGGCTATACCGTAGCCATTAAGACATCTAGCAATACAAGCGTCATTGCGTTAAACGGTACAATCATACCGCCGAGCGCGGACAGGGCGGTGAATCTCGTGCTGGAAGTAACGAGATTGAGCGATAACTCGAAGGCGGACACGGCAAGCATCACCGTCACTGTTCCGGCGAAAAGCGTCGTACAACCAACGGCGGCAGTAATAAGTGTAAGCGTAAGTCCAACAACAGCGAGTGTTGCCCAAGGCGAAACTCAGCAACTGACAGCTACAGTAACGGTGGTTGGCGGAGCGGCACAAACAATAAGATGGGCAAGCAGCGATGAGAGTTCAAAAGTAACAGTTGGTGAGAATGGATTAGTAACAGTAGCAGCAAATGCAGCGACAGGTGACTATACCATTACTGCAACATCAACCGAGGATTCTAATAAAATAGGAACAGCAACAATTACAGTAACAGCATCGCCAAAAATACCAGAGACACCAGCAGAACTTACAGCGCCAACAAACCTTGTTGCGAAAGCTGGAGATTCACAAATCCTTTTAACTTGGTCGTCCGTTACGGGAGCTACTTATTATAATGTCTATCAATCACAAGATCATTCAACCTATCATTTAATCAGCACTCCTACTACAGTAACAGCAGCAGCTTATCAGGTGACTGGATTAACAAATGGTATTGTGTATTATTTCAAAACATCTGCAGCAAACACAGTAACGGAAAGTACTTATTCTAATATTGTAAGTGCAACGCCAGTTGTAGCAGAAGGAACAGGAACACCAACACAAACAGGAGGAACGCCAACGACGACAGTTCCGCCTGTAACACCTCATCCGACACCGACTCCTGAACCTACGCAACCTACGGTTGATGTATTCAAGAGCAGCATTGTTAATATTGTAAACTTAATTAATGCTTTCGAGTCTATGGTTGCAGAAGCTAAGAAAGCTAATGTCAAGATTGAATTAGCTGATATTAAAGGCCACTGGGCTGAAAAGACGATCGATACGTTCGTAAAACTGCACGTTATCGAAGGTTATGGAGATGGGACGTACCATCCTGACGGCAAAATCACACGTTCGGAGTTCGCGACGCTCATCTCTCGCGTATTCGATATCAGCGGTAGTGCTAATCATTCTATTGTACTGAGCGATATTGGCAGTCACTGGGCCAAAGATGCTATTGAAAAACTCGCTAATGCAGGAGTACTTGGTGGTTATGACGATGGAACATTCAAGCCCGACCAAACGATCAGCCGGGAAGAAATCGTCATCATCCTATCCCGAATTGTGAACTTGGATCGTGTGAACAAAGATGCTTCCAAAGGTAAATTTACGGATATTTCCCGTGCAAGCTCTTATGCAGCGAATTCAATTAAGGATGCAGCAGAAGCAGGTATTATTAATGGCAAGAAGGATGGCGTATTTGATCCGCAGGGCAATGCCACACGCGCTGAGGCTCTGACGGTATTACTGAATGCGTTGAACCTCAATCCTCAAGTGAAAATACTCATAGATAGTTTGAACTAAATCTTCACTACAAAATAAGCAGACCTGTCTGGTACTTGGACAGGTCTGTTATTTTTGTGCGCTCAATGTGATCCATTTTGGACAAATAACATGATTTTGCTTGGATGACAATGGATTTGAGCTAGTGCATTCCGTTACAAACGCGAAAAGACAAAAGACCTAGAATTGGTGTTTTTTTCGTTCTGTATTGTTAAACTCACCCTCGGCACTACCATCCACAACAAGACCAATGATCTCCCGAATATCTTCAATATTCAAAGCCTCAGCAATTCTAATAATATGGTTAAAATTGATGTTCTCCCTTTGTCCATCCTGCCGGAATAATCCGGAAGCTCGGACTTTTTTTGGAAAAATGCAATCATTTTTCAATAAGTGTAAAGGAAAATTTCATCCTCAAGGGTGGATTGTACTTATATTCGGTAACACAATTCAAATCCAGACCAACGAGAGATATGGATTTCTCAGGCAGGCCGTCTATGAACGGTTGTACTAATAGTATGTGATGAGGCTGCATGATTTTATCGGGCGTGGTCCTAATACGATGATGATCTTCTTGGAGGAATTGAAAGGGGCTGTAAAGGCGTAAAGGGACCGCTCCAGCCTTGGAAATCTGACTATGAGAGCGAGCCGATCGAGAGCTTGAAGCCGTGAGAATGTGAAGAAAGGCGACCGCATAAGTTCCTGCTTATGGGTCGCCTTTTTCATTTCTCTTCTATGGCTCCTGTGAAAGAAACGGCCGCTCTTACCTTCGAAAACAAGTGAAATAGCAACTGAAACACAGCGAGCGTAGGGAGGTCAAAAGTTTTGCGAATCCCGGCTTCGCAAAGGAGCTTGTCGATTTCAAGCTATCTATCGTTCGACAATCCAATAGCGCAGTATTCGACCGATGCTGTACAATAGGGCTACATAGATGCTGAGAATCGGAAGGCATGTCGGGTGGTGAGAGTGTTCATGCTTCAGAATCGTGGAAATAGAAAGGTGTCTTTGGCAGCCATCGTCGTCGCGTTGATCGCGGCGTTGACGCTGTCTATCTTCGGGTTGGCTTCCGGAAGCGCCGAGCCGAGAGCGCAAGACGGCGTTCTCGATCTAAGAGATTGGGCTTTGAACCAAGACGGGCCGATTAGGTTGAACGGCGACTGGATGTTGAGCGGCGGGCGGCTGTTGCCGGAGGACGAGGGGGGCGGAATCGACAGTGTAGGCGAAGTGAAATCGGGTACACTCGCGGAGGTGCCTGGTGTATGGACTCGCTACGGGATGAAGGGACGCGGTTACGCAACCTACCGGCTCCGAGTATTGACGCAGGGCGATACGGGTCCCCTTGGTTTGTGGATTCCTGCGATCGCGCCTGCCTATAAGATTTATGCGGACGGGCAGGAAATTGCGCGCTCGGGATCATTCAAGACGGACGGGTCGGACACTGTATCTGAGTACCGGCCGCAGACCGTCGTTTTTAACCCCAAGTCCGGTGCGTTCGACTTGCTCATCCAAGTCTCCAACGACATTTATCCGGAAGGCGGCATCTGGTATAGCCTGACGTTGGGTACGGAGCGGGACATGCAGCATATCAGAGAGCGTAATTCCTTCGTGGACATGGCTGTGTTCGGCGGATGCGCGCTGCTCGGCTTGTACCAGATCGCGGTTTATCTGCTGCGTCGTAACGACCGATCGACTTTATACTTCGGCATCTGCTGTTTGCTCGGAGGAGTTCGCCAATGGGTCGTGGGCGGAATCTATCTGGTCGAGGTGTACCCTGGGGCGGATATCAAGCTTGTCATTATGCTCGAGTATCTGACCTACTACGGCGGCGTTACAATGGCGGCGTTATTCGTCCGAAGTCTATATCCGAAGGAGTTTAACGGCAAGATCATCAAGCTCCTCGTTGGAATCGGCTTTGGATTTATCGGAACTGTCTTGCTGCTGCCTACGGAGTTGTACACCAATTGGATCGGGTATTTCAAAATGGTATCGCTGTTCGCGCTAATCTACTTCATTTATGGCTTCGCGCTGGCGTTGTGGCGTGGCCGCGCGGGGGCGCTGTTGCAGTTGTCGGGCTGGCTTGCGTTCGTCGCTGCCGCCGTTCACGACATTTTGTACAGCGATGGCTGGATTCTCTGGATCGATCTGCAGCTGGTGCCTTACGGTTTCATTCTTCTGGTCTTCATCGAAGCGTTAGAGCTTGCCCGGCGGTTCACGAACGCGTACCGAACCATCGGAACGATGACGGAGGAATTAATCGCCATGAGCCGATTGAAAGATGAGTTCCTGACCAATACCTCGCACGAACTGAAAACGCCGCTGCACGGCATTCTGAATCTCACCCAGTCCATGTCGGAAGGAAAGTCCGGCCCGCTTAGCGAGACGCAAAGGGAGCAACTTGAGGTCGTCGTCTCGGTGGCGCGCCGCATGTCCAATCTGATCAACGACATTCTCGACTTGTCGCTGCTGAAGAATAACGGGATCCGGCTGACGCTAAGGAGGGTCGACGTTCGGGCGGTCTTGTCCGCGCAGGAGGAAGTTTTCCGCCACTATATCGGGAAGAAGCCCGTCCTGCTGAGGCTCGACTGGCCGGATTCGCTTCCCTATGCGCTGGCTGACGAGAGCAGGTTGTTGCAGATCGCATACAATCTTATTGGCAACGCGATCAAATTTACGCCAGAGGGCCAAGTTGTCGTCTCGGCCCGAACAGAAGGCGGAATGCTGCATATCGCCGTGGCTGATACCGGCATCGGGATTCCGGAGGATATGCAGGAGAAGATATTCCTCTCGTTCGAGCAAGAGGGAACCTCCGTCGCGAAGGAATACGGAGGAGCGGGGCTTGGACTAGGAATTACCAGAAGGCTGGTCGAGCTGCATGGGGGCAAGGTTACGGTTGCCTCTAAGGTGAACGAGGGCTCCACCTTCACGTTTACGATTCCGATTGCGGAAGGAAGCCCACTGGTCTCGGGTGTAAACGGTTCTGAGGCGGCACCGCCATCGGTCATGGCGATCGACGGATTAGCGGAAGCACGCCTGCGTTCAGCCAAGCTGGAAGCCATCGAAGCTCCTGGGCCAAGGGGTAAAGGAAAGACAGGGCAGACGATTCTCGCAGTTGACGATGACCCGGTCAATCTTCGGGTGCTGCAAACGGTCCTCTTGGACGAGCCTTACGAGATTATCACCGCGGCTAGCGGTCTGGAAGCTCTGAAGCTGTTGGAGAACTCGGATGACCGGATTGGCCTGGTCATACTGGACGTGATGATGCCCGGGTTATCCGGCTACGAGACCTGCCGCCGCATGCGGGAGAAGTATGCGTTATCCGAGCTTCCGATTCTATTGACGACGGTAAGGAGCGAACCGGAGGATCTGATGTATGGATTCGATGCGGGCGCGAACGACTTCCTGACAAAGCCGTTCCATCCGCAAGAGCTGAGGGCGAGAGCGCGTACCTTACTGGAGATGAAGCGTTCCGCGGAGGAAGCGATCCGTTCGGAGATGGCGTTCCTGCAGGCACAGATCAATCCTCATTTTCTCTATAACGCGCTGAATACCATTATCTCCCTGTCGTTGGACGAGCCGCAGACCTCGCATGATCTCCTTCTCCACCTAAGCCGTTATTTGCGGGGGAGTTTCGATTTCAAGAACAAACAGAAGTTGGTTCCACTCCGCAAAGAACTGGAGCTGGTCGAGGCCTATCTGCAAATCGAGAAGGCTCGATTCGGAGATAGGTTGCTCGTTCGCTATGAAATCGAAGAGGGTACGGACTGCTGGCTCCCTCCGACGACGCTGCAGCCTCTGGTCGAGAATGCGGTTAGGCACGGAGTGACCAAAAAAGAAGAGGGTGGAACGGTTACGTTATCGGTTCGAGCGGTTGGCTTGGATATCGTAATCTCCGTCGCGGACGACGGAGTGGGCATGCAGGCTTCGATACTATCGATTCTCGTGAAGGAGGCCGAAGGCGAAGGGGGCGTCGGCTTACGCAATATTCATCAGCGTTTGCTAAGGGTGTACGGCAAGGGGCTCGACATTGAGAGCGGGATCTCTTGCACAAGTGGGACTATTGTGACTATTCGGGTACCTCATAGGGGTTGGGACGAAGGGGGAGTTTGAGGGTGATACGGATCATCGCTGTAGACGATGAACAACCTGCTCTTAGAAGAGTAGGCAAGCTTCTGGAAGCTATGGACGGCGTTCAAGTGGGCGGTTTGTTCGACAGCTCGAAGCTATTCTTAGAGCATGCTTTAACGACGGCGGAGCCTATTGATCTGGTTTTTCTGGACATGGAGATGCCCGGATATGATGGGCTGGAAGTGGCGAGAAGGCTGCGAGCCGCGGCCGGAGATTCATATTGCGTTCCTGACGGCCTATGAGGAATACGCTCGCGAAGCTTTCGAGGTGGAGGCGATCGATTATTTGCTTAAGCCGATTGCGGACGAAGATCTAGCCAGAACGCTGAGGCGTTTGGAGAAGCGGAGCCATACAGGTTCGGCTTCGGAGCGAAGGCTGGCTATCCGCAGCTTTGGGCCTTTTTCCATATTGACGGACAAAGGGGAGACCGTACGCTTCCGCAATTCCAAGGGGAGAGAGCTGCTGGCCTACCTTCATCATTTCGGCGGTAAACCAGTCGGTAAGGCACGGATTGTGGAAGAGCTCTGGCAGGGGAAGGACTCGGAGCGATCTCAGGTCACGCTGTACTCAACGATCTATCAGTTAAGAAAGGATCTTGAAGCCTGCGGCCTGCAAGGAATCGTGGAGCAGTCGAAGACTTCGGGAGGAAGCTACAGTCTGCGATGGTTTGCCCTGGTAGACGATGATGTTACTCGGTACGAGCAAGCCGTTCTGGAGTATAGGAGCACGCATGAATTAAAGCATGCGATGCAAGCCATTCAGTTGTACGGGGACGGATTTCTGACCGGCAGCGGCTATGGATGGGCGGCTCCCCGCCAGGCAGATCTTGAACTTAGCTATACAGAGATGCTGGAGGCAATAGTAGGTGCCTATGTCGGGCAAAAGCGCTACGAGATTGCGCTAAACCCGTTGCAGAAATTGGCGCAGCTGTTGCCGCTGGAGGAGCGGGTGCATGCCAAGATGATCGCTCTGCTGATTCTCTTGAACAGGGAAAAGGACGCCCGCAAGTATCATAGGATGTTGTTGGACTTGCTCGATTATGCCGAGGAATCCGCCGTATTGGACTATTCCCGCTTGCTCTCGGACCCGGCATCCTTTTTTTAAACGAAGGTCATAGCCTGCCATCCCCGCACTTGCGGGAAGAAGCGCTTCTCCAAATAGGGAGAGGCGCTTCTTCTTTTTTTTCGACATAAATTTCGATCAGTCTTAAACAAACCTGACATGAAGCGCTTTCTTTTCAGTAAAAGAGCATTTCTCCTAGATATAATAAAGGATAAACGATGAAATCCGCCCCTATCCGCATTGCGGTACAAGGGTGCTTAAATTTAGGGTTGCCGAAAGAAGGAGTCTAGCCGATGCTGTTCAAGACAATTGCCGCCTATGTAAGGTCGTCTCCAATCTTGTTCTCGCTTATTGCCGCGGGAGGGCTGTTCGAGCTCTTATTTCATTATTTGTCCGCGCTCAGCTACAAATATTTAATCGATAAAGCTTTGATTCCTAAAGATGCCAAAGTGCTGGCTATCATCGTCGGAGCCTTGCTGCTGATCGGTTTGCTGAACGTCTTGTTCGGAATCGCCGGCGATTACGCCAAGGCGAAGCTCGGAAGTAAGATGGTGTTCGAGTATCGCATCAAATTGTTCAAGCATATGCAGATGCAGTCGCATCGCTTCTACGAGAAGTTTCGTCTAGGCGATCTGCTCGCTCGGTATACGGAGGATATTCCGGCTATTCAGCTTGCGACGATCCAGACGCTCTCTTCCGGACTTGTATCGGTTCTAAGCGTAATCGTCGGACTTGCGATTCTGTTCTCGACGGAATGGAGGCTGACGATGATAGTTATCGGGGGTTCTGCTCTGCTGTTCTTGCCTTACCGGCTGCTTAAAGCCCGCTCGCTTCAACTGAACGAGGCCTACCTATCGGAGCTTGGTCAATTCACCGGTTCAATCGATGAGAATATCAAAAGCTACAAGGTCATCCGTGGATTTAACCTTGGGCAGACCATGCTGGCGAGAGTGGAGAACCATCTCCGCACCATGCTATCGATCGGCGTGCGAAGGAACTTCGTCAACTCGAATTTGAATCGTCTTCCGCTTCTGGCGATCTCGATCCTCGGTGCTATTGTTCTCGGTTACGGCAGCTATCTCACTTTCGACGGGAGTCTCTCGATTGGTTCCTTTATCGCCTACAATTCCATCTTCATCATGGTTGGGCAATCGCTGTTTGGCGTAACCGCCCTAATTCCAGCTATTTTGGCTTCAAGGACGAGCATTCAGCGTTTCCAAGCCGTGCTGGATTGGAGACCCGATGTGGAGGAGCAAGGTAGGCTCGAGCTCCGGGAGGTTCGTCGCGAGATCTCGCTTCAGGGCGTATCCTTCGGGTACCATCCTGGGGAGCTTGTGCTGCGGCAGCTCGATCTCTCGATCCCGGCAACCGGATATACGTCGATCGTCGGGGCCAGCGGTTCGGGCAAGAGCACGGTGCTTCAACTGCTGCTTCGGTTCGAGGATCCGACGGGCGGTGCGGTGTTTTACGACGACGAGAATATTCGCCACGTCGATTACGCTTCGCTGCTCAGGCAGGTCGGCATCGTGTTTCAAGATTCGATCCTGCTGCGGGGGACCATTCGCGACAATATTCTCGTAGGCAAACCCGACGCTGAGGAACGGGAGATCGAGGAGGCTGCCAAGGCGGCCGGCATTCACGATGCAATCGTCGGCTTCCAGGATGGGTATGACACGATGATTCACGGTCAGGGAGATAATCTGTCCGGCGGACAACGCCAGCGGATTGCGCTTGCCCGAGCCCTTATTCGCAAGCCAAGGATTTTGTTTCTCGACGAAGCCACTTCGGCGCTGGACCCGGAGACGGAACGTTCGGTCAATGAGACGATCCTGTCGCTCGCGCGAAACCGGGCGGTCGTCTCTGTCACACATCGTTTGGCGTATGCGGCCATGTCCGACCAGATTATCGTGCTCGATAAGGGGCAGGTAGCCGAGTCGGGCCCGCATGATGAGCTCATGCAAGGTCATGGCTTATATCGCCGGATGTGGGACAAGCAGCAGGGATTCGTGTTGACGAAGGGCGGCAACGTTCACGTGGAATGGAACCGGCTCGGCCAGATGCCTTTCTTCGGGGGACTCGAGCCGGACGCGCTGCAAGAGATCTCCCAGTCTTTCGCAACGGAGAGATTCGAAGCCGGCGTTCTTGTGGTCGAGCAAGGCGATGAGGGCGATAAATTCTACATTATCGTTCGCGGAACGGTCGACGTCCTCATCCGCGACGCCGAGACGGGAGAGAGCCGGAAGGTCGCCGCGCTTGAGGACGGGGATCACTTCGGAGAAATCGCGTTGATGTATAACGTACCGCGATCCGCAAGCATAGTGACCCAATCGCCCTGCATCTGCCTGGCATTATCTAGGGAGGACTTTCATCCTCTCATGACACGCTTCCCGTCGATTCGGGAGGCGCTTGAAGCAACGCTTCGGATACGAAATCAAAGGAGTGCAGCTCAATGATCATCTGGTCGGTCTCAGATTAAAGAGATGAACGAAGCAGTAAAGGAAGTGCGGATTCCGGCTGCGGTAGGCAATTTCTACACGAATAAGCTGTACAGGAAGATCGCCGAACAGATAGGGGTAACGGAAACGCGCTACGGCTCCTTTCAAGTCTATTCAACTTCATTTGAATCCTTCGCAAGGTTCTGCCAACGGTTTACTTGAATGGTATACATCCTTTTAACTACCTTTTAGGTCGCCCAGTTATATAGATACGGAAGAACGAGTCTTTATAGCTACCGGCAGATTTATGAGTAGGGTGATTCCCAGGTGACACTTCTCATGAGTATATACAGGAAAGACCCTCAGCTTAAAAAATGCTGCGGGTTCTTTTTTTTTATAGAGCATATTTGATTCGCAGCAAGCTATTCATAGAATAGCTCTCACACAGTAGAAAGCTTACTCAAGTAAACAAATGGTATGTTATGATGGATTGAGTGGTATATTTACCCATTTACCCGACTGATTGGCAAATAAAATGTAATTTAACAGACGATATTGCCAAATCTCTGGCAGAAACGGAGTTGCGATGAGAATTTTTTTTACCGTAAAAAGTATCGGAAAGAGAAAGCCTTTTTTGATAAAGAAGGAATATATTCTCTCATCTGTCCCATGTACGCTCAGGGAGTTAATTACCGAAATCGTCGCTAACCATGTACAAAAATACAATGAGCGGACTGAGAATAGCCAGCTTATATCATTTTTAACTGAAGAAGACATTAATGCCAGAGGGATCGAAGGAAAAGTAGGTTTCGGCTCAACGTATGACGACCGACAGGCGAATGAACAAGAATCTATTCAAACTGCGCTTTTAGCCTTCGAGGATGGATTATTTCGGGTGTATCTACGCGAGGAGGAAATCTCCGATCTTAGTACCAGGATTGACATACAGGATGGGGATGACATCATATTTATTAAATTTACGATGTTAGCGGGCCGACTTTGGTAATGGAGGGAACCTAAGTGCTATTTTTTCAACGAAAAGACGGAGCAACTAAGCAATTGGAAAAACTGATGTTGGCGAATATGGATAAGGCGCCTCATGAAAGACGCATGACTTATCAGGAGATCGACGAACTCCTCGACCAAATCCATGAGCAAGGTAAAGGGGGTTCTTATTTTGCCCCTTTCGTTTCCATCATCAAACAAAAGGCTGGTGACTATCCGGCCGAGATTATGAGGTATTTAACCACATATATAACCGAGTACCCCTACAGCATTGGCTATGTACGCCGGCCATTCCGGACGAAGAACCCACGTGTTCATGTAGAAAGTATGGTTCGCAAGCTGTTCGCTCTCTACGATTTCTCCAGAACCCATTTTTCGCTCATAGACTACCTCACGACACCAGTCCATCAAGCTGACAGCTCGATGGTTTCCTATGTGCTTGCCTTCGAGTTAGACCAAAACAATCGGAAAGTGTTTGATGCCCTTAAGGAGATTTTGTTCGGGGATAATAACACCGCTCTTCTGAATCGGGCTGTAATTAGAGGCATCTTCTTCTGCCACCAAGAAGAGGCTCACCAAATGCTAGGCCAGATGCTGATCGCTGCACGGCTGCAGGAGGGTCTGCGCCAAAGTATCGTTGAATCTATGGACGAAGGCACGATTGAAGCCTTTACCTATTTATTAAAGGTCATCATCGATCATGATTTCATTCGATACAGCTCCGTCATTCGGGCACTGGATGTATGGACCGGTCTTGCACTTGAAGCAGCTAATACCAGAGTCGTCAAGCAATGCATCGAGTACGCTCACACCTGTTTGAGCGATGAGGGTCTGCGTCAGGAGTGGGCGGAAAGCAATGACGTCCATAAGCTTTACTTTTCCATATGGGCTACCGCCGTCAGGGAAGAAGAACGTCTTCATGATCCGCTCCTGCACATTATGGATCACGGGGCCATATACCAAAAAATCACGGCTCAATATTTCCTGACACAAAGTCAGAATAATGAGCTTCGTTTTTCCCTTTCCATTCCCTATATTGCGCAATCCGATTTGGAGCTGCAGTCGCTCATCATTTGCAACTACGTGTATCAATGGTCGAGCATTTGGAGAGCTCATCCGGATTATGAAGCCCTAAAGAACAAGCCGATCATCGAACGAGTGCCATTGCTTGAAAGGAAAGAAGAACGGGTTCGGCAATTCGAACTATTTAAAACGATGCTGCTCCAAATGTCGAAGCTGGAGCTAACGGAAAAGTCGAAAGTCTTTGATTGGATGACGTATTCCCACACCACCGATTCGATCGCCCATAAAATGCTTTATCTCACGGCATACGATCTGGACCCTGAGTTGATCGCCCAGGTTATTGCCCTTAAGGATCGTGTCAGTCCTGATCTGCGCAGCGCTTTGATCCGTGCGTTTACGAGCGATTTAACAAATTCGGTGCAGAGACAGTTTCTTTTCGATTCCTTATCCGATAAAAGTGTTTCCAATCGTGAAGCTGCATTGACGCGTATTGATGAAATGACACTGACCCCGCAGGATGTGGATATGGTTCAAGGGCTTCTGAAACTTAAAACCGGCGCGCTTCGGCAAAGCGTCATTAAGATTTTGCTTAAGCAGGACTCGGAGCAGCTCGATCAATCTATTGAAACTCTTCTTGAAAGTCGGGTGGAACTGCAGCGTTTAGGCGCTTTGGAGATGCTCTGTGTGCTGAAGGAAGATGGGAACCGTGTTGATCATGAGCGAATTAAGCATCATATTGCGTCCATCAAGGAGCCTTCGGACAAAGAGCGTATGCTGGTCGATCGCCTGCAACAAAAGGAGCAGAAGGGGGAGCACAACGGATTTGTTTTATTCGATCCGAATAAGGGTGAGGAGCTCCTCAAGCTTCCCGACTACTCTGATGTTCGCGTAAAAGACTTTTTCAATATGCCGATCGCAAAGATCAAAACGTTTCTACAAGGTTTGTCGGATTTGGTTCATATACATCGGGACTATGAATATACATGCGAAAGGTTTGCTGGCTATAAGGAGAACTATTTGCTGGGAGCAAGACTTGAACGCTTGAAGGGGTACCAAAAGGAGGAGCATGAAAAAACGCACTTGGAAGGCTATCCGCTAGCTGAGGTATGGGAGCGTTACTTGCGGGAGAGCGGCTTTACTCCTCAAGAGCTCAGTCAGATCGTTTTTTATTTCACGTCCGATTCCCTCTACAAGTACGATGCAGATAAACTTTCAAGTTGGGAAGCTCATCGGTATAAGCCTTTAAGTGATTGGGGAAAGAAAGTTTTATCGGATTTGTATCCGATGAAAACGATCCATTCCTTCTTTGAATTAATCCCCAGTCTTACATACTTGCAGCAAGTACGGCAAATTGTATTTGCCTACTTTCATGATAGCGACATGAAAGAGCGGTTCACTATGTCCAGCAAAATATTAAATAAGATCATTGTCGCTTTGCAAAAGAAGGGGCTTGAGGAAAATTCGAAAGCGTGGGGAGTCCTTTCCACGCCGTGGGATTCCTGGGCAAGCAGCACCACTTACGACGATCGTTCTTTCCTTGAATATTTCACGATGAAGCTCAATCTCGATAAGCTCACTCATTATGAAGACTTTCATCCGGAGCTAAAGGAGTTTGTAAGAGCGCAGGAGCTGTGCCTTATCGATGATGATGAACTTTATAAAGAGCTCATGATCAGGAAGCGAAGGAGCAGACAGCACATTAGTAGGATCACCGGGAAAAGGGTGGACTTCGTTAAGCAATATCCAGCCATGCAGCGATTTAAAGACAATGTTATATCCGTCATCCTGGAACTTGAACTAAATCGTGGAGACTTACCTACAGATGTATCCGAACTCGCCATGGGTATCACCTATTATGAGGGGTTGGATTATTTTATCGCGATTTTATCTGGTCTTAACCAGGAAGCTTTTGTGCGCGGATATATATACGGCAATGGGACCAAGAAAGAAGCGCTCAGTCATCTGCTGCGCGTGTGTCACCCCAAAGAAGGAGAAAATGTTCAGAAACTCTCTGAGATGCTGGAGGGGAAAAACATTTCTGAAAAGCGGCTGCTTGAAGCTGCGATGTATGCTCCGCAATGGATTGAGCTCATCTCCGAGCATCTGAAATGGGATGGACTTCGAAGCGCAGCGTGGTATTTTCATGCCCATGTCAATGATAGTTTCTCCGCAGAGAAAGAAACGATTGTCGCCCATTATTCGCCGATCTTGCCTGCGGAATTTAACGATGGGGCATTCGATGTCCGTTGGTTCATGGATGCTTATCAGGAATTGGGCGAGAAACGATTCAATGTGCTGTACCAGTGCGCCAAATACATTTCCGCAGGAGCCAATCACCGCAGGTCTCAGTTGTTCGCCGATGCCGTTCTTGGCAAACTGGACCTGAGTGAAATCCGGGCCTCTGTGGAGGCGAAGCGGAATAAAGACCATTTGCTCAGTTACGGTCTCATTCAGATTGGGGAGGATCGCGATCGGGATGTGCTCGAAAGATATGAATTTATTCAGCAGTTCCTCAAAGAAAGCAAGAAATTCGGGGCGCAGCGCAGTGCCAGCGAAGCAAAAGCTGCGGCCATTGCCCTCGATAATTTGTCTCGAAATGCTGGGTACCCAGATGTGATTCGGCTCAAATGGGATATGGAAGCACGGAAGATTGAAGAGATCCTTCATCTGCTCGAGCCGATGGAGATTGATGATATTGAAGTGAAGATCGTTATCGCTGAGAACGGCCGAGCCGACATCGAGGTAGCCAAGCAAGGAAAAATATTGAAATCCTTGCCGTCCAAGTACAACAAGCACCCCTACATTGTTTCTTTGAAAGAAACCCTCAGCAGCTTAAGGGATCAATATAAGCGGGCGAGGAGCGAATTCGAGAAAGCTATGGAATCGGAAAGCACCTTCACCTATAAGGAGCTTTCGAATCTGATGAAGAATCCCACGATCTCTCCTATTCTTCGCACGCTTGTCTTAAAAGCAGGAGACAGACTGGGGTTCTATGAAGACGGCCATCTGGTCAGCACGGTCAATGAATCGTATCCTCTGTCCACTGAGGATGTTCTTTGCATCGCGCATCCGCTTCATCTGTATCAAAGCGGGGAGTGGAGCCTGTACCAGAAGTTTCTATTCGATCAGCAGCTGAAACAGCCATTCAAACAAGTATTCAGAGAACTGTATTTGCTCAATAAAGATGAGAGGGAGAGCGGCTCGATCTCGAGACGATACGCCGGCCACCAGATTCAGCCGAAGCGGGCTGCCGCTCTGCTGAAAACCCGGCTTTGGACCGTCAGCTATGAAGAGGGACTGCAGAAGGTATACCATAAGGAGAATATTATTGCACAGGTGTATGCCTTGGCGGACTGGTTCTCTCCATCGGATATTGAGGCGCCCACACTTGAGACCGTATCGTTTATAGATCGGAATACGTATAAACCGCTTGAACTCGGCAGCATTCCCGGTATTATCTTCTCTGAAATTATGCGAGATGTGGATCTGGTCGTGAGTACGGCACATGCCGGCGGGGTTGATCCGGAAGCGAGCCTGACAACGATTGAACTGCGAAAAGCAATCGTCACGGAATCTTTGAGGCTCATGAAGATTGCCAATGTACGCTTGGAAGGAAACTTCGCCCGCATTGTAGGAACTCTTGGGGAATATGGTGTTCACCTTGGAAGCGGAACTGTGCAGAAGCAGGCGGCCGGTACCCTGTACATTTTGCCGGTCCACTCCCAGCATCGCGGCAAGTTATTCCTCCCGTTTATGGATGAAGACCCAAAAACATCGGAGATATTGTCCAAAATCGTCATGCTCGCACAAGATACGAAAATCAAAGATCCGCATATTTTGGAACAGCTTATAGGAGTGCAGCACGTTTAAAAAATATTGGAGCGGGTTGAAGTTATACCCGCTCTTTGTGTTATAAAGGGCAGTGAATGCTGCAATGGGGAGTCCTTAGCGGTAGGGCGTGTCTATGTATGGTATACTTCCGTTAGCGACAACATTGTGAAAAGGAGCTTTTAAATGCCTACAATTACAACAAGACCATTCTATCAAGAATTCCAAACCATATTAAGTGAATTACAATCAGGCTATCATGCCGGAGAATTGAGTAAGAAGGAAGCTGCTGAACTGCCTGCAGAGGTACACCTCATTGAAGATGAAAATATGATGGTGGGGTATGGCGTGGTTTGGGCATACACGAGTGCGAAACAGTTAATACAGAAAGCGGAAAAAGATTATTTTACTGAAGATGAAAAATATTTAGAAAAAGACTTTTACATTGATATTAAAAATAAAACAGATTTTGTTTTTATAGAAGCCCTGGATGTATTGAAAGATTTTGAGGGCAAGGGTTATGCAGCTTTCTTTATGGATTGGCTTAAAATGAAATATCCAAATAAAAAAATGTATGTATATTCGATCACAAAATCTCGAAATTTTTGGTATAAACAGGGCTTTGAGGTCGTGGGTAATACGGTATGGATGTCGTATAATTAAATGGTATTGATTGTACAGCAGCACAATATTTAAGGAGTTCGTCGAAAGGCACGGCTGGGGTGAAGGCGATAGTCGCATTGTCCTACTCGATTCCGGGGATGGCAACTACATAGAAGTTTTTGCAGGCGGCACGGGTGAAACGAGACCGGAAGGCTCTTACTTTCATGTTGCTTTTCGCAGCAACAATGTGGATGCGGCCGTTGAAACGGCTGTTGCTGCAGGAGCAGTTGTGACTGTAGACCCTAAAGATGTTATTTTAGGCAGCAATCCACCGACACCAGTTCGAATTGCTTTTGTCAAAGGATTGAATGGGGAAATCATTGAGTTTTTCGATAGCACAGGTGAAAATAAGCTGTAAAGCGTTATAGATAAGAGTAAGACCTAGAAGCGAGCTTCTAGGTTTTTTACTCGTTTCATCCTGATTTCCCCTTGTTGACGCTAAAGTTCAGTTATGACAAAACTTTACCTAACGTTCTTAACGAATCGCCATGTATAATGCAACTAATTACTTTCGGAGGTGTTTGACGATGTTAAAAATTCGAATTCTTGCATGGCATAGGGAATGTCGACAAGGTGAAATGAGCGGCAGAACGAGGTTTTCGGTTATACCGAGCTACTGTAGTTAGGGATAGCGAGAATGAATGGATCTGCCCGCTTTGACGGAGAGGCGGATCAGGATGAATCCAATGTTGGATGCACCAAAACTATTTATGGTTATGAAATGGATGACATCGCTTGCGAATGCAGCGATGTTTACGACCTATGCGGTATATCAAGTTATCGCGATGGGATTAAATCCTCTCCAGCTTCTGCTGGTAGGGATGGTTTTAGAGGTAACAGTGCTTGTTTTTGAGGGCATTACAGGTGTAATTGCCGATACGTACAGCAGGAAGCTATCTATTATTATTGGTATGTTCGTTCTTGGATGCGGGTTTGTCCTGGAGGGTAGTGCGATGTGGTTGGGAGCAGCAGCTCCGCTGCTTTCAGCGTTCATGTGGCTGCTTGTTGCGCAAATTATTTTTGGGTTGGGGGCCACTTTTGTCAGCGGTGCTGATACGGCTTGGATCGTAGATGAGGTTGGTGTGGAGTGCGTAGGGCGAGTATTGTTGCGGGCTGGACGCATCGGATTGTCTGGCACTCTTGTGGGCATCGTCCTGAGTGTAGGATTATCGGCATTAGCACCTAATCTGCCATATGTGATTGGTGGTTGTATTTATCTCGTATTGGGTGTAATCCTCCTGATCTACATGAAGGAGACCAAATTTAAAAGGTTGGAACATGCTGAATATAGCTCTCCATGGAGGCGAATGCAAGTGACGTGGCTGTCCGGGGCGAAGGTGATTCGGTCGCAGCCTGTTCTACTTAAGATGGTGATCGTGACTGTTTTCAGTGGTGCGGCTTCAGAAGGGTATGACCGTCTTTGGCAGGCATATCTGATTTCGAATGTGGGCTTTCCACAATCGCTCGCATTCTCGGCTGCGTCTTGGTTTGGCATGATTGCGTTGATATCCACGTTGCTCAGCCTATGCGTGATGGCTGTTGCTGAGAAAAAATTAAACATGGGTAGTGAGCAAGTCGTCATGCGTGGCATGTTTCTACTTACCATTGCGCGAATTGGCGCCATAGTGTCGGTTGCATGCTCGCCTAATTTGGTTTGGGCAATTGTCTCCGTCCTGTTCTTCGAGTTAGTAAGAGCATTAAGCGGGCCGTTCTACGAAACGTGGCTAAATTTCAACATGGACAGCAAGTCGCGAGCAACTGTCATATCTATGTTGAGCCAATCGGATGCGCTCGGTCAGACAGCCGGTGGGCCACTGGTCGGCTGGATCGGCAAGCGATACTCACTACGCGCATCGATGGTTGCTGCCGCGGTGCTGCTATTGCCTCTTATGGCTGTTTACGGCAGAATGGTACGCCGTCATAAATGACAAAAAAGCGTTGGCGAGAGGAATCTGCCAACGCTTTTTTATCTGTAATATTTTCCATAGTCGGTATATAATTTTGGTAAAAGATGGGACGAAGGGACGATCGACATTGGATATCCTTATGAGCAGCATAGCATGGATTGATAGAAGCGAAAGCTTGGACGACCTCTTACATCAAGAAGCCTCATTAACCCTACATCGCATAGAACAGGGATTCGAAGCAGAAGTTGTAAAGATAAGCTCAGATAAAGATAGTTTTGTCTTGAAAACTTGGAGTAAAAGCTCTAAACCAGATATTGGTTTTCAATTTCGTTTGCTGCAAGCGTTATATGAACAAGGGGTATCTGTCTCTAAGCCCGTCGGTTGGGGGATGAATCCAAACGGAGATAAAGTGTTGTTAACTACTTTTGACGGAACGTCCATCCACCAAGTGAGTGAGAAGAAAATGGCGGATATAGCCCGTTTATTAACCCATATACATCAAATTTCCGCTCAAGAGATTGAGATTGCGGGCATTCCCAAGTACGAATTCATCGACTACTTTTTGCGCGGAGCCAAAGATCATCCAGACATCTATTCGGTACTAGCTGCACTCGTGCAAAAGGCGTCAATTCAACAAGATTGCTTCATTCATGGAGATTTCCATTTAGGAAATCTGGTGGAGGAGAATGGACGATACACCGTAATCGATTGGACGAACGGACAATTAGGGGACGCCAGATATGATTTTGCATGGGCGTTTATTTTGCAGCATATCTACCTATCTGAAAAGTATGCCAAGGCGTTTCGTGCGGCGTATTTGCTGGAATCAAACATTCAGCAGGAGGAGCTTGCTGTATTTGAAGGTTTGGCTTGTCTAAGATGGCTATTGCTTCATAGAAGCGGTGGCGTACCCATGAGGCCTAAGACCCTAGAGAGGGTCAGGGTTTTAATCAGCAGGAATCCATTTTTCAAAAATGTGGAGTTTAAGCATTTTTCAATCAAACAGAAATAATGGAGTGGTGACGGCATGAATGTTGAAGCATTGTTTGGGGAGTTTCCTATTGGTTAAGAGCATGATTAGGCATTTTGAGAGAGATTCTATGAAAAAGACGAGGATCAAGTGGGGAGTATTCGCCCTTGCGAAAAGCGATTTGCGTGAGGGTTATGCATCAGGAGAATGATTGTGGAGCTGCTAATGAAGTTCGGCTAAAATACGATAAAACACTGGATTGGCCATAAGGAGGCAAGTATGATTTTTAAGAAAGTAGTACTAAGCTTTACTGCGATTCTAATCAGCATGTTCTTTTGTTTAAATGAAGCAATGGTGATGGCAAGTAATGACGACAAGGCAAGTATCCTAATAGATAATCAGACCTTGAACTTTGAAGTTCCGCCTGTAAATAATAAAGGTACTATCATGGTGCCAATGCGAGCTGTATTCGAAGAGTTGCATGCGAATGTAACATGGCATGAAGAGGATCAGAAAGTAACTGCTGAAAAGGAAGGTATTTCTATTGTACTCATTCTTGGTTCACCGTTCGCTTATATCAATGATAGAGCTGTTGTCCTAAGCTCCAGCCCATATGTGTCAAAAGAGAACGCAATGGTTCCAGTTCGATTCATAAGCGAAGCCTTTGGGGCCAAAGTAACATGGAATCAAATGAATCAAAGGGTCACGATCACCACCAAACAAGATAGCGTTGAAACATTGCCACAGAATAATACAGCATCCTCCGCTACTTTTGTACCCAATGCACTATCTATTCAATTCGTTCCCTTTCAAAATTCCGAAATTTTAGAAGCTAAATCAAAGCCACTTCAGAAAATGCTTGGTGACTTACTCGGAATTCCCGTTAAAATTTCGGTCTCTACCGATTATCGCGATGTAGTTAAAGCGATGACGGATAGGAAGGTAGACCTCAGTTTTCTGCCGCCGGCTCAATATGTTACTGCTCATGATAGCCTTAAAGGCGTAGATTTACTAATGCAAGGGTTGCGGTATGGAGTTGATGCTTCAACGGGAAGGCCAACTCAACGTCTTGTTGACTTTTATCAAGCTATGTTCGTTGTTAGAGCAGATTCACCGATTCAGAACATTGAGGATTTAAGAGGTAAAACCATCGGGTGGCAGGGAGTAACCTCTGCGGCCGGTTATGTTCTTCCTGGACTAGTACTAAAGAAGATTGGAATTAATCCCGCAGAAGATGTTAAAGGGATCCATTTCCAAGGTCATGATAAAGCGATTCAAGGGTTACTCAATAATCAAGTTGAAGCTGCTGCTGTTTTTCAAGACATTCGGACAATGATGCTAAAGGATCATCCTCATGTATTGACTGATACGCGTATCCTTGCATTCACAGATAAGATCCCAAATGATACAATCTCGGTCCGTTCAGATATGGATCCAGAGTGGCGTAAAAAGATCCAAAGTGCTTTTATTACGATAGGGAATGATACCGATGGGAAAAAGCTTATTCATGATGTGTTTGGGTATGAATGTTACACAATTTCTGATGATAGAAAGTTCGATATTGTTCGGGAAGTGTACAGATTAATGTATGATTAGTAAAAGTCTGCTTCGTACTTCTAAACCTTCATTAAAGGTCCCTTAAGAAAATCTAAACGGGTAAAAGAAAGACCGAAACCATCCTAAATACAGGTGGTTTCGGTCTTTCTTTACCGTTTTATAGAATTCGACGTAACAGTATACATGCAGGCCGGCGATGGCTATTTTTTAACTAAGGGATTTCATACCCGCCAAACATTCACTTTCTCCTTCAAGTAGGCGGAGGGCAGTGTTCCGGTTGTTCGTTTGAACAATTTGTTGAAGTAGGACTGCTCGCAAAACCCCAAAACTTCGGTATGCCATGCGAGTGATTCGATGCCGAGCGAACGATGCCTTGGGGAATGAACAATATGTCGCCTTAGTGCAAGGAATAAGGCTGACTCTCGATGGTGTAGACCATTGCCCCTTCCGTCACCGTAAGGAGGATATAATTATTCGTCACGGCCGCAGGGATTTGCCAATTGGGCTCGCAATGCTCGTAATAAACGGTAAGAGGCTTAATCATCGCAGAGGCTTCTTCTAACGAAAGAATTGATGAACTGCATGGTAATACGAATCGTAAAATTACTCGAAAAATAGGCTCAATCCCGAAGTTAGTGCTTCTGTCCATGGAGATTTTATTATAGCCCTATCGAGTCATGTAAAAAAAATAGAATAGTCTTGGGTCCAGCAGCCGTTCCAACATTGGTCGAGCTCCTCTAACGGACCATAAACCGATGATAAATTCATCTTAGGTTGATATATTTTATTTGGTAAAGAATCTAGGACTAAAGGAGAAATGACAAGTGAAAGTTGTTTTACGCATCACGATTTATTTCATCGTTTTTGTTGTTGTCGTGGGAGGGGCAGGTGCGATCGGGTTCATCAACACAATGAATAACGGAATGTCGATTTACGATAAAGCCGCCCCCGCATTAACGAATGTGCAGGTACCGAAATATGATGTCGGCAAACCGACAGTAGCTGTTCTGCTGGCGAACGAAGTGACGGAAGTGTTCGACTTTCTCGTCCCGTACGAGATGTTTGCGATGACTGAGGCTTACAATGTATATGGCGTTGCCCCTGACCACGAAATTAAATCCCTAACCGGGGGACTCGATGTTGTCCCACATTATTCATTTGATGAAATGGACGCGATGCTAGGCAAAAGTCCGGACATTATTGTCGTTCCGTTTATGCCGATTTTGGATAATAATAAATATGCACCTGTCCGGGAATGGATTCGAAAACACTCGGATGCTAATACGACATTGCTCACTATTTGCAACGGAGCAGAAAATCTGGCGGATACTGGCTTGCTGGACGGCAAATCAGCGGCGACGCACTGGGGAGATATAAACCGGCTTATCAAAAAATATCCAGACATTCAGTGGGTGAAAGATCAGCGCTACGTTCCGCAAGGCAATATCGTATCTTCTGCTGGTCTGACATCGGGGATCGACGCAACGCTATATGTTATCTCCCAGCAGTTGGGTGATGCGGCTGCCAGAAAAGTAGCGGAAAATATGAATTATCCTTCTTACGATTACGTGACAAATCCGAAAATGAAGCCATTTAATGCCGGGTTGAGCGATATAACGTACGTACTGAATAATGCTTATCAATGGAATAAAGTCAAAGCGGGCGTGCTTCTCTATAACGGCGCAGATGAACTGGATCTGTCAGCCGCATTTGACACGTATGCCGCTTCCGGTACGACAACCACACTAACGGTTTCCAGCAAGAATGAACCCATCGTAACGAAACACGGCCTGAACCTGATCGCGCGTTATCAGACAACAGTAGTGCCGAAGCTCGCGAAAATGATTGTCGTCGGTGCCGATGCCGAGTCTAAAGCTGCTGAGGACATCAAGCAGTGGAATAACAGAGGCAATAGTGCGAAGCTGCTGTTCTTGCATCGTGATATGTCGGGCCGGTTTGCAATGGACCCTGCATTCGAGGATTTGGCAAAACAGGAGGATATCCAGACAGCAGAATTTGCCGCTAAGCGACTTGAATATCGTGCCACCGAACACCTGAAGCTGGAGGGCCGTCCTTTCTCCTTTGAAGCGTTTGGCATACCGATTTTGCTCGGTGTCCTGTCTTTGCTTGTCGCTTGGTTCATCGATAGGCGTCTTATCAGCAGGAAAAAAGGATAGATCGCTCATCGAGTGTCCTTTTGCCATCCGAAAAGGGCGCACCTACAATACGGGCATTCATAACTTGCGCAGCGAAACACTGTTGGACTGTCTAGTCGAAAAGCTTGATGAACTTCGGGTCAGAGAGGTAGGCTCCCAGCTTCGAAGAATAAGAGGTTATGATCATCAGCCCCAAAAAGCTATTCTTAGGTGACATAGAAGGCACGACCCAACCCCAAACAAAGGAGCTAAGCACGGACAAGCCGCTTAGCTCCTTTTTCCATTGTTACTTTTGCAACAGTTTAGCTACAGCAGGTTTCAGCCCCTCCGCTATAAGGAGGTTCAGCGTGATTTCCCGCATACTCGGGCCGGCATATGGTACATCGTTGCATTATCGGCTAGCACAACCCTTACTGCCAGCTTTGAAGAATCGGTCTGGAAGTGAAATTGTACGCCAGTCGAATAATTAGCGAGCCGATCTATTTCCGTTCGAATCGAGTGGCTGGGGTGTATCGGCAGTCTGCGATAAACGCCGGGCTGCATATGTAAATGATAAGGGTGTTTCGATGATATGATACAATAGGGAAAGAGCGAGATCAAAATAACCTAGAAACGATGATAACGATGAAAATCACATTTGAAAACCATACGATTGAATTTAACGTTCAATATGGAAGCAGAAAAAAGCTTTCGATACATATAGACTCAGCAGGCTTTATATCCGTCAAAGCGCCTAATAATACGAGTAAAGAGAGCATTATGAGCGTTGTGACCCAGCATGGGGCAGTCATTTTAGAAAAATTACAAGCAATCGCCAAAGCCCGAGAAATCCCTAAGACTAGAGAATATCAAGACGATGGCAAGTTTCTTTATCTGGGAAAATATTATCAACTCCATGAATTAATTGAGACGAATGGGCTGAGTGAAGATGAAC
>NZ_VRTT01000021.1 GCF_008017805.1 Paenibacillus sp. N3.4 | reverse complement strand
ACCAAACAATCCCAACCAAGTGAAGATAAGCTTTGTAGCAAATTCCGAATACTTGATTGGGGCCCAAGAACAAACCTAAGCAAATCTAACTTTACGCAATGTTTCGTATCTAGTTTTCAGGGAATAATATTTCCTGTACTGTGTATTATAGCTTGGAGAGATACCCAAGTGGCTATAAGGGGACCCTCTGCTAAGGGGTTAGACTGCGTAAGTGGTGCGAGGGTTCGAATCCCTCTCTCTCCGCCAGTTTCCAACTATATACACCTTTTATGTGGCGGCGTAGCTCAGCTGGCTAGAGCGTACGGTTCATACCCGTAAGGTCGGGGGTTCGAGCCCCTCTGCCGCTACCATAAAACCAAACCCAGATGGAGGCTTAGCTCAGCTGGGAGAGCATCTGCCTTACAAGCAGAGGGTCGGCGGTTCGATCCCGTCAGCCTCCACCATCTTTATTCTTTTGCCGTTGTAGCTCAACTGGTAGAGCAACTGACTTGTAATCAGTAGGTTGGGGGTTCAAGTCCTCTCGACGGCACCACTAATAGAACACGGAGCTGTGGTGTAGTGGCCTAACATGCCTGCCTGTCACGCAGGAGACCGCGGGTTCGAATCCCGTCAGCTCCGCCATCTATTATTTTTTTTGCAAATTTGGGTAAACTTTAGTTATCTACATAAGGCTCGGTAGCTCAGTCGGTAGAGCAGAGGACTGAAAATCCTCGTGTCGGCGGTTCGATTCCGTCCCGAGCCATTGAGATGGTTGATCTGTCTATGCAGATCAGATATCTCTTATCTGGAGGCTTAGTGAAGTGGCTAAACACGGCAGACTGTAAATCTGCTCTCTCCGAGTTCGGTGGTTCGAATCCATCAGCCTCCATCTTTCATAAGAGCCATTAGCTCAGCTGGTAGAGCACCTGACTTTTAATCAGGGTGTCGTAGGTTCGAATCCTACATGGCTCACTTTTTATTACAGACACAAGACCTTAGAGGTCTTTTTTTGTTTTATAAAGAAGGAGAAATGATTTCCACAGCGGAATGTCAGCAATTATTTAAGAAAATGTTTCCTATCGGGAGACTACTGCAAAACGAATATATAGTATTTGTACAAATTAACCCAGTGCCGGATAGGTACGGGGTCTTTAGGTTAGCCGCATTCTTTTGCACTATTGTAAGGTCCATAACTTTTCGCATCTCATAACAGCTTCTTAAGCTGCTCTTTATAATTCTTAACTTGTTTTGTGGTAGGAAGAAGGATGTTGAGGTGTTGATTTCTTTTTTGTTGCTGCAGCGCCCTAATAACAGGATATGGCAGAAGCAGCAATGTGTACAGTAAGTGCCTGTCTTCCACACTTAAAGATCGTTTTCTTTCGTAATAATTGATCCAACTTAGAGTTTCTTTACCTTGCCAGGGGAAATTACGATGCAAAATATGAGCAAGGTCCTGCATTCGTACATTCAATGACGTATTGTCGAAATCAATCATATGAATGGAACCCGACGTATCGAGAACAAGATTCGGATAATTAAAGTCCCCGTGCACGAAAGCGGATACGGTTTGTTCCTGTGCAATGGCTTTTATGACTGTTGGACTGTCCAAACGATCCAGTGCTTCATCGCAAGCATAAAGGAGATGCTGCATCTTGGGGTTATCGCTTAATATCTTTCTATAAGAGGTGATTCGCTCCCTAAGTCCGTTGTATCTTATCCTTGCCTCAGGAATAAGATCCGAAGGAATTCCCTGGGCAGCAGAATGAAATTTAGCAAGAGTACGAATCGCTTTTTTGAATATATTTTTTTTGTGAAAATGGGGTCTCGTTCCAATAACCCAATTGGTAATCATGTAATGAACTTCATTTCTAGTAATCCCAGGTGCTTGGTTGATTGTCAATAAAGTTTTCGGACCATAATTGAAGTTATTTTCAGAAATATGTGTAAAGACATGCGCAATAAAGCGGGTTTCCGCTTCGGGAATAGGGTAGCTTTTCAGACACAATACGCCATGATTACGTGTAGACAACTGATAAACGTCGCGAACTTTTTTCTTTTTTAAAATTGTTATTCCATATCCTTTTTCAATATCAGACCATAGGGACATTTATATCACCTAGTTTATATTATTTTTATTTGTTTATATCCAAAATGTCTTCTTTGACATTCGGTAACTGGAGCGCCCAATTATCTAACCAACGAATGGCTTTTAAACGTTCATCCCATGTTCGTTCAAGTATGCGAATATCACGAGGCCCTCTTCCATATGCTATGTTCCGGGCTGCACTCCATGCTTCTCTCGGCAATCGGAATAAAGCGCTTATCAAAAGCCTTTCAGCCGAGTTGAACGATTGTATCTCTTCATAACCCTGTAGTGTTTCTTTGATATGATCCGGATTAAAAAAGGACGTGTTCAATAGTGCTTTAGCAATTTCGTTATATCTCGATCCTATAGTTAAGCCATCCCAATCAACGAGATATAGGTTATCTGAGTTTATAACTATATTGGGGATTGTTACATCACCATGAATGAAAGCGGGTTGTTTCATTTCCTCTGAAAACACTTGATGTACCTCAGCGTTCTCCATGATATTCTATGCTTCAACAGCTAAGTTTTTGCATTTATCCTTATTTCTTCGAAACCATCTATGGGCAATGTTTTTTTATGAGTTAAATGCAACCTAAAAAGACGTTCTTGAGCTTTGAAAATTTTCGCTTTTCTTAATGTAGTAGATGAATGGGCAGGAGGGAGGTCTTTACAACAAGTATGAAGATGTGCCAATGCCCTACCCAGAGCTTTATAATCTTGGTCATCATTTTGTAAGCTGCGTCCCTTAATCCATTCCGTCATATAGTATGCTTTTCCATTTTTGAATGTCAACAACTGTCCGGATACCGTAGTAAGCCAAACGGGACAATTGGCATATCGACTATTTTTTAATTTTTGAATGTATGAAGATACCCTCCTGCATTGCTGGTCTTTGGTCAAATTTGTACCATGAGTTCTTATAAATAATGCTTTGATTAAGAATTCAAATGATCCTCCATTTCATCTAAGATATAAATATTATTTCTAGCTTATTCGGTAGATGTTGTGGGGTGTCTGATTTATCGCGCTTTGTCGTATTCCATAATCGGCTGCTTAATAAAAAAGGCCATTGCCGTTTGAGATGTATTCCGTATTGTACATATTACCCTAAAGCATGCGTAAGTATTGAGAGGCTGTTGTATCGGGGAGCGAGAGAAAAAACCGTTCACGATCTGGAAGAATGGTTTGAAGCGAATGGTCACGTTGGCAAAGTAAAAGCAGCTCGTCCTTTGAGGAGGAACGGGCTGCTTATTTGTTTATTTTATGCTCTATTTTATTTTAACCTGTCTGCAACGGATTGCATTTTTTGAGATATGGAAGCTGATTTGTCTCGGCGATCATCGATTTTTATGGACGTGCTAACTCTTTGGGCGCCATTTAGGAACGGTACTTCATGAACAGCTTGGATGACTTCAAATAGTCGGTCCAAGGAGCCTTCAAGGATGGTACCCATAGCTGTCATCTGAAAGGTAATGTCTGTATGTTTCTCTAGCTCTTTGTGGAGATCAGCTACATACCCACTGAGGCTTGTAGTTTCTGTGCCTATGGGGATAATGGTAAATTCTGCGATAGCTATGTGAGGTCACTCTCCTTCATAAATAAATGTATTCCTCTATTGTAGAATAGAGATTGTGACCTTAGCAAATAAGTGGTTCAGTTTTATTGTATACTGCGTCCATTATGAACTGGCAAACTGTTCAATAATATAATCAGCTGATCTAGCAGCGAGAGCCATCACGGTATTGGTGGGATTACCCCCACTGGAAGTAACAAAGGTGCTCGCATCACAGATGAATAGGTTGGGGATGTCGTGACTCTGTCCATACGAATTAACGACCGATGTAGATGGATGATTGCCCATACGGCAACCGCCCATCAAGTGCGCGCTATCAGGGACAGTGTGAGCAATCTCACCCCCGGCTGCTTTAAGAATCAATTTCATATTATCTACAGCATGATCAATCAGTTTACGGTCATTTTCACTATAACTGAAATGGACACGGGCTCGTGGAAGACCATACTCGTCCTTTTCGTTCGACAAGGATATATGGTTTTCCCACTGCGGCAGAACCTCCCCAATCATGGTAAGGCGTCCGTAATAATTGTAATCAAGCATGACTTGTTTCAGAGTTGAACCCCAAATATACGATTCCTTGGACTTACTTACACCCTGCGCCATTTCTACAGGTCTGGAGCCATGCGCATGGATGGTATAGCCACGCGCAAAGCCTCTGCGCAAATCAGTTTCATAGAAATCCTGCGTAGAGGCTAACACAGGTGTGCCCTTGTATAGGCGTACTTCTTGATCAAACTTGGCGTAAACGTCATTGCTGCTATGTGTCATTATGGCGCGGCCTACCCATCCACTGGAGTTTGCAAGTCCATCCGGAAATTGTGTATTTGCAGAATGAAGCAGCAAACGAGGTGTTTCGACAACATGAGCACTTACAATAACCATCTTAGCCCGTTGACGATAAGTGGAACCCTGATTAACGAAGAGCACTCCGGTGACATGCCCTTTAGGATTGACTTCAATTTGAGTCACCATGCAGTCCGGAAGAACTTCAGCCCCAGCCTTGACGGCTTTGGGGATATGAACGATCAAGGTGCTGAATTTTGCATTTGGCATACAACCTTGATTGCAAAATCCGCGATTGATGCATGGCGGACGCCCATCAAAAGGGGCAGAAAGAATGGCAAGGGGGGTTACGGCTGATTGAATGCCAAGCATTTCGCAACCTTTTTGAAATAAGTAGGAATTAGGACTGAGGGGATCTCTTTCCGGATAGGGATAAGGGCCGCGAAAATTCCCCCAGGGAAAATGTTTGGGACCGGATACGGCAATTTCTTTCTCTATTTTATGGTAGTAGGGCTCGAGATCCTTGTAATGAATCGGCCAATCATCACCTACATTATCAATAGACTTGGTTTTAAAATCGGATTCGTGGAAGCGCAAAAATACACCTCCAAAAAGTTGTGTTCCCCCACCAATACCTCGACCTGAATTATGGAATCCCATCGTTAAAGGATCTTCTCCATCCACGATGCGAGTATCCTCCCAAGACAAGCTTCTCATGCTAAGTTCATCACTAGCGAAGTCCTTTTGCGGATCACGCCATGGACCAGCCTCCAGCAGGACTATGCTCAGACCTGCTTCACTGAGTTCTTTGGCCAATACCCCACCGGCAGCTCCCGCGCCGATAATAACGACATCAACTTCTTCATGCTCGTGCCTCCACTTCATGAGTGCTTCACTGCCTCCCAGGGATCGAGTTGTCCCGGTTCTGTTCTTACGTATCCCCGGGGGTAGGCAGGTCCACCAAAGCCTATTTCTGACCAAACCACAGGATGAGAGTAATAAGCTTCTATGGTGAGAGTTAGCAGCTTTTGAAATAAAGTGGTTTGTGGGATACCGTCCCAGGCTTCTGTGGCGGGATAAGCACCTTCGCTGACTTGCTGCATGATACGACGCTGCATTTGATGATCCATTTGAAAAAATGGTTGTGTATTCGCTGTCCAACCTGCTTCATCGATTGCTTTCAAACCTTTTCGCACGAGTATTTGAGCTGGGGGATCTTGAAGCTTACGTTGACCTTCACCTTTATTTACTGCCAATGTATGGTCGATGTGACACAAAACGAATTGAATAAGGTTTCCACGATTGTCATCCACTAAAAGGGAGCACCAAGCCCTTAATGTTTCGGCTTCTAAAGGAATGAGGAAGCGGTAAACATATTCGCGATGCAGCCTGGCATTTACGATGGATTGGGTATGGGAGTCCCATTCATTTTGTTCGTCCATAACGTTGTAAGACGGATAGTGGGATTTCATTGTCATGGGATATCAACCTCCATAGATGGCAGTAAGTCCGAGGATACCAATCATTGAGAATACTAATGGCATCATAACGGGCGGCCCTGTAAGGAAATTTCGTAATGCCAACCCACCGACGCGTTTTCTTACGCCCTTGATGTGATACATAAAGCCAATCAATCCTTGAATAAGTCCAAGCCAGAAGCCAATATGTGCGGCAAGCAGCCAGCCTTGGCTATTAAGCAGTGTACTGACGATGGAAACGAAGCTGATAATGAGAGCAATAATAACAGGTCCCCACATGGACTTGTTATGGAAATTTTGCCGATAGTGCGATAAGCTCACTTGCACCCATAAGAGAAAGTAGGCGATTCCAACCAAGAGAATAATGAAACGATCCAAAGACCACTGGCTCCAAACCATATGTGTAACCTCCTGATTAGGATGAAATTCAATACGTTAAATTATTTCCAAATTTTACGAAGTTTATGAGCAAAGTTTAATTTGAGATAAAAGGCTTGAAAAACAAGTTGTATAAAATGGATCCGAAAAGAACCCTTCTGCCGCAATCATGCAGGGGGGTTCTTTCACATGGGAGTGGTCATATATGGTACAATAGAGAGATAGAGAAATAGAAGATGATTATGGAGTAAGGAGAGAAAGTCAATGGATTGGGAGCGAATGAAGGAGCGTTTGGAAGCGGTTTTACAGGTGCCTATGCAAATTAGTTTGTTACCCGAGGCGGATTGGAATCGCCTGGTACATGAGGAGGAAGAATCGCCAGGGAGCTCTGGTCGGAGTGTGCTTCGAGATCAAGATGTTCTTTTCTATTTAGCCAAGGAAGATAAAGAGTTCCGAATCCTGGAAATAGCAGCAGCCGAATTAACGACATCTGAGCGTAGGCTGGTGGAGTTAACCGTAGAGTCCAAGCAAACCGTTGATAAGAAACAATGGGGGGCCTATCTGTCGGAAGATGAAAGGAAAGCCTACCAACTAAAAGATTGGCTTCTGGAGCAGATGGAGCGCGGTTCCACTCATGCGGAACTTCCCGATGCTCTTGCCTCTCAATCCTCTTTATATTCGACGAAAATTCCACTGCTGCTCTATGGAGATTACTCTCAAAGTCAAAGCGTCTCCTATGCAGAACTGAAGAAATTGCTGGAATCTTTCTTTGAATCTGAGATTATCCTGATCCCCTTATTGGATAAAGAATGGCTTATATTAGCGCCAGAGGGCTTATTGACCAGTGGAAGTGAAGAAAGAGAAGGAGATGAAGAAGAGAGTGTCGAACAGACCCTTGATGCTCTTGGTTCCGGTCTTTATGAAATGCTTGCCAATGAATGGATTGGCGAATGCCATTTAGCCATAGATTATCCTGTCAAGCCAGCGAAATCGCTGTTTGCGACGATTCTAAAGCTGCGCGAAACGATTATGCTTGGGCGGTCCTTCCATGTAGGCAGCTTTATTCATTTGCGCTGGGAACTCCGACTTGAGAAGCTCCTGCATCTCGTTCAAGAGGAAGAAAAAGCGGAGTTCTTGGAACAGGTTTTGCGCGGGACGGACCATGCACTGGATGCGGAGACCGTAACGACACTGGAGCATTTCTTCACATTGGACTGTAACGTTAGTGAGACGGCTAAGAAGTTATATATTCATAGAAACACACTGTTGTATCGTTTGGACAAGTTTAAGAATGAGACAGGGCTTGATGTAAGAACGTTTAATCATGCCGTATTGGTCAGACTGGCATTACTATTGTACAAAGTAACGAAAAGAAAGTGATTTTTTTGTAGGGATTGTGCATAGTCAGTCATGCCTTCGTAAGGTAAGATGAGTATATTGAAAAGTTGATCAACAAGTATATGATCAATAAATCGTAGGGGGAATGAAACCATGGCAGGCGTACGTTTAAATCATATCGTTAAAAGATATTCTGGTGCAGAAGAATCCACAGTTAAAGATTTCCATCTTGAAGTTGAAGATAAAGAGTTCGTTGTATTGGTTGGAGCATCCGGTTGCGGAAAATCCACAACTCTTCGTATGATCGCAGGATTAGAGGAAATTACTGAAGGTGAACTTTACATCGGCGACCGCCTTGTAAATGATGTCGCTCCAAAAGATCGCGATATCGCAATGGTATTCCAATCCTATGCCCTTTATCCACATATGACTGTTTATCAAAATATGGCGTTCGGTTTGAAACTTCGTAAATTCAAAAAAGCTGATATCGATGCTCGCGTTCGCGAAGCAGCGAAAATCTTAGATATCGTTCACTTGCTTGACCGTAAACCAAAAGCACTTTCCGGTGGTCAACGTCAACGTGTTGCCTTGGGCCGTGCGATTGTTCGTGAGCCACAAGTATTCTTAATGGATGAGCCGCTTTCCAACTTGGATGCGAAACTTCGTGTACAAATGCGTGCGGAAATCACAAAATTAACAAAACGTCTTGGCGTAACTACAATCTATGTAACGCATGACCAAATCGAAGCTATGACAATGGGCGATCGTATCGTTGTTATGGACAAAGGTATCATTCAACAAGCGGCTACACCTGAAGAAATCTACAATTTCCCAGTAAACATCTTCGTTGCGGGCTTCATTGGATCTCCTTCCATGAACTTCATGACAGGAACATTGTCCCAAGAAGGAAGCGGTGTATTCTTTAAAGCAGGAACTGTAAATGTTGAAATCCCTGCAGGCAAAGCGCAAGTACTGAAGGACAAAGGTTATGTAGGTAAAGAAATTATTCTAGGTGTGCGTCCAGAAGATATTCACGAAGAGCCTGTATTCTTGGAAGCTTCTCCAAACACAGTTTTCAATGTAAACGTAGAATTGACTGAGAACTTGGGTCATGAAATGTACTTATATCTAAACGGAATCGGCGCTAACACGGTTATCGCACGTGTAGATGGCCGTTCGGGAATCAAAGAAGGTACGAATGTTAAATTGGCGCTAGATATGAATAAAGTTCATTTCTTTGATAAAGAATCAACTTTGTCTATCTTAGTTAACCCTAATCTATAAGATCGTATGAAGAAAGGCCAGCCGTTCACGGCTGGTCTTTTTGTCTGTGTACACCCAGCTTCATGAACACTTTAGTTGATTTCATACGGGTATTCCATTACGATGAAACTATTGGGAAAACGATGTTTAGTACAAGAAGCACGTTTTGCTTAGGGCAAAACTCGGAGGAGACAGGTCGATGGCGAAAAAAGTAAAGGTTTCCGAAATGGTGGAACACCTCCATATGGAGGTTCTTGCAGGTGAAGCTGGACTCAAACGTCCAATAACAACGGGTGACCTTTATCGGCCGGGTTTGGAGATGGCCGGATATTTCAACTACCATCCGCGTGAACGTATACAAATGCTGGGGAAGACCGAAGTAACCTTCATGGAAATGCTGACGACAGGGGTTCGACGTAATCGGGTAGAGCAGCTATGTTCCCCTGAGGAGACACCTTGTATCATAGTAACGAGAGGTTTGGACGTGCCTGTAGAGCTTCTCGAAGAGGCGACCAAACGAGATCTTCCGGTGTTGAGAAGTCAAATGTCGACAACGATCTTTGCAAGTCGTTTGACCGGATTTCTAGAAAATAAACTAGCACCGAGTACGACGATTCATGGTGTACTGGTCGATGTTTATGGCATTGGTATGTTGATTACGGGAAGCAGCGGTATCGGGAAAAGTGAAACCGCACTTGAACTTGTGAAGCGGGGCCACAGGCTGATTGCTGATGACGCCGTGGAAATCCGCCAAAACGGTGATAAAGTACTGACAGGTAACGCTCCAGAGCTTATTCGTCATTTGCTCGAAATTCGCGGCGTGGGCATTATTAATGTCATGACGTTATTCGGGGCCGGTGCAATACGGAATGTGAAGAAGATTTCGGTTGTAGTAAGGCTGGAGAATTGGCAGCAGGACAAGCAGTATGATCGATTGGGATTGGATGAAGAGTTAACCCGAATTATTGATACCGATTTGCCACTTGTAACCATTCCTGTTCGACCTGGAAGAAATCTCGCGGTTATCGTGGAAGTAGCCGCGATGAACTATCGATTGAAGAATATGGGTTATAACGCAGCTCTCCAGTTCACGAATAAACTGACCGAATCGTTGAACGAGGATTTTGAGGATTCTGATTAATCACGTGTGAATTTGCCTCATAATAACGGACAGAGGTTATCAGAAACGGGGATTAAATAAGAAGGAGTGAAACTATGCTAGAAAGTGTTGCATTTTCGCTTGGCCCGATACATGTGCGGTGGTACGGCATTATTTTAGGTACGGCTGCTTTAATCGGATTATTGCTGCAAATCCGAGAAGGGAAACGGTTCAAAATCGTCCCTGACTTTTTTATGGATTTATTGCTAATTGGTGTACCAGCAGCAATTATCGGAGCAAGAATTTACTACGTTGCTTTCCAATGGTCGGATTATAAAAATAATTTGGCCGAGATTTTTATGATTTGGCACGGCGGAATAGCGATATACGGAGCATTGATAGGAGCAATTATAGGTAGCTACTTCTACGTAAGGGCTAAAGGCTATGGGTACCTAAGAATTGCCGATATTAGTGCGCCCGGTTTAATTATTGGACAAGCGATCGGCCGTTGGGGAAACTTTATGAACCAGGAAGCGCACGGTGGTCCTGTCTCGGAATCCTTCCTGCGCAATACCTTGCATTTGCCCAATTTTATCGTCAATCAGATGAATATCGATGGTCAATTCTATCACCCTGCCTTTTTATATGAGTCGGTATGGAATATAGTAGGTCTAATCTTTTTGTTGTGGCTGCGCCGCAGACCGTTCCTTCGAGCAGGTGAACTATTTTTCAGTTATTTCATCTGGTATTCCATTGGTCGTTTCTTCATTGAAGGAGTGCGTACGGACAGCCTTGATATCACGGGCCCGACATGGCTTGCTTCACTCATGAACGCACTTTGGTCCCCGATGAGAATTGTTTTTGAACCAGGCGTGTTGACTTATGGCGGAAACATTAGATTTTCCCAGCTGTTAGCGCTTCTCATTGTAATTGGGCTGGTTATCGTCATTATTGTAAGAAGAAAAAAGGGGTATGCGAATGTTCATTATTCAGATCCCATTGTTTCAACAAAAGCAATTGATAACAACAAAGCACGAAATGAGACAGAGATAGAGGATAAAGGAGCAGATTATGATTCAAACCGTACTGTTTGATTTGGATGGCACGATTGTCGATACAAATGAATTAATTGTCCAGTCTTTCCTGCATAGCTTGGAAGGCGAAACGCCGGAACCTGTAAGCAGAGAGCTGATCATACCGAATATGGGACGACCTCTGGTTGAGCAAATGGAATTTTTTACAGGGAGAAAAGAAGTCGAAGAGATTATTAAAAAATATCGTACGTTTAACCTTTCTAAACATGATGAGCTGGTTAAAGAATTTCCGAATGTACATGCAGTCATGTCTACACTCCACGAAAAAGGAATTAAAATTGGCATCGTGACGAGCAAAATTCGACAAACGACTTTGATGGGATTAAAGCTCTGCGGACTAGATTCCTTCATCAGCACGATTGTTACAGTCGAAGATGTGAAGGAGCCAAAGCCCAATCCGGAAGGCATATTTAAAGCGTTAAAGGAGTTAGGCAGCACAGCAGACCAAGCGGTCATGGTTGGAGACAGTCATTATGATATTGAAGCTGCGCAAAATGCCGGGGTTACCGCGGTAGGCGTATCTTGGTCGTGGAAAGGACGCTCTTATTTGGAGCAATACAATCCGAATTATTTGATAGACGATATGCTTGAATTGCTGCCGATTATCGGGCTTACGTCGGATGTGAATGCTGGTTGAGAAAAACGGACAAATATCCGGTTGATGGACCTAACGCGTTATGGCAAATTTATCACACGGTAAGTAAGTGGAAGGCGATACGGAATTTTGTTTGTATCCAAATAACGCGATACTCGCCTTCACTGCGTGTGAAGAACTGGATCTATCGTCATATCCTAGGTATGAAAGTAGGGGAGCACACAGCCTTTGCTTTGATGGTTATGGTTGATGTTTTTTTTCCAGAGAAAATTCATGTGGGCAGTAATACGATTATTGGCTATAACACAACGATTTTGGCGCATGAGTATTTAACCAAAGAGTACCGATTGGGTGAGGTAAACATCGGATCGCACGTTATGGTGGGTGCCAATACAACGATTCTGCCTGGCGTGACGATAGGTGATTACGCCATCATTGGCGCCGGCTCTGTTGTACATAAAGATGTGGCACCGCACAGTTTTGTGGCCGGAAATCCACTTCAAACGATTCGAGAAGGAAATAAGGAGAATTAAGAGGTGTACGCAGGCAAGCTGTACAGCTCTTTTTTTTGTGTATGGAGCTTTACAGTCAAAGGAAGATGATTGACGGTCCTAGGGTTACATGATAAAATAACCGTACATTCTTTATTTTGGTAGTATGGTAGCACGTTACCGTAGTAAAGCATTTATAATACAAGAGAACAATTTCTAGATATTGAGGTGAGCCGGTGTCAAAGCCAAAAGTGTTTGAAAAACCGATAGGGGTTAAAGATTATTTGCCTGAGGCGGTTGCGAAGCTGCGAAATATTGAATTCCGTGTATTGGCTTGTATGGAACGCTGGGGATACAACCAGATTATTACGCCTACACTTGAATATTATGATACGGTTGGAGTAGCAAGCTCCACAGAAGATAAGAAGTTGTTTAAGCTGCTGGATCGTAAGGGCAAGACGCTTGTATTACGTTCTGAATTAACAGCACCCATTGCGCGTGTAGCATCATCCTTGTTGAAAGAATATGCTTTCCCATTGCGTTTGTCCTATCACTCGAATGTGTTTCGGGCGATTGAAGAAGAAGCGGGACGGGACGCTGAGTTTTTCCAAACGGGGGTTGAGCTTGTCGGCGATGCTTCATCGGAAGCAGATGCGGAAGTCGTTGCACTAGCTATTGCATCCTTGCAAGCAGCCGGTGTAGGAACGTTCAAAATAGCGCTTGGGCATGTAGGCTTCCTGAACGGATTGTTCCAGGAAACGCTGGCTGGTCGCAGTGAGGCACAACTGCTGCTGAAAGAACATCTTCTTAGCCGCGATTATGTGGGTTACCGGGAAGCGATTAAGTCTCTCGCGCTTTCCTCAGAGGTGGAACGTGAACTTATAGGGGTATTGCGCCTCAGAGGCGGGAATGAAATTTGCGAGCAAGCTCGCCTAGTATCCCAAGATCCTATTGCACAAGATGCAATTCGTCACTTATGTGAAGTATGGGATGTCTTGAAGGCCTATGGGGTTAGTGAGCATGTGGTCATCGACTTAACGATGATCGGAGATTTCTCCTACTATACAGGTATGACTTTTGAAGGGTATGCAGCAGATCTGGGCTTCCCTGTTTGCAGTGGCGGCCGTTATGATAATTTGCTTAGCCAGTTCGGTCGTCCTGCGCCAGCAACGGGCTTTGCTTTAAAGACGAACCGGATTCTCGAGGTTATTGGGAAAGAAATCGTAGAGCAGCCTAGCCGCGTGCTCATCGCCTATGATGTAGATCATCGGGAAGAGGCGCTGCAGTTGGCGAAGGCTATGCGCAGCAACGAAGAAGAGGTTATCATTATTACTCAGCTGGTTACTGAGCCTGCTAATTGGGCGAATCAGTTGCTGAAACGCGAAGATGGGCAGTTCGAGTTTCACGGAACGAGATATAGCGATGTTATTACGTTGATTGTGTAGGTAAAGGAGGTTTGTAAGCGATGGATGATATTCTCAAAGTAGCGATGCCGAAAGGCCGTATCTATAAACAAGCAGCGAAGCTTTTTCATAAAGCGGGGTTGCCGATTCCGGAGGATTTGGAAGAGGGACGTCGGTTAATCATACCTGTTCATGAGGCAAGGATGGAGTTCATTCTGGCGAAGCCGGTGGATGTTCCGACGTATGTGGAATATGGTGTAGCGGATATTGGCGTTGTCGGCAAAGACGTGCTGATGGAGGAGAACCGCAACGTATATGAGCTGCTGGATCTAGGCATTGCTCGCTGCCGCATGTCCGTGATTGGACTGCCGGATTGGACGGAAGTTATCAACCCTCGTGTCGCGACGAAGTACCCGAATGTAGCGTCGCAATACTTCCGTGAACGGGGTCAGCAGGTTGAGGTTATTAAATTAAACGGTTCTATCGAGCTCGCGCCATTAATCGGGCTTGCGGATCGCATCGTAGATATGGTCGAAACCGGAGAAACGCTGAGAGAGAACGGTCTTGTGGAGCAAGAGGAGATATTCCAGATCACGAGCCGCTTAATTGCGAACCGGGTTAGTTATCGGATGAAGAATGAGTCCATTCAACGTTTGTGCGATATGCTGCAGGCCGTACTGCCTGTATTAACGAAGGCTTAGTTCTTATACGAGATAGATATAGAGTGACAAGGCAATGAAGAGAGGATGATGGAGATGCGGATTATGCCCGCCTCGGAATTTCAATTGAACCGCGAGGTTGAATATGGCTCGCCAGAGCAAAACGAGGCCGTTCGCCGCATCATAGAGGACGTGCGGCAGGACGGAGATGCCGCGCTGCGACGCATGGCGGAGCAATTTGACCGCGTAACCGTCGCTGAGCTTCGCGTCAGCGACGAGGAGATCCAGGCGGCGTACGCGCAGGTTGACGCCGAGTTCCTGGCGGCGCTGCGACAAGCCGCCGCTAACATCCGTGCGTTTCATGAGAAACAGAAACGCAGTCGTGGATGGACCTGCAGGCCAACGGCAGCCTGCTGGGCCAAATCATCCGACCGCTGAAGCGGGTCGGATTGTACGTGCCCGGAGGGAAGGCGGCTTACCCTTCCTCCGTGCTGATGAACGCCATCCCCGCGATCGTCGCGGGGGTGCCGGAGATCGCGATGGTGACGCCTCCGGCCACCGCGGGTGAAGCAGGCATTAACCCGCATATCCTTGTGGCAGCAGCCGAAGCGGGTGTGAAAGAGATCTACCGCGTAGGCGGAGCGCAGGCGGTAGCCGCGCTGGCCTACGGCACGGAATCGATCCCGCCGGTTGACAAAATCGTCGGGCCCGGCAACATCTACGTCGCGCTGGCGAAGCGCTTCGTATTCGGCGTCGTCGATATCGACATGATCGCCGGACCGACCGATATCGTCGTGCTCGCTGATGAGCATGCCGATCCTGAATATATCGCGGCCGATTTGCTTGCGCAGGCCGAGCATGACGAAATGTCACCGTCGATTCTGGTGACACCTTCCGAAGAGCTGGCCGAATCGGTGAGGCTGGAGCTATGGCGGCAGCTTGATGTGCTGCCGAAGAAAGCGATCGCGGCTGTCTCCACAGCAACTAAGGGAGCTATCCTCCTTGTGGATAGCTTGGACGAGGGCGTGGATGTCGTTAATCGCTTAGCTCCTGAGCATTGCGAGTTGCTGGTGCAGGAGCCTTTTAACTTACTGCCGCGTATCGAGAATGCCGGAGCTATTTTCCTTGGCGCTTACAGTACGGAACCGGTAGGCGATTACTTCGCCGGACCGAACCATGTGCTGCCGACGAACGGAACAGCACGGTTCTCATCGCCACTGAATGTGGACGATTTCCTGAAAAAATCAAGCGTCATTCACTATAGCAAGGAAGCTTTGCTCGCCAATGGCGAGATGATTATGACACTGGCTCGTAATGAGGGGCTGGAAGGTCATGCGAGAGCGGTAGAGGTAAGACTTAAGAAGGAAGGGAAGTTAAAGTAGATGGCTGAACAGGAGAAAGCGCTGACTCGCTCAGCGAGTGTAGCCCGCAAAACGAATGAAACGGATATTGCCCTCACATTTCAAGTAGACGGAACGGGAGTTTCCGAGATTGAAACCGATGTTCCCTTCTTAAATCATATGCTCGATTTGTTTACGAAACACGGTCAATTCAACCTGAATGTGGTAGCCAAGGGTGATATTGAAATTGACGATCATCACACGGTTGAGGATATCGGCATTTGCTTGGGCCAAACGCTCCGCGAGGCACTTGGAGATAAAAGAGGCATTAAACGCTATGCAAGTGTTTTCGTACCTATGGACGAAGCGCTTGCGCAAGTTGTGATCGATATTAGCAACCGCCCGCATTTTGAGTATCGTGCGCAGTATCCGTCCCAACAGGTAGGAAGCTTTGATACTCAGCTTGTTCATGAGTTTCTGTGGAAGCTAGCCTTGGAAGCGCGTATTACCCTGCATGTGATCGTACATTACGGACAGAATACGCATCACATGATTGAGGCTGTATTCAAAGCATTAGGCCGCGCGTTGGATGAAGCGACATCGATTGATCCTCGTGTACAGGGGGTTCCTTCGACGAAGGGAGTGCTGTAAGATGATTGCCATTATTGACTATGGAATGGGTAATTTACACAGCGTGAGCAAAGCTGTCGAGCGCCTTGGCTATGAAGCGGTTGTAACCGGTGATGCTGAGCAAATTCTTGCGGCAGAGGGAGCTATCCTACCAGGTGTAGCGCTTTTGGCGACGCGATGGAGCAGCTGCGCGATTCTGGGCTGAACGATGTCGTTATCCGATACGCAGCGTCAGGCAAGCCGTTGCTAGGCATTTGTCTGGGCATGCAACTCCTTTTCGCCAGCAGCGAAGAGCATGGTGATCATGAAGGATTGGCTCTTTTGCCTGGTTCGGTCGTTCGTTTTCGCGGAGACTACAAAGTGCCGCATATGGGCTGGAATCGTCTTAGCTATAAGAAGAGTGAAAGCCCGATCTTCCAAGGCATTGAGGAAGGCCATGTGTATTTCGTTCACTCCTATCATGTAAAGCCAGAGCGGGAGAGTGACTTGCTCGCCGTGGCGGATTACTACCAGCCAGTGACCGCTATTGTCGGAAAAGATAATGTGTATGGCATGCAGTTCCACCCGGAAAAAAGCGGCGATATCGGCGTGCAACTGCTTAATAACTTTTTGAAAATGTGTAAGTAAGGGAGCGAAACGGGAATTATGTCTTCATTTATCATTTATCCGGCTATTGATATCCGGGATGGAAAATGTGTTCGTCTTATCCAAGGCGATTACAGTCAAGAGACGGTCTACAGCACAAGTCCTTTAGAGGTTGCCTTAGCATGGGAAGCACAAGGGGCATCCTGGATTCACCTTGTTGATTTAGACGGGGCCAAAGCCGGACACCCTGTTAATGATAAGCTGATTGGTGAAATTGCCCAATCTGTGAAAGTGCCTGTTCAAATTGGCGGTGGCCTGCGTACAGAACAAGACGTGGATCATTTGTTAGCTTTAGGGGTTTCACGCGTTATCATCGGCACAGCTGCGATCGAAAACCGAGAGTTTGTCTATAATCTGCTGGCTAAACACGGCGAGAAAATCGCGATCGGCATCGATGCCCGTGATGGCTACGTAGCGACACGCGGTTGGCTGGAAACATCGCAAGTAAAGGCTGAGGATCTGGCTGTGGAGCTAGCGGCGCACGGGGCGAAAACATTCATTTTCACGGATATATCCCGCGATGGTATGATGGAAGGCCCGAACACAGAGGCGATTGCACATTTAGCTAAAGTGTCCGGACAAACGGTTATCGCTTCCGGTGGTGTAAGCAAGATGGAGGATCTCGTTGGTCTTGCTGCGCAAGCGGATAGCGGTGTAGGTGGAGCTATAGTGGGCAAAGCGCTCTATACAGGCAGTATTGACCTGGAAGATGCCATAGAAAAATTTCAAAATCGGGCATAACTCAAGTCCGATGAACTCATTTATATATCGTCATACCTGAAGCAGTGGGGCAAAGCTGCAATAACCGAGATGGAGGTGCCCATCATGTTAGCCAAAAGAATTATTCCTTGCCTGGACGTTAAGGATGGCAGAGTAGTCAAGGGCGTTAATTTCGTTAACCTGCGCGACGCGGGGGACCCCGTGGAGTTGGCAGCGATCTATGATAAAGAAGGCGCGGATGAGCTCGTATTTCTCGATATCTCGGCTTCGGTTGAAGGCCGGGCGACGATGGTGGAGGTTGTTCGACAAACAGCTGGAGAGATTACAATTCCTTTTACCGTCGGCGGAGGCATTTCAAGCGTAGACGATATGAAGCGGCTGCTTCGTGCAGGCGCAGACAAGATCGGTATTAACACAGCAGCGGTTCGCAATCCTCAGCTCGTTTCCGATGGCGCACGCAAATTCGGCTCTCAATGTATCGTTGTGGCGATTGATGCGAAGTTTAACCGTGAATGGGGCGAATGGGAAGTCTTCACTCACGGCGGACGGAATGCCACTGGCATGAAAACGCTGGAATGGGTGAAACGCTTGGAACAGCTTGGCGCAGGCGAGATTTTGCTGACCAGTATGGACGCCGATGGAACGAAGGATGGATTCGATCTGGGGCTGACGCGCGCCGTTTCGGAACTGACGACGATTCCTGTGATTGCGTCCGGCGGAGCGGGCAAAGCAGATCATTTCTACGATGTTTTTGCCGAAGGGAAAGCTGATGCAGGGCTGGCAGCGACTATTTTTCATTATAAAGAATTAACGATTCAAGGGGTCAAAGATGACCTTAAAGGTAGAGGAGTTGAAATCCGATGACATTTTCAGTAGATCAAATTAAATATGATGCGCAAGGACTTGTACCAGCAGTGGTACAGGATGCAGTTAGCAAAGAAGTGCTTATGCTTGCTTATATGAACAGTGAGTCCCTTGAGCGCACGATTCAAACCGGTGATACCTGGTTCTGGAGCCGTTCCCGTCAAGAGCTTTGGAACAAGGGCGCAACTTCGGGACATACGCAAAAGGTGAAAGCTCTTCGTTATGACTGTGATGCGGATACCTTGCTCGTTCTTGTTGAGCAGGTAGGTCCTGCTTGCCATACGGGAACTTACACTTGCTTCACAACGAGCATTCCGCTTCAAGCTGAAGGTTCTGTAAAGGAAGAAGCGCCTGCTGCTTCATCTGGCGATCGCTTCGCTATCCTTGGAGAGCTCGAGGCCGTTATTGCTTCGCGCGATGCCGAACGTCCGGAAGGTGCTTATACGACTTACCTTTTCGAAAAAGGTGTCGATAAGATCCTCAAAAAAGTCGGTGAAGAAACAGCTGAAGTGATCATTGCTGCGAAGAATCAAGATAATGACGAGCTTCGTTACGAAGCAAGCGATCTTATTTTTCACTTAATGGTGCTATTGCGTAACAATAAACTGCCTTTAGATGATATTATGAAAGAGTTAGCTAACCGACACGTTAAAAAATAAATAAGCGACCTGGAGTGAAACCACGATGTTGATTGATTATCATACACATCATGTGCGCTGCGGTCACGCCTCCGGGGAACTGGAGGCATATGTACAACGCGGCATCGAGATCGGGCTCACGCAATTGGGGCTATCAGATCATATGCCGCTTTTGCATGTGAATCCGCAGACGTATTGGCCGGAGATGGCCATGCCGATGGAAGAATTGCCTCGCTATGTGGAAGAATGTCTTTATCTGAAAGAAAAGTACAAAGATCAAATCGATATCCGAGTTGGTCTTGAAGGTGATTATATCGAAGGGTATGAAGCGGAGATCGAGAAGATCATTCAGGCTTACCCTTGGGACTACGTCATCGGATCGGTACACTTTCTGGGTGAGTGGGATATCTCTGATTTCAGGCAAGTGGCGGGTTGGGAAGGCAAGGATATTTATGAGGTTTATTCCCAATACTACGAGGCAGTGAAGAAAGCCGTAAGAACAGGATTTTATGATTATATAGGTCATATAGATGTTATTAAGCGGTTTGGTTATACACCGATCGCGATCCATGGGAGCTAGAAAAGGCTGCATTAGATACAGTGAAAGAGGCAGGTCTTGCCATCGAACTGAATGCTTCGGGCCTGCGCATGCCATGCAAAGAGATGTTTCCAAGTCGTCGTATGCTTGAATATTGCCATAAGGTGGGAATTCCGCTGACGGTCGGTTCCGATGCTCATCAACCAGAACGGTTGTCCCAATATTTGGACCAGGCAATAGATCTTTTAAAATTGATTGGATTTAACGAAATAGCCACATTTTCTGCAAGAAATCGACAACTTGTGACTTTTTAAATTCGACAAGTATCATGTATAATGAGTAGGGCATGTATAATCTATTTAATGAACCTTCGGAGGTAACCATTAACCATGTATAACGACAATGTTAAAATTTTTTCCGGATCTTCGAATCCGAAGCTTGCGGAACGAATTTGTAAAGAGCTCGGCCAGCCGCTTGGAAAAATCAAATTATCCCGTTTCAAAAGCGGAGAAATTTACTGTCTCTACGAAGAAACGATTCGTAACTGTGACGTATTCCTGGTACAAACATTCTCCCATCCGATTAATGAGCATATGATGGAACTTTTGGTCATGATGGATGCGGCGAAAAGAGCTTCTGCAAAAACGATCAACCTTGTCATCCCTTACTATGGTTACTCCCGTCAAGAACGTAAAGCTGCTCCGCGTGAGCCGATTTCTGCTAAATTAGTAGCTGACTTGGTTAGTGCAGCAGGTGCAACTCGTGTCGTAACGATTGACCTGCATGCGCCTGCGATCCAAGGCTTCTTCAATATTCCTGTGGATCATCTGACGGCTCTTGACGTCATCAGTGACTGCATCAAAAAGAAAAACCTGCCTGATCCGATTATCGTATCACCGGATGCAGGTCGTGCAACAACTGCGGAGAAAATGGCTAACATCCTCGATGCGCCATTTGCCATGATGATCAAAAAGCGTCCCGCGCACAACGAATCGGTGATTACTCACGTGATTGGCGATGTGGCTGGACGGACGCCGATTATTATCGAGGACTTAATTGATACGGGAACGACAATCGTTAATGTCGTGGAAGGTCTGAAGGAACGAGGAGCGCATGACGTTTATATTTGTGCAACACATCCTGTGTTCTCGGGCCCGGCTCTTCAACGACTGGTTCATCCGAATATCAAGGAAGTTATTATTACGGACTCAATTGCGATTCCTGAAGACCATTCTGACAAATTCCGTGTGCTTTCTGTAGCTCCGCTTTTATCAGATGCGATTCGAATTATTAATGAGGGTGGCTCTTTATCTTCCCTATTTAAGTACGGTGGCGTTTAAAGGAAACAATAACCTTCGGATAATGTTTTTGGCTTCCGAGCGATCTATGGTATAATTTGATGGTAATCAAATTGCCGGAGGTGTCTTGCTATGGGAAAGATTAAGCGTGTGTCCGAAGCACCAAAACCTAAAGTCATTTCGATTAACATGGATGCCGCCTTCTTTTTCGAGAGAGCGGTTCAATCATTGGATCGGTTTCATTATGATAAGGCATTGAAATATTTCCGGCGGGCTGCGGAGTACGAGCAGGATAATCCTGTGAATCACTGCAACCTCGCGGGGGTTCTCTCCGAAATGGGCAATTATGATGAGTCGAACCAAATATTACAGCATATCCTTGATGATATCGATCCCGAAATGACGGAATGTCATTTTTATATGGCTAACAATTATGCAAATATGGATAATTTCGAGCAAGCAGAACAGTCCTTGGTTCGGTATTTGGAGAATGACCCTACGGGCCAATTCATGGAAGAATCCGAAGAAATGATGGATATGCTGAGCTACGAGCTTGAACGTCCCGCCCCTCTCACGAGCATTAAGAGTCGAGAAGGGCTCTTCGAGCATGATAAAGCGCGTGCGCTTCTCGAGGAAGGCAAATTTGCTGAAGCTGTCAGACAGCTTGAAAAATTGGTGAACAATCAACCTGAGTTTACGGCCGCTCGCAACAATTTGGCTCTGGCTTATTATTATATGGGTCAATTCGAGAAGGCGATGGAAACGATTCGTGGCGTCCTTGAGATCGAGGCAGGTAATTTGCATGCGCTATGTAATATGGCTATTTTCCACCAGCATTTCGGAAATAAGCAGGAATTGGCGGAGCTGACTTCTCTGCTCTGCAAGACGTATCCCTATCAGCAGGATCATGTGTTCAAGTTGGCAACGACAATGGGCATATTATCGGAGCATGAGAAAGCATACCACTTGTTCAAACGTCTGCTTAAGGCGGGTGAAGGGACGAACGATCCTTGTTTGTATCACTATGCGGCTATTGCTGCTTGCCATATCGGTCGGTTCGCAGAAGCATTCCGTTACTGGAAGCAAGTGCAGAAGCTGGATCCTGGTGCGGAGATCTCCAAGTTTTATTTGGAGCAGCTGCGTGTTCGTGAGAAGAGTGATACCCCGTTAACCTGGAGCTACCACTATCATCTCCCTTTTGAGGAGCAGTTCAAGGTGTTGGAGAAATCCACACAAGGCATTCCTGAGCAGTTGAAGAAAGACCCGCTAGTTCGCTCTTCTTTTTTCTGGGCTTTACGCCATGGGGATATCGAGACGAAGCTGCAAGTGATTCAAGCGTTTGGATTAATTGCCGATAATGAAGTGAGAGACGCGTTGCAGGACTTTATTCTTGATCGCGGCGAAGACGATTATCTGAAGAAGGTCGCTATTTTTGTGCTTCGAAGCATGGGAGTCCGTGAATCTCTTCCCGCATTTCTTGAGAATGAAGAAATTAGGGTAGAGGCTTCCCCTTATTCACCGCATTTGCCTGTTTGGGATGCCAAATGGCAAAGTGTGATGGAAACCGCACTGTCCCATATGCACAAGCGTTACGATATGGTGCAACAGTATGATCTAGAGATTCTTTGGGTGGAATTTCTGACAAAAGTTTACCCTGCTGTACCTAAGATTCATAAATCCGCAGGATGGGCTGCCGCGCTGGAGTATCTCATTGCCAAGATGCATCGCCGAGCTATATCCTATCAAGAAGTATCGACACGTTATGGTGTAACCGTCTCGACGGTTAGTCGCAATGTGAAGTTGATTGATGATACTTGTGGCCTGCGCGAGAAAATGGAAGCCATTTTCAATAAATTTACGAGCATTTGATGGTTGGGCTTTTGTTTTCATGACAAAGGGCCAGCTTTCATTCATAAATGAAGCAGCAGTTATGACTGCTTCAGAAACGTAAAGCGTATGCTTACGTAGATCGTTTTGCTAAAGCAAAACACTTAGGAGGGAAACCATATGTACAAATCAGTCGTTGTAGGAACAGGACCATCCGGTCTAACAGCAGCCATTTATCTAGCTCGCGCCAATCTTAGCCCACTCGTTATTGAAGGACCGGAGCCAGGTGGTCAGTTGACGACCACTACCGAAGTAGAGAATTTTCCGGGTTTCCCTGAAGGAATTATGGGCCCTGAATTGATGGAAAACATGCGTAAGCAAGCAGAACGTTTCGGAGCCGAATTCAAAACCGGTTGGGTGAATTCTGTTGAGCTGACGAATCGTCCGTTCAAGCTGCTAGTGGAAGGTCTAGGCGAAATTGAGACCGAAACTTTAATTATCTCCACAGGCGCATCTGCCAGATTACTTGGTATTGTCAACGAGAGAGAAAATATCGGGCGCGGCGTAAGTACATGCGCAACGTGTGACGGATTCTTCTTCCGCGGCAAAAAGATCATCGTCGTTGGCGGTGGTGACTCCGCTATGGAAGAAGCGAACTTCCTTACACGCTTCGCTTCGGAAGTTCGTCTTGTACATCGCCGCGATGAGCTGCGTGCCTCCAAAATCATGCAAGATCGCGCGCGCGGGAATGAGAAAGTAAAATGGTCGTTGAATAATACACCACTTGAGGTCGTTGCCGGAGAAAAAGGCGTTACGGGTCTGAAAGTGAAAAATAATGTAACAGGTGAAGATGAGGTTATCGAAACCGATGGTATTTTCGTAGCGATCGGACATACGCCGAACACGAAATTCCTTGGTGGTCAAATTGACACGGATGATCATGGTTACATTGTGGTTAAACCAGGAACGACGGAAACAAACATCCCAGGCGTCTTTGCTTGCGGTGACGTACAGGATACCAAATATCGTCAAGCCATCACAGCTGCAGGCAGTGGATGTGCGGCGGCTTTGGAAGCTGAAAAGTTTTTAGAAGGTAACATCGTGCACGATTGGAGTCAATCGCTGTAAGCGGTCTGGAATTGTTACCGAAAACGTGGAAGGCGATGCTTTCCACGTTTTCTCATTGTCCGGAGTGTTCGCTGAATTTCTTGACCTGTATACAGGCTTGTCTTATAGTTGGAACAGGAGCTTTTGCCCGAAAAATTTTATGATTATTCATAGAGGTGACCTTTGCAAATGTCAAATCAGATTTATATCGGCGTAGATTTAGGTGGTACGAATATTAAGGTCGGAATCTGCGATGAGCAGGGAGCACTGCTGCATACGCTGGAAGGACCTACGAGTGCCGAAAATGGCGCGCAATCGGTTCTTGAACGTATAGCTCAATATGTACGCCAGATCGTCGAAGAATCTCCGTATGAGTGGGAACAAGTCGCAGGTATTGGCGCAGGTCTTGCGGGATTCATGGACATTCCAGAAGGCTTCGTGAAATTTTCTCCTAATCTGCAATGGCACGACGTCCCAGCGAAAAAGACACTCGAAGGTTTGCTTGGCAAAACGGTAAAGATTGATAACGATGCAAATGTTGCCGCTTTGGGCGAAGCATGGGCTGGCGCCGGAGCAGGCATTCCGAATGTCGTTTGTTACACCTTAGGTACAGGTGTTGGCGGTGGAATTATTATTAACGGCAAAATCTATCAAGGTTCCGCAGGGATGGCTGGAGAGCTAGGACATATGTCTATCGTTCCTGACATTGAAGCGGTGCAATGCGGATGTGGGCAAATGGGGTGTCTGGAAACAGTATCGTCTGCAACAGGAATTGTTCGCATGGCGAAAGAGGCGGTTGAACGCGGCGAGCGTACTTCTCTTGCCCTACATGAGAAAATTGAGGCGAAACATGTGTTTGATGAGGCGAAGTCCGGAGATGAAGTATCGCTTCGTATCGTGAATCGTGCTGCCTATTATCTGGGACGCTCAATGGCGGCTATGGCTGTTGTCATTAATCCCAAAAGATTCATCATTGGTGGCGGAGTTTCCAAAGCCGGAGAGATCTTGTTCAATCCTATCCGTGAAACATTTAAGAAATACACACCGGAAACAGCAGCAGAAGGTGTTGAAATCGTCGCTGCAACACTTGGTAATGATGCAGGTGTCGTCGGAGCTGCCGGGCTTAATTTAAGATAAACTACTAGTAAGGGTTCGTGAGATTAGCTCTTCGGAGACAGTCTGCGAAAGCACTCCAAAGGAAGGTGTCATTTCATGGAAGAAATCCACCCTTTAGCGAAACTGGTCATAATTACAGGAATGTCCGGTGCTGGAAAAACGATCGCGGTACAGAGTCTAGAAGATCTTGGATTCTTTTGCGTCGATAATCTACCTCCTGTACTTATTCCTAAATTTGCTGAATTAATCGAACAGTCGATGGGGAAAATCGGTAAAGTCGCACTGGTAATTGATTTGCGGGGGCGTGAGTTTTTCACTGCACTTCAGGAGTCGCTTCGTTATTTTCAAGAAAATTACACACTGACCTATGAAATTTTATTTCTGGACTCTACAGATGCCACGCTTGTACAGCGATACAAAGAAAGCCGCCGCCGGCACCCGTTAGCTCCTAATGGAGCGCCGCTGGAAGGTATTGCTCTTGAACGTAAGCTGCTGGAAGAGTTGAAGGGCTTAGCTACTCAAGTCATTGACACGAGTACACTTAAGCCTGTGCAGTTGAAAGAAAGAATTATTTCTCGGTTTACCAATTTGGAAACGAACCGCATATCTATAAATGTAATCTCTTTTGGATTTAAGTACGGAATTCCCATTGATGCCGATCTCATCTTCGACGTTCGTTTCTTGCCCAATCCACATTATATCGATCAACTACGCCCGCAGACAGGTCAGGATCCGGATGTTTACGATTATGTAATGAAGTGGACCGAGACCCAGGAATTCCTTACCAAGCTGCTTGATATGCTGAATTTCTTAATGCCTCAATATAAGAAAGAAGGCAAAAGTCAGGTTGTTGTCGGTATAGGCTGCACAGGAGGCAAGCATAGATCCGTTGCAATTACTGAATATCTTGGGAAAGCGATGGGTAACAGCGAAACCGAAGTTGTACGAGTGAGTCATCGAGATGCCGAACGGGATCGCGGATAAGCGATCATATGAGTAAGAGGGTGAAAGAAATATGGAACGTGTGGATATTCAGCGCACTCCCAAAATAGTCGTTATCGGCGGTGGAACAGGTTTATCTGTCATGTTGAGAGGCTTGAAAGAAAAGCCGGTGGATATTACAGCGATCGTAACAGTTGCGGATGATGGCGGTAGTTCGGGCATACTAAGAAGTGAAATGCAAATGCCTCCGCCAGGAGATATTCGCAATGTACTAACAGCGTTAGCGGATGTGGAGCCTCTGCTTTCCCTTATGCTGCAATACAGGTTTCAGGTAGGAACAGGTTTAGCCGGACACAGTCTGGGAAATCTAATCTTAGCTGCTCTTACCGATATTACAGGCGACTTCGTCACTGCCGTACAAGAGATGAATCGTGTCTTCGCTGTTAGAGGCCGTGTATTGCCGGCATCCAATCAGGCTATCGTTTTGAAAGCGGTCATGGAAGACGGAACTTTAGTTGTAGGAGAATCCAAAATTCCAAAAGCGGATGGCCGCATCAAGCGAGTGTTTATTGAACCAGCTAACGTAACACCGCTTGCGGAGGCCGTACAAGCGATTCGAGAAGCAGATGCTATACTGTGCGGTCCAGGAAGCCTGTACACGAGTCTGCTGCCTAATCTGCTTGTCCCTGGTATTGCCGAAGAAATCATGAAGTCAGAAGCAGTAAAGCTATTTATCTGCAACGTGATGACACAGCCAGGAGAAACGGATGACTATTCGGTGAGCGATCACTTGGATGCCGTTCATGATCATCTTGGGCAGCATTTATTTGATTATGTTATTGTGAACAACGGTGAAATCCCTCCTCAAGTTCAGGCCAAGTATGCTGAAAAAGGTTCAAAAGCGGTTCACTTGGATCTTGATGAGGTGACGAAGCGAGGGTACCAAGTTATTGCTGATCGACTTGTGCTTTTCCGTACCTATCTTCGTCATGACGCCGAGAAATTGAGTGATCATATTTATCAGCTTGTCGAAAGCTGGATGTTAAGGAAGAGGTGAGACCCTTGTCCTTTGCGGCAACAACCAAAAAAGAATTAACTTTAATTACCGAATCGGAAGCATGTTGTGAAAAAGCCGAACTATCCGCTTTAATTCGAATGAATGGAACGGTTCAGCTCTCTAGCCAACAACGTGTCGTTCTTGATATTTCTACCGAAAATGCCGCCATTGCAAGGAGAATTTACTCCCTCCTCAAAAAGACGTACCGCATCCACACCGAGCTTCTCGTTCGGAAGAAGATGCGGTTGAAGAAAAACAATGTATACATTGTTAGAGTTCCAGGTCAGGTGCAGGAATTGCTGAGTGATCTGAAGATTGTATCCGAGGGTTTTATTTTCACCACGGGGATTAATAAGGAGATTATTCGGGGAAACTGCTGCAAACGAGCATACTTGCGCGGTGCATTTATGGCTGGAGGTTCTGTGAATAACCCGGAAGGTTCTTCCTATCATTTGGAGATTGCTTCAATTTATGAAGAACATTGTAAGGCGTTAGCGCAGCTTGCTAATAAGTTTGATTTGAATGCCCGATTTATTGAACGCAAGAAAGGGTTCGTCTTATACATGAAGGAAGGCGAGAAGATTATTGAGTTTCTGAGCATCATCGGCGCGCATCAAGCCTTATTGCGTTTTGAAGATGTGCGGATTATGAAAGATATGCGGAACTCAGTCAATCGCATTGTCAATTGTGAAACGGCGAACTTGAACAAAACGATTGGGGCATCCTTAAGACAGATCGAAAATATTCGGTTGCTTCAAAGGGAAGTAGGGCTTGAAAGCTTACCTGAGAAGCTGCGAGAGGTTGCCGAAATTAGACTTCAGCACCCAGATTTGAATCTCAAAGAAGTTGGCGATATGCTAAAGGGTAGTGTAAGCAAATCCGGAGTCAATCATCGTTTGCGAAAAATAGATGAATTAGCAGAAAAACAGCGAAATTCGTAGGTATGTAGTCCTTGTACTTACGATGCAGAAGTTTTTCGCATTTTTTCTAGTGTACTTCAGGGAAAAATGCTATAATGTTAAAACATAAGGTATAGCAATGTTATCAATAGTAATTCATATAAGCTCCACACTAGGGGGAATTAGTTCCATGTCCAGACGTCCAGTCGTTGTGAAGTTGAGAACAGGACTTCATGCCAGACCTGCGGCATTGTTTGTTCAAGAGGCAAATAAGTTTTCATCTGAGATCTTTGTTGAGAAAGATGAAAAGAAAGTGAATGCCAAAAGCATCATGGGAATTATGAGTCTTGCGATCAGCACAGGGACCGAAGTCTTCATAAGTGCAGAAGGTTCGGATGCCGAGCAGGCTGTAAACGCTTTAGTCACGTTAGTTAGCAAGGAAGAATTGGAGAACCAATAATCCGTCAAAAGCTTCCTTTCGAGGAGGCTTTTTTGCAGGATGAGACTAACTTACTGACTTAATAAGTGTCAATCTTGTTAACATTTAGGGAAATTAGCAACCTTTTTCTCGTGGCTACGTCTAAACAACGTGGTCAATGAAGGAAAGGGCTATTTGCCGTTCCTTCGTTGGAACATTAATTTGGGAAAGTCAAAGGAGTCAAAGAGAATGAAAGCACTTAGAAAAGAAGTTACTTTGCTGCTGGCTGTGCTAGTCTTTGTAGCCAGTACGTTAACAGCGCCGGCAGTTCATGCAGTATCAGCAAGCTCATCCCTCATTTTACTTTATATCGATAAGTCAGAAGCGTTCGTTAATAAAGATCAAATTCACTTGGATGCCCCTGCTACCATCATAAATGGCAGCACCTTTGTTCCTGCCAAATTCCTTGGCGATACCATGGGCTTCAAGGTAGAGTGGAATGACGCAACGCGTACCATTTTGATGACGCCTCCCGGTTATTCGATCGTGCTGGATGCCGATCACAAAACGGTAACGAATAATGGCGTGGATATTCCTTTCAATTCCGTTGCTGCGATTGTGAATGGGAAGCTTCTAGTGAAGCTGACGTGGTTGGCCGACTACATGGGTGCCAAATACACGTACAACAGTGAGCTTCGTCGTGTGGAGATTGTCAATTTCCCAACGCCTGAGGGCGTCTACATGGATCAGAGCGGCAATTCAAGACCTGTAGCTAAGTTCACCACAGCGAAGCCTACATACCGTCTCGGAGAGCCTGTAAAGTACTTGGATCTTAGTTATGATCCTGATGCTGAAGGTATTGTTTCTTATGACTGGTCAGGCAAACAGGAAGTTTTCTTCAAGGCAGGCAAGTATCCGGTCAGCTTAACGGTCAAAGATCGTCATGGTAACGTAAGTAAAGTATTTACCAGCAATGTAACGGTTGTGGATGTACCCTATTTGAATGAAGTTGAATATCCAATCTATACGAAACCGGTTGGCGGTTTCATTAAGTCGGACTGGGGCACGATCTGGTCCCATTTTAACGAAATGGTTCCTTTGCCTAAAAAAGCAACAGAGGTTCCTGGACGTACGCTCTTAGTCAGCGATAGCCCTGAAGAATTCACGGAAAAAGGAATTCTATACCGCGATAATATTAATGGCAAAGCCCGTCTCTATGCGGACCATGTTAACGGGACTAAGCAAAAAATGACGATGGCCATCTTCGCAACGAACAATTCAGATAAGCCGGTCACGATCAAAACAACGAATAAAGGGGAAGTGTACCCTTCCGTGTATGCCAATTTAATTGGCAGCGAAGCGTCTGTAGACTTCTTGCTGAATAATGTATACACCGATGAATTGACTGTGCCACCACATGAAACGTATATTTACGCGAAATTGCCTGATTTCTATCCAGGCCAAGGCGTGAACCTGTTTTATGATGTGGAAACGGACGGAGAGATGCAAATTTCGTTTGGCGTTACCGATGAACGTCTGACGCCAACTACGGCGCAGGATCTGCCTCTTCTCGGCTTCACAGGCCACGTGAGGGGAACATTCCCAATCTCTGAAATCAAGTGGGATGTGGATGCAACAAGCTTCACGAAGACGTCTGTGCTGACGATTGGGGACAACAAAACAGATCCATTCGTCAAAGGCTATGACGTCATGCGTAAACAGAACGTGGAAAACGGCGGCAACTATGGGGTCGTTTATAAAATTCATGCCGATAAGCCGCGCAAAATGGCTGTCATGATCATGGCTAAAGGCGGCGTATTCAAAGGGCCGTTCAAAATTAATGGGGAGATCATTCCCGTTCCGGCCTCTGGGGTTATTACAGCCTTCGATGGCATGGAAGTGTTAGCACGCACAACGGGGACGGAGGATGCGTTAGATATTGAATTTACGCCTCCGGCTGGGTCTGCATTCCCGATCGATCTTATTTTTTACCCATTGGATGAAAAGAAATAATGAGTTGAATAGTAGTCTGTATCGGAAAAGTAAACAAAACCAGCCTGATGGCCGCTCGTTGAGCAATCCATTAGGCTGGTTTTGTTTGGTTACGACTACCCGTATTTATCTCGATATTCTTGCGGCGTCAAGCCTGTGTGCTTCTTAAATACATTAATAAATGAGTGTGCGCGTTGGTAGCCGATTCTGGAGGAGATCTCATAAATTTTCTCCTGTGTATGCAGGAGCATATGCGTAGCTTTCTCCATTCGTTTACGGTGTATATATTCGCTTAGATTCTCTCCGGTTTCGAGCTTGTAAATCTTTGAAATGTAGACAGGGTGCATGAATACATGCTCCGAGATAGCAAGAAGCGAAATATCCGTAGATAAATGCTGCTCCACGAATTGCTGAACTTCAGCAATAAGTTTGGTTCTTGAATTCCTGGCATCGTCCTCATTCTCGCTCTTCAATCGATTCAACAGATCAATGGACCAATTATGCAGTTGTTGAAAGGAACGGTGCGGAATGCCTTGCACAAGCTTATCGAAGGTGGGACCGATTAATTCGGAAAGTGATCGACCATTTTTATGGGCGTAATAAGAGGCTGCAGAAGCAATATAAAAGTATACTTCCAGCAGATGCTCCTGCAGGTCTCCTGACTTTTCTTTCAGTTCACCCATCATTCGCTCCAGACGCTTATAGGCCGTTGACCATTGCCCTGCATCGAGCAACTGAGCGAGTGTCGGCAATTCGTATAGGGCGGGGACGGAACGTATTTCTGTACCTTCAAGCTGTTCTTCTGCAAAGGTTAAAATCATATCCTGTTCGGCTCCGATACGTCTCCTAAGCATGGAGAGGGTGTTGTTGTAAAGAATGGGCAAATCATCCGGAAAAACGCCTTTGCGGCTAATCAGAATTGTTGCAAAGCCTTTTAAATTAGCATGAATAGCGGTTTGCAGCTGCGCGGCAGTCCGCTCCAGCGAATGCGAGATTTCCACTTCATCTCCTATATTCGCGTCTTCCTGAAGGTTACTGCCTAGCTTAATTAAGAAGACTAAATAATCATGGGCTTCCTTACCATGCCATAGCTCAAACTGGGGGGCGAATAACTCTTCTGCGATATTCCCCACAGCATACTCAACGAGGGCTAAGCTTCGAGAATCGTAGCTGTGGAACGGTTCTTCGAGGCGGACCAACATCGACCAGAAGGAACTTCCCTTAAAATCGGGAACCCGAAGCATCGCCATTTTATCCTGCAGATCCGCTTCTGTAAACCTTCGTCCCTGGAGCAGCTCATTTAGCAAGCCGGCACGCATTTGCGGCAAGTTTTCTCGTAGCGTTCGGGCCGCTCGTTCTTGGGAAATAATCTGCTCCCACTCTGCCTTCAGCTTCTGTAGAACTTGAGAGACCGTATCCAGCAACTCTTCATCAGTTACGGGCTTCAATAAATAACCGGCGGCACCCTGATGAAGAGCTTCCTTCGCATACTGGAAATCTGCATGACCAGATAAAAGGATACATCTGGTTTTCTTCCATTTTGTTCCGATTATTGCCGATAATTCAAGCCCGGTCATCACAGGCATGCGAATATCGGTGATGACGACGTCAATGGGGTTCTCGTGAAGCTTCTCCAGTGCTTCGCTTGCGGAAAAAGCTTTATGTACGGCAGTTATGCCTAATTGCTCCCAAGGTACGAGAGTTGCAAGACGCTCAACGACGTGAGCTTCATCATCCACAATCATGAGTTGCGTCATTGGCTTCATTCCTCCTCCAGGTTAACGTGACCTTCAGTCCACCCAATTTGCTTGATACGATGTCAAGTCCTGATCCTTCGCCGAAGCTGTATTGCAGACGTTGGTGCACGTTCCATACGCCGCAACTGACCTCTGTGTCTGTGGGGTGGAGCAACTGCTTTTTGAGTTCGCCCAGGACTTGGAGACTGATGCCTACGCCGTTATCCTCTATGATAACCATGTAAAAATGATCTTGTTGTTTTCCTGTAATGTGGATCATCCCGTCGCCGGATTTATTTTCAATCCCATGTACAATAGCGTTTTCAACAAGCGGTTGAAGCAGCAGGCGCGGAATCTGCACATCCAGCATGCTTTCTGGAATATCGATGACATACTGAAGCCGCTGCATCCGTAGATTATGAATCATCAAATAATTTTCCAACAGTTTGATTTCCTCGCGTAGCGTAGCGTTCTGAACTTCCATTCGGGTTGTATACCGGTAATATTCGGCTAAATTTTGGCTCATCGCGACGACGGCTCGGGTATCACCGAGCTTGGCGGTATTAATGACAAAAAATAAACTGTTATACAAGAAATGTGGATTAATTTGGGCCTGAAGTTGTTTCAATTTAGCTTCGTGCAGACGAAGCTTTTCGGCATAGACGTGTTCAACTAAATCTTGAATTTGCTCAGCCATTTCGTTAAACCGCTCGAACAGGAAATCAAATTCATTGTGAGGTTGATAGTGGAGCCTCGCAGACAATTCCCCTTTTTTCAACCGCTGAACCCCTTGTACAAGCTTGCGAATGGGCCGCTGTACATTTCGATAAAGGAAATAAGCTGCCAGGATGCTCATGAGCAGGAGCATGGCAATCGTGGTGTAAAAAAGCTGGTTTGTCTTTTTAATAGGAGCGAGTATATTTTCCACGGGTACATAATCGACTAGAAACCAGTTTAATTGTTTGGACAACACATAGAAGATCGCATACTGTTTGCCGCCCAGCTGCGTAACCAAACTGCCTTTCTCCCCTAACCGTTGGGAATCTAAGACAGATATGAGACCGGAAAGCATTTCGCTGTCGCTATCGCTTCCCTTAATCGGCGGTTGTCCGAAGCGGTAAAAGAAAGGGTCCCCTTTTCCGCCCGATTTGACCTGATCCAGCATGGCCGTGACATTATTTACCGAGAAGCTGACTTGGATCATTGATTTAATTTGAGAGAGTGAAGTTGCCCCATAGGGTTCGACAATTCCTCTAATAAATCTTGCACCCGGTTGCCGTGCCTCTACTCTGGTTGTAGGATCGTAGATCCACCCTCGCAGAGGGGCGTATGTCGTGACATCTTCTTTATTGTAGGTGATTAAATGATTGGAGGAGACGGCCGTCGCTTCTTTCGGTAAATAGACGGTGAGATCATTCGTCCAGGCACTGGAAACGCTTTGCAAGCTTAGCTTCTCCATAATTCGGGTTTGCTCTGAAATCCGATCATAGGGCTTGTTCGACCGATGTTCGACAAAGTCACGCAAATAGGGGTCCGAACCCAAAATGCCCGGGAACATTGCAAGCTGTTCCACCGTTGTATCAAATTGTTGAAGAAAAAAGGACAGTTGAGTGAGGCTGGAAGACTGAATTTCGTCTTGAACCACATTCACGCTGACCTTATTGGTATAGATATAAAGAATAAGCACTGGGGTTACCAGCAGGACGATCAAGATCATTACTTTACTGAAAATTGTCGGTTTTCCTTTCATGATAAACCGCTCCTTACCCTGTGGAATCCTACGGATCAGTTTATCCTTTCACTGCACCGGACGCAAGACCACTGACAATATATCGTTGAGCGAGCAAAGCGATGATGAGTACAGGCAAAGTAATGATACAGGCTGCTGCCATCAAGGCTCCCCAGTTGATTTCTGAGTAGGATAGGAAATTAAATACAGCTATCGGCAAAGTTTTCGTCTTATCCCCAGCTAAGATGATAGAGAACATGAAATTATTCCATGAAAAAATGAAGGATAGGAGCGACGATGTAATGATGCCCGGTCCGGAAATAGGCAGTACAATACGTGTGAAGACACCGGAATGTGTACATCCGTCGATTAGTCCCGACTCCTCAATTTCCTTCGGCAGTCCTTCGAAGAAAGATATCATGACCCAAATAATAAAAGGAAGTCCGACAAGCATATGGCTTAATATGAGCGATGCATACGTGTCTACCAATCCCATTTTAGAGAAGATGATGAACCAAGGGATTAAGAAGGAGATACCCGGAACAATACGCGCAACCAATATAATCAAGCTAAAGCTGTGCATGCGGTACCTTGCAATGGCGTAAGCCGCAGGTAATCCTAAAAGGAGAGAGCCGATGGTTGAGCCTGTCGCAACTACAAAGCTATTGGTCACGAATTTCATGAAATCATATTCTTTAAACACACTGGCATAGTTAATCGCTGTAGGTTTGAAAATAAAGAATTGATCACTCGACATGATTTGTGTTTGCGTCTTGAACGAGGCGAGCAGCATCCAGATGAAAGGAAAAGAAAAAGCTACTATTACAATCAACGTAATCAGTGACAAAAGAAGGGTGGTAAGGCGTTTTTTCTGTTTCATGCTGATGCCTCCAGACGTTTGCGAATCCAGATCATAAGAAGTGTAGCGCCCATGACAAGAGCAAAAAACATGACTAGGAGCGAGGAGGCTGTACCTAGCTTAAAGTATTGGAACCCAAGGGTGTACCCATAGATGTTTAATGTTTCCGATACATTATTCGGACCGCCTTGAGTGGTAGAGTAGATGATATCGAACGTTTTTAACACATCGATGAGTCTCAGCATCATGGCGACGATAATGGTTTGTCTTAGCAAGGGTAAAGTAATGTGAGTCAGCTTCTGCCAGCCTGAGGCGCCGTCGACATCAGCCGCTTCGTAAGGCTCACTGGGTAATGTGGCTAACCCAGCCATGACAATGAGGGAAATCATCGGCGTCCATTGCCATACATCAATCAAAATAAGCGATGGAATGGCTTGAGTAGGCGAAGCAATCCATAGCTGCGGGCTAAGCCCCAGCATTTTTAATATCGTGTTGGCAGCGCCGATGGTTGGCTCATAGATCAGCAGCCATACTAGACCCATTGCAACAGGGGTAGCTACCATGGGCAGCAGGAATAAGGTTTTCACGATGTTTTTACCAAAGAAATCTCGAAAAAGCAGCAGTGCAATGGCGACGCCTAGCACAGTTTCAATGGCTAGAGAGCCGATTGTGAAGGTAAATGTGCTTTTGACAGAATTCCAAAACCGTTCTTCTGTCAGCAGTGCGGTGTAGTTGGCCAGTCCCACCCATTTGGGCGGAGTCATTGCGGACATGCTCCATTCATAGAAGCTGATTCTTCCCGTATACAGAATCGGAAACACCATCATGAGTAGAACAAATATAACCGCAGGCAGGGTGTATATCCATTTCAAATTGCGGTCGAACCAATTAGTGGGCATATCTGATCACATATCCTTTCTTATGGAGATAAGCGGTTAAGGAATGAGGGATCACCTTTTATGAGGTGCATCCGACTGTATGAATGGATTACTTGCCTGTTTCTTTATCGATCAAGGCTTGGAATTCTTTGTTCGCTTGTTCTGCAGCAGCTTTAATGTCTTCACCGCTAATCGCCTTTGAACAATCGCTCCGATGATATCGCGAGCTTCGCTGACAGCGCTAACTTGTGGCAGGGAGTGGTCAACGCCTCCCTTTTGTGTTTCTTTGGTCACTTCCGCCAATTGTTTAGGGTAGGCAACGATGCCATCGGGATTTTCCCATACGGACAATCGAGGGCCGGGGTTGCCTTTTTTCTGGGTAGCAAGAACGATCTCTTTGCTCGTAGCCCATTTGATGAATTCCCATGAAGCATCTTTGCTTTCCGATTTGGAATTCATGGCTAACCCCCAGGAAGTGATGTTAAAGGGTTTGGAGCCTGCGCTTCCTGCTGGGAATTGCGCGTAACCGACCTTATCGGCGATTTTCGATTTTTCAGGATCACTCGCATTCAAATAAATTGAATTGGCATCTGCGAAGAAAGCGACCTTTCCTTGCGCGAAGATACCGATGGCTTGCGGCCAGGACATGTTAAGTACGCCGGGCGGCGCGTAATCTTTAAGCAAATTCGCATAGGTTGTCATTCCTTTGATCGCTTCTGGCGTATTCAAAGTAGCTTTATCGCCCTGCTTGAATTCGCCGCCCTCCGAATAAATAAAGGAGGAGATTTGGCCCACGAGCGGTGAGCGCTGACCACGGGATACAAAGCCGTACATTTCGTTTTTGGGATCATGCAATTTTTTGGCGGCCTCTTTCAATTCCTCCATGGTTTTAGGTACAGCAATGTTTGCTTTTTCTAACAAGTCCTTCCGATAATAAAGGATGTGCTGCTCTGTAATGAGGGGAATGCCTGCAAGCTTGTTATCTACTGTTGTAGAGCTGATTGAAGTTTTTGTGAAGTCATTGAAGTTGTAGCTCGCATCCTTTTTGGCATAATCATCTAACGGTTGAACCCAACCGTTTTTATAAAATAATTTGATGTCCTGCATGGGACGAAACATGTAAACATCCGGGGTAGCGGAACCTGCGGTAAATTGAACGGTCAGCTTTTGTGTTAATTGATCCTCGAAAAAGCTCTGAATGTCGACTTTAATACCCGTTTGCTTCTCAAACTCCGGAAGCAAGACTTTAATGGCGTCACCCCACGGATGATTGGCGGTAACCACAGACAGTTTTTTACCTTCGAACGGTTTACTAACGGACTGCGCTGTGGCAATGGCGCTAGGCTTTGGTGCAGCGGCTCCGCCACATGCGCTCAGAAGTGATGCTGACATGATGGTAACGAGTCCTGTACTCAGAATGTTTTTGAATGATAATTTCATCTATTACCCCTCCTATGTAGATCGTCGATCACGGTTTATGGAAGAATGAGGATCGTAAGTATGACCATATTCCCGCTGTGTTCTAAGTGTATTTTATTATTCGGTTTATCGAAATAACGCATAATAAACTTTCATAACGCGCGGTGAATGGAAATAAACCGTTTACATACTGCGGAATACCGGGCAATAAAAAAAGCTCTTTCGTATGCATGGTGAGATGCACATCAAAAGAGCTTTATTTAACACATATTTATTTTCGTTCTACACACGTTCGATAACTTTATCGATGAGTCCGTAGGCTGCTGCTTCCGCCGCACTCATGAAGTTGTCGCGGTCGGTATCTTTCTCGATGCGTTCGAAGGTTTGTCCTGTGCGCTCGGCAAGAATTTTGTTGAGGTTATCTCTCATTTTCAAAATACGCTTAGCGCGGATCTCGATGTCCGAAGCTTGCCCCTCAGCACCGCCGAGTGGTTGGTGAATCATGACTTCGCTGTTAGGCAGCGCGTAACGTTTGCCTTTGGCACCTGCTGTAAGCAGGAAAGCTCCCATGGAAGCAGCCATACCTACGCAGATCGTGGAAACGTCTGGCTTGATGAACTGCATGGTATCATAGATAGCCATACCGGCTGTAATGGAACCACCTGGGCTGTTGATGTAAATCGAAATATCTTTATCAGGATCTTGTGCGGCCAAGAAAAGTAGCTGAGCAATGATGGAATTCGCAACAACATCGTTAACGCCCGTGCCGAGAAAAATAATGCGGTCCTTCAGCAAACGAGAGTAAATGTCATATCCTCTTTCACCGCGCGCGTCCTGTTCGACGACCATAGGGATGAAACTCATGAGAATTACCTCCTTCAATGGGTAGATGCTTAAATGGCTGGTACTTGTGCATACTATTTACAGTATCTACAAGTATGATAACGAAAAAACCTCCGAAGGTCAAGAAAGGTCAAACTGAGTTCAAAAAAAATCAGTTTCGCAACTGATTTAGGGTATTTCTTATGGACGCGCCCGCAAGGAATCGAACCTTGATCTCAGGCTTCGGAGGCCTACGTCATATCCATTGGACCACGGGCGCAAAAAACGTATAAAAAAGTGAAGCAAGGGTTATTATAAGATAGAAGCCTTCAAAAAGCAAGGAGGTAAACCATGCCGCTATTTACATAAGAAAAATGTTTGAACAAATATTGAATCTTCCTGAGATATTGGTTATAATGAGCGTGTAAGGAACTTTTTTTTCGCTCAGGTGGGACGTAAAATGCACACCTGGGACATAAAACGTCCATCAACTGGATCAGGAGCGGTATAAGTCGTCATATGAGAGAAATTCTTGACATTCAGAAACAGCTCATACCGGATTTAATGGACACCATGAAGAAGCGTTACTCGATTCTGCATCACATCCTGGTTTCCGGCGTCGTCGGCCGAAGAACGTTAGCTTCTTCGCTGGATATGACGGAACGAGTGCTCCGCGGCGAAGTCGATTTCCTCAAAGAACTCGGACTTCTCGAATCGGACACGACGGGAATGAAGATCAGTGAATCCGGTCGTCAACTGCTTGAAGATATGCAACCTATGATTAAGTTGGCTTTTGGCTTGACGGATCTAGAGGAAAGCATCACGAAGGTCTTCGGGCTGAAACAAGTGATTGTTGTTCCGGGTGACTCCGATATTTCGGCTTTTACGAAGAAGGAGCTTGGCCGTGCGGGCGCAGCAGCTTTGCGCAAATACGTAGCCAAGGGCGATATTATCGCTGTAACAGGCGGCTCGACAATGGCTCAGATTGCGAATAATCTGGCAATATCGTCATCACTGAAAGGCAGTTGGTTCGTACCAGCCCGCGGTGGACTTGGGGAAAGCGTGGATATGCAAGCCAACACGATCGCTTCCATTATGGCCAAGAAAACAGGTGGGAAATACAGATTGCTTCACGTGCCTGATCATTTGGGTGAGGAAGCGTACCAATCGCTTATCCAAGATCCACAGATTCAGGAAGTCGTTGATGCTGTGCGCAGTTGTCGCATCGTTGTACACGGAATCGGAGATGCTATGGTTATGGCACGAAGACGCAAGGTTGATTCCGAAACAACACGAAGCCTGCAAGCAGACGGCGCTTTAGCTGAAGCTTTCGGTTACTATTTTGACAGACAGGGTAATGTTGTTCATAAGATGCCAACGGTTGGACTTCGTTTGGAGGATCTTCAACGAACCGAAGTGGTCATCGGTGTAGCAGGCGGCAAGAGCAAAGGGGAAGCGATCGCTTCCGTACTTCGTCATGGGCAGGAAGATGTGCTTGTGACCGATGAGGCTGCAGCCTTGGAAATTATGAAACATGTGTAACAACGACATCTCGATGTATGCCTTCAAAAGCTGCATCTTGAAATATAATTATTTATTTAATCTTAGGAGGAATTGGCTATGACAACAAAAGTAGGTATTAACGGTTTCGGACGTATTGGTCGTAACGTATTTCGCGCAGCTTTGAACAATTCAGAAGTACAGATCGTGGCAGTAAACGATTTGACTGACGTTAAAACATTGGCTCACTTGCTTAAATATGACACAACTCACGGTAAACTAGACGCTACAGTTGAAGCTGGCGAAGGCGAATTGATCGTTAACGGTCGTTCCATCAAAGTTTTTGCTGAGCGTGACCCTGGGAACCTGCCTTGGGCATCTGTAGGCGCAGAAATCGTTATCGAATCTACTGGTATTTTCACAGCGAAAGAAAAAGCAGCCCTTCACTTGAAAGGTGGAGCTAAAAAAGTTATCATCTCCGCTCCTGCTTCCGACGAAGATATCACAATCGTACTGGGCGTAAACGAAGATAAATACGATCCAGCTGCTCATACAATTATCTCCAACGCTTCTTGTACAACAAACTGTCTGGCTCCTTTCGCGAAAGTTATCAACGATAGCTTCGGAATCGTAAAAGGGATGATGACAACTGTTCACTCTTACACAAATGATCAATCCGTGCTTGACGTTCCTCACAAAGACCTTCGTCGTGCTCGTGCGGCTGCTGAAAACATTATTCCTTCAAGCACTGGCGCAGCAAAAGCAATCGGCCTAGTTCTTCCTGAGCTTAAAGGCAAATTGAACGGTATGGCTATGCGTGTTCCTACGCCTAACGTTTCCGTAACTGACTTGGTTGTTGAATTGAAAGTTAACGTAACGGTTGATGAAGTCAACGCAGCTTTGAAAGCAGCTTCCGAAGGCCCTCTTAAAGGCATTCTGAACTACACAGAAGATGCTCTTGTATCCAGCGACTTTAACGGTGACCCAGCTTCCTCCACAATCGATGCTTTGTCCACAATGGTAGTTGGCGACAACATGCTGAAAGTGGTTTCCTGGTACGATAATGAGTGGGGCTACTCCAACCGCGTTGTTGACTTGGTAGCTTTCATCGCGAAAAAAGGTCTGTAATTCATAAGTAACACGCTCGTATAAACGTGAAGAGGAGAAGCGATTCTCCTCTTTATGTATGATTTTCGCCTATAGATGATGGTTTAGTAGCAAACAATACAGGTTCAGGAGGCTTTGATACATGAATAAGAAGAGTGTTCGCGATGTTGAAGTAGCTGGTAAAAGAGTATTTGTACGCGTTGATTTCAATGTACCTGTAGAGAATGGTCAAATCACCGACGATACAAGAATCAGAGAAACACTGCCTACGATTAAATTCTTAATCGAAAAAGGCGCGAAAGTCATTCTTGCAAGTCACTTCGGACGTCCAAAAGGTCAAGTTGTTGAAGAACTTCGATTGACACCTGTAGCGGCAAAGCTGGCTGAATTGCTTGGCCAATCTGTGATTAAAGCGAACGAATCCGTTGGCGAAATCGTGAAAGCACAAGTGGATGCTCTTGAAAATGGCGACGTTCTCTTGCTTGAAAACGTACGTTTCAATGAAGGCGAAGAGAAGAATGATGCGGAATTGGCTAAATCCTTTGCTGAGCTTGCTGACCTGTTCGTCAATGATGCCTTCGGCGCTGCTCACCGCGCACATGCTTCGACAGAAGGAATTGCACACTTCATTCCTGCGGTTTCCGGTTTATTGATGGAGAAAGAATTGGATGTTCTAGGTAAAGCTTTGAACAATCCTGAACGTCCTTTCACAGCTATCGTTGGCGGATCCAAAGTGAAAGACAAAATCGCTGTCATTGAGAACCTCCTGAACATTGCTGATAACGTCCTTATTGGCGGTGGACTGTCCTATACATTCCTGAAAGCACAAGGTTACGAAATCGGTAAATCTCTCGTGGATAACGAGAAACTTGATCTGGCGCTTAGCTTTATTGAAAAAGCCAAAGAAAAAGGCGTAAACTTCCTGATTCCGGTTGATATTGTTGTTACAGATAAATTCAGTGCCGATGCGAATACCCAAATCGTAGGCGTTGATGGCATTCCTGCGGATTGGGAAGGCATTGACATTGGACCCAAAACACGTGAGCTTTATGCTGACGTAATTGCGAAATCCAAGCTGGTTGTATGGAACGGACCAATGGGTGTATTTGAAATCGAGCCTTTCTCCCACGGTACGCGTGCAGTAGCTGAAGCTTGTGCAGCAACTTCCGGTTACACCGTTATCGGTGGTGGCGATTCCGCTGCAGCTACAGAGAAATTCCATTTGGCTGACAAAATGAACCATATGTCCACAGGTGGCGGAGCTTCCTTGGAGTTTATGGAAGGTAAAGCATTACCAGGCGTAGTAGCCTTGAACGATAAATAGTAACTGCTTAAGCAACCCATTTTTCTAATGAAAAATTTCTAGGAGGGTATCCCCCATGAGTAGAACACCCATTATCGCGGGCAACTGGAAAATGTTCAAAACGGTTTCCGAAGCTGTAAGCTTTGTAAACGAAGTAAAAGGCAGCACCGTAGAAGGCGTTGAGAGCGTAATTTGCTCTCCGTTCACTAATCTGCCAGCTTTGGTTGAAGCTGCGAAAGGCACATCCCTTCATGTGGGCGCACAAAACCTGCATTTCGAAGACAATGGCGCATTCACAGGCGAAATCAGCGGCGTTATGCTGAAAGATCTTGGCGTTGAATACGTCATTATCGGTCACTCCGAGCGCAGAGCTTACTTCGCGGAGTCGGATGAAATCGTGAACAAAAAAGTCGTTGCTGCTTTCAAACACGGCTTAACACCGATCCTTTGTGTAGGTGAGAAATTGGAAGAGCGCGAAGCGGGTCAAACCAAAGATGTTTGCAAAGTGCAAACAGAAGCAGCTTTCGCTGGTCTGAGCGCTGAGCAAGCGGCACAAGTTGTTATCGCTTATGAGCCTATCTGGGCGATTGGCACAGGCAAATCTTCGACAGCTGAAGATGCGCAAGATGTTATTGGCTACATCCGACAATTGGTGAGCGGTCTTTACGGGGCATCCGTTGCCGATGCAGTTCGCATTCAATACGGCGGCAGCGTAAAGCCTAACAACATTGCTGAATACATGGCACAACCTGACATTGATGGCGCACTTGTTGGCGGAGCGAGCTTAGAGCCAGCTTCTTATATCCAGCTTGTCCAGGGGGCGAAGTAACATGTCCAGACCGAAACCGGTAGCACTCATCATTCTCGATGGCTTCGGACTGCGCTCAGAAGAGCAAGGGAATGCGGTTGCTCATGCGAAAAAACCAAACTACGACCGTTACTGGTCGACTTTTCCACATACAACGTTAACAGCTTGCGGCGAAGCTGTAGGTTTGCCTGAAGGCCAGATGGGGAACTCTGAGGTAGGACACTTGAACATTGGCGCAGGCCGTATTGTTTATCAAGATCTTACCCGCATTTCCAAATCGATTCGTGATGGTGAATTTTACGATAACGAGACGATTCTCGGCGCTTTCAAGCATGCCAAAGAGAACGGAAAGAAGCTTCACCTTTATGGTTTGCTTTCCGATGGTGGTGTGCACAGTCACATTCAGCATTTGTTCGCTCTGCTTGACTTGGCGAAAAAAGAGCAGTTCCATGACGTCTACATTCACGCTTTCCTGGATGGCCGCGATGTCGCCCCGGATTCCGCGAAAGGGTACATGGAAAGCTTGCTGCAAAAAATCCGCGAGGTTGGCGTAGGTCAAATCGCTACGGTTCAAGGGCGCTATTATGCGATGGATCGCGATAAACGTTGGGAACGGACAGAGAAATCGTACCGTGCCATGGTTTATGGCGATGCCCCTGCCTACACAGACCCTATGAAAGCTATTGTTGAATCTTACGAGAAATCCGTATTCGACGAGTTCGTTATGCCAACGGTTATCGTTGGACAAGACGGCAAGCCGGTAGGTCTCGTGGAATCAGGCGATTCGGTCATTTTCTTCAACTTCCGTCCTGACCGTGCGATTCAACTTTCCCAAGTGTTCACGAACGAAGATTTCCGTGGTTTTGATCGTGGAGACAAGGTGCCGAAGGATCTATACTACGTTTGTCTGACTTTGTTCAGTGAAACCGTAGAGGGCTTTGTTGCGTACAAACCCAAAGATCTAGATAATACACTGGGTGAAGTATTGGCTCAGAACAATCTGAAGCAGCTTCGTGCTGCTGAGACTGAGAAATATCCGCACGTTACCTTCTTCTTCAGTGGTGGTCGCGATGCGGAATTGCCAGGCGAAACGCGTCTTCTTATGCCTTCTCCAAAGGTAGCTACCTACGATTTGCAACCAGAAATGAGTGCATATGAGTTGGCGGCAGCTGTCGTTAAGGAAGTCGAAGCGGAGCGTCATGACGTGATTATTCTGAACTTCGCCAACCCTGACATGGTAGGCCACTCCGGTTTGCTGGAGCCTACGGTGAAGGCGATCGAAGCAACAGATGCCTGTCTGGGTCAAGTTGTTGAGGCGATCCTCGCCAAAGGCGGCGTGGTGTGCATCACAGCTGATCACGGAAATGCGGATGTGGTTACGAATGCCGACGGATCACGCAACACGGCACATACAACAAATCCCGTGCCTTTTATTGTAACGGACAAATCTGTTACACTAAGAGATGGCGGAATTTTGGCAGATATTGCACCAACGATGCTCGATTTCTTGCAAGTCGCGCAGCCGGTACAAATGACCGGAGCCACGATTCTAAACAAATAGCAAGCCACCTATTATATAAAAGGAGTGTTTCTAACAATGACTATTATTTCTGATGTTTATGCACGCGAAGTATTGGATTCCCGCGGTAACCCAACAGTTGAGGTTGAAGTTTACTTGGAGTCTGGCGGTTTCGGCCGTGCTATCGTTCCTTCAGGGGCTTCCACAGGCGCGTACGAGGCTGTTGAGCTTCGTGATGGTGACAAAGGTCGTTACCTGGGTAAAGGCGTTCTGAAAGCCGTTGAGAACGTGAATGAAATCATTGCTCCTGAAATCATTGGATTAGATGCACTTGATCAAGTGGGTATCGACCACAAAATGATCGAGCTTGACGGTACACCGAACAAAGCTAAATTAGGCGCTAACGCAATCCTTGCTGTTTCCATGGCTGTAGCTCGCGCGGCAGCTGACGCTTTGGACGTTCCATTGTACGTTTACCTTGGCGGATTCAATGCCAAAACACTTCCAGTTCCAATGATGAATATCATCAACGGTGGCGCACATGCGGACAACAACGTTGACGTTCAAGAGTTCATGGTTCTGCCTGTTGGCGCACCTACATTCAAAGAAGCTCTTCGCATTGGCGCTGAGATTTTCCATAGCTTGAAATCCGTATTGAAAGAAAAAGGCCTGAACACAGCAGTTGGCGACGAAGGCGGATTCGCTCCTAACTTCACATCCAACGAAGAAGCCATCACAACCATCCTTACAGCTATCGAAAAAGCTGGCTACAAACCAGGTGTTGATGTATTCTTGGGTATGGACGTAGCTTCCACAGAATTCTTCAAAGACGGCAAATACCACCTTGAAGGCGAAGGCAAATCCTTCACTTCCGCTGAGTGGGTTGACTTCCTTGCTGCATGGGTGGATAAATACCCAATCATCACAGTTGAAGACGGTTGTTCCGAAGACGATTGGGAAGGTTGGAAATTGCTTACTGAGAAATTGGGCAGCAAAGTTCAATTGGTTGGTGACGATCTGTTCGTTACGAACACTGAGCGTCTTTCCAGAGGTATTGAAGAAAACATCGGTAACTCCATCTTGGTAAAAGTTAACCAAATCGGAACACTGACTGAAACTTTCGACGCTATCGAAATGGCTAAACGCGCTGGTTACACAGCTGTTATCTCCCACCGTTCCGGTGAGAGCGAAGACAGCACAATCGCTGACATCGCTGTAGCTACGAATGCGGGTCAAATCAAAACAGGTGCTCCTTCCCGTACAGACCGCGTTGCGAAATACAACCAACTTCTTCGCATTGAAGATGAGTTGTTCACAGTAGCTCAGTACGCTGGTAAAAAAGCATTCTACAACTTGAAAAACTTCAAGTAATAATTTAATAACTGGGGGGTCTGCTGCATGAGCAACTGGGTGAAAACTATTTTATTTCTGATAGGTTCCGCGTTGCTCACGCACTGGATCCCTTCTTCTATTTTTCGCAACTTGGATACGATGGTTCATGAGTTTGGCCATGCTGCCGTAACCTTGGCGCTATCAGGAAAAGTGATGTACATCGAGCTTTACAGGGATCATAGCGGTGTGACCTATTCCACGATTACAAAGCCATGGGCGATTATACCGGTTGCCTTAGCCGGCTATATGACAGCTTCGTTGTTTGCCTGGTTCTTGTTCTCAGCTTACGCGAAGGGAAAGCAGCGTTTGGGCCTCCAGGTTATGCTTGTCTTATCTGGGCTTTCCTTAGTGTTGTTCGTTCGCAATGGCTTTGGCATCCTATTTATAATAGGTTTCATTGTCCTGACGCTTGTGATCATGGCACTGACGCCGCAATGGTTGCGCGATATTTATTACTTGCTGCTCGCTTTTTTGTGCTTGGAAGAGTCCGTGTTTGGTCCGTTATCCTTGATTCTATATGCTTGGGGAGATGCGCGCCAAGCCGGTGACGCCACGAATCTTGCCCTTCGTACCGGAATTCCGGCTATCGTATGGGCCAGCTTTTTCACACTGTTCGCTTTATGGTGCGCGAAGCGGGCCGTGCAGGCTTTTCTGGGCCGAAACAAGCGTGCCAAGAGCTCAAGCAGGTACTCACCGTCAGCCTCCTATCGGGACTAAACGGATAGATCGCTGCTGGGAAGCGGCTTTGGTTGTAATTGAGGACGAACTGTGTTAAAATACTCATGCTAGTTGTATGAGCATAGAACAGGCAATTGGGGTGCTAACATGGTAATTTTTATGAAAATCTTGTTGATCATAGCTTCGCTTGGATTAATTGCAATTGTACTACTTCAAAAAGGTAAAAGCGCAGGTTTATCTGGCGCAATTTCTGGTGGTGCCGAACATTTGTTTGGTAAGCAAAAAGCACGTGGTTTGGAGCTGTTCTTGTCCCGTACAACGATGGGGCTTGCTGCTGCATTCTTCATTCTCTCCATTGTCGTAGCCTACGTAGTGAAAGCCTAACACACATAAAACGATAACAGCAGGGGAACTCTATTCCTGCTGTTTTTTCATTTTATACGGGTTGTACAGGCGGGAGCGGTTACCATCATGAGCAAAATTTACAAATCCCCGGAGCCTTTCTTTTGGCTGGGAAGTGGGAAGAACAAAGAGACAGGCATATTAATGATTCATGGTTTCACGGGCTCTCCGTCTGAATTTAGGCGGATCGGTTATGTTTTGCAGGAAGAAGGGTATACGGTTCAAGCCATTAGGCTTCCCGGACATGGAACAACCCCCGAAGAGATGATACGAACCGGATGGACGGATTGGTATGCGCATGTGCTGGAGAATTACGACGTCCTTGCAGCTCATTACAAAAGCGTTGTTGTCATGGGCCATTCAATGGGCGGTCTGCTAGCTTTGAAGCTGGCTGTAGAACGGCGTGCAGCGGGTATCATTTCGCTCGCTACACCTATATTTCTAACGACGCGGAAGACGGTCCTAGCCGTTTTGCTGCAATATGTTATCAAATATTTAGAGAAGAAGCCTACAGACATTCCCACTTTGTTAGATGAGTCATGTGCCTATACCAAAACGCCGATTCGTTGTGTCGTCAGTTTGCGTAAACTAGTAAAGCAAGTGAGAAATTTGCTGCCTCATGTGGAAACCCCGATATGGATCGGTCAAGGAAGCAAGGATCAGATTGTACGGAAGGAGAGCGCTGCTTTTTGCATGAACGGACGCGATCCGAGGTCAAAGAAATTCATTATTACCCAGAGTCATCACACGGCCTGCTGCTAGATCAAGAAAGAGAGCTTATTTATGAGGATATTCAAACGTTTATCCAATCCCTTCAGGTGGTATACTATGGAGTAAGGGATTCTGTTACGGTGAATGAAGGCTAAGCTCAACCAACAACAAGAAGGTGAAGAGAATATGAGTATGACAACAGAGAAAGAAATACTGCAGCTCATGCAAGAAGAGGCTTACAAGCCGATGTCTTATAAAGAGCTAGAGAAACATTTTGGGATTGAAAGCGCGGCAGAGTTTAAAGATTTTATCAAGTTATTGAATCAATTAGAGGAAAGCGGGCACATTCTCCGAGGCGGGAATGATCGCTATGGCGTTCCTGAACGTATGAATTTAGTACGCGGCAAATTGCAGGCCCATGCTAAGGGCTTCGGTTTCCTCATTCCGGACGACCGGGAACATCCAGACGTTTATATTAATGCGCACGATCTGAACACCGCCATGAATGGGGACATTGTTTTCGTCAAAATAACGTCCAAGAGTCAAGGCGGAGGCCGCATGGAAGGCGAGGTCGTACGCGTTATTACGCGTGCCAACACACAAGTTGTGGGCGTTTTTCAAAGTCAGGAAACGTATGCTTTCGTGATTGCCGATGATAAAAGGATGTCACGGGATATTTTCATCCCTCAGCATGCTTTTATGGGTGCCGTTACGGGACAGAAGGTTGTCGTGAAAATTGTTAGCTACCCGGAAGGCCGAGCTGCGGCTGAAGGAGAAGTTATTGAGATACTTGGTCATAAGGATGATCCAGGTGTTGATATTTTAGCAATCGTACGTAAATTTCAACTTCCTGAGGCATTTAATGAAGAGGTATTGGCTGAAGCGGAAGCTGCGCCGGATGCTATCTCAGAAGAAGAGATCGTTGGACAAGGGCGTCGGGATCTTCGTTCGAAACGCATTGTGACTATCGATGGAGAAGATGCCAAGGATCTGGATGACGCGGTAAATGTGGAAGTTTTGGAAAATGGCAATGTCCGACTAGGTGTCCATATTGCAGATGTGAGCTATTATGTGGGGGAAGGTACTGCGCTGGACATTGAAGCTTATAACCGTGGGTGCTCCGTATATTTGACGGATCGTGTGATCCCGATGCTGCCGCACCGCTTATCCAATGGGATCTGTTCCTTAAACCCTAAAGTAGATCGTCTGACCATGTCCTGTGAAATGGAATTCGATGAGAATTTAAAAGTGGTCAATCACGAGATCTTCACAAGTGTTATTAAAACCAGTGAGCGTATGACATACACGAATGTCCGTAAGCTTTTAACAGGTGAGGCAGAGCCTGAGGTAGTGGAGCGCTACGCCTATTTGATGGAAGATTTTAAACGAATGGAAGAACTAGCGGCAAGACTGCGTTCCAGACGGATGAAACGGGGAGCCATTGATTTTGACTTCGAAGAGTCTAAAATAATTGTGGATCCCGACGGCAAACCGACGGATATCGTGAAAAGAGAGCGCTCGGTCGCCGAAATGATGATCGAAGAATTCATGCTGGCCGCGAATGAAACCGTCGCGGAACACTTCCAGTGGATGAAGGTTCCGTTCCTGTACCGTGTGCATGAAGACCCAGATTCCGAGAAACTGATGAATTTCATGGAGTTTGTAACGAACTTCGGCTACACGATCAAAGGCAAGGGGAATTCAATCCATCCTCGTGCTTTGCAGACGCTGTTGGAAGAAATCAAAGGTACACCTGAAGAAACGGTGTTAAGCAAAATCATGCTGCGCTCGATGAAACAGGCGCGTTATGACGCTCAGAGCTTGGGACATTTCGGGTTGGCGGCAGAATTTTATTCCCATTTCACGTCTCCTATTCGACGTTATCCGGATTTAATTATTCATCGCGTCATTCGTGAAGTGCTTGAGAACGGTAATTTATCTGATAAACGTCATGACTATCTTTCTTCCCGCATGACCGACATCGCGCAGCAATCTTCCGAGCGCGAGCGCGTTGCTGTGGATGCTGAACGTCAGACAGAGGCATTGAAGAAAGCCCAGTATATGCTGGACAAAGTTGGTGAGGAATTCGAAGGCATCATCTCCAGTGTGACAGGTTTTGGGATGTTCGTAGAGCTGGATAATACCGTTGAAGGATTGATTCGTTTAAGCGATTTGACGGACGATTACTATAATTTCCATGAGAGACAGTTTGCTCTCGTTGGTGAACGTACATCTAAGATCTATCGGATCGGTGACGAAATTAAGATCCGTGTGGCTCGTGTGAATATGGATGAGCATACGATTGATTTTGAATTGCTGGATATGAAGCCTCGCAGCGTTAGAAGAGATTTACCTAACCGAGGGGGCGGCAAGTCAGGTTCTGGCTTTAAGGGATCAGCTGGCTTTAAAGGTTTCCGCGGGAAACCGGGCGGCCAAGGCGGCGGTAAAGCCGGTAAAGGCAAAAATGGCTTTGGGGGTAAAGGTGGCGGATTCGTCAAGCCTCAGGGCGCCGGTAAGCCTGGTCGTGGCACAGGATTAAGCGCGGATAGTCAGCAAGGCGCTCCTGCAGGGGAAAGCGGAGCATTAAGCACGCGTACCGGTGAAGAGCGCAAGAATGAGCGCTCAGCTCGCGGTAAAGCCAGAGCAGGCCAGGAGAATGGCAAAGCCAAAGGCGACGCTGTTGGCAGCGGAGCGGGCCAGGAGCAAAGCAAAGCAGGGCGCAGCAAGGGTGGAAGCACGCCGTGGAGCGAAAAGCGCGGCAAAGTTGGAGCTGGCCGCGGCAAGGCGCGCGGACCTAAGCTGAGCGAGGGCGGCAGCTTGAGCGCGCGGCTTGAGGCTGTAGGCGCAGGCCGCACGGAGAGCGGCGCCAAGAAGGGCGGCGGCAAGCGAGGCATCGCGCTTGAAGCAGGATCGCCTGCTGAGCGCAGCAGCGGCGGCAGTGATTGGGCGAGCGGCGTGAACGCGCTAGCCAAGGGCGGCCGTCGGCGCAGCGACGACGGAGGTAGTGGCGGAGACAAGAAGCGGCGGAGATAGTCGCCGCTTCTTGCTTTTCCGCCACGGAATTGCTACAATAGATTGCACATTGTAGCAAGATTTACCTGCATGAACGTGCGGGAGGAGGATCTCACGTGGCAACCAAAAAGGCCGATGGCAAATTACTCGCCCAGAATAAGAAAGCTTCACACGACTACTTTATTGAAGAAACGTATGAGTGTGGTCTTGTCCTGACCGGCACGGAGATCAAATCCTTGCGTTTAGGCAAAGCTAACATTGGCGACAGCTTTTCAACCATTCGTAATGGGGAAGCTTTCGTGCATAACATGCACATCAGCCCATTCGACCAAGGTAACCGGAGCAATCCAGATGATCCTACACGAACGCGCAAGCTCCTTCTCAAAAAGGCACAAATCGCGAAGATGCTAGGGCAAGCGAAGCAAGAGGGGTACACACTCGTTCCGCTTAAGGTGTATATTCGTAATGGCTACGCGAAGCTTTTGGTCGGTATAGGTAAAGGGAAGAAGCAATTCGACAAGCGTGAATCCGCGGCGAAAAAGGATGCGCAAAGAGATATTCAGCGTGCCCTTCGCGAAAAGCAGAAGATTGCCAGATAAATGGCACGGCAGGCAATTGGGAGGATGAACCTTAACTTCCATGAACCTAGTCGTTCAATTTTCTTTTGCTTGTGTTATAATAACTAAGCAGCACAGATTCAACAGCAATTATGCTCAAGATTTTTAACTAGCAGCGTCTTTTACCTTCATCTATCGTTGATAGATACGAAGGCAATCCGGGGGTGTTCTTGGATTCGACGGGGATAGTTTGGGCACGGGTTGCGGGTAGTGGGGCCGCGTCCACTATAAAACGCTAAAGCCTATTAAATGGCAAAACACAAAACAACTACGCTTTAGCAGCTTAATAACCTGTTAGCGTGCTTCTACTCAGCATCGCCCATGTGACTGGGATAGGGGCTCAACTATAGTGGGATACGACGTTTGGTCTCCGCCTGGGGTCGGACGTAGGAAGACAATCAGGCTGACCCAACGCATAGCCGGTTACGGGGCGATGCTCGGGTGACATCAAAACTGTGACTACACCCGTAGATGCCTGTGTGGCGATATTTTCGGACAGGGGTTCGACTCCCCTCACCTCCATACAAATGAAGAAGCACCCTTGCGGGTGCTTTTTTCATTTGTATGGGTGATATAGAGAGGAGAACCCCTCGAGGGTTCAGTCCGCGCGGACTGGAGCGTAAGCGGAGGGAGCACGGCATTGAAATGTACCTCTAGGGTTGTCATCATCGAGCATGCTTCGTAGCAATTTAGTCGAGATTTCAATACTCCCCTCACCTCCATCTTGAAACCCGCTCCTGGAGCGGGTTTTTCCCATTTTTAGTCTGAATTTATAGTCCAAAACCTAGTGAAAATCGATCGATTTGGAAAGTGCTGTAGTCCAAATGGCTACAAGGATTGGTCTCTAGTAGTAGGTGAACGAGACTAAATTAATAGACGAGCTTATAGATGCTTACTTAAATAACAATTTTGAAATCCTTTGTCTGGATCTACATACTGGTCAAGTCATTTTAAAAATTGATGAAGCTTAGATAGGGACCCTGGGTTGAACATGGCTGTTTGATGACAGCGGTGGCAGTATATTTTCCTCATGATTCCACATAATGATTTGAAAGAGTACCCTATACGGTACTCTTTTCTGTATGTTTGAAACATATATACGGTGATTACTAACCTAGCAAATTTAATATGGCACGACTGCGCGTATCCTATTTTGTGGAGAAATAAGAACCTTTGTCGAAAGCAAAATCTCTTAGAGGGTTTAACAAATGGATGTAGAAAGCCTGACATGAAAAAAGAGTTGAGGAGAGGTGAAACTATTAAGCAATATAGAAATGATATTGGCACCATCGAGGAAGTTGTGATGACTTACACAAAAGATGTGGAAAGATTGGCTCTTGGGTTGATCAAAATGAGATTGAATTATAATTGGCTAAAAGAAGACCTAACACAACAAGGATTCATTGGATTAATTGAAGCTGTATTTGCTAATCTAAAAGTGTACCACTTACATAGCGCCTGCTAATGTAAAAGTTGACCACCCTGAGCCAAGTCCCTGCTATGCTGAATTAAGGATTAGCAACCAGGGGAAAAGGGCATGTATGGGATGGAAGACAAAGAGTATGTAAGGAAACGACATTCCGTGAAGGTTGGTCTATCCGTGAGCTAAGCAAGCAATTGAAGATTGCTAGGCAAACCGTTCGTAAAATGCTAGATGATGCGGAAATTCCTAAAGATAATCGCGGGCAAGAACGGGCCTGCCCGGTCATGGACCCGTACCGGGCGTTCATCGAGAACATTCTTCTGGAAGACATGAAGGCTCCGATCAAGCAGCGTCATACATCAGCAAGAATATTTGAACGGCTTTCCGATGAGTACGGATTTACAGGCGGAGAATCAACAGTCCGCCATTACGTAAGAAAGCTAAGGGTGCCGCTGCCGGAGTGTTTCCTCAAGCTTGAAGCGAACCCCGGCGAGCAGATGCAGGTTGACTTCGGTCATGCAGAAGTAAGCATTGACGGTCAGCGGGTTAAGATCTGCCTGTCAAATATAGCGCTGTCCCGTTTGTCGTCGCCTTTCCAACCGAACGGTTAGAAGCTTTCCTTGAAGGCCATGTGCGTGGCTTCAACTACTTTGGCGGCATTCCCAAGGAAGGTCTGTACGACAACGCCACGACTCAAGTGGTTAAGGTCCTCGCTGGACCTGACCGTGAAGAACATGAGTGGTTCTCCAGCTTGCGCGCTCACTACTTATTCGACAGCCATTTTTGCAGACCGGCCCATGCCAATGAAAAAGGCACCATCGAGTCTCTTGTAAAATATGTGAGAAGTCGGGCGCTCGTTCCCGTTCCATCCTTTGCTTCATGGGACGAGTGTAACGCCCACCTGCTGCGCTGGTGTGAGAAGGAAAAGGAGAAGCATGCGGATCGCTGGCAAGAAGAAAAGGCCGCTCTTCGGGCACTGCCAACCACTTCTTTCTCGTCTGCCCGTCCTCTGCCGGTCAAGGTGAATACCTACTCACTCGCTACCGTGGATCGAAATCAGTATTCCGTACCTTGCCAGTACACCGGCCAGATGATCATAGCCAAAGCGTATGTGGATCGGATCGATCTCATCGTGGGAAGCCAGATCGTCTTCACTCACACAAGATGCTACAGGCGCGGGGAGGTCTTCATGGAGATTGGGCACTACCTCTCCGTGCTTGAACGGAAGCCACACGCCATTACGCATGCTTCTGTTGTCCGGCAGCTTCCAGCCGTATTCGGCAGACTGCGGGAGAAGATGCTAGCCGCCCACAGCCGTGGCTACAAAGACTTTTTAGCCGTCCTGCTGCTCCTTCGTGAATACGCCTTGTCCGATGTGGCGACAGCGCTTGAAACGATGGATGAGGCAGATGTTACCGCGACCACACTACGGCAACGCTTATCCCCAATGGACACGTCAGCGCAGTAATAAGATTAACTAACCCTAAATCAACTTAACTTTTGACCCAATTTAACCCATATTTTGTTACGATTCTTTTCACACACTTTTTTGGATTTTCTTGATAGATAGATCAAGCTTTTTTTGTGCTTTATCCATTTTTAGAAATGAATTTCCGAAACTTACCAAGAGGTTTCTGACCTTTCGATTCGAAAAGGCCATGTAAAGGAGGCAACCAAACAAAAGGCATCCCCCCCAAACAGTGAAGAAAAATGAAGAAAAAACGCAGGAAATCATTATCAACCACGAACTTTTCTTAATTGTCCTTACAGGTCGGTTGTAAAGAATCATTTCTCCAATTATGATATATCATCCCTTTCATTACTTGTGTCATTCTTTAAATTGCTCAGATTGGCTGCTTTTGTCTGCAAACCCTGTTTGGAATAAAAATTAATAATGTCATCAATAGTAGAAAATACGACACTAACGTTCGAATCATGTGTACTTATGTTGATAGAAAACCGCTTTTCTGATGTAGTAACATCTTTATTTTATATTAGCATTTGGTGACTTTAAGCTTAATTTAAAGCTTCTTTCAGAGTAATTCCTGCCGTGAATATAGGAACTTTACCTGCCGAAAGTTGCACCTCTTCACCGGTTTTGCGGCTTTTTCCCATGCGTGCTTCACGATTACGGACATCAAATTTCCCGAAGCCGACTAATTGAACTTCTTTGCCTTGCTTTAAAGCTTCAAAAATGGAGTCCAGCACTTGTGTTACAGCTTTTTCAGCGTTCTTTTTTGAAAATCCACTAGATTTAGCTACTTCTTCTACTAATTGTTCTTTGTTCATTTACGATACCTCACTTTTATGATTATAAATTATGAAAATGACAGCCTTCGTGCATGGATGCAAGCAAGAATAAACAAAAAGCTGTCCCACGATTAGGACAGCTTGAAAGATTTTAATATACTTTAGAAACGTTTTCAGCCTGCGGTCCGCGATTGCCTTGGGCCACATTGAACTGGACGCGTTGACCTTCATCCAATGATTTGTAACCATCACCATCAATCGCGCTGAAATGAACGAATACGTCGTTTCCGTCTTCGATTTCGATAAAGCCAAAGCCCTTTTCAGCATTAAACCATTTAACTGTACCTGTTTGCATAGAATTCCTCCAAAAATTAAAATTAATTTAACCATGACCATTTCAATGACCACTAATTAAGATTAGCGGTCATTAGGGTGTTATCAAAGCATACACTTGATGTCCGCTAATGTTTCGGTTAAGATAAGAATACCATGTCCGCTAATGTAAGTCAAGATTTGGAGGCTTTGCTAATGAGAGAGACACCGGGGATTTCGGAACAGGGCGAGCAGATCATTCAGGACTTCATTCACGCACTCACCACCCACGAAGATTTGAATCCCAAAACACTAAAGGAGTACGCAAGCGACTTGAAACATTTTATCGGTTGGTTTGAGACAGCCGACCACCAAGAGGAAGAGGTTATATTTCGAATTGAAGATGTGGCTACTCCAACATTAACACGATATCGGGAAGCCGCTCAAAAAGTAATGGAATTAAAACCGGCGACCATTAATCGACGGCTAATAACCCTGAAACGTTTTTTCGAGTGGGCCTTGTCGGAATCCAGGATTCGCCGCGACCCTTCGAAGCCGGTTAAATTGGTTCCGGAAGAAAAGGTAAGTCCCAGGCAGATGACAGACAAAGAAGAAGCTGCATTGATCGCTGCGGCTGAGCACGGGGGTTCCATTCGGGATCAGACGATTCTTATCGTGATGTTTCATACCGGCTTACGAACAATGGAAGTATGCGATCTGGCTCCCGGAGATATTCAAATCGGTAAACGCAGCGGTCAGCTTACGGTTCGATCCGGAAAACGGAATAAACAGCGAGAAGTACCTTTGAACAATACGTGCAGAACTGCTTTAGAAAAATATCTGCCAGTCCTTCCTTCGGATAGTCCTTATCTGTTTCCATCGGAGAAAACTGGCGATCGATTAACCGAACGAGCTTTACGCCATGTGATTCAAAAATACATGAAATCGGCGCGGCTCGAAGGATTGAGCGCCCACGATCTACGGCACCGGTTCGGTTACGTGATGGCAGAAAAAACCCCGTTGCACCGCCTGGCGCAAATTATGGGACACGATAGTCTGGACACAACGATGATTTACGTCAAGGCGACTCGTGCGGATCTGCAATCGGAAGTAGAAAAAATAGCTTGGCAATAAGGGGATGAGAACGATGTACGCGAGAGTAAGGGAACTGCTAACTCCGGAGGAACGGATGCAATATTCTAAGTCATTTTAGAAAGCAGTATCATGCAAGGTCTGTCAAATCCTGAATCAACTCCAATAGGTACGCTACTCGGCTCGAAATTGTACAGTATTTAGTTTCCCGTCATTGCTAGGGACACACTTTGTCTTTGAGCGTTCCCTAATGCTTAGCGTATAAAATACGCGATTATCTAAACGAGCATGTGAAAAAACCTTGAAATATAAAGGACTCATTTCAGGCCTGATAGTCCCTCAAATTCTGCCGTGGCAGCCGATTTTGCTTCCGTGGAACAATGACAAAAAAACGGCTCTGTTCGCATCGATTGCGAAAGAGCGTTTTTTGTTTTTCTTAGGATTTCTCGAAATAGATGCCTAACTCACTGAAGGTCCCAGGATTCATCTTAAGATCTTTGGCTGATTTCGCAATATGGCATCAGGAAAAATCATCTATTTTCACGACCGCCAAGTTGGAAACCAAGATGACCGTTTTGACCGGCAAGATTTCCATCAAGGCCAAAACCAACGCCATGGCCACCACCTATATGGCCGCCAGCGTGAACACCAATCCCATGACCGCCACCGATTTGACCGACGGTGCCATAAACAGACTAGGAGATCAGCCTGCCTTTATGAAGAGACTTCATATTTTTATTGGAGTTAGAAATGATAGGGAGCATTTTCAAGCTACTAATCATGGGAGAAAGGCAGTGATGGCAAGTTGGGACGTACTCAAACGAAAAATTGTCCCGAATCCACCCCTTACAATCTTCTTTATTGCATGCCCATACTTTCGTGTTTTCCTGAACGAGATCCTCTAACGATTTTCTTCGAAAATACATAGTTTTCTCCTCCTTAGATAAAAAAACTGCCCTTAACACTTGTTAAGGACAGTTCACTGTGAATTACAGTTTTACAACATTTTCGGCTTGAGGACCGCGGTTACCTTGAGCTACATTAAATTCAACGCGTTGTCCTTCGTCCAACGATTTGAATCCATCCCCTTGAATCGCGGAGAAATGAACGAATACGTCATTTCCGCCCTCCATTTCAATAAATCCAAAACCTTTCTCTGCGTTAAACCATTTCACTGTTCCTGTTTCCATAATAAAATTACCTCCAAATTGTTATTAACATGCTTTTTTAAACAAAAAAAATCACACATTGAAAAAGGTACCATTACACAAATGATCACTTTTTCAATATGTGAGTTTATGTTAAAGCTGTTTACAACCTAATAGTAGCACACAAAAGTGTGATAAGCAAATTTGTATTGTTCTCCTTTTCCTATATGACATATGTCATACCGTCTACATGATGTTTATGACTGCAACAAATTGAAAAAGGTATATATAATGAAGATAGGATACTACAACTGATATTCGCTAACAAGTCCTGTGCACCATATCGAGGAGGAACTATACTATGACACAATCCACTCTAACCAGCTTAAAAAAACAGGTTGCCCCTTATGAAAAATCAAATACGAGGGCTAGTATCAAACAGCTAATTAACACCTTAGGACCTTTATTCGTACTATGGTTAGCTGCGTATCTAAGCCTATCTATATCATATTGGATCACACTACCAATTACGATCATCGCATCCGGTTTCGTTATACGAACTTTTATCATTTTCCATGATTGTTGTCATCAATCGTTCTTCAAAAGCCGTAGAACTAACGAAATAATCGGTACGATTACGGGTATCCTTACACTCTTTCCCTATCAGCAATGGAAGAATAGTCATTCTATCCATCATGCAACGAGCAGTAACCTCGAGAAACGTGGAATAGGTGATATGTGGGTACTTACCGTCGACGAATATGCGGCATCTTCCTTATGGGTCAGATTTGCGTATCGGTTATATCGGAATCCATTTATTATGTTCGGACTTGGTCCCATCTTTTTATTCCTATTTACGAACCGCTTTAATACGAAAGGTGCAAGACGCAAGGAAAGAATCAGTACATATATGACGAATGTCTCCATCCTTGCTTTATATGGGTTACTGATCTGGATAATTGGATGGCAGTCGTTTGTTCTGATCCAAGCTCCAATCATGTTCGTAGCGGGCTTGATGGGAATCTGGCTGTTTTATGTACAACATCAGTTTGAAGACTCTTACTTCGAGAAAGAGGATGAGTGGAGTTATGTGAAAGCCGCGGTAGATGGAAGCTCCTATTATAAGCTGCCCAAGCTTTTGCAATGGATAACAGGAAATATCGGGTTTCACCATGTACATCATTTGAGTCCGAAAGTGCCAAATTATAATTTGGAGAAGGCGCATAATGCAACGCCTCCGCTTCAAAAAGCAACGACCATTACAATCGGCACCAGTTTGAAGTCGCTAGGTTTCCGTCTATGGGATGAGCGTAACAAAACGTTTGTCGGTTATAAAAATAATAAACAGGTACACCTTAAGGAAGATGGGAAAGATCCTTTGGGGAACCCAATAAAAGTCCTTAAGTCGAGCTTACAAGGGCAGTAAATACATCGTTTCATGTTTATGCTAAAATATAATTAAAACTATGTTGAAGAAAAAGAGGCTAAATGGACCATGCACAAGTGGTATCAAATATTTCATAAAAACACCGGTCTTAGTCCGTATGTGTGGGTTGTCTTTTACATTCTTCCTTTTTATTTCATATTCCGTTCTTCTGACACGTACCAAATTGTATTAGGCACAATCATGATTATTGTATTCTTTAGTTGCTACGTGCTTTCCTTCGTTTCTAAAGGATGGATTGTATACTTTTGGACTAGCGTACAAATTATTATTTCGATTATCATGGCTTTAGTATTCAGCTATGTGTACTTCTCACTGTTTTTAGCATTTTTTATTGGCACGATGAAAAGTCGGGCAGGATTTATTACGTTGTACTGCATTCATCTAGTCTCCACGATTGTAACGATTAACTATGGATTGGTATCCCAAAATCCTGTGTATTTTACGCAATTGCCTTTTATCATCATTAGTGTAATTGGCGTTATTCTCATTCCAGTCACCACGTTCAACCGAAATAGGAGTGAAAAACTCCAGGGACAGCTAGAGGATGCAAATAAGCGGATTTCCGAGTTGGTAAAGCTAGAGGAGCGTCAAAGAATCGCCCGCGACTTACACGATACACTTGGTCAGAAACTCTCATTAATTGGTTTGAAGAGTGATTTGGCTGGGAAATTAATTAGCAAAAATCCGGCGCAAGCACAAATCGAAATTAATGATGTTCGTCAGACAGCTAGAATTGCGTTAAAGGAAGTTCGGGAAATAGTAACACAAATGCGCGGTACGAGACTAGTGGAAGAGATGTTTCGAATCAAACAAATTTTGAAGGCTGCAGAGATCGACCTCATTTTGGAGGGAGATCCGAAGTTAACCAACACTTCCCTGATCAATGAAAATGTGTTGAGCATGTGTTTGAAGGAATCGATTACGAATATTATCAAACATAGCAGTGCTACTACGTGTTCGATTTCCATTGAGCCATCACCAAGCGATCTCGTTATCAAGGTTTGGGACAATGGGATCGGTATGACGAAAGAATGTCTTGTGTTACTTGGAAATGGATTGAGGGGCATGAAAGAGCGGCTTGAGTTTGTAAATGGTTGTATGGAAATTGTCTCAGAAAATGGAACTTTGATTGTTTTTAAAGTGCCGAATGCCTTCATACCAATGGAAAGGGAGGTAAGAATATGATTCGAATTGTGATTGCCGAGGACCAACGGATGCTGCTGGGCGCACTTGCTTCCTTACTTGATTTGGAAGAGGATATGCAGGTCGTTGGTAAAGCAAGCAATGGCGAGGATGCTGTGAAACTGGTTAAACTGCATAAGCCAGATATTTGTGTCATGGACATCGAGATGCCAATAATGAACGGTTTAGATGCGGCGGAGGAACTAAAGGGACTGGGTTGTAAAGTCATTATATTGACCACGTTTGCCCGTTACGGGTATTTTGAAAGAGCCGTGAAGGCAGGTGCCAACGGTTATTTGTTGAAAGATAGCCCAAGCGAGGAACTGGCTACCTCGATTCGGAGTGTAATGGCTGGTAGGCGAATCTATGCCTCAGAGCTGGTAGATGAGACTTATAATGAAGAAAATCCTTTGACCGAGAGGGAAAAGGAAGTGCTGAACCTGATCGCCGACGGTAAAAATACCAAGGAAATCGCTGATCACATGTATATAACAAGAGGTACCGTTCGCAACTACATTTCTGCTATTCTCGATAAGCTCAATGTCAGTAACCGAATTGAGGCTATTATGCGTTTCAAAGAGAAGGGATGGTTCAAATGACAGGCCAAAAAAAGATAATCGGGTACCCATAGACTGGACACTTTGAAAAAAGGTGTTTAGGTTTGTGGGTACCTTTTTGTATACTATTTGGGTTCAAGCTGAAAGTGAGTAAGAGTCACAACGCTGAATATGAGTGTTTGTCCCAATCCCATCAGCAGTCATTAGTTAATGAAATTATCAACAGGGAGCATCGCAGAAGTAATAATGAATTTAATGTCGTTGTAGATGCAACAACAGGTGTAACTATAGAAGCATTTTCTTATCGTTAGAATATGAGCATTTTTATGACAGCAAATACAAGTACATAGTTTAACAGCTAGATGCTCGTCAGCACCATTGCTACGCTAACGCAGAACGATAGCACACTACGAAAAGCCGGTCTTAATCTAGCTGAAAGTACATTGGGAAAACGAAAGAGACAGATCGTTATATCGAAACGAGGAGATTCTACCTTACGTAAATACTTGTTTCTCGCTACCATCCAGCTCATTGGTGTCAATCCTGTATTTCGAGAATTACATGAGTATAACGTTAAAGTTAAGCATATGAAGAAGCAGAGATCTGTATTTAAACTGCTGGGAAAAGTGGCTCGAATCTTAATTAGTATTGTCCAAAAAGGTGAAGCGTTCACGGCTGAAAAGGCAAGTCACATCATTGCACAAGCTGCATAACACTGCAAATACCACGTTTTTTGACTCATTCGCAGGATTTTACAAAGAAAGCACGGAGAACCGAGTTCCTGCCCGAGAAGGGCTTTGACCCGTCCGCTAAACGCAATCGGTCTCCACATCTTGGATAAGTATGACGATGGAATGTTAGGGCTTAGGCCCGTAGAGCCATGGGATGGTAAACTTCCAGGTATTCGTGGAATATGCGTGCAGTAGAGTGAATTTAGGGGAATGGAATTTAAGGCTCCTCTGTTCCCGCACGCTTAAAATTAAAGAATTTAATCCGTAGGACTTCGTTTTCTAAGCGGTCGTTATTTTCAAGGTGATGAAATCCTGCGAATGAGTGAGTATACGTTAGATAAACCATTAAAACCGAGGGACGGGCAGTATAGTTGAAAAAGGAACTTAATTTTAAATCTCCAATATCTAATGTAATCGGATAGCTAAAAATTTGATGACAGACAGGAGTTAGATGCACTGATAAAAGGTTCAGAGAAATATTTTGGTAAATATTTTAATGCGAGTGTTCCTTGACAATAAAGTTGCTTAATTTTTATCTAAAAAACCCAATAATACCAACATACCTTTCAAACAGATTTTACAATAAAGTCGTTTAACTATTTCGAGTGACTTTTAATGCAAATTTGAGTAAATACGTTTGAGTCCACTCAAAGGTCAATTTCATCGTGTGTCTTTGTTTTTTGCTCTTACTGTGCGGCACGGACGTGGCAACGGCGGGGCCGGAAGAACGATATATTCTATGGTTCTTCCCTTGTCGATCTGCTCCTTTATATATAGCAACAGAATGATCTCGTTTTCCGAGAAGACGTAATGACCCAGTTGGTTCTACGGAAAAAAGGCGGGAAAGTGGGAGGCCCATCGTTTGACGGTCGTTTGGCTGACGCTCAGAAGCTCGGAGGCTTCCTTAGTTTTTACGGTTTTCGCGTTCAAGGCAATCACCCCATTCGCAAGTGTTGCTTACTAATTCGAGGTCGTCAAACCGCCCCCTGCGCCGCTGACAAAGGAAGTGCCGATTCGTTAAACAATGTGTTATTACGAGCGTTTCCGCATTTTCAGTCCCCAAAATAACAAAACCGCTACTACATCCCGATACTAGGGACAAGAAACAATGTGGTATAATATAGTTAAACGCATTTATAAAGGGGTCACATTTCTATGACAACCGATCAAATTTCGCAATTCGAAAAGAAAATCATCATCCGCAACATTGAACGCGAAGATTTCGATAAAATCATCGCGCTGCAAAATATTTGCTTTCCGAACATGGGTCCCTGGAAGCTGGATCAATTGGAAAGTCACGTCCGGACGTTTCCCGACTGGTCAAATGTGCGTCGAGCTCGACGGTGATATTATCGGCTCCTGTTCTAGCCTGATCGTGAACTTCGACGATTATTTGGAGCAGCATACGTATTCCGAAATCACGGACAAGGGCTATATTCGCAACCATAACCCCCGGGGCGGGAACCTCTATGGGATGGAAGTCATGGTGCATCCGGATTTCCGTCGCATGAAGATCGGCAGAAGGTTATACGAGGCAAGGAAACGGCTGGCGGAGCAGCGTAACCTCAAGAGTATTATCGTAGGGGGACGCATCCCGGGGTATCACAATTATTCCGATAAGTTGTCGCCAAGAGCTTACGCGGAGGAAGTGTTGCAGCAGAACATCTACGATCCGGTGCTGACCTTTCAGATGATGAACGGATTTACGCTGAAGAGGATCATTACTAATTATTTGTCCGATGACGCCGATTCTGAGAATTTCGCGGCCCTATTAGAATGGAATAATATCGAATACAGGCCGAGCATCAACAAGACGCTTTATAAAATGTCTTTCCCCGTCCGCATTTGCGTGGTCCAGTATATGATGAAGAAGATCGATTCTTTCGAGGAATTCGCCACTCAGTGCGAGCATTACGTGGACGTGGCATCGGATTACAAGTCCGATTTCGCCGTTTTCCCGGAGAACTTCACCATGCAGCTGCTTTCCTTCTTGGATGAACGGTCTCCCAGCTTGGCCGTCCGGAAGCTCACGACATATACGACCAACTATGTGGAGTTATTCTCCGAACTCGCGGTCAAATACAACGTAAATATCGTAGGCGGCTCCCACTTCGTCGAGAACAATAACCGGATCTACAACGTGGCTCACTTGTTCCGCCGGGACGGCTCAATTGAGCAGCAATACAAGCTGCATATTTCTCCGAACGAGCGGAAGTGGTGGGGCATCAACGGGGGTAGCTCACTCGGGGTGTTCGACACGGATTGCGGTAAAATATCGATTCAACTTAGCAGCGATATCGAGTATCCGGAGTTGTCGCGTATCGTCGCGGAGGAGGGAGCGCAGATTATATTCGTTCCTTTCTGCGCGGAAGATAGGCAGACGTTCCTAAGGGTGAAGTACTGCGCACAGGCCAGGGCGATCGAGAACCAAGTGTTCATTGTGACCGCGGGAACGGTAGGAAATCTAACCCATGTGGACAACGTAGACGTTCAGTACGCCCAGTCCGGTATCTATACGCCGGCCGATTTCTCCTTCTCTCGCGACGGCATCGCGGGGGAGTGCAGCGAGAATACGGAGACGGTCATCATGGCCGAGGTAGACATGGAAACGCTGGAAAGGTACCGTAAGTCCAACGATGCATTGTCGTTCAAGGATCGCCGGACGGACATCTATTCTTTACAAATTCGTACTTAAAACATACCAGAGGTGCATATGAAGAAGTTAAAGATAGCAACAACGCAATACGGTCTCACCGATATCCGTACCGAAGAAGAGTTCTGGACGGGAATCGATACGAAGGTTCGGGATGCTGCCGAGCAGGGCGCCTCCATGATCGTGTTCCCGGAATACATGACGGCTCACTTGCTAAGCTTAGAGCCGTCGATGCTGCACGATGAAGCGTGTTATTTTCTGGACGGGCTGACGGATAAATATATCGAGTTCTTCGGAGAGATAAGCCGAGAATGTGATATTGCCATACAAGCGGGGACGCATATTTGCTTAGAGGAAGAGGGCGAGTACTCGAACAAGGCATTCCTTTTCTTTCCAGACGGACGGGTGGAGACGCAGAGCAAGGTGCATCTTACGCCGGAGGAGCAGATTCGCTGGCCTCTGGTCGCGGGTGACGAGCTTAACGTATTCGACACGGAGTGGGGCAAGATGGCGATCTTGACCTGTTACGACATCGAGTTTCCGGAGCTAGCGAGGGCAGCCGCGCTTCGCGGCGCGGAACTGCTTCTATGCCCTTCCTATACCGATAGTTCCTTCGGGTACCATCGCGTGCGGCATTGCGCCCAAGCGAGGGCGATCGAGAATCAGCTGTTTGTCGTATTGAGCGGCCTCGTCGGAGCCTTGTCCGAGGATCGTCCTCAGGTGGACATTGGTTTTTGCCAAGCGGGCGTATTCACCCCATGCGATCTACCGTTCGCCGCGGATGGCATCTTGCAGGTCGGAGAAACGAACGAAAACAGGACGGTGCTGGCCGAACTTGACTTCCACAGGCTCCGAGAGAATCGCGAACGAGGCGCGGTAGCGCCCTTCTACGACCGCCGCCCCGATCTATACGAACACGAACACCAGAAGACGCTACTGTAAACCGAAAAGCCGTTTGGCCCCTGGAAGAGATGAGTCGCGCAGGTATGGCGCAATTGATGAGGGCGTAACGGCTTCGCACATCTCAGAGTAGCTTCGGAACGTAACACCCTCGTAATAAAGGAGGGGCTTTTATGTTCTTTGAAAATGATAGAAAAGGTAAGAAAAAAAATAAGATTACGACTTGGTCTAACAAAATGAATTCCTACTATTCAAATGTTTCAGATAAAAATTTTCAAACTGATTTGAAGTCTGCCGGCTTTAAAGTTAGAAATAAACCACAAAGCAATTAAGTTTTTGATAGGATGCAAACGAGATATCTCGAACAAAGTTGTAAAACACAAAATAAAACTAAATAAATTTTACAGTACTTTACCCGAGAATCCCCTCGTTTTTTTGTAGCCAACTTGTAGCCAAAAGATCTAAATCAGGGTAAAAACAGCTAAATTTAAACAACATCAATTAACATGATCAGATCCCTGAATGCCGCATAAAATAACACTTCTTAACACTTTTAAAGGAATCCTAAAACCAGTTAAAACGGACGGGACAACTGTTCGACTCCCCTCACCTCCATCTATCAAACCCACAACGGGACCTTAAAGATAACTTCTACATGCTTTTCATAGACGATTACCTTTTCCACATAGCTGACGATGAACTTCTTGATCTCAGGAATGTCTCGCTTAGCGACGTGGTCTCCCATCTGAGAAAGCAGTTGTCGCAGAGATTCTTCTGTGATAGCTGCTTTTTCGCTTTTTGACAAAACACATTGTGTAAAACCCAGAGCAGTGGATTCGTATAAGATTGCGGATGTGTTTGTACATGATAGAGACATAAGTCCAATGGGGATTGTAATTTTATTTCATAAAAAACATTGAAATATAAAATAAAATTCCATATAATATAATTATCAGATTGCTAATGGAAAAAGTGTAGGTCGAATAAATGACAACGCTTTCTCGACTGATTTTTCATAATTAAAGATGAAAGGGAGGTGCAAATATGCAAGAGAATGGCAGCAGTTTCGGCATGTGGAGTGATTATAGAAGCAAGTACGAACACATGATGATCGGTCTCATGTCGGGGACGTCTTTGGACGGAGTTGATGCAGCGCTCGTTCGTATTAAATCGGATCCATCGGGGAAATTGACGGAAGTTTCATTAGTCGATTACGTATGCGTCCCCTACTCGGATGAGCTGAGAAAGGAAGTAATCGCGCTTTGTTCCACCGAGCATGCGAGAATTGACAAGCTTGTTTGTGCGCATTTCGGCATTTCCGAATGGTACGCCTATACTGTTAAGCGGCTTCTTCAATCGGCAAAATTGAACAGCAGTGACATTGATGCGGTTTGTATGCATGGTCAAACCGTATGGCATGCACCCGAAACGAAGATGTTTCCGGGTCCTGAATCGGATTTTGCTGTGAAATCAACGTTGCAAATTGGAGAAGTTTCCGTAGTCCATGAGCGGACAGGTATTCCTGTAATTGGTAATTTCCGATCTCGTGATATGGCTGCGGGGGGAGAAGGGGCACCGCTTACTCCTTACTTGGATGCGCTGCTTTTCGGTAGTCCTCATGAGGGCAGGGTTGTACAGAACATCGGCGGTATCGGCAATGTGACGGTCATACCTGCAGGGGCAGAGCGCGAGCGTATCTCCGCTTTCGACACTGGTCCAGGGAATATGGTCATCGATGCCGTTGTCCGAGCAGAAACGAACGGCCGTCAGCATTATGATCCGAACGGTTCCATTGCAGCTGAAGGAAACGTGAATCAGGAACTTATCGCGCTGTACATGCAAGATCCTTATTTCTCTCGAAAGCCGCCAAAGAGCACGGGGCGTGAATTTTATGGTGCTGCTTTTGCTCAGCGGTTTATCGAAGAAGCGAATCGGCGCTCACTTTCATTTTCCGATACGGTTGCAACAGCAACGGCGCTGACAGCGGAGAGTATAGTTCGCGCGATTGAGGACTTTGTTCTTCCTGATACGCCTGTAGCTAAGTTACTGGCATGTGGGGGCGGGTCATCCAACATGACTTTAATGGATATGATCCGGAAACGGCTTCCGCAAGGTGTTTCGCTGCATAGAACATTGGAGTTCGGCATACCGGATAACGCTAGGGAAGCAATCGCTTTTGCCGTATTGGGACATGAGTCGCTAATGGGTCGTCCAAGCAATCTGCCGGCAGTTACAGGGGCGGGAAGATCAGCCATATTAGGTACAATGAGTTTATAACATTACTATTTACCAGGAGGGTCAAAATGAAGAAAAGTGCAATTTTTACACTTATCCTTGCTATTTCAATGGTATTTACGGCTTGCTCGAGCAAATCCCAAGAAAGCGCGAAAGTAGAAGGTAAGGCGGCAGGTCCAACACAACTTATCGTTGCCGCTGAGCAAGAGCCAGTCGGACTAGATCCCAATAAAGTGCCTGCTGCATCTAGTAAGCGTATTTATTCGCTCATTTACGATTCTCTTACAACGATGGATGGCGACTTTACCGTGAAGCCAGGACTTGCAGACAAATGGGGATTCTCACCAGATGGTAAAGTGCTGACGATGAACCTGCATCCTGGAGTGAAATTCCATAACGGTCGTGAAATGACCTCGGATGATGTGAAATATACGTATGAAAGAATTCTTAATCCAAGTACAGGAGCGCTTTCTAAGTCTTCCTTTAGTAGTATCGCATCCATTGAGACACCAGATAAAAACACGGTTGTCTTCAAATTCAAAACACCGGATACGGCATTCCTAGCTAATGCATCCAGCGTATTTGCATCTATTGTTCCTAAAGAAGTGACTGACTTAAATAAGGAAGCGGTAGGTACGGGTCCGTTCATGCTGGAGAAAATGGAAAATGGACAGTATGTGCTGCTTAAGAAAAATCCGAATTATTTTAACAGCGCTCAACCAAAAGTAGATTCCATCAAGTTTCAACTCATGAAAGATGAGTCCGAGCGTCTTGCAGCACTTCGTTCGGGATCGGTCGATATTTCCATGGTTTCGAATGAATCGGCAAAGCTTCTCGAGAGTGCAAAAAGCGTAAAAGTGATCAACTACTTGTCGGGTGAATACGGTTACTTCGGAATGAACGTGAAGAAGAAACCTTTTGACGATCCGCGAGTGCGCCAAGCTATTTCTTACGCTATGGATCGTAATGAGATCGCCAATACGGTATACAAAGCTCAAGGTGTTCCGAGCGGACCGATTTCACCGGCTTTGAAAGCGTATGCACTTCCTGTCAGTGAATTCCCGGCTTACACGAAAAACATCGATAAAGCCAAACAGCTTCTGAAAGAAGCTGGTTACGAGAACGGCTTTGAAACAGCCATCGATACCGAGGCTATGTATCAAGATCTGGTTGACTTATCTCAAGTTATTCAGCAACAGCTGCAGCAAATCGGTATTAAAGTAACAATTAACAAAATGGAAGAAGCGGCTTATATCGCGAAATGGAAGTCAAAAGATATGGTAACGATGGTTGGACGTAACTCTTCAGGCACAAATCCAGACCGTGCGCTTCGTTTCTTCTTTGCAACTGACGGCAGCGCAAACGTATGGAATTATTCCAATAAAGAGTATGACGCTCTCGTTCAGAAAGCGCTCGAAACAACAGATGATAAACAACGAAAAGAGATTTATAATCAGGCTCAAAAAATGGTAGTCCAAGATGCGCCAAACGTGTTCCTTGCTTCTCCGAAAATTTTCTATGCGGTTAGCAATCGTGTTCAAGGATTCAATCCGACCGCAGCAGGCGAGCAATATGCAATCATTCAAGCTTCTGTTTCTGGCAAATAGTATTTGAAAAATGGGCGGCTGTCAACGCCGCCTTTTTTTCATAAGGGGGGTACATTTTGGGACGTTATATCTTACAACGCATGATCAGTCTTGTTCCCATTTTGTTCGGTATTTCCGTTCTTGTATTTCTTATTCTTCATCTTGTGCCCGGTAATCCTGTTCTAGTTATTCTAGGAACGGAGGCAACTGAAGAATCGATTAAAGCACTCACGCTTCAGCTAGGGCTTGATCAGCCGCTTATTATGCAGTATCTAAAATGGATTGGCGGCGTTCTGCATGGTGATTTTGGCGTATCGGTACGCAGCGGAGGCAATATTTTACCTGAACTGCTCAAAAGATTCAACGTCACTTTACAGCTTACTGTGGTATCAATTCTGATTTCTTGGATAATAGCGATCCCGGTCGGTATGCTGTCCGCGGTTAAAGCGAATAAGCCAGTGGATATCATTGCTCGAAGCATCTCCATGCTGGGCATTTCTGTACCGAGTTTTGCGATTGGCACACTGCTCTTGTTAGTCATGTCACTTGGATTTAATTGGTTTCCTCCGCTTGGATTTGTGAGCTTGTGGGATGATCCGGCAGGCTGGTTCAAAAAGCTAATTCTGCCTTCGATTACTGTCGGTGTCGTACTGGCAGGAGGTTTAATGCGCATGACGCGCTCCGCATTTATGGAGACGCTGGACCGGGATTTTATTCGCACAGCTCGGGCTAAAGGCAATACAAACAGACAAGTGTTAATTCATCACGCATTCCGCAATTCATCGATTCCAATTCTGACTCTGGCTGGCATGCAGTTCGGATATTTACTTGGTGGCTCGGTGATCATTGAGCAACTGTTCTCGATTCCTGGGTTAGGACAATATATTTTGGATGGCATTTACCATCGCGATTACCCAGTTGTGCAAGGCGGCGTGCTGTTTGTCTCTGTTATCTTCGTATCCGTTAATTTACTCGTGGACATTATTTATTCGAAAATAGATCCTCGTATCAAGTATTAGAAAAGGGGATTCATACATGCATACATTCAGACGCAGATTTTTTCAGAACAAGACGGCCATTGTAACTTCTGCCTTTTTACTGCTGATTTGTCTCGGTGCGCTATTTGCTCCGTTCCTAGTCAAGTTCGGACCTACTGTTATGGCAAATGAAAGTCAGCTTATTGGTAGCGGCAACGGGCATATCATGGGGACAGACCAGTTTGGACGAGACATTTTCAGTCGAGTGCTTTATGGTGCGCGCGTTTCGATTTGGGTAGGAATTTCTTCAGTAGCGTTAAGCGCCGTAGTCGGTACGCTTTTGGGGCTTGTTGCAGGCTTCTTCGGCAAGAGGATCGATTCAATAATTATGCGGTGTATGGACGTATTCTTTGCTTTTCCGGAAATTTTGCTTGCGCTGGCCATTGTCGCGACCTTCGGTCCGGGAACTTCCAAAACGATATTAGCTATTGCCATCGTAAATGTGCCGGTATTTACACGGACGGTGCGAGGCGCGGTTCTTTCCGTCAAGCATTTGGAGTATGTGGAAAGCTCTGTAGCAATAGGAGCTAGTACTTGGCGTATTTTGTCTAAAGACATTTTGCCCAATATTAACGCACCGCTTATTGTACAAGCGACTATGGCGATTTCTGGAGCTATTCTTACGGAATCGGCGCTCAGCTTTTTGGGCCTCGGCATTCAGCCGCCAAACCCTTCATGGGGAGGCATGATATCAGAAGCGAGAAGATACATGGAGCTTGCTCCTTGGATGATCGTTTGGCCTGTGGCTGTGATGACAGCTACGATTCTGGCATTTAATTTATTCGGAGATGCGATAAGAGATCTGCTGGATCCAAGGCATCAGGGTAGGTAACGATGGTGAAATGGGAGAAAGTTCCTACAACAGTTCGAGAACAAACGTTGGCATCCTTAATGGAATCAGGTGTTCAGCAGGGGATCTTTCCTGGGGGAGTTGCTTGCTTGATCCAAGAAGGTGCGGTGAACGTGCTTACTTGCGGAATATTAAGCCCAGCGACACTTACGGGCAAGCCAAGCGAGATTTTTCGCTCGGATACGTTGTTCGATTTAGCATCACTCACGAAAGTGGCGGTTACGCTGCCATGCATATTGCTAACCGTTCAGGAAGGCAGACTGCGGCTTGATGATTGTGTTACAACGTATTTGCCTGAATTAATCAGTGGCTTTGATGCGATCCGAAAACGAGAAATTACCATTCATCATCTGCTTACGCATACATCGGGCTTGCCTGCTTGGCGCCCGTATTTTGCAATTCTGCGAAGCAAAGAGGAATATTTGCAGGCGATTACCGTAGAACCGCTTGAGCGAGAGCCGGGTGAGGCAGTAATCTACAGCGATCTAGGCTTTATGCTGTTAGGTTGGGTGCTTGAACGCATCTGGGGAGAACGTCTTGATCATATTGCGCAGAGTCTTGTTTTCGATCCGCTAAGTATGAAGACAGCTTGGTTCCGACCTCGCGATACAGAGGAGATTTATAGTGCCAGTGTGGCGCCAACGGAGTTGGGTAATGAGTTTGAACGAGGCATGGCGCTTACGTACATGGATAAACTGGAGAGCGGCATGCTGCCGGAAGGATCGTTTGGTCTTTGCCGTGAGCAGCTGAGTGGGCTTAACTGGCGCCTAGAGCCGATTTGCGCGGAAGTGCATGATGCGAATTGCTATTATGGAATGCAAGGCATCAGTGGTCATGCCGGATTATTCAGTACGATATGGGATTTGGAACGCTATATGAAGATGTGGAGGGAGCAATCCCTCATTATGGAACCATTATGCCAAAGCGCGGTTCGCTGTCATGCAGAAAGCGGGACATTAAAACGAGGGCTTGGCTGGGAACTTTATGCGAATGAGCTTTACGGACATACAGGATTTACTGGAACATCCATCTACCGACATGATCGAATGGATATTACAGTGATCGTCCTAACTAACCGCATTCATCCCGTCGTGAAGGAAGGAATGATTGAATGGCGGGCAGCGCTCCGTCATGCATTATTTTCATCACACACCAATTGATTAGAAACCAATGAAAGGAGGAGTGGCTAATGACACCAACCACCTCTTTACTGGAAATACAAGATTTGTATGTAGGCTTTAAGAAACGTAATCACACAGTAGACATCGTAAACGGGATTAGTTTGACTTTGAATAAAGGTGAAATTGTAGGAGTAGTCGGTGAGTCTGGGTGCGGCAAGAGCGTTACCAGCCTTTCTGTGCTTCGATTGCTTGCGAGTAATGCAGTCTTGAGAGGAACGATCCGTTTCGATGGAACCGATCTTGCCAAACTTTCTCAAAAAGAAATGACAAAAATTAGAGGCAATCAGATTTCGATGATTTTTCAAGAGCCGATGACATCGCTCAATCCGCTCCACTCCATTGGCAAGCAAATCACGGAGCCTCTTATCCGCCACGGTAAAATGCCAAACCGGGAATTGAAGGCCAAAGCGATCGAACTACTGACGGTTGTAGGCATCTCAAGGCCGGATGAAGTGTATTACGCGTATCCTCACGAGCTGTCTGGAGGTATGCGGCAGCGGGTGATGATCGCTATTGCGATGGCTTGCACGCCGAAATTGATTATCGCCGATGAGCCTACGACAGCGCTTGACGTCACCATTCAGGCACAGATTATCGATTTGATGAAATCGATCAGCAAAAAGTATGGTACTTCGTTCATGTTAATTACACATGATCTCGGCGTTGTAGCGGAAATATGCGATCGCGTGGTTGTCATGTACGCAGGTGAGATTGTTGAAGAGGCGGATGTTCGTACGCTTTTCAAAAATCCTCAGCATCCATATACGATAGGCCTGATGAAATCCATTCCGAGCGCCTCCGAGACGAAAGAACGTCTAGAACCGATTCCGGGTTCCGTGCGCCGGCGGGTGAAATGCCCGAAGGATGTCGATTCGCTCCGCGCTGCGCGCATGCCTCGGAGAAATGCTCTGTGAAACCACCGCTTATTGAAACGGATAGTCATCATCGTAGCCGTTGCTGGCTTTTTGCCGAAAAGGAGGGACAGTATGAGCGAAACTTTGCTTGAAGTCAAAGGCCTAACTAAGCACTACGTTAACAAAAAAGGGCTCTGGGGAGCAAAAAAAACAGTTCGAGCCGTGAATGGTATCGATTTGACTTTGTATAATGGCGAAGTGGTGAGTATTGTCGGTGAATCGGGCTGCGGCAAGTCTACATTGGGCCGTTGTGTACTTCGACTTATCGAGCCTTCAGCAGGATCTGTCTACTTCGAAGGCAACAATATTTTGGAGATGGACAATAAAAGTCTGCGTGCTGTTAAGAGAGATATGCAGTTCGTTTTCCAAGATCCATATGCTTCTCTAAACCCGCGGAGTACAGTTGAAGACATTATGATGGTTCCACTAGAGGTGCATCGCATCGGTGATAAAATCGAGCGCAGGCAAAAAGTGCAGCGAATGATGGATATCGTTGGCCTGTCCAAACAGCATTTGAATCGCTATCCGCATGAATTTTCTGGCGGGCAACGTCAGCGTATTGGGATTGCGCGCGCGTTGATTCTGCAGCCAAAGCTGATTATCGCCGATGAGCCGGTTTCCGCATTGGACGTTTCCGTACAAGCGCAAATTCTGAACTTGATGCAGGATTTAAAAGAAGAGTTCAAGCTGACATATATGTTTATATCCCATGATTTAAGTGTAGTCCGTCATATTTCAGATCGCGTGGCAGTCATGTATCTAGGCAAAATCGTTGAAATTGCCGATAAAAACGCGCTTTACTCGAATCCGCAGCATCCTTATACGAAAGCGTTACTGTCTTCTGTGCCTGTACCGGATCCTGAAGCAAAAAAAGAACGGATTTTGCTGGAAGGCGATGTTCCGAGTCCGTCCAATCCTCCATCGGGCTGCACGTTTCACACGAGATGTCCTTACGCGATTGAAGCATGCAAAACGATCGAACCGACGCTGAGGCCGTTGAGTGATGGGCGCATGGCAGCTTGCCACTTATTGCATCCTTAAGCCGAAGGAAAGGAATTAAAACATATGTCTAATGAACTGAAAGATTTGACAACAGAGCGAAGAAGCGGAGAAGCAATGCCGCTTGATACATGGGATAGCTTTGAGATTGTAAGAAGGATGAATCAAGAGGATCGCAAGGTCGCGGATGCGGTGAACGAGCAGTTGGCATTTGTTGCAAAAGCGGTTGATCTGATTACAGGCTCACTAGAAAAAGGTGGCCGGTTATTTTACTTCGGGGCTGGAACAAGCGGCAGGCTGGGTGTTCTGGATGCTTCGGAGTGTCCACCAACGTTCGGTACGGATTCTGACCTCGTGCAAGGGGTAATTGCCGGAGGCGAGGCTGCGTTGTTGAAAGCAATTGAAGGCGCAGAGGACTATTTCGATGAAGGTGTGGAAGATGTCGGAAAGAACGGTGTTCGTGAAGGTGATGTTGTTGTAGGTATTGCGGCAAGCGGACGTACTCCTTATGTCATGGGTGCGATGAGCGAAGCGCGCCGGTTGCATGCTTTTACGGTGTCCGTTTCTTGCAATGCCAATGCTGAAATGAATGAGCTTGCCGATGTACCGATTTCGGTCGTTGTAGGTCCAGAGATAATCTCCGGCTCCACGCGTCTGAAGGCAGGTACTGCGCAGAAGTTAGTTCTGAACATGCTGACAACCGCTTCTATGATTCGTCTTGGCAAAGTCTATGGCGATTTGATGGTCAATGTACAGCCTACGAATTATAAGTTGCGCGAAAGAGTGAAACGTATCGTTGCAGATGCGGCAGAAGTCACCTACGAGCATTCGGAGAAGCTGGTTGCGATGGCGAATGGTGATCCCAAAGTAGCGATTGTGATGCATAAACGATCTGTAAATGCAGATCAAGCTAGGACACTGTTGCAGCTTTATAATGGACGGATCAGACCGTCTATCGATCATAAAGACAACAACGAATCTTAGTCAGTGGAACGAGGGAATTGATTATGAAAATAGTGGATATCTCAACGCAAAGAATTGCCGTTCCCCTACGAAAACCATTTAAGACAGCGCTTCGCACGCTTCACACCGCGGTATCAATCGTTGTCAAAATAACGGATGAAAGCGGCCGCGTTGGATGGGGAGAAGCTCCACCAACGCTGGCTATAACAGGTGAACAACTCGAGGGGATCGAAGCTTTTATCAATTGGATGAAGCCTCAGCTCATCGGCATGGAGCCGCAGGAACTGGAACGCATCATTGCGCTGCTTCACTGTGGTTCGGTTCGAAACTCAAGCGCTAAGGCCGCCTTGGACATGGCGCTCTATGATTTGGCAACGCAGCAATGCAGTATGCCGCTCTATCGTTTTCTAGGCGGCTATAGAAATGAATTGCAAACTGACTATACGGTCAGTTTGAATTCACCGAAGGAAATGGGCGAAGACGCAGAAGCCTATGTTAAATCCGGATTTACCGTTCTGAAAATTAAAGTCGGCATTGGTGACATTACTGAAGATATAGAGCGTGTGAAGGAAATTCGTAATCGAGTCGGTAAGGGAATTAAATTACGTCTTGATGCCAATCAAGGTTGGAAAGCGAAGCAAGCGATTCAAGCGATTCGAACGATGGAAGATGCAGGTCTTGACCTGGAGCTGGTTGAACAGCCTGTACATGCGGATGATATCGAAGGACTTGAACGGGTGACTCGCTCTGTCGATACATTGATAATGGCGGATGAAAGCGTGTGTAGCCCTCAGGACGCATTCCGTATCCTTAATAGGCGCGCGCCGATTTGATTAACATTAAATTGATGAAAGCCGGAGGCATTCATAAGGCGATAACTATTAATCGTTTAGCAGAAGCTTGTGGGGTAGAATGTATGGTCGGAAGTATGATTGAAACGAGAATCGGTATTACGGCTGCAGCTCATTTTGCTGCTGCAATGAGTAATGTGACGAGAGTTGATTTTGATTCTCCTCTGATGATGTCTAAAGACCCAGTAATCGGAGGCATCCGTTACGATGGTGTTCATATTTTTTTGCTGGAATCGCCTGGTCTAGGGATTACAGGCATAAACGAATAACTTTTTAATCTTTGCTCGAATAGGCGGGAGGTTCAGAAATGATCATTCGACAAATCACCGAAAGTGATGCAGGCGCACATCTTGAGTTATGCAAAACAATTGATGGCGAAAGTTCCTTCATGCTGTTTGAGGCAGGCGAAAGAAAGACGACAGAGGAAGAGCATCGGGAATGGATCTTTAAGATTCTTGCTAGTGGAAATTCCGTTATTTTTGTTGCTGAGACTAAGGAAGGAAAGCTAGTTGGATATTTAACCGCAGTTGGTGGAGAAGCCAATAGGAACAAACACAGTATGTACATTGTGATCGGCATCCTGAAGGCGTTTACCGGGCAACGAATCGGAACGAAGCTTTTTGATGCATTGGAAGAGTGGGCACGGACGAAAGGAATTACCCGCCTTAGCCTCGGATTGATGGAGCCTAATCAAAATGCTTTTGCTTTGTATATGAAAATGGGCTTTGAATTGGAAGGCAAAAAGAAGGAAGTTTTCAAGGTTGACGGACATTTCGTTGACGAGCTGATTATGGGAAAAAGGTTGATTTGAGCGACAGTATTTTTTGGACCGAAGATGCGTCCCGAACTGTGGACTTTCTGTACGAACGTCTTTAGAAAAACAAGTGATCGTATTGAAATGTTGGTATAATAGAGTGATTAATAGGGAATGGAAAGGAGAGCCGGAGATGGATGGAGGCCTAGTTCGGTTAAGGGAAATACTGGGTGACATTACGCCATCTGAGAAGAAAATTGCTAAATATATATTACAGCATCCGGAGCAGACCGTACAGATGTCCGTTGCTCTGCTTGCTGAAGCGAGCGGAGGTAGTCCCGCTGCAATTATTCGTTTATGCAAGTCGATGAGCGTAACAGGGTTTCAAGAATTGAAGCTGAAAGTTGCCGGCGATCTGCAGGGAAATAAAGCATTTAATTACAAAGAGATTCAACCCGATGATTCTATAGAGAATATCATTAACAGTGTATCCTCGAACAATATACAATCGATTAAGGATACAGTTAAAATTCTCGATGTGTCCATGATCTCCAAAGCGGTTGACGCGCTGCAGAATGCGAATCGCATATTTTTCTATGGCATTGGCGCTTCAAATTTGATTGCAATGGATGCTCAATATAAATTTTTGCGAATCAGTCGGATGAGCTTTTCGTTCGCCGATCCTCATCTTCAAATTGGATCTTCGACATCCTTGCAGGAAAACGATGTAGCAGTGGGTATCTCGTATTCGGGTGAAACGGCTCAAGTTATTTCTTGTTTGAATTATGCCAGAGAGTGCAACGCAACTACGATCAGTATTACAAAATGGGGCACTAACACGTTGAGCTCCTATGCTGACATTCCGCTTATGATCACTTCGACTGAGAATGAAATTCGCAGCGGAGCCACTTCATCGAGGATTACGCAGTTAAATGTAATTGATATTCTGTATCTTGGTGTTGCAAGCCGCAGTTATGATCAATCGGTTACCCATCTAGAAAAAAGCCGAAAAGCTATTCGTGAATTCGGATAAGAAGCAAGAGGAGGCCGTCAAGCGGGGGCGATTGGGCTACGATCCCAGTCCAAACCAAACTTCATACCATAAACTGAGAAAGTATCGCCAACTGCGTCTGCGTGACACATTTGATGGTACTTTCGCTTTTTTCAGTTCATATTGTTTCAGGTTAGTCGATACAATATGAGAAGCCTTCGAGATGAACGGATAAGTGCTAATCGTTTATATATAGGAACTGAGCAGTCAAGATTGTCGGTGGGTACATATTTTACTGGGAAAGGTGGGCTTGCCGTCCCTGTTCTAGAGCAAGAGCGGGAAAAAGCGTATGAAATGACCCGGGGAATGATTGCGGCGGTGAATTGTGGTTTTGACATACCACGGTTCGTCCCCATATGTTAAATCCACAAAAACGAAAAGGAGCTTTGCCACTGAAGTGCGGGTGGCAAGCTCCTTTTTGAGTTACACGGCATCGCCGCTGATGTGAAACAGCTCGCTTTGTCTAAAGAATCGGAAAAATCGTCGTGCTGTGTCCGTCAATAGCGATGCCGGCGGGCCCAAGTATCCAGCTTGAAAATGATTTCCACATGATCATTAGATGATGCTTTTTCTGCATAGCTGCCTATGAATTTCTTGATCACAGGAATGCTTTACTAGAGACAGATTCTCTGAATCTAGCGAACAGCTCTCGCAATGTATCCTCGGTGATGCAAGGATGCTGCTCCTTGACAAATGCAACTCCTGGAAGCGAAACTCCAGTCGCGCATGGTATTCCTTCAATGTGGGCTGTGTGAAGCCTTTGGCAACAGTAGAAAACGGATTTCCGCGCCGCAATCGTGCCAAAGCAGCTCGCCGATCAGTCGATTATGCTAGAGCATCGCGGCAATCGGTTCACACTAACAAGCTTACCGAGTCACATTAGAGATTGTGTCCTCACCTGCCCCAAATAGGGTAAGAGTGATCATTTGTTACTTTATGATTTTTACAAAGTCTTATAAATTAATTTCAAATGAATCTTGTATAATGAATTATTGTAATTTAAAAAAGTTATATAGCTAGAATTGAACTCAGAATGATGAGGGAGGTTAACTAACGGATGAGAAACAGTAAAAGTTACAAATTGGTTTCAAAAGCTTTGATCAGTACGATGCTGGCATCGGTCGTAGCTGCTCCGTTTGCTAGTTTGTCGCTTGCCGAGACGGCTATTTCTTACAAAGATCTGGAGGGATCTTACGCCCAGAAAGAGATTGTTGCTTTAACCGGGGCGGGAATTTTGTCAGGTGACGGCTCGGGATTGTTTAATCCCAATGAACAAATGACACGTGCCCAGCTTGCAAAAGTACTTGTAAAGGCTATGAATCTTCCGGAGGAGTCGGCTCCAGCTACCTTCAAGGACGTGCCTAAAGATTCTTGGTATAACCCTTACGTCGGTGCACTTGTTAAAAAGGGGATCACTCAGGGAACTTCCTTAGAGACATTCTCTCCCGATGGACAAGTTAGTAGAGAGCAAATGGCCGTCTTTTTCATTCGTGCACTAGGAATTCAAGACAATGCCAAAAAGCTGGCGGCAAGTCCGCTTCCTTTCACAGATGCTGCAAGCATCTCGAGCTGGGCTAAAGGCGAGGTTGCACTCGCATTTAACATTGGCCTGATTTCTGGCGTACAAAATTCGGACAACACCATTTCGTTTAGTCCATCCAAGCCTGCGGAACGGCAAGCTTTAGCTAAGCTGACTTATCAGTTCGTACAGAATAAAGCAGATCTTGTTAGTAAAGCAGAACAAGTCGCGCCTAAAGAAGATAAAAAGGATTTGACGAAACCCGAACCGGGCAAACCTGTTGGAGAGACGACGACACCTTCAACTCCCTCAACTCCTTCAAATTCGGACCCCAGTTCAGAAAATAACAGCGCATCCCTTACCTTTTCAGGTAATTTTAGCGATCGTATTCCTACTCGCCTCGTAAATACATTGAACCGTACACAGGAAGACTTTAATGGCTCGCTTTCCGAGGTTTCTCCTGCGGTTGATCCAATCCTTGTAGCGCTTAATAATCCAGGGCTCTACAAATTAGCTGCACAATCCGATTCACCGGATAATTTACAGCTGTGGGCACAAGACAATACGGGCAACTGGTTTGACATTAATCATCTTTCTACAAGTATGTCGTCCGTCACCCATTCCGTTTACAATAATGTTTATGCGGTTACGGACAAACCGGGTACTTATAACGTAACTTTTAAAGCCTATAATTTGGGGGGACAACTCAGTAAAACGGAATCCAGAGCATTAAGTTTCCGTTCTCCAAAAGATCCGGTAAAAGTAAAACTATTAAGCTTCAATGACCTGCATGGTCAAATTGATCAATCCTTTAGCTTTAAAACAGTGGATGTTAACGGTGACGGAAGGTATATTTTAAACGGCGTTTATGGAGAAATGGACTATATGGCGGCTTATATGAAAAAGCGGGCCGCTGCTAATCCTAACACGCTATTGGTTCATGCCGGAGATGCGGTTGGAGGCAGTCCGCTCGTATCTTCTATGAACAAGGAAGAACCGACGGTAATGCTCATGAATTCAATGGGCTTTGATGTAGGAACCGTTGGTAACCATGAATTTGATAAAGGCACGACGGAAATGCTTCGCCTTATTAACGGTGGCGACGCAAGCTCTAAAGCGATTCCTGATTACATGGGTATGGGCTTCCCACTGATAGCGGCAAATGTAGTCGACAAAACTACCGGAAACCCTATCTTGCCTCCTTACGCTATTAAAAGTGTGGGCGGTGTCAAGATCGGTTTCATCGGAGTAGTCATTCAAAGTGCAGCCGGCATGATCTTGCCTAGCGGTATTGAATCGATTCGTTTTACAGATGAGGCAGCAGCGATTAATAAATATGTTGCAGAATTGAAGAAGCAGGGTATACGTTCCATTGTGGTATTGGCGCATATGGATGCAACACAAGACGCTAGCGGAGCCGTGACTGGACCGGCGGCCGATCTTGCCAATAAAGTCGATCCTGAGGTTGACGTGATCCTGGCCGGCCACAATCATAAAATCGTTAATGGCACTGTGAACGGAAAACTTATTTTTCAGGGTTATGAATACGGGAAAGCTATAGGCGATATCGACCTTGTTATTGATCCTGTAACCGGTGACGTGATCGAAAAATCAGCTGAAGTTGTGTTAGTCGATCAAGCAAAGATAGATCCGGATCCTCGAATTAAGGCTCAGCTTAATAGATTTAACGATACGGTAGTCGGATTGAAAACTGCCAAAGTTGGAGTTGCCGGAATCGATATGGTCGGCGGATATACTGTAACCAGCGATAATGCTCTTGGAAACCTTATCGCAGATAGTATGCGCGTTTCGATGAGTACAGATTTTGCGTTGATGAACGGCGGAGGCATTCGTCAGAATCTTAGTGCAGGCGACATCACAATGGGGCAGTTATTCACAATTCTTCCTTTTAACAACTTTGTAGTAAAGCTTGATATTACCGGAGAAGATCTCGTAGCCATTATTAACGGTCAGCTTTCTCCGAACTACGCAGCAGATTTCAGTATCAGCGGGTTTAAGTACACTTGGGATGTAGGAAGCCAGTCGGTAACCAGAATTACGTTGCCGGACGGAAAGCCGATTGACCCTAAGGAAAATTATACTATCGCAGTGAATAACTTTATGGCATCTTCCACGGGAAAAAGTTATTTAGAAATCGGTAAGCGAGGCAAAAATCCTTTTGTTGGTCCAGTGGATAGCACAGCACTTATCGATTATGTGAAGAGCTTCAATAACGAACCGATCTCCTATGTGTCTGAAGGCCGCGTCACTACAACGACAAGCAACATGACGCCAACAGTGGGCAGCAACGTTTATGTAAACAGTTTGCCGAAGGACTACGTGGTACGTCTTTATAACAATATCTCGGATACCAAATCAAATGCCTCGGCCACAGTACCAGTGAGCCAATTTGTAACACTTCCGCTTGACTCGGCAGTGACAGGACCTATCGCAATTACCGTATCTACAGGTGCAACTGCTACTGAAGGTTACAAGTACACGGTTTCCTTGGATACGTATCAGTTGAACCCGAACAACGTTACATTTGTTAGCCCCACTTCCGCTGCCAACTTTACGGTTAACGGGGTTCAGCCTGGTCAAGTCGTTCGAGTGTATGCAAGTCCATTTGACTTGGCTCCTATAAGTACGCTGACCGTTGCAGGCGGTCAAAATTCAGTAAGCTTTACAAATCTTCCTGTTACAGGAAGTACCGTTTATATTACACTTGCGACTCATGCATCCTCGGCAGAAGGCCAACGTACACCGGCCGGCTACGCGGCAAGCATTCAGTTAAACAAATACAGTAATACATTAACTGCTGGTGGGGCAACATTCCAATTGTCCGTTACGGGTACTATACCAGCCAATCCGATCAACAAGACAGTAACTTGGGAATCCAACAATCCGGCGGTTGCCACTGTAGATTCGAGTGGTGTTGTAACGCCGATTAGTAAAGGAACGGCTATCATTTTTGTCTATGTTAATGGCAGATTCAATTATTGCACAATAACCGTAAACTAATTAGCAAATAGGATTAGAGACCTGACACAAGCTGTCGGGTCTCTTTTTTGAACTCTCAGGCCAGATTAAGCGGGTCTCTTTGTTTACGAGTTTTTCGTTAGGATATAAAATTTCCGGGGCTCAAGTCTGCTGATATATTGGAAAGTTTCAATGTCATCCCCCCATCCTCTAACCCCCATATATCAATTCCACAACATGGACCTTTAGGATAACTTCTACATGCTTTTCGTAGACGATTACCTTTTCCACATAGCTGGCGATGAGTTTCTTGATTTTAGGGAAGTCTCGGTTTGCAAGGTGGGTTCCCATCTGAGAAAGCAGTTGTCGCAGAGAATCCTCTGTGATGGCTGCTTTTTCTTATACAATTGTAGCCATTAGCAGGCTTTGATCTAACTGTAGCTTTTACTGCTCCATCGGCTTCTTTCGATATGCTTCTCTATTTTATTGTAGGAAATATTCCCATTTACTGTAATGTGGTTATTAGAAAACATCGTAGTGGGGGACCACATGAAAGAGATTATATGTTTTTTGTTGGATTCATACTGTTTGGAGCGATTTCTGGCGTGATGCAGCCTAGCAAGAAGAGAAAATGGAAGAGTTCATCCAAAAGAAGAGCCCTCGGAAAAAGGCTATTGCCAACCCTCAAAGATCATCAAAGGCATGCAGGCCCGATGAGATATTGCTAACACGACCTTTCGAAGATTTGAATGGAGCGGAATTTGAGCGACTGCTTGTTCTTATCAGCATTGCTGGATGATGAAATAGTAATGCTGCGGATTTGCAGAAAATTGCTGCGGATCTGCTATGCACAGCAACGAAGGAAATTAGAAATTCCCAAGTGATAATTGCACATAGGGCGGCTAGTGGCATTCCACAAGTCCGATAACGAACCCCTTTATAAATAATCATGAAACTACCAGATTTGAACGACTACTCGGTGACATCAAGACTATGAATGCACCTCGTATATGCCTGTTTAACGATATTTTCTGACAGGAATTCGACACTCCTCGCTTCACCATGAAAGCCCCGCTCTCATAAGGACGGGGCTTTGTTATGCCCTAATATTGTAGAGGGATTATAGACGAATTGTCTACGAATTGGAATAGGGTATATAGGTATATATACCTTATTCCGAGTTTTTACCGTATAATGAAAATTATTGAAAAACGATAACGCGATGAAGAAAAGATCCGATTGGAGGATGAACGATGGGACTGTTTTCATTTATTAAAGGTCAGTTTATTGAAGTCATCGAGTGGATGGAAGATACGGATTCGATCGTGTATCATTTCCCCGCATACGACAACGCAATTAAGATGGGAGCACAGCTGACGGTGCGTGAAGGGCAGGCGGCGATCTTCGTAAACGAAGGACAAATCGCTGATGTGTTCGGCCCAGGCAAATACGAGCTGAGCACGCAGAATATGCCGGTGCTGACGGCGCTCAAATCGTGGAAGTATGCCTTCAACTCCCCGTTTAAAGCGGATGTGTATTTCGTCAATACGACCAATATCACTGATCAGAAATGGGGCACGACGAACCCGGTCATTATGCGCGACAAGGAATTCGGAATGGTGCGCGCCCGCGGCTTCGGGAATTATTCGTTTAAGGTGAAAGATCCCGCTGTGTTTATGAGAGAAATTTTCGGTTCGCATGAGGAATTCAATTCAGGGCAAATATCCGGCTTCTTCAAAACGATGATCGTCTCGGGCGTAAGTGACCTGCTGGCCGAATCGGGCATCCCGATCATCGATCTGGCTACGCATTATGACGAGCTTAGTTCGCAAGCTGGCGCCAAGCTGCAGCCAAATTTTGCGGCGATTGGGCTTGCGCTGACCGGATTCTTCATAGAAAATATTTCCTTACCTGAAGAGGTCGAGAAGATGATCGACCGCAGATCTTCGATGAATATTGCTGGAAATCTTGATCAATACATGAAGTATCAAACCGCCGAATCGATCCGTGAAGCAGCCAACAACTCCAGCGGCGGATTGGCCGGAGCAGGGGCGGGGCTCGGTGCCGGCATGGCAATGGGACAAATGATTAACCAGATGATGACCGGAGGAGGGCAGCAGCCCATCTCGACCAATCCTGGCGGGGATGCCCAGGCTCACAATCCGAACCAGGCCCCAACCCCAACTGTTCCCGATCAAGACCGCAATATCGAGCTATGCGGCAAATGCAATCATCCGCTAAACGCGAACGACAAATTCTGTTCTGAGTGCGGAACTGCCCGCCCCGAGAACCGTATCTGCCATGAATGCGGAAGCGCGCTGACTCCGGGCGCGAAGTTCTGTTCCGGTTGCGGCACCAAATCGTAAAGGATGATTCGACATGGGAGCCAATAATCCAATACCGCCGCAAAATCAGACGGCTACCTTCCCGTGTCAGGGGTGCGGTGGCCAGATGCAGTTCGATACGGTCAGCCAAACGCTGAAATGCCGCTATTGCGGCAGCGAGAAGCCTATCGGAGACGGTACTGAAGAAGAAAAGCCGGAGGAACACGAACTCGATTTCGCCGACGAAGACGATTCTTCTTTGAAGGATTGGGGTACGGAACAACAGATGATCAAGTGCGGCAACTGTGGCGGCGAAATGCTGCTGCCTGCGAGCCAAACCGCGGTCGTGTGCGGGTTCTGCGGATCTCCGAAGGTGATGCCGCAGGGTAATCCAGGGAGCATCCGTCCGGAGTCCGTCATTCCGTTCCATATCTCTCGGGACCAAGCCACCCAAGCTTTCAACGCCTGGCGCAAAGAAAGGTGGTTCATCCCGAACGAATTCAAGAAACGGTCCGTCAATTCCAATCTGAACGGTATCTACGTGCCGTTCTGGACGTTCGACACCGATACGGATTCATCATATAAGGCGGAGGTTGGCGTCCACCACTATCGGCAGGAGACGCGCACCCGCGTCGTCGACGGCAGGACCGAAACATATACGGAAACGGTCCAATACACAGTATGGCACTGGACCAAGGGGACATACGGGCAATTTTACGACGATATGCTCATCCCAGCCTCTGGACAATACGACAGCGAACTGCTGCACAAGCTGAACGACTTCAAGCTCGACCAGCTTGTCTCTTATAAGCCTGAGTATTTGAGCGGGTTTATTGCTGAGCGCTATACCGTCTCCCTCCAGGAGGGCTGGAACCAGGCGAAGTCCCACGTAGACGTCCAACTGGAAAGCGAGATCCGGAGAAAGATTGGCGGAGATGAAATACGCAACCTGGATATCCGCACGAGATACTTCGACCGGACATACAAGCACATATTATTGCCAGTGTGGAATGCGACATACATGTACAAAAATAAAACGTACCGCTATATGGTGAACGGAGAGACGGGGAGTGTTACCGGCGGCGTTCCACTAAGTCCTTGAAAATCCTGCTGTTTACTTTGTTCTGTATTCTGGTTGTCGTAGTTATCATCTATATGTTCGTCCAACAGGGGTAGAATACGTTTGGATTTATATAGTTTTCCCGCACTTCCTTACAAATGAAGAAGCACCCGCGAGGGTGCTTTTTTTCTCGGAAAGATAGGATATTCCTCTGAAGGCGTTGGAGATTCATAACCTCCGAAGGCAATTTTCCCATAGAAACTGTAAAGTCATTTTTATTCATTCGCTTTAGCATTGGCCTCCGATAAGAATACTCAAATGATTGATCTTCTTGCAACTGCATTATGCACTTGTCCGATGAAATATGTCCTCGCGTTATGTTAGAACTATTATCCAAAACAGAAGCTAATAAAATATAGGCTTGTGGGTACTATAACTAGCAAAAAGGGAGCTGCGAACATGAATATCTTGGAAGTACTTGATGATGCAATTAAGCCGTTTCTGGATGGCGAAAAGCCGCCTTTAAATGTTGGAGAAGTCATGAATCTCTGGTTTTATTTGACGGCGACGGAACAAACAATGCGTGGTGAACAGGTGTCTTTTAATATTACTCAGGATCTGGAACTTAAGGAAAAGCTGCAAGAAGTTATTAACGATGTTCATCGTCCGATATTTAACGAATTAACTGAGTTTTTGAAAGCAGAAGGGGTACCGTTCTCAGAGCCATCGCCGGATAAACCGATTGGAGATTTCCGGAATATGCCGGAGGGCTCCAGATTATCAGATGAGGAAATTGCAAGTCTTCTCAGTTTCAATATTGTACTGGGCATGAATTATGCTTGTCGGGGGCTGACTGAAGCGGTTAGGCCGGATGTAGCTGCCATGTTTGCCAAGTTTCAGATGAAGAAGCTGATTTACGCAATAACTTTAAAAGATCTATTATTGAGAAAAGGGTGGTTAAAAGCACCCCCTTATTTTAAATTGGAAGCATCCGTAAAGTAAGTTTAGGGATGCTTCCACAGCACTTTAATCTATATAGTTCACTGTGAGGGAAAAAATAAGTCCATTTAGGCTTGTCTAATATGCTCATACGGGCCGAATTTAGTTTGTCCATGGAGAGAATTAATTCGATGCTCGCCTATTTTCTCGTTGAGACATCTTAGGAATTGTATGCTAAAACTTTCTCTTCCCAATCGACTCTGTATGAGTACATCCAGTCTGATGCCTTTGGATTTGCAAAGAGTTTCAGAAAGAAAGGCGTCGTAGTATCCCGGAACCACTGCTGGAAGGGACGAACCGCATGCTTGCCAGAATCGCCGCGCTGTCCCACGTCAAACATTTTGACGGTTCGCTCACGCCTCAAATGTCCGTAGGTGGCAAAGGCTTGCTCCAGATCGGGGATATCGCGCAAACATTTCGCCAGAACAATAGCATCCTCCAGTGCCATCGATGCTTCTTGCCCGGAGCTTGGAGAGATGGCATGCGCAGAATCGCCTAGCAAAGCTATAGGCCCCCTGTGCCAACTGGTAGGTTGTTTAGGCAACGCATAGGATGAAAAATAAGGGAAGGTGGTGTCTGCTTCCTGAATGATCTTTCGAATGAAAGGTTGATCGTCTTGATATAGCTCTAGCATCTGTCTTTTTCGTTCATCTTCGGTGATATCATCAAAAGCTCCCATGGCGGGCTCATTGGCTTCCGGCCAATTTGTAAACCAGTAAATATAGCCGGTTGGACTTACGTGATAACCGAAAAAAGCGCGTTTGCAAAAGATGAATTGAGTGGTCTGAGGCGAACTGGGAACTTCAACGCCTGTGGTGTAGCCTCCGCTATTGATTAGGCCGGTGTAGCTGGCGCCTTGGTATGCCGGATCGAGAATTTGACGTGTGCGTGAGTGGACGCCATCACAACCAATTAGTGATGCGTATTCCTTGACGTTCGGCTTCATCCGAAATGATATTGCCAAGGGGAACTCGCTTGATGAAGACGCTTTTGAGGCCACCTCCCGCTAATACTCCTCCGCCTAAACTTTTGCCTTTACTGTTCCCCATGAGCCATTTGCTTACTACGGAGCCTTCATCCAAAACGGCTTGATCAAGCCCGAGTTCCTGTAGTACAGCGAGACCATTGCAGGACAGTGAAAGTGAATAACCTTCTGATGACTTACGGGCTTCATAGATTTCCGCGTCAATTCCCACTCGTTTCAAAAACAGGGCCAACGCGGGACCAGCAATCCCGCATCCAATGATCAATGCTTTTTTCTTGTGTTTAGTCAGCATAAGAACTCTCCTTTTTAGATGGATAAGTTCGTAAATGCGGCTATACCCTATCATCCTCGATTGGGAACAGGCTATTCCTTACTATTTAGGAGTTTTGCCATATCGCGCAGCCATTGATCATCCCAAACTAGTGATCCACTTCGGCTTGTTATACTCCTTTTTTTGGTTTGAGCATTTTCTATCACCTTTTCGTGCTTTCATCGGTTTGTCTAAGAAGCTGCAGCAATTTAACAGACCAGTCACCTTACCCATTATCCTCAGCATCACGCGGCGGTGAATTGTGGATTAGCCAAGCCAGGGTTCACCTGCATCTATTAAATCCACAACGGGAACACCTTATTTTACTGGAGGTGTTCTACCACGGGAGTCCTTTCACCACCAAATATGGGATATAGTACCTCAAGAGGCACTCTTTTTATTGATTAAACCAATATAAGGAAATATACTAAAGTTAGTAGGTTTAATTATTTATAAAATAAAACTATCAATACTAGTAGGAGTGATCAAACCCATTGTTTAAGAATCGGCTCTTAATGAATACTTGGTTAGTAATGACGCTATTTATCCTGATTCCTTTTGGACATATTTACGGAAATTCTGCTCAACTTAATGATATTAAGGGACATTGGGCTGAAGGGAATCTACAGGAATGGTTGGATAAAGGAATCGTAGCGGGATATCCGGATGGTACCTTTCGACCGGACCAAGTCATATCCAGAGGAGAATTTGTAGCACTTGTAAATAGAGCATTTCATTACTCCGATAAGGGGTCCATTAGCTTCAAAGATATAGAACCAACGGATTGGGTATACATAGAGGTGCAAAAAGCTATTGCGCATGGCTATATTGATGGATTTAACGACAATACCTTTCGTCCCAATGAACAAATCACCAGACAAGAAACAGCTGTGATCCTCTCGAAAATATTGAATCTGAAAGATGCAGCAATGGAAACTTCGACCTCTTTTGAAGATTCCAATCTTATCCCGTCCTGGAGTATCTCTGCAATAAATAATATGGCCAATAAAGGAATTATGACTACATATCCGGATGGAATGTTCCAACCACAGCGTCAGATGACACGTGCAGAATCTGTAGCGACTATTCAAAGAACGTTAGCGGCAAGTAAGGTGGTCTACGAAAAAGCAGGTGTCTATGGCGAGCTTACTAAAAGTACTTTGCAAACTAATGTGGTCATCCAATCAGCTAATATTACTCTTCAGAACATGCATATATTGGGGGATCTGATTTTGGCAGAGGGGATTGGAGATGGTGATGCATATCTAGATCGGGTACAGGTAGATGGCGTTACTCGTATTGAAGGTGGTGGCATGAATAGTATCCATATCCAGAATAGCCAAATTGGAAAGCTGATAATAAATAGGCAAGAAAGTGCTGTTAGAGTTGTAGCGGAGGGTGAAACCGTTATTCGGGAAACTCAAGTTCTATCCAGCGCAATCATCGAAGAAAGTAATTTGTCAGGAGAGGGCTTTGTTGATGTAGCCGTACTCCCCGAGACAGACAAAAAAAGGGATATCACACTCGCTGGTGACTTTAATAAATTTAGCTTGAACGCTAATGTGGATGAACTCAAGATTCGTTCTGGGAAAATCAAAAACTTATACATTGAAAAGGAACTGAAGATAAGAAGCATTATTTTGGAGAAGAATGTAATCGTCCAGAAACTTGACTTAAGAAGCAAAACGACGATAACGGGTGAAGGTCAAATCCAAGAATCGCTTCTGTCAGACGATGCAAAGGTTCATTAATATTAGCCTCGGTTCCATTTATCGGAGGAGGAGGAGGGCCTATTGGCGGTGGTGTACCTGGAGGAGGCGCTAATCCGGGACCAGGAAGTGCGGCACCAGCCGTCACAAGCATCAATGCGATCAATGGAAAGATTGAAGTGCTTTTCGACAAGGCTTTGGCGGGACTCCCTGAGGCTTCAAACTTTACTGTGTTAAGAAAGGTCAATAATGGCGTTTTTCAGAAAACGGAAGTTAAACGGATCGGCTTAAAGCAAGGTAATCAAGCAGTGGAATTGACGGTCGAATCCATCGGCAACAGCGATGAAGATCAGGCGGTCATCTATTCCGTATCGTACAAGAATGCGGCTTCAGCGTTATCCCAACCATTTACGGTAAATAAACGCAATACCATTGTAAAAGGCTCCTTGCTTTATTTGAGGTATACCGATCCGACACCGATTGGTATATACAACATGACGATTTATTTGGACGGAGTTAGTGGAACGGAAGAACATTATACGAATAAAACTGTCCTTGGAGGAAGCTTTACATTCGATAATGTCTCCCCCGGCAATTATAAGATTAATGTGTATTTGGGTCTAACAAGATATTCTACGAATGAATTTATTGTAGAAGCGGGACAACCGATCACGTTGCCAGATTTGATTATCAAAGAAGATACGCCAGTGCCAGATGTTGTGCAGAATATATATGCAGATCTTGGTTATATGAACGGTAGTTTCCTGAATTTGAATGAGCCGTTCTCAGTTAAAGTGGAATTGGAGGATGGGACTATACTCCATACACCGGGCAAGTTTAATATGTTTTTCAGCGTTAATTTGTTAGAAAATAATCCGAATTTGGTATTGAGTGGGGGTGACATTTTGTATGTCACTCTATACGCGGACAGCGGATGGAAGAGTAAGAGGTTTGAGGTGAACGTTGTTGAAAGACCGAAAACCAAGTCCCCAACCGTAACGAGCGTTGTTTATGACGATACTAGGTACCTTAAGGGCACGGTTGAAGATTGGTCGAACGAAATCGATGTCACCAAAGCGGATGGGACCTTGATTGGCCGATCCCATAATCATCTCGGAACTATCCTTGATGTATATCTGTTTGAGAACGCTCAGTTAAGAGTCGGAGAACAAATATTAGTGTATGCGCAGGCTGAGGGGAAGAGAAAAAGTGATCCCACCTCTGTTACCGTGGTATCGCCGACCGTTGTTACTCCGTCGCCTACGGTAACAGGTGTGGTCTATGAAGGTGTTCTCAGCATTTCCGGAAAAGCGGAAGAGGGCGCGATCATTATTGTTAAACGGGCTGACGGGAGTATAATCGGTGAAGGGAAAGCGGGATATCAGTATTTGGACGTTAATTTTAATGTATCCTTATTATCGCCAACCATCGCAGGAGAAATTCTACACGTCTCAGCTAAAGGATATGAGAAGGTCGTAAGTGGACCTGTCCAAGTAGCGGTTCAGACGAGGCCAGTTACTGCCACCCCCGCGATAACGGGGGAAGTTTATAGTGATTATGATACAATACAAGCTACTGTCTTCCCCTATCTCAATGTGAGTGTAGATCTATATATCAAAGATATGAGTGGCAAGATTCTTGCGAGCGGATATTCCTTTAATGGGTCAGGCACCTTGTACAATTTGCATCTCCTCCCTAATATGCAGTACCAGTTGACTGCGAAGGCGACAGGGATGAAGGAAAGTTTACCATTCTTATTCACAACGATCGCACCTACGGTCAAAACTGCTGTCCCTATAATTACCGCGCCAGTCTATGCGGATGCAAACTATAAATTGCCTGGATTAACAGAGCCTTTTGCAACACTGTACTACTACTATGAAGATGGTACGTTAATATATAGTTATCCAGCGAATGAGCGGGGTGAGTTCACTTTTTCGTTGCCATCTTTCCCTCCCATGCAACCTGGCCAGAAGCTGAAAATCCAAGCTTATGCGAGAGGTAAATTAATAAGTGATGAGCTTGTGCTTACTGCAATAGCACCAGTTGTGAAGTCCAGCATGCCGACCGTTACTGGACAAGTTTATGGCTATACGAATGCACTCAAGGGGGTGGCTGCCCCAAGTTCAATAATTTACGCCTATCACGAAGATGGAAGTGTCATTTATACAGGGGTCTACTCAGATATGAATACGGGTCAATGGTCGATCTTGCTAGCCTTTTCCGTTCTGCGAGGCGGAGAGAAAATTTATCTCACTGCCCATGAGGCAGGCAAACTGACAAGCGATCGTCAATATATCACTATCCAATCTGCACCAACAAAATCAGTTGCACCGATAGTCACCAGTACTCTTAATGCACAGTCTAAGTATCTTAGGGGGACTTATAGCGGGCCTGATATAGTTAACCATATGAGTTCCATCATTTTGCTTGTCAATAACATGAATCAAGAGGTTGGCGTGAGTTATGTCGCTAGCGATGGGTCCTTCTCCATTGATTTATCGACTATGAAATTAGTAAACGGCCAAACTTTTCAAGTAATTGCGAAAGAGAACCTAAAAGAAGCCAGCGATCCCGTTGTTATAACAGTGAATTAGCAGGCTCGATATGGTTTTTAGCCAACTCTACTATGTAAATCCACAACTGTAAGAGGTTGTGGATTTCTACTGTCGTCGCTAAATGCACACTACATCCGCTCAAGGGTACGTAAACTTTTCAAACAATTATGAAGATACTTGTGTCATTAGAAAAATAACTATTCCGAAACTTCGTGTTGTTGTATGATGGAAAATAATGTGTTTGAGGGCTTTGGTATGAAAATTTGAGAGCAACTCTCATAAGGAAAAGGTGTTGGTTTGATTTCTATGTTAGCAAATATAGTAGATTACTTACAAAATGTATTGAATCTAAATTTATCTCCTTTAGGCATCATAAAGGCAATTATTATTTTCTTATTGGGCTATTATATCAAGAAAATGTATGATGGCATTCATAGTTATCATCTAAAACGCTTTAAATCAAAGGGAGTTAGGAAAAAATTAAACAAACAACTGGCGGCTAATAGTGCTAGTACCCTTGGGAAGTTGAATATCCTTACTTTAGGCAATGCTAATCCTTATGATTCCAAGAACGGCATCAATATAGTACTTTCAAAAAAGAGCTTATACGTTGGCTTTCCTGAAGATTTGAAAAAAGATTTATATAAAAGCTTTCATAAAGAAGATATTGCCGAAGAATTTGTTATGAACACGGACTCATCTTTCGACGGAGGTAATTCGTTCTCAGATATTGCAATGACTACAGAAATATTTAACTTACCTGATCTTATCAATAAGCATAGAAAAATTGTTGCAAGGCATTTTATTGAAAAAAGTAACGGCTGTCATTTTAATAAGGCAAAACTAGGAGTATTCAAGATAAATACGCACAGCAGACACGGTGATAATGAAAATCCAGTTATAAATATGGAATTATATCGTACCGATTATTTTACACATAAGGTATTTAGATCGATCTATAAAGAACTAAGTTCTAGTGGGCATCCTATATCGCAAGTAAATGACGATTTGGAATTACAAAAATACAATTCGTTTACGACGTCATTTGGAGTTAATTCTTTGGTTATTTTGAAGTATGAGCATGAAGTTAAAGACTATATACTTACTAAAAGATCAACTAACGCGACCGAAGTTAACTCTAGGAATCAATATAATATCTCGATGCTCGAGGGTCTAACGGATACGGATAAGGATAACGCTGATAAAATTGATCTTAGAAAATGTGTTGAAAGAGGTTTGTGTGAAGAACTAGGCATAGAGGATATAAATTCTTATGAGTCTACAATCGGATTCTATGATGTATTTTTAGAAAGGAATTTCCTTGAGCTTGGTATTACTTGTGCTGTTGAAATAAGTAATATGAGTTTTCAGGAGTTGCAACACAAAGCTGAGTATGCGAAGGATAGGGCATTAGAGATATCTGAAATGGTCAAAATTACGAATGATAAAAAGGTGTTGAGTGAATTCTTAAGCAAGAGTGAATTTAAGCAACAGGCCTTATTTACTTTACAGAGAATATGCGCAAGGCAAGGAATAAAGATAGAATAGATGAATAATTCCATTTGAATACGTTCCGGTGAATTGTGGAATTGCGACATATCGGTTCGGTATTTGAACTCGTGTCCAGATAAAACCACAATCTATAAACAGGACAGAGGTTCGCTACGCTCAAACAGTTCGGCCTGGAAGATGTTATTAATTGAGTTAGTACCGTTTAGATGCGTCTTGGTAGTGCATTTATAACGGTATTTTTGCTTTCAAGGGTATGAGGAGACTAGTCACGTTGTTATTCTTGTGGTTATCGGGAGTAACGATACTCATTGATAATCATCTGGTTTATACTGGAAGCATGTGGTTGAGAAATTAGGGGGATATGGCGAATGAGCAGTGGACTAAAGAATTATGTGGATTTTTGGAAGGAAGTTTATGAAAGTCCATTTCCGATGAATGCAGTGAGAGAGGTTGACGGCGAGTTCCCTCCTGGAATGGTAGAAGAAATGAGGCAAATGGCTACCTTGTACCCGGAACCATACTATGGTCCGTTTCATGAAGATATAAAAAATGATCTTCTTCTCCTTCTTATGAATCCTGGTGAGGTTAATGAACCTAGAGAATACTTAGACCACTGGAATCCTCATATACAACAGCGGTATACATCATGGAATAGAGCAGATTATTTTAATGAATGTGGCCAGTTTGACAAGGAATGGATCTCTATCCCTGAAAATAAAAACATTTGTTCTCCGGATTGCCCACTTCATGTGCTTTCGAAGGTAGGTTGCAGATGGAGAAGGGTACGATATCGTGAAGCAAAACACGTTATAGGACTTCAGTTTGAACTACTCAATACGATGGAGTTTATTCCGTATCATTCCAAACGGTATAACGAGTTAGGGAAGTTCTCAGAGTGGGTAATGTCTCGAAAGACAACACACATGTCCTATGAAGCGCTTTACGATATTGCTGTTAACCATCGCACGAAATATATCATCGGTATAAATTCAGCATGGCTCGATATTTTTAATTCTTACGGTCACCGGCCCTTAGAGGATATTTCAATACTTGATTCAACCGGTAACTTAAAGGGTCGTCTTGTTAAGTATCAGTTTACGAATAACTCTCTTCCGATCGTCATGCATTTGATATCTAGGACGGTTCGCTTGCCATTATATCCAAGAGTCATTAATGAGATCCTACGAATGCTCGGATTACCACAAGCAAAAGAGCAGGCTCCTGACGACCAGATTATAGATCGACTATCTTCTCAGACGATCTTGGTAAAGAGGAAGGCATCTAGTAGTACTGAAGAAAAAAAGAAATTTCTTAAACAGAATGATTTGGTTCGAATCAATAATGAAGACCTTATGATTAGTGATGTTCAAGAAAGAAAGAGCAACTATACAGAGTGGATGAAGACAATAAAAGCTGGAGATAAATTGGAAATTATTAAGAGCAATAACTCAAAAGAAATTGGAAAGGAGGTCATATTTATTAAATTTAAAGAAAATAACAACATTGTATTTATGAAGTCCAACGGAAAAACTGAGTATAATGCTAAACCTGATTGTTTCAAACCCAAGATGTAATGGAGTGATCAGGTCACGCAAGCTTGCCAAACAACAGCAGTTAGCAAATTGTGGATTTACCCAACCATGCCCTCACCGCTCAAGGGTTCAGTCCACGCGGACTGTTCGTACGAATCACTACTGGGCAATGAGAAAAGGATTGGAAAGCCTTAATTGGACCGTCTAATAAAACACCTACCAATCTTGTATTAATATTAAGATATTGGCTTTTGTTTATTTTCATATTTTCTCCTCCTATTGGATGACAAAAAATAGTAACTACACCAGTGGATACCTGTAGGGCGATATTTTCGGATAGGGGTGGAGGGAGCACGGTATTGGAGAATAATGCTTAGTGGGGAGCCTCATTCTATCTTAGGCGGATGGCAAGTAGGATGTTTGACAGAAAACTGGAGTGATATGGGGAATTTCATTACTTACAGGAAGTCATGGGAAACGAAACAAAAATGGGAGGGATCCCCAGACAATATCCAAAGTGCTCTATTATATAAGCTTAGGTTATACTGTCTTGGGGCAATACCAGAAAGCAAGCGAGCTATTCAACGCAAGTAAAGCATCTTGCTTGATTATCAGTTTAGTTCATGATAGCTTCTTTATTTTCTTGAAATTGATCATGATTAGGATGACGGCTGAGTTTTAAAGACATCATTTGACTGTGATTACTGAGCTTTGATCTGCTTTCCATCCACTGTGCCAATTGGCTTAATTGTTCTTCAATCCTTTCTCTAGTTCCCAATATCCAATCGTCAACATACCCAGATAAAATGTGGTTGGGGAGCTTCCTCCAAACTTGATAGATGCGAGATTCTTTGGTTTCTTCGTCTTGTTCTTGCACAGCCTCATCTAAGTCTTTTATTAATTCCAATAAATCACAACGGATTGTTCCCCTAATCGTTATGTGCTCGCGATCGATGTGAAGGAATTCAAACCGATCAGAGTGCTGCCCGAGCAATAATTTTAAATGGTTTAAACATACTCTTAAATAATTCTGAGCTTTTCGCAGCTCGCTATCTGGCCATAGGTCATCATATAATTGTTCTCGCGTTGTGTTGGGAGATAGCAGCAAGTAAAGCAATAGCTTCTTTGCTAATCGTTTGTTCCATCCGTCAGTGATTTCGATGCCATTCACAGATACTTGGAACTTATGCAACAACTGCACCTTAAGTATTTGTTTTACTTGAAATGTACGGTCAACCGTATGGATACCTTTATGAAGTGAATGCACCATGGGATCTGAGGTTATCGATGAAAAATCGGGCGCCTCTGGGACGGTGGAATCAATATGATTTTTTAGCCAATAGGCAGTCCATTCCGGTTGGTCTAAAAAAGTAAGATTAGATGCATTTGGAACAATAAAAAATCTGCCTTTTTCGATATAACTAGAGTTGATTGCAGAGATAACAGGGGTATAGACAGGGTCCTTTTCTCCGCTTAACATAAGTGTTGGCTGTGTGAGGCTTGCTAAATCATGAATAGTATTATTATCAGCAATTAATTTTAACAATTGAATATATGAGGAACTTGAGACATGGTGTAGGGCATCTCGAATTAAGGAATGGACATCTGGCCGTTTGTAATTAACGGTTAACGAAGGAATCAAATGCTCAACCAATTCTGTACGGTCTATGTTCTCGATTAAATGGGTTTGTTCTTCCATTTCGCGCTGTAAATAAGCACTCCGATTGAATCCGGATAAAGAGATCAGATTAAGTGATTCTATACGTTCAGGACAGTACAGAGCTATCTTTATCGCAAGATTGGCTCCGATTCCATGGCCTACTAAATGAAATTTATTAATTATAGACAGGTCAATAATTGAGATGACTTGTCTGCACAAGCTATTCCAAGTAATAGGGGAAGACGGTTCAGGCTCTAGCCCATGACCAGGAAGATTATAAACAATAATGTTGTATTTATTCGACAAATAGGACCATAAAGGCTCCCACAAAAAACTGTTTAACCCGATGCCATGAATGAAAATTACACTTGGTTTAGAACTGGTGTTATTGTGGTCAGAGGGGGATTGCTTAAGATATTCATTGGTGTGATTCATGGACACACTCCCTTTTCCATGACTAATGTACTAGGTGTAATGCTATTGTAATGCATTACCATATATAATGAATAGTGGTTATTGTCAGATTTTATCAAATCTTTAGGGAGGAAATAAATAGAATGAATATGAAGATTTCATTTCGATGGTTAAAGCTGGCGCTAGCCGTAGTTCTGCTGTTCGGAAGCGGGTTGCCAACCGTTTTGGCACAAACGCAGAATATTAACGGTATAGCAGCTACGGTAGAGGATGAGACAGGTAGGAATTTAAACGAGGCGCAGGTAGAACTTTATGAATACCGAAATGTAAGTTATAACGGACGAGAGGATGAATCTTACTACAATTCTACCAGGACGTATGTTACTTCACTTAAAAACGGCGAGTTTTTTATTCCGAATGCGTATTTGCTAAAAGGCAATATGTACGATTTGGTTGTGAAAGGAAAGTCGCTTTCATCAAACAGAGATATTGTCTACCATTACACCTTTAAAGGCGGAGACACATCTGTTTTGAATTTTACGAAGAATCAGTTGAAAGAACTGACTTTTACGCATCACCAAACCGGAACCACTGGCGATTTAGTAATTTTGGCCAAAAATGCGTTTAATTTCTCAACTGGCGGCAACTACAATTCAGCTTACAGTTACCCGTACTTCAACGTCAAATTTGATAATGCTAATAAAGCAACAGTTTTGTTGGCTTCGAATGTCGAAGCAGAAGCATATGCTTCGCTTAATAATTATGAGAGCCAAAAGAGTTACGCCTTTATGACGGTTGTTACACCGCTGGCCACTAGTGGACAGACTTTTAATATGGATAATGATTTGGTGAAAGTAACTTATCCTGCAGGCTACTCGGATGGATTTGTGAATGTTCGCACGCCAAGTTTACAAGCCCAATATACAGCGAAAGAAATGTTTGTAAGTAAAGGTTTTAAAGGCGGGGTCTCTTTTGGAGTTAGGGATGGTGACTGGGCGTACACTTTCTATAGGGACGGCATTACTTTCGATCAAGATATGTTGCTGCAGCTTGATAAAAATTTTCAAGGCTCTCCTTTTGCCTATAGAAGTTCTGTTTACCCAAGCCAAGAAATGTATAATTATTTTGATGCGAATTATAAGGACCGATACGGCAATGTATTGCAGTATGTGTATAAGATAAATTTTCAGTCTGCTTTCTCTACGAATACGGCATTGCTGGTGAATTCCGTGGACGCAAGCGGGAAGCAAGAACTTATCCCATTACCAGGTACTGGTCAAGGTACGGATGTTCAAGCAGCGACTGTTTCAACAACAGCCGGAGCGGAATCTTTATTTGAATATGATCTTAATGACAATGCAGGCAAGTTTGTGAAGAAAATTCAGACTGATTCGTTATATTATATCCCTCTTGGGAATGTTGCGGTAGGTACCTACAATCTGAAATTAGTTAAGCAAACAATTCCGAATACAAGCTTGCAGCTTAAATTGGAACACTCGATTCAGATACAAGACACGTATTTCAATGGGCCGAATCAGAATAAGATTCAAATTGAGATACCGCAAGATTATAAGCTTAGCTATATAGATACTGCCTCATTATGGAAAGAGGACGAAAATAATTCGTATCAAATGTATGTAAACCAGGAAGGTTCTTCTATTTTTATTGATAGTCAAATTATTACGCTAGACGATAAGTATGTATTACTTGTCGCCCTGAACTTAATGGATAGAGATGGAAGACAGATATCCTATCTCGTGAAACAAAAATATACGGGAAGACAGCTTTTAGATATGCAGTCAATACCGGTGCAGCAAAACTTGGTGAAAACTGAAATTACAACAAAAGGCAGTAAAGTCCAAAATATTGCCCAGGGTTTGATTAAAATTACCAGTAATGATTTAAAAGCTAAATTTACTTGGAGAATTCAGTTCACAAATGGATTTAATGAATCTCCTAAAGCTTATTTGTTAAGCGAGTCCGGCAACTATGATATTGCACTTGTCGGAGGAGACAATGAAGGCAACGGATATAATTACTCGAAAAAGGTCGAGATTCCGAAGCAACAAGTATTCGCAGTTGACTTCCAAAATTTAAACAATCAGCTTGTCTCCGTTGAGTTGAACAATAACGGTACTATTGTGCCATTCACAGGTTTCAATATATATAACAGTGATTATCAGTATGCTGTTTCTGCTGGTGGATTCTATAATCAGAAGTTTAATAGAATCTACACGACTCCGGGCACTTTTAATTTTAACTTTTTAGTAGAGCAAACAACAAAGGCTAACGAGACTCCATGGTTGTATATGATGGAGAGTGGTTATCGTACTGTTCAAGCAGCAACTGTGTTTTTATTTAACGGTGTCTTAGAGAATCCACAGTTTGGGGAAATTAACCAATATAATTACGATGCTGGGAATAAAGCAAGCTCAGTATCTGTAGCCAACGTCAATGCGGGTACGGGTGGTGGAGGTACTGGAGGTGGTGGACAAGTAGTTCTTAACGGCACACATCTACAAACATCCGTATTGGTTAAGAGCGGCGATCTTAAGCTGGTAAACGCATTCGTTATGAGAGAGAATGGATACCAAGCTAGATCGATCACGTATGAAAAGGCCCTTCCGTATGAGGGAGTTTTTGATCAATTTAACTATGTAGAAGGTACACTTACTCTTACGGATGCAGCAGGGAAGGCCATATATATAGGCAGTGTTCAATCGTTGAATTATATGTATGCCAACTTAAAAGACGTATACGGAAATTATCAACTGACATTCAATTATCCGATCGGTCCGAAAGAGGCGCTAACTGTTTCCAAACAGTTGACGATTGGTCAGGATCCGAACACGCCGCCAGGTAAGCCAAAACTGGAAGCGGCATATGCAGGCAAAGGAATTAAGTTAACTTGGGAGGCGGCGTCCGGCGCGTCTTACTATGATGTGTATGCGGCTGAGCAGGGTCAGCCGTTGGTGAAAATTAAAGGGAATGTAACGGGGACATCTTACGATTACACGGATGCGAAAGACGGTAAGAATTATGACCTTAAAGTTATAGCGGTTAATAGCAAAGGTCTGACGACCGAGTCCAATGTAGTCATGTTTGAAGTACCAGACTTAGGTGTATCGCAGCTGAACATTGGAATTGCTGGAATTCAAAGCTCAGCAGGATTTCTGAAGATCGGCAGCAATTTACCTATCGAGCTTATAGGCTCTACAGGTGATGGCATCAGTGCAAAGTAGTCGTTTCATATAAGAAGCTTGGAAGCAATGAAACATTTTCCGATGAACTTGTGCTTCAACGCGGCGAAGGCAAGTTTACAGGTACGTTCCAGATCAAAGAAGGCATAACAGATATCGACTCTGTCAAGGCCAATCTTATTAAAGAGGGCACTGACTTGAAATCAGCTGAGAAAGTACAACAGCTGAACAAGAAAGTCGGCGCAACCTTGAGCGGTAGGATCAAGCAGGGCGGAGTATCTGTAAAAGGGAATCCGCTTGTAGAGTTCATAATAAATGGCCAATATTTGCAAATTAACGCTGACAATGATGGTAACTTCACTTTGGCTGGCGTGCCTAAGGGCAATGGTAAGCTGAATGTGGTCAGTTCAGAGCGCTACCTTGATGTAGTTAACGAAGTTGCAACTGAATACGGTACGACCAAAGCAATGGGGGATATCAACCTGCCACTGCTCAAAAACGTGAAAGTTCGCCTACTAGATCAAGATTCGAAGCAGCCGGTAAACAAATCGCTGCGAGTCTCCATCTCCGGTCCAGCGAGCAAAGAAGGCTATATCGGGCAAGACGGTTATTTCATGACTTACTCTGGAGAATCAGAGCTAAAGCGCCTGAAACCAGGTGTCTATATGATATCCGTCATTGGGGAAGGGGAGTATGAAGGTCTGAAGGATTCATTCACAATTGATGAATCGACCGACTACTTGGTGAATCCGATCTCCATTTATGTTAAAAAGAAAATAAAAGAGATAGCTAATGCAACAATAGAACTGTTCATGCCGGAAGGCACTCAAACTAATCATCTTGATTCCTATTACATGTATAGCACGTCTGCTGCACAAGCTTTCGGTTGGGATGTAGGCTACAGTTATGGGTATAATCAAACGATGACGGTATCGGAACGTGTATATGTAACGAATCCGCAGCATGTGCTGGGTGGTGGTACGTCTACTACCGTTGCGGAACAAGTATATGGATATATGGGTAGATTCACCGTTTCGGGGCTTGCCGCGGCAAGTGACTATTCTTTCAATCTATCTCTACCTGGCTTCCAACCGCTGTACAAGTCGCCAGTATCCATCCATGCAGGCAATCAGATACTTCAGGTTGGACTGCAGCCTGCGGTCGTATACACGGGACGAATTGTTGGCACGAACGGTAATCCTATAGCAGGTGCGGATGTGTCAGCAAGCGCAGGTGGTACTTATACGTATGCACGTACGGATGCTGAAGGGCGATATACGTTGGATCGTTTGGCTGAATCGAATCAAGTACAATTGCAAGTACAGGCTATTGGATTTACGAATTATAATGAAACACAAACTGTTTCTAATCATCAATTACCAGATATTACACTGGAAAACGATAAGTTCATTCACGGTAAAGTGTTAGATAAAGATGGTATTCCTTTGAAGCATGTATACGTTTATGCGAATGGCAACAAAAATAACGGTTGGGCAAGAACAGATGACAATGGTTATTTTAAAATTCGCGGATTGTCTGCGGGAACCTACTCGATTAATGCAAATCTGTATGGCTATCCGAGCTATATGAAAGATTTCAACACAGACACAGTTGAAATCAGCATTGTTATGAAATCACAGAATAGCCAATTCTCCGGCGAAGGCAATAGCTTTGCTCCGTCTGTGACTACGGTCGTAAACGGTAAAGAAATGAGCTATCGTTTGAACTACAAAAACGGCAGTAATTCCTCGGCAAAAAGCACGGTGTGGAATTTCGATCTGCCTTCTAGCGTGAAGCTTGTCGATGATTCTGTAGAGCTGAATGGAAAAACTGTGCATGCAACTGGCGGGTCTCTGCTTCAATTGCCAGTAGGGGACATAGCTGCAGGGGCAAGCGGTACGATATCCTTTAAAGTTCTGGTCAATAAAGCCGACGAAGCTTCAATTCGAACCGTCGCTTATCCAGTTATCAATGGTAAGAAAGAAGAACCTACACAGATTGCAACAACAAGTGTTTTGTACGTGACCTTGAACGCTCCGGCAGTAACGGGAGATAAGAAAATTAAAGTATACGGTAATACGAAACCAGGTTCTACTGTCGAAATTTTCGCAGGCGCCGTTAGCTTGGGACGTGTAACAGCAGAAGGTCGTTGGTGGTATGCAGATGTTGTATTGCCTGTGTCTGCAAACACAACGGAAGCTGAGTACAAATTGACAGCGCATGTTGTTGAAAACGATCAAAACGAATCGTCAGAGATCACGACTGTGAAATATACGGCAGGCATACCAGGACTTGATGAAGCCTTGATTACTGCTGGTTGGAACGTGAATGTAAAGTTGAATCCGAAAATCTCGGTAGCAACATTAGCAATTACGGAGAAAACACCGATTCAAACGAAAGTCACGTTTAAAGAAGCTGTTGATGAAGCATCCATTGAATTTATCGGAAGCAAGTACTCCTTGACCAAAGCAGCCGACGGTAAAACGTTCACAGGCGAAGTGCCTTACGGTTGGAGCTCTTACGGGGAGCAAATGCTCATTCTGACTTATAAGAAGAATGGAGTTTCGGTTAGTATACCGTTGATGGAAGTTATTGTTTTGATCGACCCGTCTGGATATGTATTCGAAGGAAGCATGGAGAACCGTTTGCCGGGTGTAACGGCAGTTGTTCAACAGTATGATGGAAATACAAATCAATGGTCTGGCTGGGATGCTGAGAATTATGGGCAAATCAACCCGCAAACGACTGATGCGGAAGGTCGTTACGGTTGGGATGTGTTGAAAGGACAATGGCGGGTTCAGTTCAGCAAACAAGGGTTTGAAGATTATACGTCCCGTAAAGTAATTGTTCCACCTGCGGAAACAGAACTGAATGTACCGCTTGTACGCACATCGGTACCTCAAATTGTTTCTGTCACACCCGCGGATAACACTAATAATATCAGCGGAACTACAGATATTGAGATTGTATTTGATCGGCCGATGGATGAAGCAGGAATAGATGCCAGTACCATCAGTCTGGTGCAAGTACAGGGGAATCAAGAGACTCCAGTTAATGTTACTTTTGGTTACCAACATATGAAGAGCTATAAAGAGAATACCGATCCAACGTTGAAGAACAATCAATTGCTGGACGGGAATAACCAAAGCGGATGGTTTATAGCAGATGATACAAAAAAGCTGACCAAGAAGCTAACTCTAAAACCAAATACCGTTCTTGCTCAAGGGACCAAGTACAAAGTAAACATCAAAGGAAATTTCTTTGATTACAGTGGCAGCAATGTACTGGCAGTTAACAAAAGCTATACGTTTACTACAGCTTCGGTAACACCTCCACCCCCGGCGAATAATTGTTGCGGAGGCGGTGGCGGCGGTCCTTCCACCGCAGCTAACGAAGTTGACCTGGATTTTGTTGCTTTGTCAAAATTAGTAACGAATAATGAAGTGAAAGTCGTTCTTACGGATAAGCAGGATACACTGTTAGTGAGCTCTAACGTTTGGAACGTAATGCAATCCAGAGGTTATACGGTAAAATTGCAGCAAAAAGACGCATTTTTAACGATTCCGGTCAAAGCATTTTCACTGAAAGATGATGAGACATTGGCGCTAGCATTTAAGCCGTCCAATGCAGCTAATCTATCCGGATATAAAGTTTCAAGCTCCGTGATTCATGTAGAAGTTGCTAAGCAGAAGAATGGTAAAAAGGAAGAGGCTAACGCTTCTGTTCCTCTTACCTTAAGGCTCACAGCATCGCCTTCGAACGAGCCTTCATTGATTGGAGCCTATGAATTTGTTAACGGTAATCCGAAGTACCTTGGCAGAGCCTTAGATGTTGAGTTTAAAGCAACGGGAACATTTGGTTTAGCACAATTCGAGCGTTCGTTTACCGATCTGGATGACCACTGGGCGAAGCAAGATATTCGTTATCTGGTGTCACACCATATTGTAGACGGTGCGACGGATACTGCGTTTGACCCTTCGGGTACGACGACTCGCGGTCAGGTTGCTAAACTATTAGCCGAAATGCTGCAGCTCGAAAAGACAGACGCTAAGTCCACCTTTACAGACGTATCGGGAGACGCATGGTATGCAAGTTATGTAGCTTCTGTTGAAAAGGCGGGAATTTTCCAAGGTGCAAATGGTCAATTCCGTCCAGAAGCGGCAATCAGCCGTCAAGAGTTGGCTGTTGTCATCTCACGTCTTTTGAAGAAGCAAGACCAAGCAAAAGATAAAGATTTTGCGGATCAAACGCAGATTGCTGATTGGGCGCAGGTGGGTGTTGGCACTGCAGTGAAACTTGGTATCATCCAAGGGGATGATGCAGGCAAGTTCTTACCAGAAGCAAAAGCTACCCGTGCCGAAGCAGCTGCGATGGTTCGCCGCTTGATTCAAGTGTTGGATAAAGAAAATCAGTAATGTAGAAAAAGGCTTTTGGTACTAATCGAAATGGAAGGTATGCCACCGGCGGTGAATGTCATCGCAATGCGGCAAATTGTGGATGTATCAAGCCACGAATCACTTCCATAGAAAATAAAAAGCACCCTTACGGGTGCTTTTTATTTATATATGTGAATGAATTTCATAATTCAAAAGCCTTACCACACCTGAGTTTTTAAGATGCAAAAAAAGGAGTGCCTCCCCAAATCTCGAAGTGTTTAGTACCCCTACTAGACACTGAGAGAAGGTTGGACTCCCGATGTATAGTATTCGCCAAGCAGAGCTATTTTCCTTGCATGAACTATTAGAAATGTCACCCAAAGATACGTACACCTTGGTATTTGAGACACTCGACATCATGACAAAACCCAACCAGATCACGATCGATTATAAAGAAAATAGCAATAAGGATTTTCCTTACACTGATCAGGATAAAAAAATAAGTGTATCCATAACAGGTGCTGATCAAACTCCAAGGGAAACATATGTGTCCGGTCAAGTTCAATTAAATGGAGCATTATATGTACGAAATAATGTCGCCTTCACCACTGATATAACCTTGAAAAATGGAACCACAGTACCAACCATAAATGCTTATGCCATGGATATCGGAAAAGATGAACTGAAATCCTTTAAAGCTAAAGGGAGTGGATACTACAACTTAGCTGATATTGCTAAAGCAGAGATTAAAATTGTGGAGATATCCGAATATAAATCAAAGTGAGATAAAATAAGAGCAGGCTCCTTAATACACTGGTACCCACAGTCTGGACACTTTGAAAAAGTGTTCAGACTGTGGGTACCTTTTTTTGTATACTAGAGTAAGCACCGGAGGGGATTACATCATG
>NZ_VRTT01000211.1 GCF_008017805.1 Paenibacillus sp. N3.4 | reverse complement strand
CACTAGCCTTGCAAAGAAGCTGACATCAGAGCATTAAGTTGCATAAGGGATATTTTTACAGTTTTCATTTATCGAAAAAGAGAAAAAACAGTAACAGCCAAATACGTATAGACAAATCACCATTTTTTTCAAATATATACTTCAATTGTATTTAATTCTGTTCAAGTATCTTTTTCTGCGCTTTTTTCTTAATCGGATGAATACGAGGCCGCCCGCCCTTCTTTTTCTTTCGGCGTCCTTTCGAACTTCGGGTAGGCGCTCTGTTTAAAGCGTCAAGGAACTTTTCCCAGCTTTCCATCACGTAAATGCGAACTAACTTCAGTACATCCCATGTACTTTTTGTTGTTTTTGTTTGCAACTTCACCAGTATGCACAGTCCGTAGGCTAAAAGTGTCATGTAGATTTGGTTCCATACAGCATCCGGTTTATAGCTATATAGTTTAGCTAAGTGAAGGTGCTGCTTCATCCATTTGAAGAAAAGTTCGATCATCCAGCGATCGCGGTACAGGTTAGCGATTTCTCGCGCTGAAAGATCCCACCTTGTTGTAACTACGCGGTAGATTCGTTCTTTATCATCCTTGAATTCAACCAATCGTAGCCTTACTTTTTGATCAGGCTCCTTCGGAACCACCATTTCAACATCAGCGTCTCGTAAAATACCTGGATCCTCTTCGGGAACAGGACGTGCTTGGATGACAGTTGTCTTGCTATTTGCCTGTATGCGTACGACAAAACGAATTTCTGCCTCTGCCCATTTCTTAAAAAAGGCATAGTTGATGTATCCTCGATCCATCACATAAGTTGTATGCTTATCCGTGAGAAGTTCGATCGCCACTTCCGAGTCGGCCACAGCTCCCGTCGATAAAATGACTTTACTTGGATAAGCCATGTCCGGGAAATCCGTGCATAGGTAGGTATGCATTTTAACGCTATTTTGCGTTTTGCTGCAGTATCCCCACTGACCGTGAAAGTCAGGCAAAGAGATGGTGGTGGAGTCGATTATTGTTAGCTT
>NZ_VRTT01000210.1 GCF_008017805.1 Paenibacillus sp. N3.4 | reverse complement strand
AACCCGAAGCTATGAATTGAAGCCCCAGTAAACGGCGGCCGTAACTATAACGGTCCTAAGGTAGCGAAATTCCTTGTCAGGTAAATTCTGACCCGCACGAATGGCGTAACGACTTGGGCGCTGTCTCAACGAGAGATCCGGTGAAATTTTAATACCTGTGAAGATGCAGGTTACCCGCGACAAGACGGAAAGACCCCATGGAGCTTTACTGCAGCTTGATATTGGACTTTGGTACGATCTGTACAGGATAGGTGGGAGCCTTTGAAGCCTGAGCGCCAGCTTGGGTGGAGGCATCGTTGGGATACCACCCTGATCGTATCGGAGTTCTAACCTGGTACCGTGATCCGGTATGGGGACAGTGTCAGGTGGGCAGTTTGACTGGGGCGGTCGCCTCCTAAAATGTAACGGAGGCGTTTAAAGGTTCCCTCAGAATGGTTGGAAATCATTCGCAGAGTGCAAAGGCATAAGGGAGCTTGACTGCGAGACCTACAAGTCGAGCAGGGACGAAAGTCGGACTTAGTGATCCGGTGGTACCGAATGGAAGGGCCATCGCTCAACGGATAAAAGCTACCCTGGGGATAACAGGCTTATCTCCCCCAAGAGTCCACATCGACGGGGAGGTTTGGCACCTCGATGTCGGCTCATCGCATCCTGGGGCTGAAGTAGGTCCCAAGGGTTGGGCTGTTCGCCCATTAAAGCGGTACGCGAGCTGGGTTCAGAACGTCGTGAGACAGTTCGGTCCCTATCTGTCGCGGGCGTAGGAAATTTGAGAGGAGCTGTCCTTAGTACGAGAGGACCGGGATGGACGTACCGCTGGTGTACCAGTTGTCTCGCCAGAGGCATAGCTGGGTAGCTATGTACGGAGGGGATAAGCGCTGAAAGCATCTAAGCGCGAAGCCCCCCTCAAGATGAGATTTCCCAGTATGTAAGACCCCTTGTAGACGACGAGGTTGATAGGTTCGAGGTGGAAGTGCGGCAACGTATGCAGCTGACGAATACTAATCGGTCGAGGGCTTAACC
>NZ_VRTT01000020.1 GCF_008017805.1 Paenibacillus sp. N3.4 | reverse complement strand
ATTCCCAATCACAGATGATTTCCTCACTGTCATGACTTATCGAGTAACATTCGTTCAGTCCAGCTTTCTGAGAAAGTAGATTGCATAAGCAAATGGCTTTCTTCCCGTTACAGAATGGGCATGGATGACTTGCTTTGATCTTATTAATTTGTGTAACAATTTTATTGTAACCGAACGCTTCATAGACATAGGTCAGTTTCTTGTATTTTCCATTCGTGAAATACTTATCAATGATGGTCTCCATGATGGCGTATTCAAGTTATCGGTACCTTGTATTAGCTGTTATGTAAGTGGCATTAATGATGAAGGGCGCAAGGAAATGGTCGATGGCGTAGACGTACAAACATGGCTAACCGGCAAAGTAAGTGATGTTGTTTCTGAAAACTTGCGGACGGAGGCAGTTGCAGATATTCCTATCTTCAATCGTATTCGTGAGTTGAATAAACGAGATATGATGGCGGTTTATCATAGCCTGAAGTAAATGCCATATCGAGTATACTGGTAAAGCATATCTAACCCGTCAGAGTCCAAGTGGAATCAGCACTTGGGCTTTTTTCAGGTGATAAAATAACCTGCAAATCATCACCATCCAGCAGCCCCATTAAAAAGACCTGGCCAGGCGGAATCCAAGGTCATCAATGCAAAATGACGGGTGACTGCGACGACGACACGAAGCCCCACAAGCTCGTTCCTCTTCAGCCCAGCTGCCGCCGCGAAAAATTCGGTAGGAACCATATACGTTCTCGTCATATAAATCCCAGCACCACTCCCAGACATTTCCTATCATGTCATATAGACCCCATGCATTTGGTTCCTTTTTTCCTACTTCATGGATTTCGCCTTCTGAATTTTCATTATACCAAGCGATCTTATTCATTTCTCCGTACCTATAACCATTTGTTCCTGCTTTACAGGCATACTGCCACTCTGCTTCTGAAGGAAGGCGGTAACCGTCAGATTCCCAATCACAGATGATTTCCTCACTGTCATGACTTATCGAGTAACATTCGTTCAGTCCAGCTTTCTGAGAAAGTAGATTGCATAAGCAAATGGCTTTCTTCCCGTTACAGAATGGGCATGGATGACTTGCTTTGATCTTATTAATTTGTGTAACAATTTTATTGTAACCGAACGCTTCATAGACATAGGTCAGTTTCTTGTATTTTCCATTCGTGAAATACTTATCAATGATGGTTTCTCTAGTTTCAGCAATATCGGCAAAATCACAGACGGTAATCAAGTTTTTGCTGCTGATCGCCTCGATGTTACCTTTAATCTTGTCCCAAAATGGTACGGCATTTTGTAAAACCACTTCATAGCCTACAAAGCTTGCAAGTTCCAGTTCAAGCATTTTCAGCGCAACTTGTGTTTCCCTAGGAAGCAAGGAGACATCTTCCGTAAGTGCAAGATCACCGCCAACAATGGATTTTAGTTTTTCTAGTTGGGGCAGCTTCCCTACAATTTTTATGACCTGATCAATCGGCTGCTGAATAATCTCGCGAATATCCTTGTCGCCAAATTTGAGCTTCTTATGATGGTTTAGCACGGTTCCCTGACAAACTGGGCAGCTAATCATTTCTTTGGAGGCTTTCATAGCTTCTTTAATTTCCAGATTCTTCGAAATCACCATATAACGCCCAAGGATGAGATTAAAGCCTTCCCATGTTCGCGAAGCCTTCCCTGCTTTATCATAAAATGACTTTTCCCAATACCCATATAAGAATGTATGCTTTTCTACTTCAGACATCTCATTATAGCTTTTACTCATATCGTGACCCAGTTCATTCTTTATCTCTTCAAAAATGAAGCGTAATTTGGCATGTTGATAATATTTCAAGACATCCATCACCTCTGGAAGGAATAAGCCATCCCAGAATGGCACTGTTTTGTCTTGAATGAGAACATCCATATCAAAACGTTCAATGACACGGCGGCCCGAACAACTCGGACAATGATTGTCTTGATAATAGAAATCGAAGCTTCTTGTATCTTTGTTGGTCGGATGGGCAGCCACAATATGGTTGATCAGCCCACCGATTTCATAGAGAAAACTATATTGACTATACAGATGTCGTTCAAGATCAATAGCGACGACAGGCGCAATGGTATCCGATTCATATTCACCATAAATCACACGGGCTATTGGCGATAAACTTTTTAAAATACCACCCTTATAGACGTTTTCTGCCTTTTTAAAATAGTCCAACTGATTTTCTTGCAGGTAATGAATACCTTCCCGCTGCTGTAGTGTGGAGGAAATATGCAATGGGGCATGGCTCTCTTCCACATGTTTTTGACGATAATAATCCTCATGACTGACAACATCAAGATGTCGAACAGGTTCAGGCTGCCTTTTGCCAAAATCAATGATAAAATCAGAGCTTTCCATCATATAAGCATTATGTTCGATCATCAGGATAGAGACAGATTCATCTTGTAGAATGTCTCTAACACTATCAATGAATTGGTTTAAAATATTTTGAGATAAACCTTTGGAAGGCTCGTCAAAAATAAAAAGGGTATGTGGGTTTCTTGAATTCGTAAACAGCTCAGAAACTAAATGAACACATTGAAATTCACCAGTGGATAAAGACTGTGTTTTTCTATCCAACGTTAAATAACCAAGTCCAAGTTTGATCAATAAGCTCAAGCGTTTATGAGCGATGTCTTCATTCGGTAATTCATCAATAATATCTTCAATTGAGCGTTGAAAAATATCATCAATATCCTCACTATATTTGGTGAGTTTCTTTTTAATATCAAGAAACGTCGCCACGGTTGACCGACTGGAAATCGATTGATTTCGATCTTGCCCAACCACGACCAGTTTATCTTTTGGGTAACGCTTCTGAAAATCTTTGACCATACACTCATTAACAAGCGTAGACTTCCCACATCCCGATTCCCCCGTAAAGGTGACCAGTCTATTTTGGGGGATCTGTAGATCAGCCATTTGAATATTACGACAGTAAAGATCCTGAAACTGATAGTTAGCTGTAGGCGTCGCCTTATTTAGCTCCCGATGAATGGGTTGTGGCCGCGGTGATTCTTCAACAATTTTCCCACCGTATTTCCCACTGCCAGGCCCAAAGAATAATTGATCATCCGCTGTGTCCAGCACCGTATCCGAATGGTCAATGAGCCAAATTTGATTCTTATATCCTAGTTGTTTGATCTCTCCCAAAATTTTCAACAACGTTTGGTGATCAAGACCCACAGAGATTTCATCAATAATAATAACCGTATTCTCACTTGTTGCCATGAATTCTGCCAAGTAAAGTCGCGTTATTTCTCCTCCGGACAAAGTACCCATAATGCGATTTATGGTTAAGTAACCCATATTCATATTAATGATATTTCGGAGAATATGCTGCTTCGCTTCACTAATTTGTAGTTCCTCTGCAAGAGAGAGAATCGTTTCAATGCTTAGGTTATTAAGATCGGAAATGCTATGTGGTTGATTCCTTAATTCTATCTTATATTGCTCAACTTCTTGATTGTAACGCTTACCCCCACACTTTGGACATTCGACGTTTTGGGTCATACTGCGCCCTTTACAATCTGGACACCAGCCTAAGGCATTATTGAAGGAAAAAACTTCTGGAGATAGATTAAACCTTTCAGCCAAGCACACACGAATCTCTTTAAAAACACCAGTATGAGTGCCAATGGTTGAACGAGGATTGGATGAAATCGATGATTTTCCGAGAAAAAGGACTAAAGGCATTTCTTCCATCTTGATGGCACTGAAATTGGTTTCCATAATCTCAGGAAATAAATATTGATATTCAGCCTTCGGCAATAAAGAAACGAGACGCTTCTTGGATTCTTCACCAATGGTTTGACAAAAAGTTGTTTTACCAGAGCCAGACAAACCAGCAATTCCTAACGATTTATCTGTGGGTAGTTCTGCATCTAATAGGTTAATATTGTTCGAAATTAATTGATTTATTTTCATTTGTACATCCTTTCTATTCTTATAAACTTAGTCTTTCCATGTTAGCACAGTGTTAAAAGTAATAATTGGTTTTTTGAAATAAGGCGAAATTTCGGATTCCCTATTTTTTCCCCTTACAAATTTAACTTCGTATCTTTTGTTCCTCGGCAACTTGTTTGATGTACCAATTCCGCTTGAACAAAAAGCGCCTCATATACTTTTCTAAAAACAGGACATCCGCTACTTTTCCTACAATGCCAAGAGGCGCCATATAATCAAAAGCGTCGATCATCAACGTTCCACCCTCAACAGCAACAAATTCATGTGAATGCCTGAAACTTTTAAATGCTCCACTGACCATTTCATCTACAAAATAATTTGGTCGTACCATTTCCGTAATCTTGGCTGTAAGACGTTGCTTTACTCCAAAATGAACCGCTTCCCATGTTACTGTTTGTCCCAATTCAATTAAACCACTTGTGACACCACGAATTGCCCTCTCCTTTGTCTGAGAAGTAGATAGAGCATGAATGTCAATACTTCTGGCTAAGTCAAAACAAACCTCTATTGTGGAATTTATTGGTATTTCTGTCCTAATGATCGGCACTTATATCTCTTCTTTCTTTAATCAAAAATTAAAACTTCTTTTTATTTACACAATCTAGTCAGGAATTCTTAATAGCGCTTCTTTTACCGCTTTAGTTCCACTTTCTGTTGCCAGCAATTCCATGGGTTTTTGTTCATCTAACGCTGGTACCTTTTTATGTAACCATTCTCGCGCATAACTTTGAAATCGAACAATCAAAACTATTTTTATTTCTGTATCAATTTCTAAATCATCCAAACAGTTCCTTGACTCATTAGTTAAACTTAGTATTCTGATTTTACAGTAATTCAAGTAATTCAACCATGTCGATTCCTTATATTCCCTTGCTAAAACTTCTACACCGTTCATTAGGAATACCCCCGAGGGAAAATTTAATAAATTCCATGTTTTATTGGAGATTAGTTCCGGACTTATATAACTCAACATTTTATCATTCACTTCCTAATTTTAAAACTGTGTATTTCTATAACCGTCCTGACAATAGGGTGTAACAAACGTGAAGATATCTTAACAGGAGTTGATAGTTAGCTGGAACACAACAGGGAGCCAGTTTTTTGGGTTCCCAACTCTCTCCGCACACAAAAAGAGCTTCTTCGGCTTATCGAGAGGCTCTTACGCGTGCTCTTCTAACGTTTGTCCTTGATTACGCAGAAAAGGAAGCCTTCCGGCTTCCTTTTCTACTAGATTAAATGCATCTTCGCTTCCGCCTGTTCCCAAGGCACCGTGTACCCATGCCCCTTTGCACAAAAAATCGATGATGAGCTATACAGCGGATCGGCGTCCTTGCGGTACGCTTTGCGATCGATCACCTCTTGTTCATTATGACAACGATCATAACCGCCGAAGAGCAATTGAATGATACCTCTGCCATGCGTAAAAGCGGCAAGCTCAGTACTATAGTCCATGAAGGTAGCCACGGGGACTTTGCCTGTAATGATCGCGCGTGTAGCCGTAGTGTAGGGCGGATCGAAATGGCCAGACGCTTGTTGAATATCAGATAACACTTTGCCCAGATAATCGATTTTCACTTTTATCTTATACTCGTAATAAGGCTCGAGCAGCAAGTTCTCCGCCTTCTCCAAGCCTTGCCTTAACGCACGGAACGTTGCCTCCCGGAAATCGCCTCCATGCGTATGCTCATTGTGAGAGCCACCCTTCAGCAGCGTGATTCGGATATCGGTCAACGGCATGCCCGTCAATAAACCATGGTGGTCACGCTCATAAAGATGCGTCCTGATCAGGTTTTGATTGCCTATGCTTAAATCGTTCGCATGACACGCATTTGCGAATGTAATTCCGCTGCCCCGTTCCCCTGGTTCAAGCAGCAGGTGCACCTCGGCATAATGTTTCAGTGGCTCGAAGTGACCATATCCTCTAACGGTGGACAGTATCGTTTCTTTATACAAGATTTCAGGACTGCCAAAAGTGACGTCGAACTGGAAACGTTCCTTCACAAGCTGCTGCAGCACTTCAAGTTGAATAAGCCCCATCACGTGAATGTGGATTTCCTGCAGACTTTCCTCCCAGATGACATTCAAGGATGGGTCCTCAGCATGTAAGGTCTTGAAAGCTTTCAGCACATCCTTCACGTTCAGAGAATCGGCGAACATCACCTTCGACGTAAGCGTAGGCACCAGATCGTAGACCAGCTTGTCCGAGTAGATACCCAGGCCCTGCCCTGTCTCTGCACTCGAAAGTCCTATGACCGCGAACAGATCGCCTGCCGATACCTGGTCGACCGCCAGTGATTTACTCCCATTGACAATGAGTAGTCGAGTCGCCTTCTCGCACATTCGTTCCTCCCCGCCTAGGTAGCAGAGTTCATCGCGAACCTTTAGGGTGCCGCTTAATGCTTTGATATACGTCATACGCAGGCCATTAAGGTCATGGCGGATTTTGTATACGCGTCCCCCGAATGGAGCCAGCTCGTTATAATCAGCGGTCGTTAACAGGTGAAGCTGGTCTAGAAATTCAATCACACCGACATCCTGCAGCGCGGACCCCTTTGCGCAAGGAAAGATCCGATGGCCTCGTATCATGTCCTTCAGCGTCCGCAGCCAAAAGATTTGGTCTTCCGTACCCGCTAGAAACGCCTCCAACACAGCTTCGTCACGCTCCGCTATGTTTTCCATCAAGGCTTCCCCCAATTCGCCGTTTGCGAAGCCACCGGTTATCCAGCAGGTATCCGTGGTCAAATGCATCTGAATTTCCTCGATGACTCGGTCCGCATCCGCCCCAACCCGATCCGTCTTGTTTATGAAAAAGAACGTTGGGATACGATGCTTCTGCAGCAGCTGCCAGACCGTTTCCGTATGACCCTGAACGCCTTCCACCGCGCTGACGACTAGCACCGCATAATCCATGACCTGGACGGCCCGTTCCATCTCTGGTGAGAAGTCTACATGCCCAGGGGTATCAATCAAATAATAGGTGGAACCCTTATAGGACATAACGGCTTGATCTGCAAACACGGTGATGCCTCTTGCCCGCTCTATCTGATGGCTATCGAGGTAAGCATCCTTATGGTCAACCCTTCCCCGCTCCCGAATGCTTTGTGTATGGTAAAGCAATTGTTCGGCCAATGTGGTCTTGCCCGCATCCACGTGGGCGAACATGCCAATCGTTATTTGGTTCATGCGTATCCCCTTTAATTTTGCTATAGGTTGGACTTCGTAACGCCTGCCCAATTATCATATCATATCGGAGGAATTATGGGCCTCTTTCACAAGCTGAATAAACAGAAATGAAAATTACACTGATCCACTCTCATTTGGCGATTGAGGATTTTCACATGGACGAAGCTACCTTTGGGGGCTAGATTTCATTCGCAACTATGATTGTGCTGATACTTCTCATAAACGGAATAGACCGACATCCTGTTTGTAGGATGCGGTCTATTTCTATGCTTTATTTATTTCTTATAACTCCCTTTAACCAGCGGTCCGGCTATTTCGTTAAAACGCTCGATGTCTGCGATCCTTCGAAAGAGGCCATCATGCGGCGCACCGTTCTATTACATGCCAAACAGCGAAGGCAGCCTGCTCGGGCTGGCGCTTGATCCGAATTTCACTATCAACCACTTTATGTAAGCTTATCATACGTACAAAACCGCGGATAACAAAGTGTTAAACCAAGTGATTTGATGAATTAAAAACAACAATACGGCAACAGTCGACAAGATCCTTCTGAACGGCCTTAAGGCGTTTATCACAACGGCTCATCATGAGAAGATTTCAAACAAACATATAATAATTTTACACTCTTTCACGCATACCACTTTTATATAATGGGCTTATTCCCAAATTAAAGGAGGTTTCATTTTGTTGCGCAAAGTGTCCAAAACAACTGCAATCTCGATGGCTCTCACGTTGGTCTTGTCAGTCGCAGCATTGTTCGGGGCAGGGCCATTTCCTGTGCCAGCAGTATCGGCGGCCACATTGAATTTCGAGGGCGAGACAACCGCGAATACGACAAGCGGCATTACAACGTCCAACTCGAACGATTCGAGTGCAAGCGGCGGACAATATTTGCAGACGAGCTCATCTACGGCAGTCGGAAGCTGGGTGGAGTTTACAGTGAATGTACCTGCGGCCAATACGTACAGCATCGAATTCGGCTACAAGCAAAATACGGGCAGAGGGATTAGTCAATTAAGCGTCGACGGCAAAAGCCAGGGTGGCTCCGTCGATCAGTATGCAAGCGTCGCAGCGTTCACATCGTCCGATCTCGGCATCGTTTCTTTATCGTCCGGCAGCCACAAGTTCCGGTTCACGGTGACAGGCAAGAATGCGAGCAGCAGCAGCTATGCCATGACGGTGGATTATTTCAAGCTGACGTCGGCCGCAAGCTCCAGCGACTATAATGTGAAAGATTACGGCGCCAAAGGCGACGGAAGCAACGATGACACCAACGCCATCAATAGTGCAATAGCGGCGGCTAATGCTGCTGGAGGCGGAAAGGTCGTATTCCCTACGGGCACCTATTCGACGCGCTCCATTCATTTGAAGAGCAATATTCAGCTGTATATCAACACCGGGGCGACGATCAAAGCTTTATCGGGCATCGACAGTCCCGAATCCAATTCGTACGACAACTATCAGGATTTCGGACATAGTCATTGGCATAATGCGTTAATGTGGGGAGAAAACCTGCACAACGTCAAAATTACCGGCACCGGCACTATCGACGGCAATGGCGTGCTGTCAACAAGCGACAACCCTGGCAGCGGCCAAGGCGATAAGGCGATCGCCCTCAAGCTGAGCACCGATGTCGAAATCGGCGGGTTGGACGACGCCCACAGGCTCAATCTGCAGCGGTTCGGACATTTTGCTGTGCTCGCTACTGGAGTCGACACGCTGAACATCCACAATGTTCACGTGCCGAATTTCTCCTCAGGCCAACGGGACGTGTTCGATATTATGCAATGCAACGACGTAAAAGTAACGGACATTTATTCAGAGAACAGCTCTGATGACATCGTCAAGCTGGGAAGCGACTATTCCCTTGGCTACAAGAGGCCGATGAGCAATATTCGCGTCGATAAGGTTGTCGGCCTTACGAATTGCAACGTGTTCCAGATCGGCTCGGAGACGGCGGGAGATATTTCGAACGTTCATGTGTCAAACCTGACTGTGCTCGGCGCGGGCAAAGCCGGCTTCAGCATATCGGTCAATGACGGCAGCATCGTGGACGGAGTCGTGTTGGACGGCATCAACACGATGACGGGTACGACAGCCCCCATCTTCATCGAAATTTCTAACCGAGGGCGCGCTCCGGGCGCAGGCGTCGGCAAGATCAAGAACGTGACGATCAACAACGTAACGGCTACGAACGCGAAAAGCTCGAATGGCGAATACACGTCACGATCGCCGGCTTCAAGGATGGCAACGGAACGTATTACGCGGAAAATATTACGCTCAACAATGTGAAAATTACGGCAAAAGGCAGCCATCCGAATTCCGACGCCTCCGTAACGCCGCCTGAACTGGCGAAAGGACAATATAATGTGAAGGACTTTGGCGTTCGGCCGTCGTATGGATGGTGGTTGCGCCACGTGAAAGGGATCACGTTCAACAACACCACCGTCAACTTCGAATCGAACGACGACCGGTATGCAGTCGCAGTCGACGACGCCGAGAAAATCGAGTTCAACAATTTCTCGATGGCCAAAGGTATGGGCATCGGCTCCAGAGTACTGCTAAAAAATACGGTGAAAAGCTTCTACATGCATGACAGTCCGAACCTTCCGACAGTCGGCCCAGTCGATATTACGGGAACCAAAACGTATTAATTCGGAAAATGGGCCAATCAAGCATGCAAAATAAATACGCGCATCTAATGTTGAATTCGGCTATAATTCCGATTACATTAAATTGACGAAGTCATAGGGAAAATGAAAAAAATTGCCAACCATCTGGCCTGGAAGGCCGGGTGGTTGGCAATCTTTCAGCTCAATTTCTTAATCACTTTCTCCACTCGCTTACGTTTTGTGTCTTTTTCAATATCGTCGAGTCGTGAAAAAAGTGTCTTTATAAAAAGCGCTTTGTTGTTATCGTTAATGATGGCTAATGCATTCTCCGCATACATAGGAAGTTGATTTGTCGGACAGTTCTTAAGCTGTTCGATGAGTAAGGTGAAAGTATGATCAGCATATTGTTTGACAGAACTAAGCTTAATTAGGATATTTACTCCGTGATCTTTGGTGATTACCGACCCTTTGTCAGCAATATCGACAATTTTTGAAAGAGCTGAATAAATGGCTTCCGGGTTTTCGAGAGTTATCGCATCTAATGCTGTCATAGCCCCCCAAACAAGTCGATTGTTCTTATGATCAAGCAAATCTACCAACTCTTTGCTGTATTCAGCAACTAAAGACGGTTTGAGATCTCCGATTTCATAGAGAACTTTAATGCAGTCGCTTTGTATGTTTTTATCGCTGTTTTTCAAGTTTTCTACAAGCTCCTTCACAGCCCCCTTATCATCTTGATCGGCTATGTATTTCGCCAGTTCTTGATTAGGTTTCTCGTCTTTTCGATTGAGCGAGGTTGCTAGTTTGTCGATGATGGTCATTTGTCATTCTCCTTTAACTTTTAGATCTATTTACTTAAAATGATACCTAATACAGTAACAGATATTATAAAAATGCTAATGACTGAATTAATAATCAGAAACCATAAACTATTTTTCTTTTGATCATTTTTCTTTACTAAATTAATAATATTTAGGATTATGACAGAAACAGAAGATAACAAGGCAACAATAGAAGAAAGTATTCCAATATTATCCTCAATTTCTTTTTTCGCATTCAATAACATATAGAATGCAATTATTAAACAAAAGCTTGTAACAATTGTTAAGATAACCGTGGGTTGTTTCCATAAACCATCCTACACGCTCTCATGAGCATAAGAAAAAGCACTATCGAATGATGATGCTATTTGTTCATGCTTTTCACCTTTTCTGGAAAGCATATCCATGAGGTGATTAAATGAGAAAACCCTTTTTTATGTTCATACTGTCATTGACTATAGCTACTACTACAATTAATTACGCTGTCCATGCTGAACCACAAATACCATCTCAAGAAACGCAAGAAAAATTAACCCAAGACACCTTGCTTACAACACTCTCCCCACACATTCAAGAAGCGATTGCTAATTATTATGGTTACCCCAAACAATTCGCCTTATTTTGGACGAAAATATTGAATATAAAAAGGGAACAGCAAGGTGGATATACTTTCACAGTAAAATTACAAGCCAAGACATTTGAACACGCACATTCCTCACCCATTGGAATCGAAATATTGACTATGAGTGTAAGCCCCTTTGGAGTTAAGTTAATAAGCTATGAACACCAAGGTGATGAATGGGAAGCGAAAATAGAAAAATTTAAAATGGAACTCCTTGAAGATATTTTTAAAACATTCAATTTAGATTTATCTTCTTACAAAAAGTATGAGTATAGACAGTTGCAGTACCTAGCTGAACAGAAAGATGATTTAATATCACTATATAGTGTAAATGAGGAAATTAATAATGAATTAAACAAGGATATAAAACCACCATATAAAAACTTCGTAGCCCCATTCGCCTTTGTAAAAGACGATAAGGCATACATTTTGTTTAAAAAAGCTGACGGAACTAACTTCGTTTATTCTTTAAATAAGAAGGATAATAATTGGGTAATAATCAAAAAGGAAAGTAAACAAGGCAAAGTAATGCCAAAAGAACTTCTTTGGTACATGTTTAAGCGTTTGATGAATGATTGAGTCCCATCCGCATCAACACATGTACTGCATCTACACTTTCATGAGCGTAAGAAAAAGCACCATCGGATGATGCTTCTAAATGAAACTTTCTCTTTTATTGAACAAACGTTCATCGTTTAGGTTAATATCAACCTATTTTCTTGGTATCAGTCTTTTTTTATTATAAAGCTTAATATTCCTGTGATAAACCCAATAAATATTAGTCCATAATTAATTGACAAGTAGATACCATTGTCGCCGATGTGCTGGTCAATTAACAAAAATCCACCTGTGAGTATAAACAAGAAAGATACCAGTAACACCTCAGTAAGCGACTTTCGTTTCAAAATTGTATTAATCAACAATGATAAAGCAACAGCTATTACAAGACTTATGACTAAAATAAATATTAAGGTCATTAATACTGCCACCACCTTTGCAACCAAATTCCCTCTTTTACTTAACGCTACGTAGCTTGTATTTGTTTCGATGCCAATTAGTTTTGTGTTACGCAATTCTGCCAGTGAATTAAATGAAATCCATGTTTTATTTAATTGTTGCATTATTTATTACTGTTGCTAATTCATCAAGGCTCTGGATAACAATAATATCTTCGTTTAAGTTATGTGGAGATGATTCACCTTTACGGTTCAACCATATGGCTTTCATTCCTGCATTGCTACTTCCCATAGCATCTACTTCTAATCTATCCCCTACATAAAAACATTCTCGTAAATTCTGTCCTGCTATTGATCTAGCTTTTTCAAATATACGAACATCAGGTTTTGCATAGCCCACTTCACTTGAAGTAATAATGAATGAAAAGAACTGTCTAATTCCCATTTTCTCTAGCTTTTCGATCTGTTGCTTATAATCACCGTTACTTATAATTCCTAATTGTCCACCTTGAATTTCATTTAAGCAAGGAATTACATCTTCAAATGACTTCCAGTTATTCTGATAACAAGCAAGATATATTTCAAACTTCATGTCTGCTTCTTCATCCGATAATTCTACATTTACATAAGCAAACATTTCTTTCATCCTCATTCGACGCTGTTCTTGAAAGGATAATTCTTTTGCTAAATATTTTTCAAAGTATTTTTTGGATAAAGCGTTCCATTGGATTGCAAACTCGTCTTCTTGCAAATTCAATACATCTATAAGTTTTTGAAAGAAATCAATTGCACCCATTTTTTCCGCATAATCGTGGTCAAGTAAAGTTTCGTCAATATCAAAGAAAATCACAACTGACCCTCCTAATAAAATCGTTCTTTGGTTATCTTGGTAAATGATTCTAATTATGCTCTTAATAACATGTTTGAATAGCATCTTTAAACCATTGTTTGTCCTTATTATCAAGGTAATCTATGGTATTGTTCAAATCCTGTTCATCCTTTTCTCTTGGATTCTTTGATTTATATAGCAAGACAATTGCAGGGTTAAGATAGGGAATCCCTTGACCTGAATACATTATTACCTCTGATAATGATCTTCTAACTCTTGAATCCCTACGAAAAACCCAATCCATGCCATCAGATTCATCCAAAAGGATTTCTATTTTGTTATTCATATCTTGTGCATAGGTTTCATGTATGGGCAACTCTAGCCATTCATCAAATAGCCATGGTTCAATATGTCCATCTTTAACTTTTTGAAAGGAGTATCCTACCAAATACTTCTGTAAATGATGTTGATCTTCTCTTAGTATTAAAATTTCAATATCTTGATGTTCTCTTGTTACTTTTCCAAGGAAGAGATCAATAGCCCAACCTCCAGCAATGCACCATGGCTGATCTATTCGCTAAACAACGCAAATAAAAGAGAGTAATTTTTTGCACTCTATTGTTGCAGGTGTAGGTGGAATTTCAATGCCATCAACTCTGTAAAGCCTTATGTAGCAAGGCTTGCGAGCGATTAACAGCATTAATTATTATCAACCTATTCCCATTGAATATATTGTAAATGCCCACCAATTCACATGCAAACCCAATAAATGCTGAATGCATTAATTTGGATTGTTTCGCAATTCGAGCAGCTACAAAACCTCCCAAAACACTAAAAATGGCACCGATGATCAAACTTAAAGAAATAAACAAGTTATTCGTGTACAATTCTTTTATATTGCGAATGTCTATGTGATTAGTCCATATATAAATCATTGTAAATATACTTGACGCTATCATTGTCCCAACCATATCAACACTAATACCAACAATTATTGATAAGATACTGAATCGTTTTAAAATGTTCACCTGTAGATCCCCTTTTTTCAATCTATTCCCGTTTTAACTTTTCAAGTATCTTTTGAGCCTTAACATCTAATTCAAAAAGCTTTTCATATTCTGTACAAGGCAGAAATAGATCCAATCTGCGTCTCCACTATTCTCAGTATTTTATTTCCTCAAAAATTTGTCAACACTCTTCTAAATTGTGATTCAATTATACTCTGGCTTGTAGAGCCAACAATCCTTTTAGTTTCTTTCCCATTTTTATCAAAAAAAACAAGGGTGGGAAATCCCGGTGATCCGTATTTTTTATATAAGATACTGTCCTCATCCAGTAGTATTGGATAACCAATATTATATTTCTGAACATATTTATCCACTTTATCACGATCATCTCGATTGATCAGATTAATACCATATAAGTTAATTTCGTTCTTGTACTTTTCATAAATTGATACAATTTTAGGAGCATCTTCATTACAGTACGGACACCATGAAGTGAAGAAAAGAATAGCTGTTGGCTTATCTCTAAAAATAATGCGCTCTTCGTTTCCTCCCAGATCCTTCAAGGGTATAACTACATCCTTTGTATCTCTACTCTGAAAGTTATTAAAAATGGTTACTGCTAGGATACCTAAAATCAAAATTAAAATCATACTTGCAATTTTTTTTCGAAACACTAAGTAATACAACTCCCCAAAAAGAATGTATGTACGTCAATGAAGCCAATGTCCCAGAAGACAACCACCATCGAATATGCAAAGATGACTTCGAATTTAAAATCATTCATTCAAAGCCAATAATCACTATTGCTCTTATCCCAGTATATATTCTCAGCTTTAAATTTTCCATTACATTCCTGCCAAAAGCAAATTAAAAACAAGATGCCTTCCCCTCCCATCAGTGAAAACAAGCACACACTCTAACAATGAAAAAGGGCTAGCACTATGGATGATTAGCCTGTTGCTAGCAGAGTAACATATAGAAAAAAAGCTCCTGAGAACCACAAAGTTCCCAAAAGCATATCATCAATAAATCAGACGTTCCCGACAGGATTGCTCAAGACGCCATCTCAGCTCGGGATCGGCTTTATCCAATATTGTTTGAAACATATCCCGTTGAATGGTAAAAACGTACATGGGGTCAATGTACGAATGGTTGCCGTTCGAGGCATAGACATCATCAGCGAGATTTCCCCGAAATGATCACCGTCCTCCAAAACAGCCACTCGTTCCTCCGTTGCATCTTCTTTCAGCTTGAGGACTTCAATCTTTCCGCGAACCACAATATAAAATTTGTCGCCATCCCTGCCCCTTTCTACGACAATTTCATCCGTTTTTACAAACTCCGAGCTCAGATACTTACAAATGTATTGCAAAAATTCCAAATCCAACCCATTAAATAAAGGAATTTTCTGTAAACGCTCCGCATTGATTTGTGCATTGCGCCCATCACCGTTTATGGTAAATCCGCTCTGCTTGTTCCATAACATGCGATAAAGCTCACAATTCTCAAGTAATTCCTCTTGTGTTCCAGCAGCCACTATTTTGCCGCCATCCATCAGAATAATGGTATCCGCATTCGTAACTGAAGTTAATCGATGCGTAATATTGATGACGGTTTTTGTGCCTGCCAGATCTCGAATTGCTTCGTGAATTAAAGTTTCGTTTTCCGGATCCAACGCTGAAGTGACTTCATCGAATAATAAGATGCTTGGATTACGTATCAACGCACGCGCAATAGCAATCCGTTGCCGTTGTCCCCCTGAAAGGGACTTCCCTTCCTCACCAGTGCTTGTATGATAGCCATCGGGAAGCTGAGTAATCCAATCATGAATACCGGCCGTTATTGCCGCTTCATGCACCTCGATTTCTTTGCATCGAGTTTGCCCAATTTAATATTATCAAAAATCGACAAATTCATGAGATCTGTATCTTGCGAGACATAGCTAATCGTATTTCGAAGGGAATCCAGACTTATGGAGCGTGCATCCATGCCGTCAAACTCAACCTTACCTCTTGTCGGTTCATAAAATCTCATTAGTAAATTCATAATCGTGCTTTTTCCTGAACCATTTCGTCCTACAACCGCAACATATTTGTTTTGTTCGATCGTTAGATTAACTTCGTGGAGGATCGGGTAGTTCTCCGTATAAGCGAAGCTGACATCCTGAAGGGTAATGTCATTTACTATTTTATCTAGTTGAACGGTTTTAATGTCCTTTGACGAGACTGTCTTTTCGGGCTTTTCGTTTAGTAGCTGCTCAATCCTGCTGTAACTTGCGGTTGTGGCGGCTAGCAAGGGCAAGTGGCGGCTCAGTTCCTTCAACTGCTGGCTCATGGTGAGATATAAGCTTTGATATGCGACCAGCATACCTACGGACATGATATCCTTCGTAACCAAATAGGCACCGACCATGACAGATACGATGTTGAAAAAAAACAATGCCATTGAAACGGAAATGGGGGAAGTCTGACTCGTGAAATGAGATTTCACCGCCAAAGGGAAAATCGACAGTGTTGCTCGTTTTAAGCGGTTAAGCTCCCATTCAATGAGATTAAAAGCACGAATTGTTTTATGAATTGTTAAGTGTTCTAAAATATAATCGTTCAGTATGGTTTGTTCAGACTTTAAATTATCGTTATAACCAATAGCTTTGCGGTTGATATAAGCGGGAAGGACACTCGCCAAAACGATGCCCAGAAAAGAGATCACCGCCAACCCCCAATGGAGCCAAGCTGTTAAGCCCAAAGTCAAACCAATGGACAATATAGCATACACTGAAGGAACCAGTGAAAGAAAAGAGGATTGCATGGACGCCAAATCCGTTGTAAAACGAGAAGTTAAACTTCCTTTGCTCACATTGTTATGATAGGATATCGGCAATTTCTGAAGATGCTCAAACATGTCCAGACGGAGATCGTCCTTCATTCGTTCGGCAATCTTGGACAGCCAATAGCTTCCCCCTATTTGACTCGCCAGATAAATGATACATCCCAAGATCATCGCGAAAAACAGAATGAAAAGCTTGGAGTCATTTTTCCCAATCGTGACTTCGTCAATAATGTATTTAAAGCTTAAAGCAAACAGTGAGGAAACGGCTAAGGATATCAATACATTTAGGGCAATGCCCACACTATATCTTTTATACTTCCAAAATTGTTTCATCGAAAATCGAATTAACTTTCTAATGTTCACTGACCTCCTTCATAGATTTAATAACTTTTAGTAAATTTAGAGAATTTGTTGTGAATGAGTTTATCATTTTTATTGGGGAATATCCGACATTTACATAAAATTAACATTCATCCGCCTTATACATATTAAGGAACTCAATGCCGACCAAATGGATAAAAACCTGCTGATAATACGAAAAAGTGGCTGAGTAGGAATCCCTCCTTTTCAGCCACTTTTTCAAATCCAGATCAAAAGTATCTGTGCCGTTTAAGTTTTCATTTCCACGTTTATTTTGCCGATTTTTTTTGCGGAAGATTCCTCCTCTGTTATGAAGATCAGCTTGGAATTACTTATCTCATAAATAAGGTAATAGCCACCGTACGCCTCATTCAAATATTCTTTGTTTGGTTTTCCTAACGCATTCTTTACGTCTTCTTCTGTTATTGAGATATGAAAAAAATCTGGCGTTACTGAAATCTGATTGAGAATCGATTCTGGTTTTAGAAGATTACGTTCATTGCTGCAAGAATCATGATCATAATAAAACATAGCATTAATTTTCGAATGATCGTACGAATAGGTCCAACACTCGTTATTTGAAATCCCTTTTGGCTCACCATATACTTTGACTACTGTTTGAAAGGTCGAATTTAATGGAATCTCAATCCCCTTCATTCGGCCATTCTTTACTTCTTCCTTAATACCCATTAAAACATTTTGTTTCGTATCCACGATCTTAGGAGAAATCTCCTCTTTTACTGAAACAGGAGATTGGCTCTCTAGAGGTTTTTGCGAACTGCACCCCGTCCATATGCCTGTTATAAGCATCACTAATATGAAATTCTTTACTCTTCTCATTGCAACCTCCTCCACTATCCATGAGACTTAGTATGAACTTTATCTATAGTTAAATTATACCATTAAGACCTAAAAAAGACAGCACTCATTAGAGTGACTGTCTCGATACTTCGTTTTATTCATTCGCTTTATTCAACAATTCTTAAACCTGAGCCTCTGTTTGTTCAAGCAGCTTAACTGCATCACCGAAATGGTCGCGCACTTGATCAAGCGCTGCCGAAGCTTTCTGCTGACTGACACTGAACATAATCATCAAAATAGCGACTTTGGCATCACCGTTCGCTTCAGCTCCAAAACGTGCAGCTGTTTCTTCATCCGCCCCCGTCGCTTCTTGAATAATGCGAACCGTACGTACCCGGAGCTTTTGATTCGTCGCTTGAACATTGACCATTAGATTGCCATAAACCTTGCCCATTTGGATCATCGCCGTGGAGGAGATCATGTTAAGCACCATTTTTTGAGCAGTTCCTGCTTTTAGGCGTGTCGATCCTGTAATTATTTCGGGCCCGACAGGCACCTCGATCGGATATTTTACGACGGCACTCAGTGGTGTACCTTGGTTGCAGCTAATACCGACCGTGGCTAACCCAAGCCGATTCGCTTCACGAATGGCACCAATCACATAGGGAGCCGTCCCGCTTGCTGTAATGCCAACGACGACATCGCCTGCTTTGGCAACTTCTGCTATGGTGCGAACCCCAGCATTCTCGTCATCTTCAGCATTTTCGATGGCTGAGCGGATCGCCTTTTCTCCTCCGGCAATAAGCCCGATCACCAAATCTGTCTCTACACCAAAGGTAGGAGGGCATTCCGAAGCGTCCAAAATACCAAGACGTCCACTCGTTCCCGCTCCGATATAGAAAAGTCTGCCGCCGCTTGTCATCGCCTCAGCGACTGCTTCAATGGCCGTTGAAATTTGTGGAAGAGCACCTTTTACCGATAAGGCTACCGTTTGGTCTTCTTCATTCATTAATGTCACGATTTCCTGAACACTCAGTCGGTCAAGGTGCTGTGATTTTTCATTTCTCTGTTCTGTAACCAGTTGTTTCTTCTCCTGTTTTTCCACGTTACCTTGCCTCCTTTATTTGGATATATTGTTTTATTTACGAAAGACAAATGCCGCTATCCGCTGCTGCATAACCTCCGTCAATTCAAAGCCTTGTTCCTGTAAAGCAAGCAAATAGGCTCCGATGACTGGAGGTCGCTCAAGCAAACATACATTGAACATACCGGATTGTATCGCTCTAGTTTGCATAAATCGTTGTTCAAACGCTTTATCTGAAAATAAGCCTCCCGTAATCACAAGCGGTATGGCATTTCCCGCAAATTGTCCACGCTCGCTCGAATCCACAGCCTCTTCTATGCCCATAGAAGTAACAACTGTATAGACCAGATCTTCGAGCTCACGGATCGCCTCTTCTACAAGATTAACAGCAATCGGATCTCCATCAGCCGCAGCATACATAACAAGCTTGGATCCATCTGCTATTGCTGTGCGGACATTTTCCTGACCGTATATCATATTAATGAGTTGACCAGGATGCTGCAGCGACCAATGACTTAGAACTAACTCCGTTAAAGCTGTTGGTTTTCCTCGGCCATCATATGCTCGCATGACGGCTGCTAGCGCTTTGCGTCCAAGATCAAAGCCACTTCCTTCGTCTCCAAGCAAATAACCCCAGCCTCCGACTCGGACGAACGCTCCGGTTGCCGGGTCGAATCCATAGGCAATCGAACCTGTGCCAGAGATGAGCGCAATACCCTTTTGTCCCCAGGTTCCCGCTGTCAACGCGGTCACGGCATCATTATGCACCGTGATAGGAACACCGTCAGGCAGCTCGGTTTGCAGCCAATCATGCATTCGCTTCCGGTCTTCCGGCCGATCACTCCCGGCAAGTCCGAGGAAAATCCCGCCTAATCGGGACATATCTGTACTCGACTGCTCTAATACATCACGAATGAGAGTAAGCAGAACCTGCTGCACATCTTCCCACGGCCGTGACTTCACACTGCTGGATGCTCCGCGACTTTCGGCCAAAATATGGCCTTCCTTATCGCCAAGGATACAGACCGTTTTAGTCCCTCCGCCATCTATGCCTATATAACGTTTACTTTCATCCATATTACTTCACCGCTCCTGCCGTCATGCCTTCCATAAACTGCTTGGATGCTAGGAAAAACATAATAATCATCGGCACGGAAGCCAATGTTAGCCCAGCGAACAGCATGCTCAAATCCGTCGAGTACTGTCCGAATAAGGAAAGCATGCCGACCGGAATCGTCTTTTTCATATCGTCTTGAATAAAAATGAGTGGGAAAAAGAAATCGTTCCACGCCATTATAAAATTCATGATCATCACTGTCCCTAAAGCTGGACGAATGAGCGGCAGCAATACATGCCACATCACACCGAAATCGGAAGAACCATCGATGCGAGCCGCTTCCTCCAGTTCCTTCGGCAGTGTACGGAAAAACCCGGTTAGAATGAGGATCGCGAGTGGCAAGCCAATAGCCGTGTACACGCTAACTAGCGACCAAATGCTGTTCAACATCGCGAGCTGCTTCATCAAAAGGAATAGGGGTACGATGCCAAGCTTAATAGGAATCATCATGCCCAAGAGAAAAAAGAAGAACAAGGCGCCATTCCATCGGAACGGGTATCTGGCAATATAGAACGAAGCCATCACGGCAAACAGCAAAATGAAAACGACAGACACGACACTTACCACAATACTGTTCCAAAAATAGGTCATGAACGGAATTTGATGAATTAACTTGCTATAAGCCGCAAACGATATCGACGTTGGCAGTGACATCGGATTTTTCAAAATCTGCATATTCGTCTTTAAAGAGGAGGTCAGCATCAGAAAAATCGGATACAAACTGACCAGCGCTCCCAAGTACGCCGCAGCGTATTGGAGCCCCCGAAAAGATTTGTTGGTTTTCATGGTCTGCCTCCTGTCTTAATGCTGCGCAGATTGATTCCTGGTGAAGTACAGGAACAATGCGGAAATTGATGCAATAATGAAAAATAGTACAACAGCCAATGCCGATCCGAGACCCAAGGCAACTGAATCGCCACCGGACGAACCGCCAAACGCAATCCGATAAAAGAACACAGCCAATGTGTCTGTAGAATTATAGGGTTCCCCCTGTGAACCTTCCATCGCATAAATGAGCTCGAATGCTTCGAATGCATGGATAAACGTGAATACCGTAATGATGATCAAAGACTGACTCATCATCGGCAAGATGATCGATCGGATTAATCGAAACCCTTTAACGCCATCAAGTCGTGCTGCTTCAATGACTTCCGTGGAAATGGCATGTAAACCAGCAAGAAAAATCAACATGGAGAAACCAACACCAAACCAGCTGTTGACGATGGTAATCGAGGTTAACGCCGTAGAAGGGTCCCCGAGCCAAGGTTTGGCCCATGAAACTAGACCGACTTTTTTGAGCAGCACATTGACGACACCATTATTCGGGTTCAACATAAGCTTCCATAAAAATCCGACTACGATGACAGAAAGCAATCTTGGTAAAAAATAGGCCATTTTCAAAAAGTTCGAACCTTTAAGTTTACTATATACAAGATAAGCGAGCACAAATGCAATCACATTCTGCACAGCCATTTCTATAGCAAAATAATAAAGATTATGACCAAACGCATTCCAAAACAGATGGTTGAACGGTTCTTTCGTAAACAAGTCTACAAAGTTGCTAACCCCAATAAATTCCCCGCGGACGAGCCCTTTCCAATCATAAAAACTATAACCGAAAGCGGAAAGAATCGGATAAATCACGAACATAATGTAAACTGCGAGGGCAGGAACCGGGAACAGATGAACTGTTCCCTTTTTCCACCCGGACGATTTGGCCAAGTTATTCATGTCCCCCACACCTTTTCTTTACTTATTTCTTAGGCTTAAACCAAGTATCTGCACTCTTCTGAACTTCTTCTGTGACTTGCTCCGGTGTCAATTTGTTCAAATACATTCCTTGAATCGAATTTTCCAATGTAGCTTTCGTTGTAGGGTTACCGGCATTGAAATATACGACCGCTGCGTAAGGTGTGGAAATGGTATCTGCATTTTTTGCAATTTTGGCTACCAGTGGATCGTTTGCTGCCACACCAGGGATGGTGCTCGGTTTTTGCAATTCGTTAACAGCCAGGGCTCCGAACTCTTTTGTAGTTAAAAACTCCATGAATTTAAGAGCTTCCTGCTTATGCGCAGATTTCGCATTCACGGAAAAAGATCCATCTACCCAAGTTGTCACAGTTGCTTTGCCATCTGCTTTCATTGGCGGAACTGGGAACACATCCATTTGCAGATCCGGATTCGTTTTCTTCATGACCGCGTACTCCCAATCGCCCATGACCATCATAGCTGCTTGCTCGGTAACAAACATATTTCTCATGTCATCCATACCGATTCCCACATAATTATCCGGGAAGTAAGGAGTCAAGTCTTTGAGCATTTTAATGGAACTTACAAATTCCGGACTTTTGAAGTTGGCATCCCCGGAAAGTATTTTCTTCACGAAATCTGTCCCATAAACGGAAGGTGCTAGCGTCCCTTGTGTTAAAGAAAGAAGCCATCCTTCTTTGGAACCGAATGCAAACGGTGTTACTTTATTTTTCTTCAGTGTATCCGCTGTTTTCAGGAGATCATCGTATGTTTTTGGCTCTGCAAGATTGTATTTTTGGAATATTTTTTTGTTGTAAAATACTTGTGTTGAGCTGAACACAGTCGGCACGCCGTATACTTTGCCGTCTTTTCCTGTAGCAGCGAGGAGAGTGTCCTTCGCGAAAACATCCATTCCTTTCAGACTAGTTAAAGGTTCCAAGTAGCCGGCATCCGCTAATGCAGCACCTGCCGCATAAGGACGAAGATGGATAATGTCAGGACCGTTTCCGCTTTGCAGCGCCGTGTTTAGAGCTGTGTTGTATTCCGTATTTTTGGTTGGTTTAAACTCGATATCAATGTTTGGGTTTTTCTTCTTGAATTCAGCAATGATTTTCGCGTAAGCTTCCGTGTCTTCGGTTCGCCAGCTACCCATAGTCAACTTTACTTTTCCTGTGGCGCTGCCGTTGTGCAGAACTTGCTGCACCTGGGGTTGTTCTTGGAGTTGTGCTTGGAGTTGCGGTGTTGCTGCTGCAAGCGACAAGCATGGAAGATGCAGCGACCATTGTTAATACTGCCCCACTGAATAAACGTTTCATAAGAAAAGCCTCCCTTTAATTATCATTTCTATGTTAAACCTCCAGATAAACAAGAGGACAAAACCGCTTCATGCAAAATCGGACGCAACTCTCGAATCTTGTTGTTTCGTCCCAGATGAACCGCATTCGTAAGAAATATGACGCTAATACCTTGATTCGGCTCTACCCATATGCTCGTTCCGGTAAACCCTGTATGACCGAAACCGCCGGTAGGCCAGCTTATGCCGCAACTGGGTACGAAGGCGGGATCATGACTAACCTCCCAGCCAAGTCCTCGGCCACGGACCGGATGTCCGATGGCTTCACGCAGCAGCAATGGTGGAACAATATCTTTGCTTTCAGGTTTCATCCACCATGCGGCATAGCGTGTTAAGTCATCAGCTGTGGCGAATAATCCTGCACTGCCAGAGACACCTCCAAGTTGGAAGCTCTTCTCGTCGTGGACCTCTCCCCTAATGAATGTTCCATCCAGCGGTTCTGTAGCTGCTATGCGCTCTTGAAACTCCGGACCGGGATTATATACAGTGCTGTACATCTCGAGCGGGTCGAATATATGCTGCTTGACGAAACGATCCAGAGGAACGCTAGCAACACGCTCTACAATAATCCCGAGCAGGATCATGCCGAGGTCACTATATCGCATGTCCTCACCAGGTTGGAAAATTAATTCCTGCGCGAGAGTTTCCTCGAAGATATCAGGTCGCTTTTCTTTCCGTGAGCGCATTGGCAAATCAGACGGCAATCCGGATGCATGCAGCAATAGATGGCGCACGCTAACCTGTTGATGACGAAATGCAGGCAAGTAAGCGCTCACAGAGTTATCTAGTGAAACCTTGCCTTGAGCCACTAAGAGGAGAATGGCCGGAAGTGTTGCGGTTACTTTAGTCAAAGAGGCAATATCGAATAACGTGTCTAATCGGATGGGATGCTGCATAATGCCATCTGAGAAGGAGCCATACGATTTTTGGAATCGAATGCGATTCATCAGCGTGATATCAAGAACAGCACCGGGCAGATGCCCCTCTTGCAGCCAGCCTTCAACTAAGCGATCCACCTTATCCATTGCGTTTCCCAACCTTGACCGCTTGTCGGGTCATTTCCAGAGATTTAACGCTTTCCTCATAGTGAGAACCGGCGATTCCAACATACAAGATATCGATCACATTGAGCTGTGCGATCCTTGAAGCCATTGCCCCACTGCGTATACTTTTCTCCAAAGTACTAATGAACAGTTGGATATCCGCCAGATCCGAAACGGGATTTGAACCGAAACGTGTCAAAGTAATCACAGAGGCGCCGTTTTTTTTTGCTACGCCCAACGAACGAATCATGTCTTCCGTCTGGCCTGTATACGAAATACCGAATACGACATCCCCGGGAAGCAGGTTGGCTGCAATGGTAGCTTGAGCATCGAATCCAGTGCCTATTTCACACCAGCGATTAATACGCGTAAGCTTTTGCTTAAAATCCTCGGCAATTACCCCTGATGCTCCGACGCCGAAAACACCAATTTTTCTTGCGCTGCTTAAGGTTGCAATCGCTTTTTCCACACTTTCCGGTGAAAGCACCGTTAACGTGTCTTGAATAGACACTATATTGTTATTCGTTACCGATTTAATAAGATCACCTATGGAACCGTCCGTATGAATCTCCTGATACGTTTCTGTTGGCAGTGACGATTGTGACAAATCGCCGGCAATTCGCATTTTGAGTTCTTGAAACCCCTTACAGTGAAGAGAGCGTGAGAGCCGCACGATCGTCGCTTCACTTACATTGGCGAACTCGGCCAGCTTCTGCACAGAAAGACTAACGACCTCTTGAGGATGTTCCAAAATATACGTTGCTACTTTACGTTCCATCGGCGATAAGCTAGCCATGGCCGCTTCTATGCTCACTAATCCACCTTTTAATATAGGAATCACCTTCTATCGTTTCATTTGCACGCCTCGACTTCTTGAGTTCATTATAACAAGTTTTATTTCATTTTGTAAATACATTTATGAAATATTATTTCTTTACATGTCATGTAACCTATCAAATAATTTTAATAACCTCATATAAATAGACGACGAAGATGTTTTTAGTAGAAATTCATCTAATCAATTAGAGTTTCCCCCTTTATTTTCACACATAAGTGAATATACCTAACATAAATATAACAAATAAATCCACTTCATCATTTGAACATTTATCGTCAACATCTATTCTAATTTTAGAAAACTCAGCATACCAACATCAAATAATTATTGAAACGATTCCGTATAACCAAAGGATTAAATTCCCATATTAAGGTGTGATGGGAGTGAGATTATGAGTCAGTCAATATCACTAAATTCTTTGAGCAAATACATGAATATTTCGCCCGAAATAGGGATTTCATTTCAACTGAAATAAGGATATTTGGACATGAAGTACACGTATGGTTTCTATCGTCATTAGTTGATCTTCAAAAAACACAAGAACTTTTAAATCAGTTGCAAGTGGAACATAATGAACGTGGTGACATGATCGAGTCTATCGCCGCTACATTAGGGGCCAACAGTTATTCCTCATCATCAGAATTAATGCCTGCCCTTTTAGAAGGAAAGTTCATTGTTTTTATGGAGGATGATTCCAGCTTTTTGGTCATTGAACCCGTAAGTGCCTCCATCACGCGAGATATAACCACATCGCAGCATGAAAATGTGCTTTTATCCTCTTATGACGCCTTTACTGAAAATTTGCAAACCAATATTGGTTTACTACGAACAAACTAAAAGCTAAAGATTTTACCGTGAAGAAATTTTTGGTAGGGACTGATAATCCATGTGACGTAGGCCTTTTTTATATTGAATCGAAAGCGAATAAAGAGGTTGTACGAGGAATTACAGCCAAACTGGAACAAGGAAAGGCTCAAGAAGGTTATAACTCACAATTGCTAACAAAAATTCTCGGCCTTTCGAAGTATTCGCTTATCCCTAATTATCTCACCACAGAGCTGACAGCAGAAACTTTTCATAACTTGATGGATGGGAAAGTTATCATCATGATCGATCATTACCCTATTGCACTCTCGTTTCCCGTGCAATTATCGGATTTTTGGTCACTTAAAATAGATGAAAACTTCCCCTCTATCTTCATGTATTTTTTTCGATACATACGCATCTTAGGATTACTTATTGCCCTATTTACACCTGCAATCTATGTATCTATAGTGTCCACAAATCCGGAGGTGCTTAGTTTTCAGCTAGCTCTAGCGATATCAGAAAGCCGTCAAAAGGTACCTTATCCGGCACTAGTGGAAACCCTCATGATGCTGCTTATTCTCGAAATGATCATTGAAGCCATTATTCGTTTGCCCAAAAGTATCGGTCCTGCCATTACTATGGTTGGAGGTATCGTACTGGGTCAAGCAGTTGTTCAAGCAAAGCTTGTCAGCAATTTACTCATTATTATTTTAGCCGCAACGACAATTGCCAACCTCACTCTTCCCGGATTTCTGAATACCGTCTCAGTACGTATCATGAAGTATATCATTTTGGTATTGAGTGCGTTCTATGGCATTTTGGGCATTTTATATGGAGCGATCGGACTTATTCTTTATATCGCTGGAATCACCTCATTTAAAGTTCCATTTTTAGGGAATAACGCGAAAACCGGCGGTGAATTTGATGAATAAATCATTATTAAATGCATTCTTTCTAGCACAAATCAGTCTAATTCTTCTCATCTATTCGGAACGGTTGATTAGTGCTACTTCAAGTACTCATTGGAAGCCTTTGTTAGTCAGTTATGTCATTTCGGGAGTTTTTCTTTATATGTACTTCAAAGGTTTATCGTTATTCCCGGCCATGGATATTATTCAGATTACAAGTTCAGTCGTAGGCAAATGGATAGCGCGCATCCTTTTCCTTCCATTTACTCTGTACTTTTTCATCTACTTGGTCACTGTACCCCGTCATCACGCTCAATTACTCGTTATCACCTTTCATCCCACTTTCCCTATTTGGACCCTTCTGCTTCCTACCCTGCTAATTCTCATGTTTGGAGCTATTCTAGGGATTCATGCCATTATAAGAGCCAGTTTAATCGTCAGCATCCTTTGCATACCGTTTTTTCTGCTAACGTTCAGTGCTTGTCTTCAAAATGTCGATTTTCATTACGCACTTCCTTTGTGGAACGACAAATTCTCCTTCTTACAGTCACCTGACTTTTATAGCTGCTTTATTTCCTTTTCCTCGTTCCTTTTTTTGGGTTTGGTGCCTTCTAAACAGAATATAGGGATGCCGAGGTTACGTTACCTTCTTATTACCTATGCAGCTCTTTTGCCATTTTATTTGCTTGCAGCCTACCTGCCAATAACGCTTTATGGGGTGAAATCGGCTTCCAAGCTGAAATTCCCGATGGTTTCTGTCATGGATACGATTAATATCTCATGGTTATTTTTCGACCGGATCACGATCTTTTATGTTTTGATGGCCCTTATCAGTTCGTATGTTTATGGTGCGATCTCACTATGGGCAATGACTACCGTTATCCATAAGCTTTACATTTCTATGAATAAAACAATCATTACGGCAGTTCTTACCTTAGGGATATTTATTCTAGGAATATGGATACCAACTTTATCAAGTATTGATACTTTGTATGGGCTGAATTCAATTCCTACGCTGACTTGTATGCTAGGTCTTCCTCTGGGTATTCTTATCATGGCGGGCATAAAACGGAGAGAAGCGAGATGAAAGGAAGAACATGTCCATATACCATAATTATTCTGATAACTACTTTGCTTTCGAGCGGCTGCTCCTCTATACATAAGGACATTAATAAACGTTACCTACCTATTGCAATGGGCATTACGAAAGTCGAAAATGGCAATTTTAAAGTGGCCCTGCGAATTCCACAACCAGGAGAAGACACGACGAAAATTCTTGAGGCTGAATCTAAGACGATCTCAAAAGCTATTGACAATATGAGAACGAAATCAGAATTAGACATTGACTTGCTGCATATCAAGCTCATTTTTGTGAGTGAAAATATTGCAAAAAACGGCATATCGCATGTTCTGGACTATGCATTTCGTTCAAGGGAAATTACACCTAAAGTGCTTTTGACGATTATCTCCGGCGACTTTGTCTCTTTTTTCTATGATAAGCGAAAAACGAATGCAGGTTCTTTGGGTATTGATTTCTTTAGAAAAGAAGCAGGCTGGACATCACAAATATCGCAATCTCCGTTATGGAGAAATTATCGTAATGTTTACTCAGAAACCGAAGATGGGATCATCCCAATCGTCGCTAAAGGAACAGATACATTGTTTGATATTAAGGGCTCAGGCGTTATGCATGGTGACCGAATGGTTGGACAAATCTCCTCAGAGGAAACTTTTTATTTTAACTTGCTCAAAAATCAAAGTACGGGTGGAATTATTGAAGTTCAAAGCAGCACCTCCGTGGTCATTGTAGGATGTTCTGTAACCCATCATGTTAGTTGGATTAACGCACCTAAAGCTGCTAGTACGATTCAATTAACCGTTGTTTTAGATCAAGAATTGGTGAACATGAGTAAACCTGATCTACAAACAGAATTGGAAAAGCTGCTGCAAAAGAAATTTAACAGCCTACTTGTAAAGCTTCAAACCTTCGACTCGGACATTTTGGGATTTGGCCAATACTTCCGCAATATCATGACGGAGGAGCAGAGAAACAGCTGGAAAGCTGAATGGTACCCCAAGTTAGAGCATGAGCTGAAGATTAAGGTAACCATTCGTGATAATGGAAATTTAAAATAAAATACACAAAAATTTCTATGCAAAGAGCAGGTAAATCCTAAAACTAGGACTTACCTGCACCTTTATGAGCTATTTTTTGTTATTCATTCATTCTCATTCTTATCGTCACAATGAACAAACTTAATTCCTTCCACCTTCACGGACATTTCTCCGGAAGGTATATCCAGTTGATACGTTTGATTTGATTGCGTCATCAACAGTTGAAATCCGATTGGCGATAGGAACGATATGCGATTCCTACCGGGATCAGCATGATGTGGAAATACAATTGTGAACGTTTCTGAACAATCATCCTCCAGAAAACGCAGTTCTAATTCACTTCCTATAAGAGCCCTAGCATTAAGATCTTCTTCGTTCAGGTTGTTAATCAACTTTTTAAGAAAGAACGAATAATCAGATAATGTTTTTTCAACCAAGCGACGCTTTTGATTGTGTTCAGGGAGATATTGATGCAGGAAATTGATCTTCTCCTCATCAAAGTAGGTGAGTTGATCAACTAGGCGCGACTTAGCGTCCTGGTGCATAAAACTATGGTTCATAGTAGACTTCTCCCCCTATACGAAGCACACTACAATCACTGAAATAAAAACGACTAACCATATTTAACCCTCCTAAGTACATATAGGTCTCCCAAAAGGAGACCTTCCAATCAGTATATCAAGAATAATTGGTAAAACCAATACGCCTATAGATTGACACTTCCCTCTTATGGCGCTAAGCTATGTCTATAGTGCAGGCATTCCATATTGAGATGGGGATGCCTTGCTCTATTTTTATATTTTTTAAAATGAGACTTCATAAAAGAAAGGGGTTTTGCATCATGGAGTATTCACAAGATTCATCGCACTTATAACAAAAGAATAAGGAGATGTTAGCATGATTCAAGTGAAAGAATTTGTAGATACGGATAATATTTATGCTGAAAATAAAGCAAATGAGTTTTTGGCAAAGCTCGAAGATAACCAAATCATTAATGTGTGTTATGGCTCGGTGATGAAGTCAACCCCTACGGGAGAATACCAACGAAGCACCATATTAATCGTTTATAGGGCTTCATGAAAGACAGAGAAGATAAGTGTAGATTATTTTTTCGATATTTATCCATTGTTTCTACGGTATTCATCGTAGTTGCCGGCATTTACTTGATTATCATCTCGATTTGGAATAAATAGTTTCAAATACAGGAGGTATGTTTCGGTGAAATCCTTTGTCCTATTTCAAGTGGTTTATGTATCTAGAGTGATCTACAATGAACCATAGTTATGAGGTTCTTTCTAGAGGTGCCTTGTAATCTTATAGTCCTGATCTGAGCGAATCTGTATTTAGTATTACCCCGCACTGCCCTAATTGACAGCTACGCTAGCACTGCCGCGAAGCAAGTTATGTGGTGCGGGTATTTTGCTTTTATTCTCATGAAACACATTACGATGCTATTTGTTTCTTCTGACTTCGTAATGGCTCTAGCCTTGCGATAATAAAAGAAAATAAAAAATAGCTAAACAAAAGAAATCCAGCCGCAACCTGAGAATTCGGAGGAGTGATTCCCCATACTGTGTTTGCATCAAGGAGTATCATAAATATTGAAAAGATGTACATGCCGTATTTCCCCAAAAAACCATGCCCATGCGTTGAACGACTATAATAGATCAAGGATACGAATAAGAGTAATACTTCAATAACAAAACTAAGTAACGCATTCTCATAAAGACCTAAACCCACCTTATATTTATCGGCCCATAGAGGTAAATCACTATTATGCGCTACGAAATCTAATATCCAGTGTGAAAACACAGCAAAAGCTAACAAAGCAGATTTTTTGGTTGATCTATTCTTCCATGATGGCCAATAACGAGAAAACAAATAGACAAAAAGACTCCAAAAGAGTGCCCCTTCTAAACTATGAGTAAACGGCATGTAGGTTAAATCCAAAGGCATTCCCGGTACTTCGTGGGATATGGATGCTTTTTCAACCCCGAGAAGTATGAATACTGACCATATGATATCTAAAAATTGAACGGCCAGAAATAACAACCACAAAGGCAATTGAGGTTCTAATCTTTTAGTTGCATAACTGACTGAATAATGACCAATATACAAGAAAAACCACCTCCATATACTCCTATTATCAGAATATAAGTCCTCCCGCTGAAATATGTTAAAAAACCTTGAAATTACTCACTCATTAGGAGGCTGCGGAACCTATTACCTTATAGTAACGGTATTCCAAAGGTCCCTGTACTTTAAATCATCTAAAAAAACCAATCTTTCAACCAGAAAATCTGGTATGAGAGATTGGTTTTTGCCAACTTTCAACTACTTTTCATGAAATTCCATGCTTTCAAGCAGTGTCTTGAATTCTTGAACCGAGCTTTTATACGTAACCTCATAAGAAGAGTTCCTAATGGTGTATATGTGGGAGTCGGACATGAATATGAGTAGCGTGTCAATTCGTTTATCCCAGTCACCGTGGTTCACATAAGTCAACTGCACAGCATCAAAGCCAAACAGCTTTGTTTGCTTTTCTTCCATGATATCAGCGCTGGATATAGCCGCCTTCTTTTTGGCTTGCTCCAGATATGAAGCCAATGTCCCAACTCTTGTCTCGTCCTTCTTGGGTTCCGCAGAGATAAACAACATCGTGTAGTTAAAGTAACGAATAGCTAACTGAATATTAGCAACATCTTCAACACTCGCGAAATCCTGTACCCGCTCATCCACTTCAGATTGGACTTTAGCTAGGCCTGCCATATGTCTCCATAGGCCAAATGCAGTGAAACGAAACTTCTCGTCGTTAGTCGTATATTCAAAAGTAATGGGATTCGCATCCAAAACAACCTTCATATTTTTGTCCGTGAAAGGATCATTCTCTGCTGCTTGGATAGTTCCAGGAACGAGACCTATAAGGGATATCATCATTAATAGTGTTATAAGACTTACGAATATTCTAGCCAATTGTCATACGTCCTTCATTCGTAAAATGTGATGTAAAACTCCAAACCGGTTTCAAAATTATAAGTCTCAAAGCTGCCATCTTCAGCAAGGCTGCTGGCTAATTTACTTGCTTCGAATTCACTATCTTTAGACTCAGGAATAAGGATGAGGTGCCAATCCAGCAAATCTTCTTTCTCAACTCTTTCTAATACTTCTTCTGGAAATTCATCTATTTTATTTACATATATTTTTATCATTGATAGTTCCCTCCAAGTAGGTCCAAATTTTCTACATGATGTATCTTCCTCGTTGCCTCTGGTCATTCTGTTTATCCATTCAACTCATACAATTGTAACCCACATCTATACTATAGTAACATCTTATGGTTTATTTTTACACTTGAAAATAAAACTGCCCTAAACTTCCGATATCGCCCATTTATACGCTTAGACAGACACCTAGTCGAGCAATCACAATATATTATGGTAACTAGACATTAAATGGGGTGACATCATGGCAGTGGTTAAAGCAAGAGAACAGGATATTGATATGTTAGCCCGATTACTTCGTGCAGAAGCTGTGGGCGAAGGCGAAAAGGGTATGCTGCTTGTAGGCAATGTAGGGATCAATCGAATAAGAGCCAATTGCTCAGACTTCAAAGGAATTCGTACGATTCCGCAAATGATCAACCAACCACATGCCTTCGAAGCCCTGCTGCATGGATTCTACTATCAAAGTGCCAGAGAACGAGAAAAACGTTTAGCACGCAGGTCAATTAACGGGGAAAGATATTGGCCCGCCAAATTTAGTTTATGGTATTTTAGACCACAAGGAGACTGTCCGCCTACTTGGTACAATCAGCCTTTAGTAGCTCGTTACAAGCTCCATTGCTTTTATCAGCCAACAGGGGTAGAATGCGAAAATATTTACAATACGTATTAATTTCATTGAGCCGAGAGGCTCATTTTTTTATTGAACCGTAAAGTTAATCGTCTGCAGTCATCATTTGATCCGGGATAATGGCAATATTTGGATTCTATTTGCAACTTCGTTGCCCATTTAACGTCTAATGAGCAAGGGGGAAGATCAATGAGAATGAAATGGGCTGCAGCGATTTTAATTGGGCTAATTCTGCTATCGGGGTGCCAGTTTGGAAACGTACATCATACAATCATCGATTGGGTTGATTTCCTTAAACTAAATGGCGTCACCTACCAGGGAGCCTGGAATGCCGCGCTAACTGACCCCAGTAAGATCGGCAAAGAGATTGGCAAGGTGCGTTTTAAACTCGAAGGAAATGTAGACAACCCGAACTACAAAATCAAGGATGGAGATGCTGCCTTTTTAGAAAAGGGATCGGCCATCTTCGAAGTCGTCGGTTACCCCAATAGAGAAGTAATTGCTGTCATAGACCCGCTTGGCGTTCATGGATATCGCTTTTTTGTAGATCGGGATAAACAATCCAACTTCGTTAAACCAGCAGACGAGCAGGTAAAAAAGGTCCGAATTTCGGAAGAAGACTCGTATGGCCAGGAAGTAAAAACAATAACTGAGCTTAGTGGTGGCAGCGCGGCATTTTTTATGTCCGTATTAAACCGTGGCGTCCAATCTGATTCCTATACACCCAGTAGAGTGAACGGAGATTCGAAGAGATATCGGGTCGTGCTGGATTCGGGCGAAGGGATCGGATATAAAAGTTATATCTATGATGATGGAGAGCATTTCTATATACTGGATGGAAATCCGGTATTGCTGCCGAGTGAGATGGCGTATTATTTTTCTGAGGAACGGGATATCGTTTTTCGCACCCATGAGATGGGATTCACGGTTCCTGGCAATGCTGTAAGTGTTGCAACAGGTGAAAAAATTAAGCGTGACGGCTCTTATGACAATATTACTTTGATTGCAAAGGACGGCAGAAAGGAAAGAATGCTGCTATCAACCGTAGAGATTGCTGATCTTTGGGATCGCATTCGCAAGGAAAAACCAGGTTCCGGTGAAGCCAAAACACTCTTATTTGCGGCAGGTCGTCCTACACCGGTGAACAATGGGCGTTTGATTGCTTTTGAATCCAATAAAAATACAATTATGGATGATCCAAGTTACTTTGATGTGCTGCTCATTAATTTGGATGGCAAGGACGAAAAAGTATTGATACCAGGTTCCAAATACGGAGATACAGTGATCCTCGATGGGCTCGGCGATCGCCTTATAGCTTCTACAGAGAAACGTTCCTTGCTGGATGTTAATGTGCTTACGGGAGAAATTCGCGAATATCCGCTTCATGCTTATTTAGTGGCCTTATCCAAGGATGGGAGGTACGTTTTGTATCGAAACATGGAAACCGAAGCTATGGTGGGGAAAGAGTTATGGGCCTTTGACCTAGAAAAGGAACAGAAGATTCCGCTAGGCCAAATTCCACAGGATTTTATCTATAACAAAGGAATTAAATAGTTCTCGGAAATATAGAAACGAAAAATCCGACATCGGGTGTAAGACCCTTTGCCGGATTTTTTAATAGGCGTTCACACCTAGTTTATCAATGATTTCCTGGATAAAAGCCGGCTCATCCTCCGGTGTGCGGGAGTAATCAGGTTACCGTCCACGACTACTTCTTTATCTAAAAAGGTGCCCCCTGCTGCTATTAGCGTACCGGCTTGGTTCACTTTTCGGATAAATGCCAGCACATGTTTAATGTTGAGCAAGGTTTGCCTCCTCTTATGATTATGGCTCTAGTTGAATCCAAGCAAAACCAAGCCATGTCTCAATTAAATAGTAGTTCCAAGCTTGCTGGTAAGTGGTAACCACTTGAGGAGAAAGTGTTCCAGCTGCTGGCTGGCCTCTTTGGAATGAAAATGGTGTTTCTGATTTCAATTCTATTTGTTTAGGCTCCACATCGTAGAAATGAATATTTATCCCTTCTACCCATTTTACCCCCTCCCAAGTATCTATTTTAAAATATCCCCCCCAATAACTGATGGGTTTAATTATTTGCACAGATAAGCTTTGGCCGGAAGGGAACTTTTTACTTGGCTTATCGTACAAAGGTGTTTCCTTTGCAGATAAAAGCATATTGGTTACGCCTGTTTCGGTTGTTTCTTCTCGCAAAAACATATTTTCTGGGGTAATCCACTTTACACCCAACCAGGTTTGTATTCGATACCATGATCTGTTCATAATCGTCTTAGCTGCACCGTCATTTTCATATACAAGAGTAACGGTTTGCGGAGCTAGCGTGGCAATAGGCGTTGTACTCTGGTCATCAGTTGGCTCATTGTAAACATTTACTTCTTCAAAAAATGTTCCCGTTTTTGGTGGGGGTTCCATGGCCTTTATTGTACGAATTGTAGGTGTAAGAACAAATATTAAGCTGGCAATAACAACGCTTGTAAACACTGTTTTTTTCATATCTAGCCTCCTAAATACCAAGAATCAGAGCAATTGTACATACTTCTTAATTTCCTGAGGACTAGTAAATTTATATTTGGCATTTATGCTTTCATGATTCTTACATCCCCAAAGCGCTAAACCAAAATCAATACCTGCATCCCTAGCACATTCATAGTCGTAAATCGTATCACCGATATATATAGAGGTTTCAGGGTCCGCGCCCGATATTTCCAAAAATTTCAGCAGAGGTTCTGGGTGAGGCTTGTGATTAAACGTGTCATCTGCGCAAACGATGTAGGGTAAATAATCCATTAAATTAAAAGGTACAAAATCATCCATTAATTCAACATTCGTCTTCGAAGTAACGATTCCTTGAACGATATTCATCTGTTTAATGGTAACCAACAGATCAGGAATCCCGTTGAACACCTTCATGGAGCTAACATAGTCTTTCATAAAATAATTCCATCTCTCGTTCCCTTTATCAACGTTTTCAATGCCCAATTGTGGCAAGGACCTCGAACCAGGGATTCCGAGAACAAAAGACAAGGCGTCCGTGTCGATTTCTTTCCCATAGTCTATTTTCAACATCTTCTGCAGCGAACCTAGTACAGCTTCTTCTGTGTCAATTAAAGTTCCGTCAACATCAAAAATGATTGTTTTATACATAAGTGTTTCTCCCCTAATTTTAGTTGTCTTTATATGAAAATCATCATTATTTTAGAAGTGGGCTTAACACAATGAACAAAACAGAACAACTCAGCAATATAAGAGTCGTCTTTTGGGAAAGTTTTTCTACGCCTTTCCCTTTATACCAGCCCGAAAACTGTAGTTTATTTCTGTAAAGGACAAAAAATACATTTATGATTGCAATCCATGCTAACCAGGAATATGCCATGTACTCTAAAGGAAAGCCAAGCGAAGCATACAATTTGCCCAATACCATTGAAAATAACCCACAAAAAATGAACAATGAGTAAAATGATACGTAAAATTTCCAATAAAAAGTAAAGCATCATCTTCTCCCTCTCATGACAGGATCTTAGATATTAGACGGAAGATGAAGTAATAAGTTTCTTTCGTTTCTGCAAATCTAACAAAAAAAAAGCCGCTTATCACATGACATTCATCATGAAAATAAGAGCTTTTCTTAGAAATATGAACGATTACAACGCGGCGCCTTTGCCGCCGTCAATGTTAATAGAAGTTCCGGTTACATAGGAAGCTGCAGATGAGGATAAGAAAGTGATGACATTGGCTGCTTCCTCGGCGGACCCGATTCGTCCAAGTGGGATGTCATGGCGTGGATCATGCGCATATTCTTCCCATGAAAGTTCAGGCGCCCGGTTTTTCCAGCCCTTCTCAAGCTGATCACTTCTAATCATGCCGATGCAAACGGTATTGACACGAATTTGGTCTGCAGCGAGATCTTTACTCATCGCATTCGTTAAAGCAAGTCCAGCCGCACGGCTAACCGAGGTTGGCAAGGAAGAAGCAGGCGGTGTTTTGGATGCGGATGTCGTAATGTTGACAATCGAACCGCCACCAGCTTGACGCATGAAAGGAATCGCATAACGGGAACAATGAATGGCTCCGAATAGTTTTAATTCTAGATCATTTCTCCAAGCATCAGTCCCCACATCTTCAAACGGTTTGGCTGCCGATGTTCCGGCATTATTCACGAGAATATGTAGAGAGCCGAACGCTCCACGGCTTGTTCAACAGCCCGTTTGCAATCAGCCTCTGAGGTGACATCGGCTTGAACAGCCAACACTTCACCCTCTGTAAGATTACCGATGTGAACGGCGGCTTCTTGAAGCTGATCTTCATTCCTAGCGCAGATTACGACCTTAGCACCTTCTCGAGATAAAGATATTGCTGTCGCCAGACCTATTCCTTTGCTTCCGCCTGTGATTAAGGCAACTTTTCCTTGCAATCCCAATTGCATAGCTGCACACTCCTTTGTATTTACACCTGAATATTTCTAGCATACTTTTCTTCATAGCATTTTACAAATACTAAGAACTAGAAGAGCAGCCACAGGGAGCAATTAAAAAAGAGTCTAATAAAGCCTGATCTATACTTTGTATTTGTTCTTATAAATAAACAGCCTTGCCTGTGCGCGCGGATTCGTAAATAGCCTCAAGAATTTGGGACACGACATAGGCTTGTTCTGGTGTCACGACAGGTTCTGTATCATTTTCAATCGCTTTGATCCACGTTCTCATTTCCAAGTCAGCATCGCTTTCTTTGGCACCATCATAAAAAGCTACGCCGCCTGCTTTTAAATCAACTTCTGTTGTGAATAAACGGCTGTGTTTTTCACCATTAATGCGAAGTCCACCCTTCATATCGGCTCCGCCTTCTGTCCCGCTCAATGAGCACTTCGCCTCATCAACTTCAAGTGTATTCAGCGCCCAGCTTGATTCAAGAATAATGGTAGCGCCGTTTTCCATCACGATCATCCCAAAGGCGGAATCCTCAACCGTAAATTTACTAGGATCCCAAGGGCCCCAAGCATTTGCGGCATTTTCCTTTTGGGACAGTTCATGATAAGCCGTTCCTAAGACCACTTTCGGCTTATAATTGTCCATCATCCAAAGCGTCAAGTCTAAAGCATGGGTACCGATATCGATCAGCGGTCCTCCACCTTGCTTTTCTTCATCTAGGAAAACGCCCCAAGTTGGAACAGCACGACGACGAATCGCATGTGCTTTAGCAAAATAAATGTCGCCAAGCTCACCTTCTTCACATACACGCTTCAAATGCTGACTATCTGCGCGGAAGCGATTGTTGTAGCCAATCGTCAGCTTTTTGCCAGTGCGTTTAGCTGTCTCAGCCATGCGTTTCGCATCGGCAGCCGTCTTCGCCATCGGCTTTTCACACATCACGTGCTTACCTGCTTCTAGAGCAGCAATCGCGATCTCAGCATGAGAATCATTTGGCGTCAGCACATGTACGATTTCTATGGAAGAATCATTGAGCAGCTCTTTGTAATCACTAAAGACTTGAGCTTCCTCTACACCATATTTCTCTGCAGCTGTTGTTGCACGATCCGTTACGATGTCGCAAAAGGCAACTAATTCAACATTTGCAAGCTTCTTTAAGCTTGGCAAATGCTTTCCATTTGCGATCCCTCCACAACCAATAATACCAATACGGAAAATACGTGACATATGAATACCTCCAAAGGTTGTTTAGTTTTTGAATTCATTAGGAAGTTCGATTGTGACCTCACGTTTAGCGAGAGAGGACCGGATAATACCATCGATAATAGCTTGATTACGTACGATTTGTTCACCAGGAATCGGTGCCGGCTTCCCATCACGGACAGCCTCTACGAAATCGCGGACTTTCTCATGAAACAAATTCTTCTTATGATCAATGAGTGGAATTGGGCTTTCTGTATGATGTCCTCTGACATCGTGATAATAAGTAATAGCTCCGACAGAGCCGTCAAACACACCGCTCCATGGGCCTTTGCCTGCAGGCGTCACTTTAAGTCCGCCATCCGTACCTAGGAATAAAGTAGGCCCGAGTGAATCCATGTGCATCGCCCATGATATTTTGAAATTCAAAACAAGATCGCCCTCTAATCGGATCATGGCGACTCCGAAATCTTCCACATCGAATTTACTCGCTTCGTTATGATATAACGGGTTAGTCCCAAAATGATTGCTGCTGTATGCAGATACGGTAAGCGGTTTCGGATAACCTAGTGCGTTTAATGCCATATCCAGAGAGTAGCAGCCAATATCCGCCATGGCTCCCGCACCAGCAATGGCTTTGCTGATGAATGTGCCGCCCGGCATACCTCTGCGGCGTCCTCCGCCTGTTTCCACGTAATACACGTTCCCCAATTGGCCCGATTGAACGACATCTTGGATAATTTTCATATTCGGGTCGTATCTGGGCTGGAAACCTACATTAAGCATGAACCCCGTTTTCCTAGCCGTTTGAGCCATCTCAACCGCTTCTTCCAACGTAACCGACATCGGCTTCTCCAACATGACATGCTTACCCGCCAGCAGGGAATCCACGGTTGTCCGATGATGAGCCACATTCGGTGTGCAAATACTGACCCCATCCAGTTCTAGCTCCAACAGCTGTTGGTAATCGTCGAAAGCTATTGCCGACGGGATTTTCCAAAAATCAATGAATTGGGCTGCTTTGCCCGGAATCATATCCGCAACGGCTACAATCTCTACCTCATTTAATTCTTGATACGCCTGTACATGGGCGCCTGCGATGCCGCCGCTGCCAATAATGCCAATCTTAAGCTTTTTGCTCATCATGATAACCTCATCATCTTATATGATATTAAGACATCTGTCATAAATGTAACACAGGAAAAGTTATATTTTTAGTGTAAGTTTAGGACAATTCAGCTCAGGAATTACGACAAATAAATAAATAAAAATAGGCCCAATAGCAACTATTGGACCTTACGCCTTGCTGCTATTCAGCATTTCCCTACATGCGTGCTCGAAATCCCTGTTCATCCCTTATTCTGGCTTGCTTTGAATTGAGCATCTTCCAGATAACTCCTATATGCAGCCTGATCGGGATATTGACGCGTCAAATCTTCATAATATCGACTTACCTTCTGAAAATAATAAGGATGTACGTCCTGCGTCGGGACTAGCTTATACGGATTCCATCGATAGGTTTCAACTCGATATGCTTTATCCTGATCGTGTACCCAAAGCGCGATTTCGCAAAGACCGTCCCTGCCCTCTCGGCTCGGCATATCTTCAATTTCTATATGATTATAAAACGTACCTGGTGGAATTAAACGCTGGAATCCGCTTGTTGTCCATTGAATAATGTCGAGTTCTGAAGATGTTCCACGATTTTCCCAACCGATTAACAGATCCCACCCCCTGGTTCTTGTCACAGGAGCAGCAATGAAATCAGTTACCTCTTGAAGTTTGCCTGTTGTGGACGAGCCAATAGGAAACCAACTGTCTGCATAGCTTTTTACCGTAAACAAGTATTGGTTATCTAAGTATCTGTACAACGCAGTAATTTCGTCCTCACCATCCCCATCCACATCCGCATACAGAATAGCAGCTGGATTGCCTTGCTGCCGCAGCAGGACGATTTCAGCTTCCTTAGGTATACAGCCCCTCACCACCGATAGGAAGTCAATGTCAGTTGAACTCATCGTTATCCCTCTTTTCGTTTCATTGTCAACTAAAGTATATGCGGCATAGAACTTGACCTATGAAAATTAGGCCATAAAAAAAAGACGATCGAAGCTTCGATCGTCTTTTTTATGGCCTGTTTATCCGTTTAGCTTCAAGCGCTTCCTAGTTGATACTCATACGTCTGATGAACACATTGGATAAAACGCACGGTTTGCGTCTTTGCCCTCATGACTACTGAATGCGTTTCGGCGCGGTTTCCAGTCAGAAACTTCACACCGCTTAGAAAATCCCCTGAGGTCACACCTGTAGCAGCAAAATAAATATCAGATTCACCTACTAAATCACGCATACCCAGCACTTTTGAAGGGTCAATGATGCCCATTTTGATGCACCGCTGTTTCTCTTCTTCATTCTCGGGAAGCAAGCGTCCTTGAAATTCACCGCCCATACAGCGCAGCGCAGCAGCCGCGAGCACGCCTTCCGGTGCACCTCCAGAACCAATGTGAATATCAATTCCCGCTTCTGGGAAAGCAGCAGCCATCGCGCCGGCCACATCCCCATCACTGAGCAAATGGATCTTCACTCCGAGCATTCTTAATAATAAAATTTTGTCAGCATGTCTCTTCCGATCTAAGATGGAGACGGACATTTCGGTCAGATCTTTTTGTAAAATAACAGCCGCTTTGCGAATGGTATTCTCAAGTGAATCGTCCAAATTCAATTGACCTGCTAATCGCGGACCTACGGCAAGTTTCTCCATATACATATCCGGAGCATGTAGCAAATTCCCCTTTTCTGCAATGGCTACAACGGAGAGTGCATTGTTTCTGCCGCTAGCTACAATATCGGTTCCTTCCAATGGGTCAACAGCCACATCATACTCGGGCCCCGTTCCATTGCCTACTGCCTCTCCAATGTAAAGCATCGGAGCCTCATCCATTTCTCCTTCACCAATGACGACAGTTCCACGAAAAGAAATTGAACTAAATAGGGAACGCATAGCAGAGGTAGCGGCTTCATCGGCACTGTGTTTGTTTCCTTTTCCGGTCCAACGCGCGGACGCCAAAGCAGCATACTCCGTTACCCTCACAATGTCTAAAGACAAATCTCTTTCCATACCTTCATCCATCCTCTCATTAGGAAATGTTCAAGCGATCCACTTACCTATTTGCCAGAATCAAACCAGCTGTTTCTTCAATCGCTTTGCCGCTTACATCAATGACGGTGCAACCCAATTGACGATATACCTTCATTGCAAATTCCAATTCCTCTTCGATACGCTCCAATGTCGCATACTTAGCACCAAAAGGTAGTCCTACTGCCTTTAAGCGTTCCGTACGAATTCGTACCAATTGATCTGGATTCATCGTTAAGCCGATCAGATTCCTAGCGTCTAAATCATATATAAGATCAGGAGGTTTTACCTCTGGGACAAGCGGATAGTTGGCCACCTTATAGCCCTTATGCGCCAAATAAATGCTAAGCGGTGTTTTAGACGTTCGCGAAACCCCAAGCAATACAATATGCGCTTGTTTCATTGCGGCGGGTTCCTTGCCATCATCACTGTTCACGGTAAATTCAACGGCTTCCACCCGTTGAAAATATTGTTCATCCAGTTGATAAAGCAGACCGACTTTCCGTTTGGGAGAATCTTTAAAGGTGTCGATAAAAGCTTGCATCATCGGTCCCATAATATCAATCGCATTCACCTGGAGTCGAAGGGTTTCCTGCTTCATCATTTCTCTAAGCTCTGGCAGCACGAGCGTATAAGCGATAAATCCATTTACTCGCGACACTTCTTCCACTAATGCTTTAATTTCATCCTCTGTACGGATTAATCCAAAACGTTTGACTTCCACTTGACTTGCGTTAAACTGGCGAATCGTTGCTTGCACGACGGAATTGGCTGTTTCCCCTACCGCATCCGAACAAACGAATATCGTATGCATCTTCTCTCCCACTCGAACTCCTCCTGATTAAGTTCCCAGCGCTGCTTCAAGCAGCAATTTGGTCATCGTTGTTTTCGTAATACGCCCGACTACTTCTTCATGATCTAGGCCCGCAACAGCCTTCACAACAGGTAAGCTGTCCACTTGATGGTGTATCATTTTCCGTGCAGCCTCCAACACGCTATCCTCCGGGGTAACTGTCACGATGTTGGGATGTCGGGTCATGACCAAGGATACTGGCATCGAGGAAGCTGTAGCTTGACCCAACGTGACTTTAAGTAAATCCTTACGAGAAACAATTCCGACTAATGCTCCCTGACTATTCACGATGAGTAGAGAACCTACATTTTCGAGGAAAAGAGTAACAACAGCATCACTTACGTTAACTGTTTCCCTTAGAACAACAGGTATTCCCATTACATCGTTCACTTTCATAGCTTCTACATGCTTGAAAGGTGAATCTATCTGTAATGCAGCCTTACCTAGGAAATAACCAACCTTTGGTTTGGCATCAATATGCCGAAGCATGACCAATACAGCAAGATCAGAACGGATCGTCGGGCGGCTTATTCCCAAAAGCTCAGCAATACGCTCACCCGTTATAGGCGCATGTTTACTAACGAGTTCGATAATTTCCATCTGGCGAGATGTTAGCTCGATGATGATTCCCTCCTAAATAATGTGTACTATTAATTATATACTGTATATTATATAACAAATTTTTGAAATATAATATTGTTTATAGCACAAAAAAAATTTTTTATCAACTTTCCCTATTAATCATACACAATAAATAAAAAAACCTTTACCCCCTGTCAAAAGGAATAAAGGATACGGATTCATTTATGGTTATTGAAAAAAAACAATTCCCATGCCCCCTGCTAATACGATGACGAAAAAAGGGTGCAGCTTGTATTTAATGATACTTGTAAATGCCCCAACGGCAATCAGAATCATTGCAATTTGATGCCAAGAAATATGAAAACCAACATCACCAAGGCCAGACCAACCAAAGTGAATGGCGGCGAAAATAATAAATCCGGTCACGATTGGCTTCAAACCATAAAAAGAAGATTTAAACCATTTATTCGAATGCCACTTATATAAGAAAGCAGCTAAAAGAATGATCAGTAATAGCGACGGAAGAACCATTCCTAATGTGGCAGCTATGGCTCCGGTCACTCCGGAGGTTTGCAAGCCTATCAATGTTGCACAATTCGTTGCGATAGGTCCCGGTCCGGTGCCTGCCAATGTAACAATCTCATTAAAATCATCGGCCGACATCCACTGGTGAATATCCACTTCCCGCTGAATGACAGGAATCATCGCATATCCACCGCCAAAAGAAATGAAACCGATCTTCAAAAATGTTAGAAACAGACTAAAAAGCATTGGATTGAACACCTCATCTCTTAAATGCCGTCAGCCATGAAGTAATCAGACGAAGCGTAACGATTAGCACCGTGAACCTTGGCTTCTGATCTCTCAAGCGGGCTAGGCATCCCCAACCTTTCTTTCAGGAAGACAACGGCAACACCAAGCACTAAACCAAAAATAATCACAAAGATTGGATGTATAGGAACAACGATAAGAACGATAACCGTGCAAACAGCAGCAAGTAACGTCAATTTATCAATAATTGATGATTTAGCCATTCTATAGGCAGCAGCGACAATAAGTCCTACAATTCCGGCATGGATCCCTTTCATAATTGCTTGCATTTTCGGATAATCTTGGAGATAAGAGTAAACGATACTTAGTAAGATAACAATGAAAAATGTAGGAAGCGTTATGCCGATGACGGCTGCTATTGCTCCCCAAATTCCAGTAATCCGATAACCTACCATGGCGGATACATTGACGCCCACTCCACCGGGAGCAGCACTAGCGATGGCGAGCACCTCAGACATCTCTTCCTCAGACATCCATTTTTTTGAAGTAAGGACTTCTCTTTCAATAGCTGGAATCATCGCATAGCCGCCACCGAAGGTCAGTGGGCTGATTTGAAGGAAAGTCCAGAAAATAGATAGTATTTTTTTTACATTTATAGTTCGCATGATGGTTGACCTCCTCTGCACTTAATTCTATTTTGAATTAAAGTAGAGGAAATGTCCAATCAATTATATTAATCCCTCTCTATATTTGCGCTTATAATGCGAGACACTTTCCAAATCAATACCAACCATCCCGATTAATCAGCTAAGTTTAATTCATTTTGAAAATAAGATGGGCTTCCCTATCTCCGACTCTCCTGCTTCGATTTTCGTTCTTTTGGGTAAGCATAAGATAAGCACAACCTACTATAACTATTGAAGGAGTGATCTATGATGAGTAAAATGATACAAGCTTATTTCCATACTGAAAATGAAGCGGAGGACGCAAGAATTTCACTATTGAAATATGACCCCGAATTGTTGGAGGTGGGCAGTCTTGAAGCAGGCTACTCAGGCGAAGGACGTCTGCTTATCCCGCTAATAGCTGGCGCTGGTTCAGTGGGAGGATCAGGTATTAACAATGGGGTCGGTATTGTTGGCAGCTATGGGGCTGTTGCTTCACTGTTAGGAGATGACGTATCCATCCATGATCCTGCGTATACCGATGAATTTAAAGAAGAAGATCTCAAAGATCTTCACTATGTGCTTTCGGCAAAAGTTAAAGAAGCCGATTATTCAGAAGCCGTCAGCCTGCTTCGCCACAATCATGGGCATCTGGAGAAATTGGATTAACTGAAATGTGCAGTTGATCGACCACACTAAAAACCCTAATCAATGTGGATTAGGATTTTTAGGTGGTCGCGTTAGTTAGATCGGATAGCGGTGGAAAAATTGCAAAAAAGGGGTAGCACGCTTGGGATGCTTCACTTGTAACACGGTTTTTCAGCGTTACAGTGGACATGGTGACCGCCGATGGCTCTGTAAGCACGAAAAACCTGCTTATTGATGCCAAAAGTGGCAGCACGCTTGGGATGCTTCACTTGTAACTCGGTTTTTCAGCGTTACAGAGGACATGGTGACCGCCGATGGCTCTGTAAGCACGAAAAACCTGCTTATTGATGCGAAAAGTGGCAGCACGCTTGGGATGCTTCTTCCCCGACCATGTCGAGGAAAGCCATATTTATACAAGTTCAAATGCCATTAAATCTCTGGCCATCGTTATTCTACCTGCAAAGATATCACGCATGCCTTCCGTGTATGCCGCTTCCGCTTCCTCATTCGCAGCTGGTGCTGGAATATGGTGGGTAAGCACTAGATGAGGAACCCCTGCTTGGCGAGCGATTTCCGCTACTTCAAGCGTAGTTGAATGATACTTAGCCGGATTGGAAAGGCCAACCGTTTGCTCCGGAAACTTCGCAATGAGCGCGTCCAACCAGGTTTTGTTATAAGATTCATGAATAAGTAAATCAATCCCTTTACTATATTCAACCATTTTATCCACAGGGATCGTATCACCGGAAATAACGACAGATTTACCATTATACGCGATTTTATAAGCCAAAGCCGGGGCAACCGGTCGATGATCCACCTCAAATGCAGTAATAACGACCCCATCTCGGTCATAAACAACACCTTCATTGTTCTCAAAATAGTTAATGTTAGCCCCCTCACCGGCTGAAACATTATAAGTAACACGAAGGTTGACATCAAAATCAAAGCCCTCTCTCATTTTACCGATAATCGCTTTCGTCGTTGTAGGTCCATATACGTTCATTGGGACATTTCGCCCTTCAAAAACCCGATCAGCAATCACATGCGTGCGCCAGCTCGTAATGAACACATCAAAGAATCCAGAATTATGATCACTATGATGATGGGTAAAAAAGACATCCGATATGCGCTGCGGCATAACCCCTGTTCGAATCAGTTGGTCAACCGTTGCGCCGCCGCAATCAAACAGGAACGCCTTGTCTCCTGCGAGTACGGCCACGCCTGCTTTGGCTCTTCCATAAAAGGCCCTTGGTGTTCCCGTGCCAAGAATCACTACTTTGAGGTGCTCATGAAAGTCCGGCAAAAGGTTTTCTTGTGGTTGTATAAACAAATGAATGGCCTCCTTATGGATTGAATCTTATTTTTCTTTTTTCACTTCATCTAATAGAGATAAGTCGAGAAACTTGGAGAAATCCAACTCTTCCGCCTTTACTTTCAAATACCCGGAGTCAAAAGAAGCTTTTGCCTGCTCATTTATATCATCCAGTGAAATATCTTGGGTTAATTTCAAATGATCGATAGCGGCTTTAATAAGCGTAGGCTCCATCCCTTTACCGGTTAATTGCTTCAGCTCATCACTGATCAATTCATAGGCCTTGGTCGGGTTTTGCTGAATAAAATCAATGCCTTGCTTGTTCGCTTTGACCGCTTTTTTGGCTAAATCCCTGTGTTCTTTTATAAACTTATCGCTGGCAACTAAAATGGTTAACGGATAATTGCCGTCTTTAGGGGGGATTTTGTTCCAATCAACTAAGATGGTGCCTGTTCCTTCCTGAATCATTTGGGTGCCCCAGGGTTCTGCGATTAACGTGGCATCCACCTCTTTCTGGCGCATAGCAACGAGCGTATCCGCCGGGGCTCGGGTCACAATTTGTACTCCGGAAGTATCTGTGGATACTTTCAGTCCTTCTTGTTTGAGAAGCAACCGAAGCGAAAGATCAGGTGTTCCGCCTTTAGCTGCGACGGCTACCGTTTTGCCGACAAGATCTTTCACGGATTTAATGCCAGCATCCTTGCGAGCTACCAAAACAGCTCCGCCATTATTGGCACCGGCTATGACTCGAATATTTTTACTTTTCAAATATTGATTGATCACAGGACCTGGTCCGACATAACCAATGTCAAGTTGATCCGTTGCGATTGCGGTGGCGAAGTCCGCCCCGTTATCGAAAGCAGTCACTTCAATTTTGGCATTTTTCCCGAACGCTTGTTGAAAGTAATTATTTTGCAACGCCACGAAACCCGGAGCATGCGTAACATTTTTGAGAATACCAATCTTCACCGTTGTGCTCGCTTCTATGGAAGCCGTGTCTTTACTCTGACCGCAAGCGGATAAAGCCAACGATGCAATAATAGCTAAACTTAAAACCAACCCGATCTTTTTCATATGTAATCCTCCTAGAGTTTTCTTTAGAAAACTGACTTCGTAAGCATAATCTCAGAGTTTTCGTCAGAAAACTGACTTCGTAAGCATAATCCTAGAGTTTTCGTCAGAAAACTGACTTCGTTATTCCTCATTCATTTTTTAAGCTGAAAACGAAGCACAATCTTGTCTTCCAATTGTTTAAAACAGAAATGATCCGATATCGTGCCAATAACCGCGATTATGATAACAACGCACAGAATGGAAGCCGTATCCCCTAGGCCGCGTCCATCTTGCAGCATTTGACCAAGGCCAACTCCTTTGGCAATCAGCTCGCCAGCGACAAGGGCTCGCCAAGCGAATGCCCAGGCCACTCGAATGCCGGTGATCCAATGAGGAAATGCAGCAGGCAGCTGAACTTGAAAGAATAAGCGGTATCCACTGCCTGTCCCGAGCATTTGGGCGGCTCGCAGATGAAGTGGCGATATGTTCAAAATACCTGTTCGGCTCGCCATGGACATCGTCCATGTGGCGCCAATCGTCGTTATGAAGATAACTGAGGTATCATTCAAGCCGAACCAAATGATGGCAAAAGGCAGCCACGCAATGCTTGGTACTGTTTGCAGCGCCACAACCACAAAACCAAAGGTTTCATCAAAAAAACGATATCGCGCAAACAAATAACCCAGTATCGTTCCCAGACCGATCGATATAATAAATGAAATGAGCAAACGGCGAAGACTTGCGCCTATAGCGCTAAGAAGATGTCCATGAGCGAAACCATCATAAAAAGCTTGGAATGTTTGCAGCGGAGAAGGGAATTTCCACCCCCACTGAAAAATTCTAAATCCCAGCTCCCATACGATCAACAGCGCTATGAGAAACAGCGTCCTTCTTAAGGCTGTATGCATAACCCAACTCCTCTCTGACAACCTTCTCTAGCTCATCCGTCAGTGCCTCCATGATTTTACCTTCCAAAGCATGAATAAGCGGATCGCCATGTTGATGCGGTCGGGAAGCTTGCACCGTAAATTGCTTTTTCACTCTGCCCGGCTGCGTGGCCATCACCACAACGCGATCCGACAAGATGACAGCCTCACGAATGTTGTGTGTGATAAACAGAATCGTTTTGCCCGTTTTAAGCCAAATTTCTTCCAAATCCTTCAACAAAATAAATCGCGTTTGTTCATCTAGAGCAGCAAATGGTTCATCCATTAAAAGAATGTCAGGGTCCATGACGAGCGCCCGCGCGATGGCTACCCTCTGCTTCATCCCCCCTGAAAGCTCATGAGGATAGCGGTCGGTGAATTTGCTCAAATGCACCGCTTTAATTTGTTCAACAGCAAGTACATATCGCTCTTTCTTCGATAACCCTTGTTGTTTCAAACCAAAAGCTACATTATCGAGTACCGTCAGCCATGGAAACAAGCCATGTTCCTGGAACACAACGATGCGATCAGCCCCAGGCTTGGTAATCTTTTGCCCATTGACCGTAATGGTTCCGCTATCCGCTTGTTCAAATCCTGCAATCAGGTTGAGCAGCGTTGATTTTCCACAGCCGGAAGGTCCTACAACAGAAACGAATTCCCCTTTCCCTATCGTCAACGAAACTTGATCTAACGCGGTATACGAGCTGCCTTTGCGCTGTGAAAAGGTTTTGCTTACTTGATCAATAATAATCACTTGGTCGCCCTCCAGGCCGGTGTCCATTTAAATATCTGCGAAGAAATGAGTTGGACGATAAATCACGATTTTCTTTTTGGCATAATCGATCAACCCTTTATCCCGCCATTTATTGAGCGTCTCTGTGACCGTTTGGCGGCTGCAGCCAATCACATAGGAGATCTCTTCATGGCTAAGCGGGACTTGAACCTCCAGCTGTACATCCGTAAGTTTACCGAGCTGCATGAGGAACCAAGCAAGCCTCCAAGCGACTGGTCGGCAAATTAAGGTTTCCACCATTTTCTGGGTTTGCAGCAGTCTGCGTGCCCCGAGAACCGCTAGAGCATATGAAAAATCAGCATTTTCTCTGGCTAACTCATTAAATTTACGCCCATCCAACATCATGATTTGACTATCCACCAAACATCTGGCATATCGTTTCCGCGGTAAATTCGTTAAAATTTCCGCATTCCCGAAAATTTCCCCCTCATAGCGAAGAAACAAGGTAATCCCCTGCCCCTCCTCGGAGGATTGCGAAATTTTGATCAAACCAGACTCTACATAAAAAGCCCCGTTAGGCATGTCATTTTCTTGAAATACAAACTCATTTTTCTTGTAGACACGTAGAACACCATGTCTATGAAATGCGTCTAGCATAACTTCCTTTGAAGGATCTTTTTCCTGAAGATCAGCCAGTTCATTCAATTGGTCCATTGGATAAATCTCCTTTTCTTTTTAATACCGACTATTCCAATGTGTTAATTATATATTAACATAGCATACCATGTTATAATGTCGGATTCCCGACAATTTTCAAATTTTAAACAAGAAGATTGGAACATGTGGAAAGCACATCCGGATCGTTCCCTCCAGCTTGTCCAAAAGCATAGGGGTACACTGCTCCATCTTTCATGTTTTAGAAGGACAAGTTCGGAATAGACAACAGTAATTGTCCTTCTCGGAACTTGCCCAGCTATGCCAATTAGTAAAAAGTCACTTCACAATAAGAACCTAAGGGAATTAATTCATTCAGATAACTCTTCATGGCTTCTTTCTCTTTATCGCTAATCAAACGAATGGCATGAAATTGAAAATGAATCATTCCCTCAGCAGCTTCATATCTGTCGTAGTTTAAACGTCCAAATGGAAATAAACGGTTTATCACGGCTTTGATGCCATCTTGATTAAGCTTTCTACTTGTTGCTGCTTGTATGACGATTTCCGGCAATTCATTCATTTGCGGAACTTTCTCTTCTTGCACATAAGGATACGCTTTCACTTTAAAACAGACATAGGGATTCAAATAATCGGAAGCAAATTGTTTTAAGCTGCGAATTTCTTGGTCCGCTAATTGCAAATCGTCATCCCAGGCATAAATCGTCGCCGTATTCTTTTCTTGGGTATGGATTCTCAGATACCTTAAGTGCGGAAACCGCTTTTTAATCATTTGCTCGGATAATAAACGTGTACCCATTGCATCCACCTCTTCGTAAGAATTGAATTTGCTATTTGAAAGCTAATCCTATACAAAAAAAGACAGCCATCCTTTTTTGACCAAAAGGTAGCTGCCTTTTTCTATATGTTTCATTCAGGGACAGATAAACCGAGCCCCTCCGCAACACGAACCCCATATTCAGGATCTGCCTTGTAAAAATGACCAATTTGTCGAAGTTTGATTTCATCTTGTTCAACAGGCTTCATTGCACCTACAATCGTTTGAACGAGACGTTCACGTTCTCCTTCACTCAACAAGCGATACAAATCGCCTGCTTGCGTATAGTGATCATGGTGATCATAGGCCGTACTGTTCGCTTCACCCGTTACTTCAAAAGGCGCCTGTTTATGCGCGGATGTTTCTGTGGGCCCCCCTAGACTGTTGGGCTCGTAATAGGCGGAACCTCCCCCGTTCTCCGTGGAAATCATCTGACCGTCACGCTGATAATGGTTTACTTCACTCTGGGGCCGATTAATCGGCAGCGTATGGTGGTTAGCCCCTACCCGGTAGCGATGCGCATCGCCATATGCAAACAAGCGGCCTTGCAGCATTTTATCCGGAGAGACATCAATACCAGGCACAAGTGTCCCCGGGGAGAACGTTGCTTGTTCAACCTCGGCGAAATAATTAGCCGGATTACGATCCAGCACCATGCGTCCCACTTCAATCAGCGGATAATCCTTTTGTGACCATACCTTGGTTACATCAAAGGGATCGAACCGATATGTATTCGCATCTTCCAGCGGCATGATCTGGACACAAAGCTTCCAGGAAGGGAAATCGCCTTGCTCAATGGCATGGAAAAGATCTTCCGTATGATAATCCGGATTTTCCGCCGCGAGCTGAGCCGCAACATCCGTCGCTAAGTTTTGGACGCCTTGTTCGGTTTTGAAGTGATACTTCACCCACACGCCTTGGCCTTCCGCATTTACCCATTTGAACGTATGACTGCCAAAGCCATGCATATGCCGCAGCGTTGCCGGAATTCCGCGGTCCGACATCAGAATTGTCACTTGATGCAAAGATTCAGGGGATAGCGACCAGAAATCCCAAACAGCATTCGGATTTTTCAAATGCGTTTGCGGATGACGCTTTTGCGTATGTATAAAGTCAGGGAATTTAATTGCATCTCGAATGAAAAATACCGGCGTATTGTTGCCTACCAAATCATAGTTTCCTTCATCCGTATAAAACTTCACAGCGAATCCACGTGGATCGCGCACCGTATCGGATGAGCCATTTTCCCCGGCAACGGTGGAGAAACGAACGAACAATGGCGTGCGTTTGCCCACTTCAGCTAAAAAGCTGGCTTTTGTATACGCGGTCAAATCTTGCGTAACTTCAAAATAGCCATGGGCTCCTGCCCCTTTGGCGTGAACAACGCGTTCAGGTACTCGTTCTCTGTTGAAATGCGCCAACTTCTCTAAGAGGTGAACATCTTGTATTAATATCGGACCTCGTGAACCCGCCGTAATCGAGTTTTGGTTATCCCCAACAGGAGCCCCCCAACTAGTCGTAAGCTTACTTTTATTCTCACTCATCGTCGATTCACCTCTTCATCTTCGTTATTCCTTATTTCAATGTATTCTTCAATAGACTTGTTCATTCCATTAACAAATGAGGTCATCATATAGCATCATAGTATTACTAAAATAAAATTACTTTGACAGACATAGTACTTTGTTTTATATTGTAAAAGAGGAGGTGAGGACGATTGTTGATTTGAAAATTACAGCGGATCTCATTCGGGGTCACACCGATACTATTATTCTCAAGCTTCTGCTTTCCGGAGATAAATATGGATATGAAATTTCCAAGCTAGTGCAGGCTAGCTCAGGTGGAGAGTATGAGCTGAAAGAAGCAACCATGTACTCCAGTCTTAAACGATTAGAACAAGATGAGAGCATTGTCTCTTACTGGGGTGATGAAACGCAGGGCGGTAGGAGAAAATATTATCATATTACGGATATCGGGAAAGAAAATTATACGAAGAACAAACTTAATTGGGAGCATGCGAAAACAATTCTCAATTTACTAATCTGAGAAAGGCGGTATACAACATGAATGCAAGACTTACAACCTATTTAGACGATATTTTTTCACGCTATGAGGATTTAAAGCCAATTCAGGAATTAAAAGAAGAACTGTCCAAGGATTTGCAAGAAAGACTTCAGGATTTGCAAAAGGATGGTTTTAACGAAGAAGCCGCCTTTCATCGGACGATTGACTCCATTGGCGAAATTACGGAATTAATCGAAAGTATTCATGCCAATACCACGAAGCTTCAACAAATCATTGGAATAGATTTCTCGATGCAAAACCTGCAGAAGTCCGATCTCCGAGAAATTCAAGTTCATGACGGCAAATTTAATTACAGTAATCTGCAGGAATCCGATTTCAGCAATTCTGACTTAACGAATGCCTCCTTTAAATGCAGCAACTTGGATGGTGTGAATTTCAATGGCACGAATCTAACCAGAGCCAAAATTTCAAAATCGAATCTCAAAGGCGCAAGCTTCAAAAATTGCATCTTAGACCAAACCGACTTCAGCTCATCCGAGTTATCAGGCATTTGTTTTGATAACCTAACCTTCACGGGAACAAGCTTTAATCATGCGGGTTTGAAAGGTACAACATTCCGAAATGCAATTTTTCATGCCGTATCGTTCAAGACAGAAGTCAAGAAGACTATCTTTGACGGAGCCAAAATGGATAAAGTCACTTATGCCATTCTAAAAGCATATAAGGCCAACTTGACTCATGTTACAATCATTTAGAAAAAAACATTAAAGTTGAAATCACACGGGAAGTGAATGTAAGGGAGATCGACTACATATTGAAAGCCGCGGAATACTAGAAGGATTATAACTCGGTATCGGAGCATCCTTCTCCGTTCTGGGCAACGCGGCTATTCATCTGTTCGAAGCACGGCAGCACGGCTCTGCCTCCTCGACGCTGAACTTCCTCCGTTCTCTAGGAATGACACTTGGTATTACTACGTTCGGGATTATTCAAAGTCATAGGATCCAACGAAAGTTGATCAAACGTCCGTCTCACATTAATTGAAGTAAGAAAAACCGTCAGGGAAAAACATCCTGACGGTCCTTTTGTGTTCAAAAAAAGACAGCATCTCTGCTGTCTCTGCGATTCATCCCTTAATCCTTTTTGACTGTAAACAGGCTCTTATTTCAAGTAATTCTCAATCTTCTTTCTCATTTCCTTTGGCGGCTCGATTCCCAGCTCCCTCCGATAATGAGCTTCAAAGCTAACGTAGTGCTTGGCGATTTGTTCCCTCTTCCCACTGATTACGTATACATCCATCAACAATTGCTGCATATCCTCATTCAAGGGGTATAGGGACAAGTAGGTGTCCAACCTTTGTTCAGCCCTGCCCCAATCTTGTCGCTTCATATCTTTGCCAATCAAACTCCGTACAAGCCCTGTATACTGTTTCCCATAGCCAACCTCAAGCTGTACCTTCCATAAGTAATCCTTCCGATCCAAAAGAGGACCTTGGTAAAGGGTACACAATCGCTCAGCCTGTGCCTCATCCTGCACACCCTCCGTGGGCGCCAAGCCACTATTTTGAAACTCCAATAAATCATAGGTAGCATGTAATGTATCCAACATGTAACCTTCATTCGTTTTCTGAATATCCATGCCCAGTTCTTGCTCTTTCAAAATTTTCTTTAATCGATAGATGGTGTTATGTAAATTGTGCGAAGCCCTTTCTTCCAGCATATCCGGCCATAAAATATCAGCCAAGTGCCACTTGCTTATATCCTGACCTGGATGACAGAGAAAGAAAGCATACAGTTCCTCCGTCTTGCGTGTCGGCCAGCGAACAAGCGTGCCTTGCGGATTCCTGACCTCGAATCCTCCAAAACACCGATTTGAAGCATGCATGACCCTTGCCTGCTCCCCTGGCTGGACAGAAGTGCGATTCTGCTTAATCAGGCGGTTCGTTACCCGCTCAATCGCTGTCGGTGTAACAGGCTTTAATATATAATCGAAGGCATAAACTTGAAAAGCATCCAGCGCATATTCCTTATATGCTGTCGTGAAAACAATGCGCGTCTGATCAGAAATTTCATTCAATCTGTGTGCGAGCTCCAGGCCATTGATCTTGGGCATTTCCACATCCAGGAAGACAACATCCGGTCGCAGTGATGGCAACCTATCGAGCGCCTCAAGCGGATTGCTGAAAGCGCCGGTAATCGTATAATGGGGATTCCGGCCGATAAGCACTTTCATTAATTCAAGAATCGGTTTCTCGTCTTCCACAATGACAACATTAAACAACCTTTCCCCTCCTTTCTTCTAAAAAATCCTGTTTACTGCCGTTCAAAGGCAAATACATAGTTATCTTTGTTCCGCGTCCCATTTCCGAACTTACGATCAGGGTTGCACCCGGAATCGAATCCAGACGGCTGCGAATATTGGAGATGCCTATACCACCGCTATCCCGACTGCCATTGGCAATTTGGTACAGAAGATCGTCGGGCATCCCAACACCATCATCTTGCACGGTAACTTGCAGATAACGATCTCCCTCCTGAATCGTTAACGTGACCGTGCCGTGTCCTTCCTTTTCAAATAAACCATGACGTATCGCATTCTCCACAAACGGTTGAATACATAATGATGGGATGGCAACATGCTTAAGTCCTTCATCAACGTAACTCGCAAAATCAAATCGCTCCCCAAAGCGAGCCTTCTCGATCTCCACATAGGCTTCAATTAATTCCAACTCTCGGTTCAGGGGAACAAATAATTCATTACGGTCCATGTCTAGGATGTAGCGCAAATATTGGCTTAGCTTCGATAATAAATAAGCCGCTTTTTCGCCATCCGTGTAACAAAACGAAATCACACTGCTAAGCGCATTATACAAAAAGTGAGGCTTGATCTGAGCTTGATGAAAGGCAAGCTCATTACGAATAGCCTCTTGAATGGACGTTTTCATCGCAATCAACGTATGAATCCTAGCTATTAACGTTTCCGCTTCAAACGGCTTCGTCAAATAATCATTGGCTCCTGCTCCAAATCCCATTGCGATGTCTTGGGAATTATCCTTAGCTGTTGCGAATAAAATGGGCAAGTCGAGTATGGAATACTGCGTGCGAAGCAGTCGGCAAAGCTCAAAACCAGAAATGCCCGGCATCATAACGTCCAAAATAACGAGATCAACTTGAGGATACTCTTTTATTTTGATCATGGCTTCTTTGGCCGAGAATGCGGTAATCACATTATATGGATGTCTTTTCAAAATGTTTAGCAGGGTATGGATATTGGAGGCTTCATCATCCACGATGAGTATTGTATAGGTGTGCTGTTCCAAAATGTCAAATGAATCGAGCTCCTCAACTGCTCTTTGCCGATACATGTCGATACTATAAATATGATCACGAACAGGTAAGGGCTCTGCAGCGCTCGGAAGTGTAAAAGCCATGCTCGTCCCTTGTCCGATTTCTGACCAAACAACGTGAATCTCTCCGCCCATTCGTTCTACAAGCTTGCGGCTTATATACAAACCAACGCCCATTCCCGTATACCCATCACCAGGCATAACTTGGTCAAGCTGCTCGAAATACTCAAAAATACTCGTATGCTTATCTATCGGTATCCCAATTCCTGTGTCTGTTACTGTGACATACACCATTCCCGAAGAAACACGCGACGTTACGCTTATTTCCCCTTTTTCTGTATGTTTTATCGCATTATGCACCAAATTATAAAGAATTTGCCGCAATCGGTTCTCATCCGCTTGAACCCAAACATTGGGGAGGACTTGATTATTCAATCTTACTACTTTGCCTGCGAGCTCAAAATGCAGTACATCAAAGATGATTTGCGTCACAGCCCTGATATCTACAACCGTTATGTGTAAGCGCAACTCACCGTGCTTCAAGTGTGTAACATCGATCAAATCGTACATAAGCATAGAAAGCTTGTTGGATGTATCCTTGATCAGCCAAAGATTTTGCTTCTGCTTAGCAGACAAATTGTGTTCATCGTCATCCAGCAAATAAGAGGTTATGTTCATAATCCCGTGCAGGGGAGTCTTGATCTCATGTGACGTATGCATCAAGAATTCATCCTTCAATTGATTGGAAATGGTTAGCTGATTGGTTAAAGTTTCGGTCTTCTCATATGCAATAGTAAATCGTACCGCAAGCAAAATATTCATTAACGTAATGAAAGATATAATGGCAACTTTGCCCAGCAGATCCGAAGTGACCAGATTCTCTGAATATAAAGATCCATCCACCAAGAAACCCAGCAATGAAACAATCGCAGCGATGAACAGCAGTAATTCTTTGCGTTCGGACGTTCCCCTCGGGCTTGTACGAAATAAATATATCATTCTGCCGAGAATAAATAGGGGAGCTATTCCGACGTATAAAAAGAACAGTGACCTTATCTCATTATAAAGCGAATACGGCAGAACAATAATAGCCACCATATAAATTAAAATTGGGGATATTAACCATACCATTTTTCTCTGCGACATGAGGCGATTGTTAATAGAGCAGAAAAACATGACACTTAATACAGAACTCAGAAATTCGCTTAGATCCAACGCCTTGTAAGCCAAATCAAAAGAGATGCCCGGGAACAGCCTTTGAAAGAGCTTTTCGCCATAGAGGAATTGAATAACTGCGAGAGAAATGAAATAAAGGCCACTGAGTAGGTAGGTTTTCTCACGCCTTCTCAGAAGATAGAGGTTCAAATGATAGGCGCCAAACATGACGAGAATCAAGATGCCAGCCAGATCACTGCCTATCAGTAGGCCGTTTAGCTTTGTGATGTCCCCGTGCGAGCCAAACTCGATTGAATTCACAATTCCACCACTCGGATATACAAAGTTTGACACTTGTATAATGATCTCAATCTCTTTGCCATCCGGTAAAAAAAAGTGCTGTACGGTGTATTTCCGGGAATATGCACCTTCTGGTTAACGCCCGGACGCCCGCTCTCGCCCTCTAGCTTTCCATTAATATACAACTTATTAGACATACGAATACTTCTTAATTTCACGCCATAAATGTCATCTCCAGCGTTCACAAGCACTTTGAGCCGATAAGTGCCAAAGCCTTTCCTGCTCATGCCTTGTTCCTCATTTTTGCCATTCCACGTACCAGGCACAGATAAATAAGAAACATCTGTCCGCCAACCTGCACGAAAATCGGTGGGTTCCAACAACTTTCCTTCGTAGAACTCCCACTCTCCATCCAATGTGACCAATCCTTGTTTCCGAAAATCCCGGCTCGTTAAATCCAGTACTCCCTGTTTAGCAAGCTGTATGCCCCTACTCGGCGCCACCGACGAATAGATGTCTGTAAACAACATAATAAGGAGGGATAGGATGAATATGATGCCTATGGGTCTGTAAAAACGATTCACACTCAAGCCTCCTTCCTCCCAAATTTCCATACTATTTGATATTACCATTTCCTACTCTCAAAAAACTCACAAGACGCTAATTTTGCTTTAATTAAAATAAACAGCCAACTGGAATTCAACTTCCAGTTGGCTGTTTAAGCGCGAATTTCTGAATCAATGAGCAGTTTTGCTGATGGCTTGCCGCTTCTTTATGGCATAATTCGTGATATAAACACCGACTACAATCCACAATGCCCCCAGAAAATGATATAAACGCAAGGACTCGCCGGTGAAAGTCGTCGCAAATATAGCGCTGAAGAGCGGAATTAGATTGAGAAATCCCGCACATCGTTGCGGACCTGCGAGCTCAATGGCCCGATTCCATGATAGAAAAGCGAGCAAAGAGGCAAACAATCCAATATAGATAACACCGGTGACCAGAGTAGGACTCCACACTATCTGTGGCGACTTGATTGCCCATTCGATGGCAGATAACGGAATCAATAGCACTAAAGCGACGGCAACCTGAACAAGCAGCAGCGGACTTGCCGGAAATCGACCTGCTGCCTTTTTCATACCCACCGAATATAAAGCCCAGAAAAAAACGGCCAGCAGCATGAGGAGGTCCCCCTTATTAAAAGAGAGATTAAACAGAGCCCCGAGACTGCCCCGGCTAATAATCCAACTCACGCCGACCATAGAGACGAGGATACCGGGCAAGGCTGACCATGCGAAGCGCTCTTTCATTACCAACCAGGTTAAAATCACAACCATGATTGGTGTTGCTGAATTCATTAGTGAGGCGTTTATCGAGCCTGTATATTGGACGGCTGCATACGTTAGCGTATTAAATCCGGCAACGCCTGTGACGGATAGGAACAGAATCATTTTCCAGCCTTGAAGGAAATCTAACCTTCGCCTCCAAGCCTCCTTACCCACAAATGGGAGCAGGCAGAGAAAGGCAATACTCCAACGCATAGCAGCCAGTGTTATAGGTGATATATGAAGAACGAGCGCTTTGCCTGCAACAAAGTTGCCTCCCCAAATACAAGTGGCAATGACCAGCAGAACATACGGGGAACGTTTTAACATGAAGGTTTATGCTCCTTTACTAACAAAATAAGCGGCATACTTCATCATACCACATGTGTACCATTGTATGATCCCAAACCAAGGATAAATCACTGTCCTTCAGGGACGAGCGAATTTGTCAAGGTAGATGCGAAGCAAATGTATAGACATATACTTACCTACAAAAAAAAAGAACGCCAATCTTTGACCCAAGGGCACATAGATTGGCATTCTTTTTAAACTTAAATACCTTTAAACGTAAAGCTGTATGCGTAGGTACGATTAGCATATAACGTAAATTCGGGATGTGTTCTTGCACCCCAACTATCGTCACCACCGACACCCATTTGCTTGTAATTGACGCGAACAACCACTTTATCGCTAACAGGCAGCTTGTAAGGATGATCATGAGTCTCCAGCTCAGAAGGCGAGTAAGGCAAAGCGTTAAGTTCAACGGTTGGAAGACCGGTAATACGCAAACCTCTGCCATTCTCATTCGTTAACGTTGCCCAGCGAACATCTGTCTTATTACCGCATTCTTGCGGACGAAGATAAGGTACGAATTGCTCCGCAACAGTCCCTTGGTATAAGCCTAGCTTGGCTCCAACCGCTCGATCCCAATGATTCTCATGAGGTCCACGGCCATACCAAGTCAACTGCTGAAAAGAACCATCTAATTGAAACAGCACACCGATCTCCGGAATTTCCGGCAAGTTTAATCCTGGCGCAAGCTCCATACGTACTTCTACTTCCCCAGTCGTCAGCACGGTGTAGACAACCTGCACATCGGATACGGACTGTGTTGGCACTTTATAACCTATGCGAACCTCAGCTCCGCCATCGGCTGCCGGTTTCGCTTGCAAAGAACAAAGCGTTCTTCCGCTGCCTGCCTCACGCCAAGTCGCACAGCGAATATGGTGCTGATTGCCGCGGTCATTATCCGTATAGGCTCTCCAGAAATTGGGTACGGGACCCGACTGGAACAGCTCGATACCATCATATAAGTAGGAAATCAGATCTCCTGTTGCCGTATCGAACTGAAGCGAGAAGTGGCTGCCCTTCAACTGAATGGCATCCTTGTTCGCAATAATTTGAACGGCACTGATCGAGGTCAGCTCGACCGCAGCATCCGTTTGGATGACCAAATCGGTGCTCACAGGCAGCAAGAACTGCTCCCAAGCAATTTCATGACCTTTGCTCGCCCAACTTTCATCAGCTTGCAGCTGTAGACTAATCGTCAGCACGAGTTCATCCGAAGAGAACCCAGCCGCTTCACGAGGAAGCGCCAATTGAATGATCTCGGTTTCGCCTGGTTGCACGGCGAACTGTCCACGATTCACTTCGCCTACCTGAACGCCCTGGCGTTCAATCGACCAAATCCAATCAAATTCATTCAGATTTGTGAATAAGAATTGATTTTTCACACAAATCTGCCCTTGCGCAAGATCGACAGCTTCTATCCTAACATTCTGATAGCACTTCTTGACTTCATAAATTTTGGGTGAAGGTTTCCGATCAGCAAAGATAAGACCATTCCCGCAGAAGTTGCCATCATTCGGAGTATCTCCGAAGTCACCGCCGTAAGCTTGATAAGTGATGCCTTCAGATGTTGTCGTGCGAATCGATTGATCGATCCAATCCCATATAAAGCCGCCTTGCAGAACGGGATACTTGTCGAACAGCTCCCAATACTTGAATAAATTACCGCAGGAATTGCCCATGGCGTGACTGTACTCACATAAAATAAAAGGCTTTTTCGGTTTGCTTTTCGCATATTCTTCAATTTTGTTGATATACGTGTACATCTGGCTTTCGATATCCGATGCCGCGTCCGATGCTCTATAATTGAAAACACCTTCGTAATGAATCACGCGTGATGGGTCTGCTTCAACTAGAAAATCATGCATTTTAATGAAATTGTCGCCGCCAAAAGCCTCATTCCCCAGCGACCAGATAATAATCGAAGGATGATTCTTATCTCTTTGTAGCATCGAATTTGCGCGGTCCAGCACTGCCCCCGTCCATTCCGGCTTGCTGCCCGGCACGACGCCTTGATCTTCTTCTTTTTTATTCGTCCAAGACCCATGCGTCTCCAAGTTCGTCTCATCGATAACGTACAAGCCGTATTCGTCGCAAAGCTCGTACCAAAGCGGATTGTTCGGGTAGTGTGAGGTTCTGACCGCATTAATGTTGTGTGTTTTCATGAGCAAAATATCAGCCAACATGCTTGCCGCGTCAACAACACGACCGCGATCCGTATCAAATTCATGACGGTTAACACCTTTTAAAACAATTCTCTGACCGTTAATTTGCATTAAACCATCTTTAATTTCGAACTTACGGAAACCGACTTTACAGCTTTCCGTTTCGAGAAGTTCATCATGCTCATTTTTCAAGCTCAAAACGAGCGTGTAGAGATGAGGCTTCTCTGCACTCCATAACCTCGGACGTTCAACTTGAACAGAGAGCTCCACATCCTGCTTCTCCATGCCGCTTTCGTTCAATTGAGCGCTTAAAGGCCCATTCCAAACCGGCCTTTGTTCATGATCATAGAGAACAGCCTCAATGCGGCGTACCCCTTGGTCAAGTCCATCATAGTTATTCACTTTGACTTGAATACGCAGTTCGGCATTCTCAAACGCATCGTCTAATTCCGTCAGGACCTTGAAATCCGCGATATGAGTTGTAGGTGTGCTGTAGATATATACATCGCGGAAAATACCACTGAGGCGCCAGAAATCTTGATCCTCCAACCAGCTTGCATCGCTCCAGCGGTACACCTCAACGTCAAGCTTATTATCCCCTTCTACGAGGTAAGGGGTAATATCAAATTCCGCAGGTGTAAACGAATCTTGACTGAAACCAACCAAGTCGCCGTTCACCCAGACATAAAACGCGGATTCCACACCTTGGAAGTTTAGATAAACAGGCTGACCTGTCCACGCGGGAGGAACCGTAAAGCTGCGCGAATAGGAACCAACCGGGTTATACTTCACCGGAGCAAAGGGAGGCATTAAATCCTCGTGCCCTACCCATGGATAAATCAAATTCGTATATTGTGGAAAGTCGAAGCCCTGCAGCTGCCAATGGGCAGGAACCGTAATGTCAGACCAGTTACTTGTATCATAATCGACATGATGGAAGTTTTGCGGTCTTCCCTGAGCATTTTCGGCAAAATGAAATTTCCAAGTTCCATTCAAGGATTGATAGAAATCAGAACTTTCACGGACACCTGCCAATGCTTCTGCTTCTGTCCGATAAGGCATTAGAGTAGCGTAAGCTTCCTGTCGGTTCAGCTGAAATATCTCCGGATTATTGTTCCATTCCGGGTAGCCATTCGTCGGTGGTGTATATATAAATTTAGCAGACATGTGATGTACCTCACTTCATCTTCGTATTATGATTAGCAACAATATGTTTATTGTACATGAGTCTAAATTGTTTTAAAATATAAGATAACTCGCCTAGCATATTAAAAAATGAAAGAGAAGTGTACGATTAAGCATGCTTACTGATTACAGGAAATTTTTCGTCATTACAGAATCAGATCGGAAGCTTCCTCTCATTCTGGAAACTGTTGGGTATGAGCAGGAACAGGACTACTTAAAAAGAGAGCAGGGATACCCCTGCTTCCATTGGCTGCAAACTATCGAAGGCAGCGGAGACATTCAATTGGAAAACGGAAACCTAAAACTAAACGAGCATCAAGGTTTGCTCTTACCGGCAAGTATTCCTCACGCCTACAAAGCATCTGGAAACAAGTGGTCTACTTGGTATTTAACCTTTGATGGCTCATTGGCCGCTTCCATTGTTCATGCACTAGAGCTGCCCGTGCTAACGGTAGTGAGTTGGGGAGAAGATACACCACTTGCGGACATTCACACTTATTTTTACGACAAGTATCAATACAGCCATGACTTTACCGGTACGAATGGTTCACTGGAAATTTATCAATTCCTCACGCTTTTAAAAAAACACGGTAATGTGAATCGGAGCGCTTCTTTCTCTCAAAGCCATGAGCGTTTGCTGCCTCTCTTGCTTCAACTGGAGGAGGTCTATGGATCTTCAGAGGTTGGACTCGGTTGGATGTCACATCGGCTTGGACTTAGTCCTCAACACGTCAACACCTTGTTTCGCAAAGCTTTTGGCATTTCTCCCTATCAATATGTATTGCAGCTTCGTCTGCAAAAGTCCAAAGAAATGCTGATCGCTATGCCTGATCAAACGGTGAAGCATGTGGCTGAGGCGACCGGATTTCTCGATGCCTCCCATTTCATTTCCACCTTTCGCAAATCTGAAGGCTTGACGCCAGAAATGTTTAGAAATCAATATAATCAAAAAAATCATGCACACTTATTCAAGTAAGCGTTGACATATGTTTCATTTCCTATGGAAAGGGATACTGATTTCTAATGGTTTTATTTACAATAAACGCTTATGATGGATACATATCAAATAATTGAATGGGGGCTAATAATGAGCAGCGCACAAGTGGATGAACACTCTTTTTTTGAACATGTCCATCGCTATTCTCCTTTTGGGGTTGCTTTCATTTCTTTAGATGGGCTTTTGGTTAAAATAAATCCGGCTTTATGTTCCATTCTCGGATACAGAGAAGATGAACTATTAAGGCTGAGCATTCAAACATTCTCCCATCAAGACGATTGGCCCAAGTGTGCCTTCCAAATCCAACATATAACAAATGGTTTATCGACCTCCTTTTCTATGGAGAAACGTTTTTTGCACAAAGATGGAACGATCATATGGGCATCGGTACATGTCATTTTAATAAAAGACGATACGGATGGAACACCTCTTTATTACCTTGCGCATATTACCGATATCTCCCAACACAAAACAGCTGAAAAAAAACTCCAGGAGTCTATTGAACGACATACTTCTCTGAAAAAATATAATCATGATGCTATTATTTCACTTGATTTGGATGGCACCATTATTAACGGCAACATGAAAGCGCAAGAACTCTTTGGCTGCTGCATGAGCGAAATTGTCGGGAAAAACTTTTTCCAACTTCATCGGAAAAGATAATCTCAACCATATTCTTTCCAGCCCTCAGTACGATCCATCGTTTGATAAGAAGATTGATCGTATCCGCCATACAGATGGGCATACCGTGGAAGTTTTGACGACGATTGCTCCCATCATTATTCAAGGTATTAATGTAGGCTTCTATGTTATCGCCAAAGATATGACCGAACAGAAACAACTCATCCTTGAGAAGGAAATCGCAGAAAAAACAAACCGAGCAAAGAGTGAGTTTCTGGCCATGATGAGCCATGAAATTAGGACACCGATGAATGGTGTGATCGGTATGACCGATTTACTTTTGGAATCAACAACCTTGGATGATGAACAAAAAGAATTTGTGGAAATTATTCATAAAAGCGGAGAAACGCTGCTAACGATCATTAATGATATTTTAGATTTTTCCAAAATTGAATCCGGCAAAACAGAATTGAACGACTTCCCATTTAGCGTCCGAGACACCATTTTAGAGACCTTTAGCATATTATCAACGAAAGCTGAAGAGAAACAGTTAACAACAAGTTACTCCTTGGATCGGAATGTGCCTCTTACCTTAATTGGAGATTCGGAGCGTTTGAAACAAGTACTTCTAAATCTGGTGAGTAATTCAATTAAGTTTACAACTTCAGGCGGTATCTCCATTCATGTCAATAAACGTGTACAAGAAGACCAACTTGTGCAGCTTGAATTTATTGTCAAAGATAGTGGTATTGGGATTACGACGGATAAAAGAAACTTTGTATTCGAGCCCTTCTCCCAAGTCGATCATTTAATGACCCGCAAGTATGAAGGAACCGGATTAGGTCTCGCGATCAGCAAGAAGCTTGTTCGATTAATGGGGGGAGATATCTGGGTAGAGCCTACCGACGAACCTGGGACAACCATCATCTTCACGATTTGTCTCCAAGAAGATCTGTCTTCCATTCATTCGCAAATCAACGATCATGAAGCTGTGAACTCAAGCCCGCTTCAAATCCTTATCGCCGAAGATAATGTCATTAACCAAATTGTATTGAACAAGATGCTGGAGAAACTGGGGCATTTCACCACCATAGTTGCTAATGGTGATGAAGTCGTTCGCAGCGCACTGAATACCCCTTTCGATATCATTTTTATGGATCTCCATATGCCCATGATGAACGGAATTGAAGCAAGCAGAATCATTAAGCAATCGCTTCCGCCTGACAAATGCCCATTGATAGTCGCAGTGACCGCGAATGCCTTGAAAGAAGATCGTGAAAACTGTCTGGCTGCTGGAATGGACGATTATATGAGTAAGCCCGTTAAGAGCAAATCTATCCATGAATTGATTGAAAAATATGTAAAAAATAAAGGAAAGACAGCCCGTTTGACGCAAACCGAATAATTTCCCATTATAGAAAGGGGCTGTCCAAACCTTACTTTTTCCAATCCTGAACAAACTTATCAAAGCTATCCAGCGGCGCGGCTCCCATCATTAATACAGTCTCTTCTCATAGCTTATCTGGAGCCCCTCAGCGATGACTTCCGCGGTAAACTCATTAGAGTTGACATGAGCTGCTAAAATAGTTGGAACGGACGGCAGATGTTCCTCAGCTTGCCAGGTTGTGCTATCCCATACGCCTGATCGCATAAAAGCTTTGGCACAATGAATGAAGCATTCTTCCACCTCTACGGCAATGCAAAGTAAAGGTTTTTTATCATGCGCAGTCATCTGCTCCAAAATTTCATCATCTTTGATCACATAGGCACGCCCATTCACCCTCAGCGTTTCTTTAAGCCCGGGAATAATAAAAAGAAGACCTACATGAGGATTCGTTAGCAAATTTCGAATAGAATCTATCCTGCGATTCCCAGGCCTTTCTGGAATAACCAAATAATGATCATTCAGAATAAGGACCGATCCTGAAGCATCACCTCTGGGCGAAACATCACAATGCCCGTATTCATCTGAAGTTGAGAGGAATAATAAGGGTGACATGGCAATGAAATCTCGACAATGTTTATCTAAGTGATGGATGGCTTTTTGCTTAACAACTTCGCTTGAAAATCCGACTATGTCTCTAATCTCTTCTTCCGATTTCAATATTTGCTTGAAAGGTACGCTCATCGAATGGCCTCCATTAACGTATTAGCTGAAACTCCGCTAAAAGATATTCGTGTAAATCCCTTAATTTTCCTTCTGAAGAACTATTTCTAATTCAATTTCGCATGATGAACGATTTTAGTGTAGAATGCTATAAAGAACTATAAATAAACCGTTTTTGAATTAGGAGATGCACAAATGTCCAATGATGAAATCATTTTGACCCCAGAGGGATTAGCGAAGTTAGAGTCCGAGCTGGAGGATCTGAAAACTGTAAAGCGTAAAGAATTATCCGAACGGATCAAATTGGCCATTAGCTACGGCGATTTAAAAGAAAATAGTGAGTACCATTCTGCCAAAAATGATCAATCCTTCATGGAAACAAGAATCTTGACGATTGAACGCATGTTGAAAAAAGCAAAGGTCGTTAAAACCCTGGACAATTCAAAAGTTCAAGTTGGTTCCACGGTGATCCTGAACGATATCGAATTCAAGGAAACCATCACGTATAAAATCGTAGGTTCCTCTGAAGCGGATGTTTCCTTAAATAAAATTTCATACGAAAGTCCATTGGGAAATTCCCTTATGAATAAATCCGTAGGCGATAAAATTAGTGTAAATGCCCCTATGGGCGTCATCTCCTACGAATTGCTTGAAATCAAAACCGTTTAATTCTATGAAACATTAGAAATAGCCTTGTCCTCTGAAGCCAAAAGCTTAAGGACAAGGCTTTTCTTTTGCTGAAAAGCGCTTCATTCGGCGCATGTTAGAAAAACCACTAGCCGATGGCTAGTGGTTTGGAACGAACCGACTATGTTGTTGAATGGCGGTATGAACAAATTCTTCAAAATCTTTTTTGTCGGATGAAAATTTGAAATCGGTTACACCCGTATTGTAATCGATTACAGAAATAGCCACATGATTCAAAGGATACTCAGGGATTGGAGCAGAGGCAAGTGAAATACTTTTAAAAGGGTAAATCGTGGTTTCACCATAGAAACGCAGCACAGTTAAATGATCATCTCTTAATTCCAAAGAAATATGTTGATCAGCATCAGTGAAACTTTTCAATGCACTCATGATTATCAATCCTCCTCCTTGTCCTTTATTTTACTCCGAAACTTCGATATAAAGAAGCCCAAAATAAAAATAAAGTTTGACTAGTGACATTCTTGGCGTTCAGAAGCTGGACGAGGCGCTTGAGCCGTCAACGGAACAAACAGAGGGAACTGAGGCCCCTGCTTAGTATACAGCTTCATTTCAGAACAAAAAAACAAATTCTGCCCGCCCTAAAGGGACAGAATCTGTTTTTTATTTTATGCCATAAATCTGCAAATCGTAGATCGACCAAAAGTTACCTGCTTTGGCGGTTTGAACAATCTTCACGTATCTAACTCTCTGTTCATTAAATCGAATATCAGTTAATAAAGCGCCTGTACCTGCAGCCACTGACGCTGCCCAATTCACGCCGTCATTCGATACGTATACCTCATATTTTCTTGGATAGTCGTTCGGTGACCCATTGCTCTTGAGCACAATTCGGTTTATTGAATAGAAATCATGCATATCAATGGTGAAATATTGCCCAGGGAGTTGTGCCTTTCCTGTATCCCATCTTGTGTAGGGGTTGTCGTCTATCGCATTTTGGGGCTTACCGGTACTACTGCTTACCTCCCATTGCGTTCGACTTAATGAGACATAATCCGTTGCTGTTGCCGTTGTTTCTTCGGAAAGCAGCGAGGTGCCGGATACTCTGATTCGATAAGAATAAGCGCTGCCTGCTTTCGTCTCCTTATCGACATAATGGTTTTGATTCACTTGCTGCGCAATGAGTTGATAGTTATCGCTCGCATTCATTTTGCGCCATATCTCATAGCTTTTCGCGCCCTCCGGCTCCATCCAACTCAGTTCAATGGCGTGATCTTGTATCGGCTTCGCTTCGACCCAGCTGGGCGCTTTGATTATGACATCCTTCGTTCTTGTTAATATGTATTGGACCGCTTCACCCGGACCTAGTGTCTCCTTAAATATGAGGGTAGGAGATGCTTGCAGTCCCCCAACCACTGAGCGCGCCGACTCATAGGTGTCCCCAGCGCCGAATCTTTCCCCTTCATACACCGCAGCCTCTGGCATTGTCACTTTTACTTCCATGGTCAGCCTGGTGGTTCCAAAATTGACGAAATTGACTAACACTTTGTTGGACGTTTCCTCCGAACCTGGCAGTGGCGGCAAGGCAGAGGTATCCACGCCGCGGAAGTAGACAAGCTTGTCTTGCAAAGCATCCTTATTCATCACTTCATAAGTCAGAGGACTGCCATGCGTGGCATATGCCACGTTCAGCCGACGTGTGATGCCAACCCTTGAGTCTTGATCCGGCAAGTTTGTATGAATACGTGTTAATGCAGGATTATGAGTATTCAAATCAATGCCTGAATCGAACAATGCATAGTTAGGATAGAAAGCCGCGTGCTGCATGAATATATCCGCGTACCCAATATGAGCCCTCATGATGCGATCAAAGACGGCAGATTTGGGCTGTGAAGCTCCGTAAACTTGCGGATCTACATGGGAGTCCGACGTTCCGTACTCGGTGTTCAGCATCCATTTGGGCAGCCCATCTTCGGACCCCTTAAACATTTGTAAATTTTCTAAGAAGCTCCCACCTTTATTATCTGCATAGGAAGTACCATAAGCATGCCCATTGCTCAGATCAGTCACTTTTTCCAGCTCAAGTCTTTGCTCAGGGTCTCCTTCCCATCCATCAGGATTTCCACAGGCAGGGCTCCCGGAACCCGTTTGATTGCGACAGGCTCTAACTGCATACTTCGGCGCATAAGCCCAACCCGGCGCTACTGTTTTCAAATGTGGAGCTAAGGCTGGAATATGCGCTTTTAACCAAGTCGCTATTGCTAAATTAACAGCTTTGGAACGATTAAATAAACCAGGTTCATTATCGATCTCATAATATTGAAAATAGTTCCCATACTGCGTAAGATAATCACGCAGCTTGTTCTCTGCATCCGCTGGCAAAGTGCCGTCCGCTTGCAGCTTAATGTTCCCCGTATGCAAATGGAGCGCTACTGCTTGGGTATGATAATCGCGTAAAGTCTCATAATACGATTGGATCGATGAACAGCCCTGCGCCACATCGGTAGCGCAATCCACCCTCATGACGTTGCCGCTGTAAGCGATGCCCAGCCATTTCAGCACGTAAGGAAGATGTCGAACAGCTCCTTCATCGTAATAAAATGAGAGATTGCTAACTTTCGTGCCCGATTCGACATATTTACCGTGTATCGGCTCCTGCGCAGGCGACTCCAAAGACTCGAGGGATAAATAATCCCATTTCCACCACAAAAATTTATCCTCAGCTGTCGAGCAGTATAAGCATCCTTCAACCGAAAGCTTCAATTCGTTAGTTCCTACTTGCAACTGCTCTTTGGGGATATACAGCTCATAAGTCTTCTTATAAGGATAGGTACTCGAAGTCCCTCCGACGCCTGCAATCTGTATCAAACCAGCCAGCATCCGGTTAGAAAATACTGCCATCTGTGGAGTAGCCTTATGAGCATCCAGAATCTTAACCTGAAAGAGGACCCCATGTTCCGGCAGTTTGTCAAGAGCGTAACGAATCGTAAACGTGCTATTAATCGATTTATTAAGCCCCTGGGGCACGGCTAACCAATCCGTCTCTGGATTGTCATCCTGAGAGATTGTAATGCTTTGAAGCCGCGTACTTGCTTTGGCAAACTCCTCAAAGGAATCATCCTGCTTGCCCAGCATCCATAATGTATCACCCGCGGTGTATGACAATGGAATCACATCTTTACTTACAAGAGCTTCTTTGGCTGCAGCGCCATCATTACGAGAGGCTGAGATCATGATAAGAAACAGCATCCAAACAGCCGGTAAAACGATATATCTCATGGAAGTAGTTTTCATCCTGCTCTTTTCCTTTCCATAGGGATACCGTTCCTTCGCTAGGGAAGAAAAAAGGCATGCTCTGGAATTATTTCTTTCGTTTGGGAGGGACTTGCCCACATCACTTTAGCTGCAGCTCCATTCGTATTATTATAATATTCCACTTTAAAATCGACAGGTGTTCCAGCCGTCAACGCAATCGTCCCAGTCCGTTCTACCCAGCTCTGATTAAACCAACTGTCAATCACAAGCAAACCGTTCACCCAAACGCGAATGCCATCATCGCTCAATGTCGATATTTTGTACGTTTCTGTATATAGAGGCTTTAGTTTACCTGTCCATCTCACAGAAAAGGTATCGGCCTGCATCGATGGATAGGGCGCTGTGTTGAACCAATTAAAATCAATCTTGGCGTCTTCTTTCACTTCTTTTAATGCTGTGAAATCCATATTATCGTAATATTCTGCATGAAGCCCATTGCGAATGGCTATGGAAGACATTTTTAAAGGAAGCAAAAACGATTCTCTTGTCAACAATTTTGGATGCGAATAGAACGATTTGATCTCTTCCGCGGCATTATTATCAGCTAGCATCTTTCCCCAAGTCATAACATAGGCCCATTTGGGTTGTTTACTCAGAATCGTGCTACTTGGCAATTCGCCATTTTCGCCGATAGCGACAGGCTTACCTTTGGCTAATTCAACAATTTTATCGTAGTAGTCCGATTTATAGTCATTGTCATAAATATCAACAGCAAGTACATCAACCTTGCCATCACCCGGATAAGTGGCATTGTAAGCGTCCGATGAGGCGTTAGGCGCATTGGGGCTCCATACCCACAATAAGTTGTTCAATTGATGAACGCGGACGAAGCGATCATACATAATATTCCACAACGCGGTGAAGTTCGACTTCTTCCCCCACCAGAACCAATCGCCATTCATTTCATGATAGGGACGCCATAGAACCGGCACACCTGCATCCCGTAATTGGCCTAAATACAATGCCGCTTTATCCAGATCCGCGATCAATTGCTTATATTGCGAGGTGCCCGGGGTTACATACAGATCAAAATCAGCTTGGCTCATTCCTTTTTTGACATTCGACCAGCACAGACAGGTTCCCGGAATGCTTTCGTGGTACGTAATGCTCACCAGACCGCCTGCTTGACTCCATTCAATGGCACTGTTCACCACATTTTGTCTTTGCGAATCCAATTGACTAGCCGTTTGGTTCATAATCGCTCCAAACTCATATCCGTGGAGAGCCGGATATTTGCCAGTCACCCCCTTCACTTTCTTGCTCCATTCATCTGGACTTTCCAAGTAATCATGCTGTCCGCTAATGGTCATCACACCCGATATATTGTACAAATACTGCAGCACTGATCTGGCTTCAACCGTTGCTTTCGAATTGATGGGTAAACCTGACGCTTGTGAAATTGTTGGGTGTGTGAGCAAACTCGGTGATAGGAGACTTAATAGAAATAATAAGGAAACCACCTTTCTGAACACACCCGCCTTTCCGATATTCAACATCATCTAACCTCCAGTTTGATCGTGTTAACAATAGGCTTACCCAATGATGGCTGATCAGAACACGTATCCTACTGTTAGATCAATCACACCAGGCATTTTTCAATTTTTTCCATTTCTATTTCGTTTTCAAATGAAAGATAGCCTTCCATTCTTAAATTCGAATAGAAGGCATTGCTTATGTTCTAATAGCGACATTTAAATAAACTAATGAAGTGGAATATCCTTCCATTCCATACAGATACGGACTGTATCTTCTTCAATTAATTCCGTTCCGCTTTGGACTTCAATAAACTCTACATCCGTAATCGCACGAATGCTATGCCTTGTCCCTTCCGGAATACGAACAACATCCCCTGGCTTTACTTGATACAGCTTGTCATTGATGACGATATCTGCCACGCCGCTAATTATCGTCCATACCTCACTTCGCTTGTAATGGAGCTGGTAGCTTATGTTTTTGCCGCTGCGCACGAGAATGCGCTTGGTCAAAACTTCATTTTCCTCCGTATATTTCACATAGTCGATGACACGATAGCGTCCCCACCTGCGCTCTTCATACATCGGACGTTTTTCAATTTTATTCATGACTTCCTTGATTCTTGGACTCTCCGATTTGGCAGTCACCAAAATCCCGTCCGGACTGACAGCAATAACCGCATCTGACACTCCAATCACGGTAACCGGGATATCAAGTTCATTAATCAAATGTGTATTCACTGAATCACTAGTAACAATCCCCGTACCAATCTGAGAGCGGCTCATTTCTTCCGTCAATGTATTCCAAGTCCCGAGATCTTTCCAATACCCGTCATAAGGGACGACAACAACGCTAGCTTCTTTTTCCACAACTTCATAGTCAAAGCTGATCTTAGATAACTTGTTATAATGTTTGAGCATCGCCTCATACTGAATAGGAATCCCTTTTTGAACCATCACCTCTATGAGGTAACCCAAACGGAAAGCAAAAACACCACAATTCCAAAGTGCTTTTTGCTCGATTAAAGCAGCAGCCTGTGCACGATCAGGCTTTTCAACAAAGTGATTCACCCTTAGCGCTTCAGTCCCTGCGAGGCGTTTGTCTGAAGGAACGATATAGCCGTATTTTTCAGAAGGAACACTAGGCACTACGCCCATTAAGGCTAGGTTTGCATCCGTTTCAGCCAATACATTCTCTAATTCTTTTATTTTACGGAAAAAAGCTGCGTCTACAAAAGGGTCTACAGGCATCACCGTGATGACCGTATCCAAGGGCAGGCTTTCGACATCATACATGTACGTTGCAGCAAGCGCGATGGCTGGAAATGTGTCTCTTCTTTCTGGTTCTACAATCAAAGGGGATTCGCTGCCTAATTGACTCATAATCATCTCAACCTGAGAGCGATTCGTCGCCAGATACGCGGAATCACCGAGCCCTGCTTGTTGGAGCTGCCTCCACACGCGCTGTACCATGGATTCACTTTTTCCCTCTGAATCTTCAAGAACTTTGAGAAATTGCTTGGATCTTGAATCATTGGACAAAGGCCACAACCGTTTACCCGAACCGCCGGAAAGAAGAACTATTTTCATCATGAACACGCTCCATTCCATTTATTGTGAATACTTCTTTTTAGTTAAGCAAGTGCCTTGTTACGGGTGGAATGCTTCATATCGGGTCTGCCCACAGAATAGTAACTAAGACCCGTACCTTCAATCTGTTCTTGCGTGTAAACATTGCGACCATCTATCAAATTAGGTTGTTCCATAATGAAAATGAGCTGAGATAACGGAACTTCCTTGAATTCATTCCAATCGGTCAACAAACAAATCGCGTCAGCCCCTGATGCTGCTTCCAAAGCATTCTCACACCACTGGATGGCAGGGTGGTCAATGCGTTCCCTAAATCGATCCATCGCGATAGGATCATACAATTTCAATCTTGCTCCCGCATGCAGCAGCGTTTCAACAATTTCAATGGAGGGCGCGTAACGAATATCATCCGTATTCGGCTTGAAGGATAACCCCCAAATGCCAATGACCTTTCCCTTGAGCTTTTTCAAGGTTGCCTCCAGCTTTGTAATTATTTTATAACGCTGCGCTTTATTGACTTCGACGACGGATTTCAGCAATTGAAATTCATAATCGACATTGCCGGCAATTTGAATGAGCGCATCTGTATCCTTGGGAAAGCAGGAGCCGCCATAGCCGATTCCGGCATTTAGGAAGGAAGCGCCGATTCTTGGATCCTTGCCCATTCCTTTTGCTACCTCCATCACATCAGCGCCAACCTTTTCGCATATATTGGAAATTTCATTAATGAACGATATTTTTGTAGCCAAAAATGCGTTTGATGCGTATTTGATCATCTCCGCGCTGCGAATGCTTGTAATGAAAATTTGATCGGTAAATGACCGATGGAGTGCGATAAGCCGCTCCGCTAAATGCGGATTATCCAATCCGATGACAATTCGGTCTGGATGAAGGGTGTCATCAATGGCCGAGCCTTCCCGCAGAAATTCAGGAATCGAGACCACATCGAAAGGCTCCATGGTATTCATCGATAGAATCATGTGAATATGCTCATTGGTGCCTACAGGCACCGTACTTTTAGTAGCTATAATTTTATGGCCATTCATAGCTTTCCCAATTTCGATAGCCGCCTGCTCGATGTATTGCAGATCAGCTTCACCACTCGGTAAGGAAGGGGTACCAACGGCAATAATGACAAGGTCCGATTGCTTGATTGCCTGAGACAGGTCTGAGGTAAATGCCAACCGTCCCTCTTTCAGGTTTCGTTCCATTAACGCCTCAATACCAGGTTCATAGATCGGTGACATGTGGTTTTGCAGCTTTTCTATCTTTTGTTTATCATGATCGACACAGATAACCTGATTGCCAACTTCAGCAAAACAAACACCGGAAACTAACCCTACATAGCCCGTCCCGATTACTGCAATTTTCATAAGATCACTGCCCCTCTCTGAATTGTTGATATGCTGTACCCATATAAACTTTGAAGGTATCCATAAAAGCTTTCTCATCGAATTTATTCGCGTGATTCATAATTTTCCCAACATCCCATGCATGGCTCTCCACTTCATCAATCGCCCCCAGAAGATCGTCAACTTCCTGCCGTTTGAAGAACACGCCATTCACAAGGGGCACAATGGTATCCAATGCTCCTCCTGCCTGATAAGCGACAACAGGTCTGCCAGCAGCATTCGCCTCCAACGGCGTAATGCCGAAGTCTTCCTCGCCGGGGAAAATCAACGCTCTGCACTCCGCCATCATTTTCGTTACCGCTTTATCATCCAGTCTCCCCAGAAATCGAACATTCCCTTTAGCCATCTGCTTCAGTCGCACCATATCAGGTCCCTCGCCGACGATATACAGCGGAAGACCATTGCGATTAAAGGCTTCAACGGCCAGATCGATCCGTTTATAGGAGACGAGTCGGGATACAACTAAATAATAATTTTCGATCGACGTTGTGCTATGAAAACGAGAAGTATTTATGGGTGGAAAAATAATATCGGCGTCACGTTGGTAATAATTCCGTATCCTTTTCTTGACGACAGAGGAATTGGCAATAAATTGATTCACATTGACGGATGTTTTTTGATCCCAATGCTTCAGTCTGTCGATATATATTTTCAAAAGCCGCTTCATGACGCTGGATTTGGATTGCCGCTCCATGTACGTATCGTAATCCCAAGCGAAGCGCATTGGCGTATGGCAGTAACAGAGATGAAACGTTTCTTTCGGCACTTGAATACTTTTCATAAAAGCACTGCTGGAGCTGAGAACGATATCGAATTCGCTGAAATCAAAATCCTTAATAGCAAAAGGATACAGAGGAAGCATCTCTTTAAAGTGATTTTGCCCTCCGGGCATTTTTTGCATCCAAGAGGCACGAATATCCGCATCTCGCAGTTCGTCAAGCAGCCCATTACTTTTAAACATCGTCGTGTAGATGGGGGCGTTCGGAAACATTTGGTGAAACACCTCGACGACTCTTTCCGCCCCGCCCATTTGAACCAAATAATCATGCGCTATAGCTATTTTCATTTGATCCATCCTTTTGTTTACTTGAGATCTTATCACGAGCTCGCAATGAGACCTGCATAGTAATGAGTGATTTGGGTAACTGTTCGTTCAATAACAAAATGCTGCTCAACGCGTTTGATGCCATTCTCACTCATTCTGCGTCTCTCTTCGGGCCGGTCCAGTAAAAACCGTATCGATTCAGCAAGGAGACCTGGGTCACCCGGCGGAATGAGGAGCCCTGTTTCACCATGTACCACGGTTTCTGTCGGACCTCCTTCATTAGAAGCGATGACAGGCAAACCTGCCGCCATACCCTCTACGATTACCTGACCGAATGGCTCAGGCGTTATGGAGGTATGAACCAGAAGATCAGCTTGCTGCATCAGCGTCTGTATATGATCGACATGGCCCAATACTTTAACATGGTGCAATTGATCAGCTTCCATTTGCTTCAGCAGCCTCTGTTTATAAGCATCTTCACCGAATAGGGCATCGCCGGCTAACCAGAACTCGACCTGTTGATCACGTGGAAATGACTTTGCCGCTTCAAGCAAGACATGTTGTCCTTTCCATTCCGCTAATCGCCCGACTAAAAGCACAATATATGGTTTATTGGTTCTTCTTACAGGAAGAATCGGATTAAAGGCTTCAGCGAAAGCCGAGTAGAGCACTAATGTTTTCTTCGATTTAGGCAGTTGAAGGGCGTTCAGGGTAGATTTGGAATTTGCGATTACGCCATTAGGCAGTAAACGCGACAACCAGCGTATAGCTTGAGCAACGATCGGTTTCAAGTAAGGCACGCCAATATGGTCCCTGATATGCCAGATAAGTGGAATTCCAGCCATTTTGGCGGCAACAGCGCCATAAAATGCCGATTTTAACGAATTCGTATGAACGCAAGCTACTCCTTCTTTCTTCAACAATTTCGAGAGCCTTTTGCCATAGGTGAAAAGCTCAGCGCCTGCGGTTACAGCCTGCAGATTCACCGCATTGCGATTGCGGTTGCGCACTTTATCGCTTAAGGGTACAACACGGACATCAATGCCTTTAGCCCTTAAGCGGTCGACCAAAGAACCTTCCTCAGCTACAATGACCAGCGGGTCCACTTCGCTTCCCAAATGTGTAATCAAGTTATAAAGCGCGACTTCCCCCCCGCTCCATCTAGCGGTATGATCCAAATACGCTACTCTCAACATCCTTCTCGTTTCCTCCTTTCCGATTGGTTTGAAGCCGAGTATGGCCATTGCGACCATAAACGATCGAATGATGATCAATGACAGATTTAAAAATTAGTTCCACCTGCTCGGAAACATGCTCCCACGTGTAATGGGCCATCACATGATCTCTGCATTGTTCCGACGTCGGCCAATGCTCGCGCTGATTAAACATCCGCAGAAGACCTGCTGCCATATCACGGCTGTTTTTGCTGGCGAACAGCATCTCGGGACGGAATTTCTGCAAAATTTCTCGATTGCCGCCAACCGGTGTCGCCATAACCGGAATTCCTGCCGCCATGGCTTCCACTGTAATGAGTCCAAATCCCTCTAACGCTTGGGATGGAACAACGAATAGGTCGGCTGCCTGATAATAGTCTGTAAGCTCACTGTCTGGTATATAGCCAAGCAGTTGAACACGAGACTGCAGACCATATTCAGCAATTCGGCGTTCTAACTCATCTTTGAGCGGCCCCTTGCCGCCAATGAGCAGCACAGTATCTGGAATAAGCGGCGCTGCTTCCTTCCAAGCATCAAGGAGTTGAAGAAGGCCCATTCGATTCACAAGTCTTCTTAACGTCAATATCACGTTAGTTCCTTCAGATAGACCTAATTTATCCTTGATCCCTATGCGATTCGTCGCAGGCTTGAAGCGCCAAATATCTGCCCCGCCTGATACGATGTGAATCTTTGAAAGCGGCACTCCGTAATCGTGGTGCAAAATATCACGAAAGGTTTCACTTAATACAATGAAAGCATCCGCCAGCCGATAAGCTTTCATTTCCATATTTTTTGCGATGAGTGCTTTGATGCGCCCCTTTAATCCCTTGCTTCGACTTTCATCTCTTCGCTCCAAGGACCATGAAATGTCATGACAACCGGGATATTACGCTTTTTAGCTTCCATAGCTACACCTAAGCTGTAAGGAGCAAAGTGCGAGTAAACAATATCCATTTCCTTGTTATCCATCAACCACGCTGCATGGTGCCTGAAGGCCTCTCGTCTTTTGCTCAGCTTCAACTGAGTCTTGGCTACATTCGTAACGCTCATCCCATCCCGAATGACTGGATCGTCTGCGCTACAGACCAAAGCCTGCACATCATGGATTTCTGACAATTGTTCGCAAATGTGTTTGAAATATGTGTTTAATCCGCCGGGCTGCGCCGAAGGCCATCCCATTCCCGTAGACAGGATGCGCAAACTATTGTTGAATCGCATAGGCATTTCCCTCCTTGATGGACTCTTCTTTTGAGTGAATAAGCTTTTTCTTTACAAGCAGCAGTTCATACTGTTTTAAACAGACAAGAAACTCATAAATCGCCCAAAATACAGAGACGGCAAGACCCGGAATCCCCTTTTTATACAAGCCATGAAACATATACTTTTGCACAAATCGCAAGGGAGGGCGTACAATCATACGCAGCATGTTGAATCGTTTGCCCATAGCTGCTGCGCCTTGCGCTTCCAAGTCGGTGTATTTGTTAAATCGCTGAATATGATCGTGAATACTCCGAAAACCGTAATGCCACAGCACACCTGGCAGCTCTAGCACCTGGTCATTCGCAACATCCGGTGTTTCGTGCACAAGACTATCTCTATACTGAATCTCTGTACGATTATAGAGACGAACAAGCCGTTCCCCTTTTCCCATCCAGCTTCCCAAAAAGTCACCGATACGTAGAACTGCATAAGCTTTGCTCTTATCCGATAAGTGCCCTTTCAGCTCCTGAATAGCTACTGCCAAGGATGCATTCACAACTTCATCGGTATCGATGACGAAAATCCAATCATAGGCTGCGCGATCACTTCCATAAATACGCTGTTTGGCATAACCCGGCCAAGGATTGCTGTATACACGACAGCCCAATTGCTCAGATACACTTACAGTTGCGTCTTTGCTTCCCCCATCTATGACAATGATTTCGTCTGCAAAAGACTTGCAAGAGATGATCGCATTTCCGATTCTTGTTTCATCGTCCTGTGCAATGATGACAACAGAAATCCGATTATCCCTTACTGTTTCACTACGGTGACTCATCGAACTCGCCCCTCTCTCCTAACTTTTCATCGATTATTTGGATCTATAGGCAGATACAGCCGACATTAACCAACGAACGTCCTCTTTATTAATGAACAATTTAGGAAGCTTCGTCTTCAGAGTGAACTTCACATTGATCAGAATAAAAATGAACCGCAGCACACCCGATAACAAGATGGCTATTCCTGCCCCTACTAATCCGAACTTCGGAATGAATACGATTAGGAGTGGAATCACAATCAATAGCCCTGTTCCTTGCAAAATCGTGACAATCTTGGGTTTACCAAGCGCCATAAATGCTTGTGCCAGAACCATGGTTCCTCCGGATAAAGAGACTTCGAAGAGCAGCATGCGAAATACGCTAATGGCTTCTTTAAAATCAGGACCATACAGAAGTGGCATCACGAAAGGTGCTACCAGCATGATGACAAGGGAACAAAAGAAAGCGATGCAAGTGCTGATCCTGTACACCCGAAAGGTCATATCCACCACCTGATCCTTAGGCAGTCCCGATGCTTTCGGAAATAAGACCACAATAATTGAGGTGGAGAAAATATTGACCACTCGAGAAAGACTTACGGCTACGGCATAAAGCCCTAACTCTGTAGGATTAAGCAATCCAACAATGACAATTTGGTCAATATAGTACGAAATATTACCCATCAAATCATTGCCGTAGGAGCCAATCCCATATTTGATCAAGGTCTTAAAGGATGAAAAGACATCCTGAAATACGAATTTGTATTGCTTGAGCAATCGTACGGTTGTCCATATATAAAATGGAATCGCCGGAGCTAAATAGGCAACTGCCGAAGTGTATGGGCTCATCGTTTTCGTGACAATGAGAATTCCCAAACAGACGAGCGTACTTAGTGGAACCAGAAAGCGCAGACGGTTGAACCGCTTATATTCGCCTCTGACCTGCATCATCGCATTATTAATTTGAGACAACACAATCAAGGGAACAAGCAGCATGGACCATTGCGAGAATAGCACCACACTGCTGGAATACGTTGCCAGCCAATAGGGTAAAATGAATATCCCAATGGCCATGGCTAGCACGCCTGCTGTCAAACCCATCCCAACGGCTGTCGTATAAAGCTTGGCGGAATCCTTCATATTCTTTTTTACGTTGTAAATGATGGCGGAGGGAATTCCGAATGTGAAGCTAAAAGCAAGAAACTGCGACCATAATACCATCGCCGTTTGTTCCCCCCTGCCCAAAGGGCCCAGAAAACGCGCAGTCAAAATACCAGTAAGCATGTTAATCATTAAGATCAATACACTGAAAAACATCGTTTTAACTGAATCCGCCATATGGCTCTTGCTGGAGAAAAAAGATTTAATGAAGCTCAATAACGGTTTAATTCGGATAGTCTTCAAGTCTACCGGCTGTTCCATCTATCCTTTGCCTCCTCCCTTGAGCGATCGTTTTGTGAGCCATAATCCCAATTCCTACAACCATCCATAGGAGAAAGCCTTTTAAACCTGTGTAGCCATTTTCAAAAACGAGACAAACGATGCTGCCTTCCAAGGCTGATAGCGCCAGTCTGGTATAAGAAGTCAGTCCACCAGTTTCTTTCCTTCGGGAAATGAGATATTTAATGACCAGCCAAAGTGCCCAGAAAAACAGGATGCCGCCGATAATACCGAACGTAAGAAAGATCGCAACGAATCCATTGTCAAAAATGCCGTATTCGCCAAGCGCCCCATCATTACTTAGCTTCGTGCCCACACCAATGCTGCCTAATCCTAATCCTTGCGGTTTACTAAATAACATAGGAAAAACCGTATGAAAAAAGTCCAATCTTTCGTTATACGAATGATCATCTTGAATAGCGGTCATCGTATCCAAACGAGCTAGGAGCCCTTGTGCTCCCGGAAGCTTAGGAATAATCACATACATGGCTGCGATGACAGCGGATAACTGGGCTAGCAATTTCCACTTTTGTTTTCCCGCTGAAACAGCGGTATAGATGACGATATCGATAAACAACATGACCCAAGCTGAACGAACGAGTGTGATAAGCAGTCCTACCGTAACGATTAGAATACCTATCCACCCTAATGGCCCGCGCCACTTTTTCTCCAAAATCATCGGTGCCAGCGCGGTTCCCATATACATCCCGGCAGGTCCGGGTGAGTTCAGTGTCGAGAACACTCTTATCTCCAGTGGATAGGGCTTGCCAATGGAGCTCATTTCCACATGGTTCATCCAAAAGGCATCCCAAGGCGGAACAACGATATACTGCATAATACCGTAAAGCGCGACTAAGATAGCCGTATTCGAAAAAGCAACAATTAATCGATCTAAAGCTTTATGATCGAACTTCGATAGCGCAGCATAAGGGATAATCAGCATCGGAATCAGGTAGTTAGCCAAATCATAAAATGTTCCTGTACCATTCTTAGCAAGACCGATCAAGCTTCCGTACATTAATGCCATAGAAAGGTAAAGCAGCAATCTATAAATCGGCGACTCTAATTGATGCAATTTGGATAAAACCGGAATAATGATAACAGCACTTGTAAGAAGAGGTGCAATACTTAGCAAGGAAACCGAGTGGTAGGTGCCTTCCATCCAATCCTCGAATCTTCTGACCTCAGGACATATCACCCAAACCAGAAGAATATAAGGGATCAGGCGACGTGAATCCAACATAGCCAAAATAAAGGCTGGAAAGAGCAGAACAGAGAGAATTGCAATTTGGGCACTTACGTCAGGACTCATGGTCGCACTGCAATAACCGATGACGATCGAAATGAACAATGTTGAGCCTAGCAGCAAGGTTGTTGTTTTGCCTGCATAAGTGAATACGTTCGTATAACGTCCTATTAGGGATTTCATAGCCATTCCGGGCTGCCCGTTTTCCGCTTAGTCATTCTGCTTAGAAAAACCATTATTGATTCCCGCTCCTTCCCGCTTCATTTTTGAATTGTTTCACGACCTCCAATCCCAGCATGACAAAAAACATGGAATCATGAACCAAATATCGCTTCCACAGTCTTCTAGGTTCTTGTGCTAAACGCCAAAACCATTCAAAGCCTGTTTTTTGCATCAGATGAGGCGCTCTCTTCACAGAGCCTGAAAGAAAATCAAATGTAGCACCAACCCCAATGGAGATAGGCACTTTATAATGCATGTAATGGTTATAAATCCACTTCTCTTGCTTGGGCGCACCTACACCCACAAAGACAATATCTGGCTGAGTATCAATCAGCATTTGTATTATCTGGGCATTCTCTTCTTCCTTGTTTTCAAATCCATAAGAAGGCGAATAGCAACCCACGATATTAAGATTTGGAAAACGTACCTTTAAGTTTTTTATGGCTTGCTCAGGTATGCCCGAGGCAGAGCCTAGAAAAAACAGCTTATACTGCCGATTGGCGAAAGCCTCGCCTAACTTTGCAAACAGGTCGGAACCGGATACTTTTTGCTTCAGAGGTTTTCTCAGCATCTTGGAAGCCCATATGATCGGCATACCATCTGCGACAATCGCCCCTGCATCGGCATATACCTGCTGAAACTCAACATCCTTTCTGAGCTTAATCAAATGGTCGACATTGCAAGTCAAGATGTAAGAATGACTTTTCTGGCTAATGACATCCTCCATGAATGCCAAAAGATCCTGAAAATCATAATTATCGAAATTAACATCGAACATATTTACTCTATTCATCAGATCACTTCTTCTTTTTTCGAATTTGTCGTTGATAGGACATACAAACAGTTCAAATACCAGCAGAAAGGAATGATGAATTGTACCGTAGATAAAGTGTTATCCGAAAAGGAATACATAAAAAAAGCCAAGATAAACGCCGCATAATACACTTTAATTCGCCTTGGAACAACCTTATAGATGGAGACAAACACAATAAGTAAGGATAGAAACAACAGCATGCAGCCGATATATCCAGCATCGTAATAGAAGCGAATATATTCATTATGAGGAACTACAAACCCAGCATATAAGCTGCCGTCATTGGCTACCGTAACGGCTCCCAGTCCTCTGCCGGCTAAAGGAGAATCCTTCACATCGTTCAGAAAATAGCTCCAGGCCTCCGTTCTTCCAGACAAATCAATTCCCGTACCCGTTTCTCGTTCAAAGGAACGTTTCGTCATATTGTCCCACTGCACATATACCGCTGCGCCGATTAAGGTCAAGGAACAGACCAAGGGAATTATGAGCATTAATTTCCCCTGCATATACTGTTTGACCATATCGTAGAAATAATAAGCAGCCATCGCGAGCATAGCCAAAATCGGCCCTCTCGTGCCTGTGGCTATCAGGACGGCAAAATTTGCTGCTAGTGTGGCATAATAAAATTTGACAGAAGCAGGATTGCGTTTGGTTTCGATTAAAGCGATCGTGATGCCAAGGAATGCCAACATGGCCAAATGCGGTGCTATATTCGCACCTTGTACTCGAACGGCTCCTGTAAATTCAACATTAAGGAATGCGTACACATGAACCAATTGCAAAATGATGCCTGTCCCGACGCTGATTAACGGTAGTAAACAAATGATGCGAATATGCCGCTGAGCCGTTTCCCTTTTCCATTTAATCATCAAAAAGAAGAACGGCAGCGTCAGTCCAATGAATGCTTTTAAAGTGATCGATGTCGTCAGCCTAGGGTGCCATTCCGCCAAGAAAAGGTAAGGAACAACATGACCGCAAACGCTGCTATCGGGTAAATCAGCTTGACACGCAATCCGTTTTGCAGCATACAGGGTATAAGCAGAATCAGGATACCCAGCTTATAAAGAGAAAGGATCTCCATTCCGCCTACACTTTGATTAATAATGTAGTTAATGGAGATGGCCGTTGATCCCAGGACCACATAGCTTACCCTTTCCGGATGATGAATGGATAGAAGCAATAAGAGAAAAACAGCTACCCCCATAACACTCACCAGAGGTTGATAAACGGCTGCAACGCCCATCATCATTGCCATTCCCGCAAAAATGATACCGTAATATGTCTGTCTTTTACCCTGTTGACCTGTATGATCCGCCATATAAGCCCTCATCTGGTTAATCGCCTATTTCTACGTCTATGCAGCGTGTGAACCGTTCCTCTTATACTTTCCTTTCGGCACGTGACCAACAGCTTTCTTCCCTTTGTTCGAGCAAATAGGGAAGCCACTCCGATATAGAGCAGCTTCGCTGCAACTAGGCCAAGGAGAACAAATCTGCTTTTCAAGCCCTTTGACATATAGCCGTTCGTCACACCTTGAAAATAATAACGTTTCTTAATCCAATCCTGTGTCAATCGGCTATCCGGAATGAAATGAACAACAGCCATGGCAGGATGGTAGAGAATCGTTTTTTGCTGTTTTTTCATCTGTTGAAATAACCAAGATTCCTCCCCCGATAACAGGAGATCTCCGATACGCCCCAGATTGGTAGGAAACAAATGGTTTTCAAGAAAGGATTTGCGAATCGCCATGTTAGCGCCAAAAGGATGTCTGTTCCCTGGATATTCCTTGACGAGGTCTCCCATATCAACGATGGTATATGGCAGCTCGAACGCTGTGATTAACCAATCCGGGCGTGAACTTTGGAACCTCGGATGAATCTTTCCACCGATGGCATCTACATCTTGTCGGCTATCGAGCGTTGTCAAAATGGTCGTTATCCATTCGCTGCATGGAATCGCATCGTCATCGAGAAAAGCGATTATATCACCTTGAGCTTCCGTAATTCCCCGATTTCGGGCAGCTGACAATCCTTGTGTTTGTTCAAAAAGATAGCGGGCCGAAATGGGACTAGGTTGGCTTCCGATAAACGATTGCGAAACCCTTCGTGTTAGATCCGTGGAATTGTTATCGACAATTAAAACCTCCGCGTATTCTATAGCCTTAAGTGCGGGTATGGAGTCAAGGGTTGTCCGCAGCAGCTCTGCACGATTATAGGTGCAAATGACGATCGATATTCTTGGTTTTGACGGAATCAACACCAGGTAAGCACTCCTCTCGCTTTAGAAGGCGTCTTTAGAACCAAGAAGTACAGCAAATGTTTTGGCGATAATTTGGAAATCCAAGAAGAGACGACGATTTTTGATATACGTTAAATCGAGCTCCACCATTTCTTGAAAGCTAACATTACTTCTTCCGCTGACTTGCCATAAGCCTGTACAGCCAGGCGTAACCGCTAAGCGTTTTTTATCATAAGCTGTATATTCTTTGACTTCACTTGGTAATGCAGGTCTTGGTCCGACTAAACTCATGTTTCCAATAAGCACATTCCACAACTGTGGCAGCTCATCTATGCTGGTTTTGCGAAGAAATCGGCCTACACGCGTGACACGAGGATCGTTTTTCATCTTGAACATCGCGCCCTCGACCTCATTCTGATGCATTAATTGCTGCTTCAACTCTTCCGCGTTCGATACCATCGAGCGAAACTTGTACATCGCGAACAGCGTTTCGTCTTTGCCGACACGATCTTGCTTGAAAAACACGGAGCCTTTGGAGTCCTCTATTTTGATCCAGAGCGCAACGATCATAAATAAAGGCATTAAGAACAAAATTCCAATAAGCGATAACACAATATCGAGCATGCGCTTGATGAACAAATAGGAAGTTAGGCTTTTGCCGCTTCGTGCCGCTTGCTTTGAAGCAGATGATGTGGCATAAAAACCTTTTTGCGGTCTTACATACTCAAATTCCTCCTGCAGTTCGCGCAAACCCATTCTCGCCACCTCCTAAATGCTCCAATATAGGCTCATATTGTTCTTTGATCAGGATGGTAGCCATAGCGTCCAGCAAATCGAAGCGAAGATCTTTGCTTTCAAGAGCAAAAGCCATGGTAGTTAAAATGTAGCCTAGACGTTCACCTACATCATAACGGATACCGTCAAAATGATAGGCAAGTACGTTTTCAATCTGATTCAGCTTTTGGATGGCATCCGTCAGTTGAATTTCTCCGCCGGAGCCTTTCTCGTGAAGCTCAAGAAAATCAAAGATTTTGGGTGTAAATACGTATCTACCCATAATCGCAAGATTCGAGGGAGCTGTCCCTAACCTGGGTTTCTCAACAAAGTTATTCACTTGATATAGGCGGTTATTTTGCTCGCCGGGATCAATAACACCGTAACGATTGGTCAATTCAGGAGGAACCGTCTGAACACCAATTACTGAATTTTCTGATAATTCATATTGTTGAATGAGCTGTTTAAGGCATGGCACCTTAGCTGTCACAATATCATCCCCCAGCAGGACGGCAAACGGCTCGTTGCCGATGAACCTTCTGGCACACCATACGGCATGTCCCAGACCTTTGGGTTCTTTCTGACGGATATAATGAATTTCTACTTTCGCCGAACGCTGTACTTCCTTCAGAAGCTCCAGCTTACCGGTTTCCAGCAGTTTATTTTCCAACTCAAAAGCGTTATCGAAATGATCTTCAATCGCTCTTTTCCCTTTGCCCGTTACGATAATAATATCTTCGATACCGGATTCAATAGCTTCTTCCACGATGTATTGGATAGTTGGTTTGTTGATGATGGGCAGCATCTCTTTGGGCATGGCTTTCGTGGCAGGCAGGAACCTCGTTCCTAGTCCCGCAGCCGGAATAATTGCTTTTTTCACCGTTTTCATCTCTATGATCCTCCTATCGATTATGGAAATTCGTGCTTTTATCTAAGATGTGAACACAATGCCAAGCATTCTGGCCCCCGACTGTTCAAGTTGGGTTCTCGCTTGCTTCGCCCATTCTCGCTTCGTGCGGCCGTTCTTAACAATAAGCAGCACACCATCGCTATACTCGGTAAGCAAGCTTGCATCCGTGTAATCCAAGGCTGGCGGGGAATCCATGAGTATCACATCATACTGCTGCTTAAGTTGATTCAATAATTCCTCCATCTCAGATGAGCCTAGCAACTCCGAAGGATTTGGCGGTTGACCTCCGGCTCTAATGAGATCAAGACCTTTAACCTCCGTAGGTGAAACAATGTCTGTGAGCGCAGCGCCTCGGTTCAAATAGTGGACAAGTCCTTTGCCGTTCTTTGCTGCAAATATTTCTTGCAGATCAGGATGACGCAAATTTGCATCTATAAGGACAACGGACTTGTTCTCTTGAGCATACGTTATCCCCAGATTGGCTGCTGTCGTTGTTTTGCCTTCTTGTCCCTTAGCAGAGGCAACCATAAGTACAATCCCTTTGTCCTCAGTCGTTACAATTTTTTTGTACCGGATTGCCGTTCGCAAAGACCGATACGACTCCGCTACTGAGGAGACTGGCTCTAATTCGGTAACGAGTATCTTACTTAACCGTGACATAGGGTTGTTCACCTACCTCTCTGCGCTTAGCCTTCGCAAGTTTCTCATTGCTGTTCTTTTGGATCGCTCCAATCGAAACGAGGACAGGCAATCCCACCACATGTGCGGCTTCTTTTTCCGATCGGATCGTATCATTGATATTTTCTAAGAAAAAGAAAACGCCGATTGCCGCCATGGCTGATAGCACGAAACTGACTGCCAAATTGATAATGATGCTTGAATTCACAGGTAGAGGTTTGACAGTCGCATCTGATACCGACAAAATTTTGACGTTGTTCAAATTCATCAAACCAGGCACCTCACCGATAAACGTATCCGCTAATGCCTTGGTGACCATGATTGCTTTCTCATAACTCTTATCTTCGAACTCGATCTTAATCAGTTGCGTTTTGTCCGTCGAGCTTACCTTCAAATTTTTCAACAGCTCTTTAGGGATTAATTTGAATTCCGGATGACTCTGCAACAGCAGATTAATCATATGATCCGACTTGATAATCTCCTTGTAGCTTTCGATAAGGTTAATATTTTTCGATACTTCATTCAGATCGATCGCTTCTTCACTCTTGACCATACTGTTAACTAATATTTGCGTATTGGCTTTATATACGGGAACAACGAATGTCTTGCTTACATAAAACGTAGTCAGACAAGAGAGAAGAACGAACAGAGCAATCATCCACAGCTTTTTGCGAATAAGTACAAAATAATCCAGTATTGATTTCTCCACGGTACCCTCCCGAAATAATTAGTTGCTTCTAAGCTGGTACACTTTTATGAAAGTGTTTTATTTTTCTGTACACTACGAATTATATGGACGCTGCATCACTCCTTTTTCCTGTTGCACACGTCTATTCTTTTGACAATATGCAGCTAGTCCGCAATCCCTTGAAGCACTTCGCGTCAAAATGGATAGCATGCTGATTTATGTCAAACATTTGTTTATACATAAAATTTTATATGAATTACCAGAATTATGATATTACCCAATGTTATGATTTTTAGGGTCTATTTTGTATATAACCTTCTGGCTATATGTAACGAAGACACGGTATACTTTCGTACCATAAACACGAAACATGCTTACTGAAAACTACTGACCAGTCCCTTGGACTGTGCTAATAAAGCCGCTTGTGTACGGTCATTTACACTTAATTTGTTTAGTATTTGACTCACATGCTTTTTAACTGTAAATTCCGTCACCATTAACTTCCTAGCCATCCCTTGGTTGGAGAGACCTTCTCCCAACCCAATTAATACCTCGCGTTCCTTGGGTGTAAGCTTGCTGAAGCTGTCCTCATCCTCTTTCTTAAACAACATCTCCATTAACCCTGGATCGTAATACTTCTTTCCTTTGAATATTAATTTAATGGCAAGCAGCAGCTCTTCAGGCAGCGCCTCTTTGAGTACATAACCGTCCACACCGGCTGCCTCTGCCCTTCTAACATCTTGTTCCATCGTTGAAGAAGTCAGTATGATGCTGCGGCATGCTGAATCCTTAATCATTTCAACAACTTCAAATCCCGAGCGATTACCCAGTTTAAGGTCCACAATGGCCAAATCAGGTTTGGTTTTATGAATCATCTCTACCGCTTGCTCCACCGTTTCTGATTCACCAGATACTTCGATATTGTCTTCAAGCTTTAATACAGCCGACAGTCCTTTACGCACCAAGGGATGATCATCTACGATAATAACTTTCACAGTAGCACCTGCTTTCGTTAAAATGGATCTTGCCTTGTTAACTCGTTGTGTGAAGCTCATTCCGTAATTTTCTATCCTGATGTTGAATCGGTAAACTTACCTGAATCTGTGTGCCTGCTCCTTCGTTGCTGTGGATTTGAATGGTTCCCCCTAAAGCATGCACAAGCATTCTCATGTTCGTAACCCCTAGTCCGGTGCCTGACGGATCGGATAAACGATCCTTGACACAAAATCCACGCCCATTATCCAATACAGACAGTTTAACTGCATCCAACTTCATACTTAACTCAACGCCAATATGACTGCTGCTTCCGTGACGAATGGCATTGCCCGTTGCTTCAGAAATAATCCGAAACAGCGCCTTCTGATAATTCACCGGCAAGCCATGATCATCGCCTGTCACATTTAAGCATACTTTCACGGCATGTAACTTCGATAAGCTATCCAGATGCGATTTGACCGTAGTAATCCAAAAATCGCCGCCATTTTTTCTTGAACTTAGGCTATAGATGGTTGAACGAAGCTCTTGGGACGCTGCAACAGAAGATTCTTGAATTAATTCTAATTGCTCCATGATCTGTTCGGGGGAAATATCCCTCCACTTGCGGTTCAAGGAATGCACCGCATACACGATTCCAAAAATGTACTGCGAGACACTGTCGTGCATTTCGTCGGCAATCCTGTTCTGTTCTTCAATAATTAATAACTGGTTCTCAATTCGCTCAAGTTGATGCCGCTCCAAGATAACAGCACATAGTTCTGACAGGAAATACAACTGCTTAACGAACCAATGTCTCCCCTCTTCATAACTTATTCGCTCAATCTTGACACCCATTACACCCCAGAACCGCGTTGACGATTTGATCGGTATGACAAGAAATTCACCATGCTCAGGAATATTCATCACCATACAGCTATCCAGCTGTCTCAGCTCTGCGATATGTTTTTCTATGGCCTCACATAACGGCACTTCCAAATCGAACGGCGTTACGCCTTGCGTCAGGAGGCGATCCTCTCGCTCACTCCCATTCACATCCCAAAAGAAAGACATTTTCAGCTTCGTCAGCTTTAGCGCAAATTCAGCGAAAATAATTTTCAAATTCTCCGATTCACTATGTGTCGCCGCTTCAACAATTTGATAGAGTGATTTCATATGCTCCATCGTTTCCGTCGTACGGGCATTCGCCACCTCCAGCCTGCTTTTCACACCTACCAGCAGTTGGATGGACAGCGTCATGAACAATAGAACCAGATTAAAATGATTATCGTTCAACAAAATGCTGCCTAAGGAATCATGACCCGGATTGACGAAAAAGTAGGAGAAAGCGGTAACGAACAAGAAATAACTGAGCATGAGCATCCAGCAATAGACAGAGGAGAGATAACTTGCAGCCATCCAAGCCGGATTAAAAACACACCAGAGGAATGGACTTTCCATACCGCCGCTTAAGAGATGCAGAACCATCATGCCTGCCATTTCCAGGCTTACTGTGATTTTCGTGGTGCGAGAACTTTTACCGTTTTGGGCATACATGTCCGTAACCCATTTGGCAAAAATAAAGAGGGCAAGCACAATACATAGTTTCAACATAAAGGGAGGAGCCCTGTCCTCCATTAAATAGACTAAAGACGTTACGGCCAGTGAAATATACCGGTACACGTAAAAGACCTTATCCTCACCCGAGAACGCTCTTCTCATTCATATACCCATCCCTTAACCGATTTGGTCACATCCAAAATGTGCCTTCCATTCATTTTCTTCTCAACTGTACCCAACTTCATAGTAAATAAAACAGTTAAATATTTACAATTGAAACTGCGATACATGCCTATACCCTTCGTGAAAAATCTATTTTTTAGTCTCTAAATGGATAAATCACCGAATTTCAGGAAATTTGGTCTATGCATTTTGAACACATAGACCTAAGCTTGGTCATCGGAATTGAGTGAATAGGACACGATTAACCATTTCAAAATTCATTCTTTTGTACCATGCATTTTTTTCAAAAAAATAGAAAAACAGGAAAAAACCATCGAAATTATAGATTCCGATGGTTTTTCTGGAATTATTATACAATTTAAACCAAACATTCACTCTTGAGATTCAACGCTTATTGATCAATGAGCTTGAATAAAGCCTGCGTTCCGCTATTTTCTTCACCAGATGCAGCTAAACGATCATAAAGCGTTTTGGCCAAAGAAAGGCCTGGGAGCTCAAGACTCATCTCTTCCGCCGACTGCAGGGCGATGCCCATGTCTTTAATAAAATGCTTCACATAAAAGCCTGGAGCAAAATTGCCAGCGATGATACGCGGCGCTAAATTGCTCAGTGACCAGCTTCCGGCTGCGCCCGTTTCGATGCTTTTGAGCACCGTTATAGGATCTAGTCCGGATTTTTGGGCGTACACAAGGGCCTCAACAACCCCCATCATATTACTGGCAATAGCGATTTGATTACACATCTTCGTATGCTGACCAGCACCCGCTTCACCTTGGTACACAATATTGGATCCTATTAGCTCGAATAGCGGTAAAAGGGTATGATACACATCGCGGCTGCCGCCAACCATAATAGACAGCTTAGCTTCTTTCGCCCCCACATCGCCGCCAGAGACCGGTGCGTCTAGGGAGTATAGCTGACGAGCCAACGCTTCTTCATATATCCTTTTGGCAAGCGCAGGACTTGAAGTCGTCATATCTATCACATAGCTGCCTGGTTTTGCATGGCGGAGAATGCCTTCATCTCCCAGATAAATGGCTTCTACGTCACTTGGAAAGCCAACCATTGTAAACAGCACGTCGCACAGCTTAGCTAATGAGCTTGGCGAATCCTGCCAGTGCGCACCTTGCTCCAGAAGCTCCTGCGCCTTCAACTTCGTTCGCGTATATACATGTACCTCATAACCTGCTTTGAGAAGATGGCCTGCCATACTTTTGCCCATAACCCCTGTTCCGATGAAACCTATTTTCGTCTGCTCCGGATTTAACGATACTGACAAACTAACTACCACCCTTCGTTGTTTCGTAATTATACATCCCTCTAATTCGTAACTATAACGCAACTCGCTTTAATGTCAACTGGATCATAAAAAGACGACTCCAAATTCAAGAAATGAATTTGGGTCGTCTTTTTTCAGTACCCTCGGCTTTGCCTCAGATTAGTCAACAATAATCAATCTTGCTATAAATACGAGGTCTTCAATATCAATTACACCATCGTTATTGACATCTGCAAACTTGCAGAGATCCCAATCCGAATCGTGTTTCGATTTGCCATAATACTTCGCTACGATCGCCAAATCTCCGATGGTGACTTTACCATCTTTATTCACATCTCCAGGAATGCTGGTAATGATCGAAGATTTGAATGTTTGCAGAGCACTTTCCAAGTCAGCTGTTGCTTGATCTACTTGTTGCTGCGTCGCCGCAGTATTGTCAGCTACTGCTTTGGCTCTTTGAATCGCCGCCTGAAGCAATGTTTTTGATCCTACCGGATATTGGCCGACATGACTGCCTTCTACCGCTCCGTCGTGTGTACTTTGCGCATTGACAATTAATGCGTTCAATGTTGTTTTGTCAACGCTTACTGTATAAGTGATCGATACGTTGTGGGAAACTCCGTCCAGCAGTGTTTCTTCTCCCTTGCCATTAGAGACAACCGCATTGGATAAGCTGATTGCTGCCTCCGTCTGGGCATGGAGCGGTTTGGCTACAAAATTCAGCTTCACCAAATCCCCGTCAGCTTTCACTTCTTTGCCTTCTCCGAAGCTTGCTCCAAGAATCCGGACTTGGCCTTGCGATTCCTTTGTACCCACGATCTCGAATCCCTGCTTCGCAGATTTCGCAGATACGAACTTCACCTTGTCAGGATCAAAAGTGAAGGTCAGATCTTGCGCATAGAGGCTGTCATTCACATGTTCCAAACCGTAGGTCAGTGAAAACGAATTACCGGCAATGACGTTAGTATCTCCATGGAGCGAAGCACTCATTTTATCCGTCGATGCTGCTTTTCTGAGCTGAATATGCAGCGTTTGTCCTGCTTTGCCTTTAACATCCACCTGAATTTTTAGGGTTGGGGCGCTTTGCAGGACAGTGATTTCATCATCCTTGGATATAACATCCCCAGTTGCGGCATCCACTTCAACAATAATGCTTCCTGTGTTCTTCTGTGTGGGATCAGAAACCGAAATATCTACCTTGCCGCCGCTTTCTTTTACCATTACAGAAGCTTTTTTATCCACTTTTACATTCCCTACCTGATACTCAATGTCATTCCAAAAATTTGCGGCAAATAGGCCAAGCTTGCTTTTTTTCACAGCATGGGCATTCTGGCTGTTTTCAACGATAGAAATATCAGGATGTTGACTATAAGCCTTTGTTTCCTCAACACTTTTTCCTGGGAGCAATACATAATCATAAGCAGCGTTTACAGGATTATTACCATGATCAAACCAGAACGTTGCAAAGCTCTTGGTTCTTGGATTCGGATCTTTAAATTTTTCATAAGTATTCATTAACAGCCATGATTGTGTTCTGGTTTCTTTCTTACCTGTAAGTGAAGTCGGTGTAGGGAAATAGTATCCAACATCTGAACCGGCAACATTTCCCGCAATGTGCATCCATTTAACATTCTCATTCACTTTAGTTGCACCCAAGTCCGTAGGAATATTCACTCCATTAATTACTATAGGATTGGATGCATCATCTTTAATTTTAACATTCTCAACAATCGTTTCAATTGGAACCCCTGCTGTTGATGTAATTCCCGAGCCTAAAGCGACAATTTCATCATCAAACATAAACCATGATTTTTTACTATCCGCTTCGTTCTTCAGCTGCATGCCCGATACGCCGTAAAGACCTGAAATATCCGTTCCTCCAACCCATGTATTGGGATTGGCTGTTCCGGACCTGTAATTATTCGCCGGATTGGCTATTTGTCCAATGGTTGTACCTGCTAATCTTGAATGGTCAACTGTCCCCCAAAAATCATCGCTGTATCGTTTTACATCAGCGTTATAAAGATATGTCATACCGTCTGCAGTATGCCACATATTAAATCCTTCTTCGTTTACAACCTCATACGTTCTTACTCGATCAGAATACATGGCAAGTCCAAACGCAAAGCCCGGACGAAGATGTACCACTCTATCCATGGAAGGAAATCTTTTTTGCTTGATAAGCTCGCCTCTAGATGAAATAGAGTTGTCAGCCAATATTTTTTTTGCTTCCAAAATATGCGGCAACGCCACATAATACTCCAGGAACCATCCTATTGGGTCATTATAAATCTGTTTTTCTGTGTCATGCTCAATAAAATACTTAAGCATACTTAGAGAACGTTCTTTTTGCCCCGCAGGGAGTACGCCCGACATGGTGATAAGCGCACGGATAATTTGTCTTCCAGTGATATGATCCTGACCGCCTGCTCTTGAAATTTCTCTGTTTCTCACCATATCCATCATAACACCGTTATAAATAAACGGTTCGTACGCTTCAAAAACCATATCATAAAATTTTTGCTCTAAATGATCTGGGTAGCTCAATTCCCATGTTGAACCGTGCAGAACTGCCATCAGGGGCGCAACAGTAACTAGCAGCGCTTTACCATAGCCTCCAGTGTAGGGGTAGTAGGAATGCTGAATAAATGATCCGTCACTATAGAACCCGTCGCCGCTTTTTACTAATGTAAAAGCTTCAACCATAGCACCTTTTGCATGAACCAACTTTGAAGCCATTTTTTGTATAATTCCTGATTCTGCTACGATGCCTGCCTTCCAAACTCTATTCGCACCTGTATTATTGCCTACGTTAGGTGAGAATCTATCTAGTGGTTTCATAAAGTCTAAAATTTGCTTTGGTGTCAATTCATCATACATGAGTATGATCGTATCCAAATACCTGAGAGGCGTTCCGATTTCCCAGTCATACCAGTTGCCATAAGGTGTAGTAGCATTTTGCGGTTTACTGAGTTTACCGATATAAGGACTTTCATTATATCTGCGGCCTTCATAATACATCCAGTCAAGTGCCTTTATGATATCTGTTTTAAGTTCTTCTTGATGATAATACTTGCTGCCTCTGGTATTGTAGGCTAGTGCCAAGGTTTTCAGACGGTCGTAAGTCAATGTGATCTGGCTTGAAGCTGTACGATCATTGGCAATCTGAGCGACCATCGGCAAATCAGGCCAAATATAAGCCCTCTTATCGATACCATTCTGAATATCAGCTTTGACAAAACCGATATACGTATCATCAGCTTTGGCGTCTACATTATCTCTTATATACGTTTTAATATCGACATCATTTACGTCAAAGTCTCTTCCACCGGTGATTTGATAAAACCACTTCTCCCTAAGTACGTCAAACTCATCGCTCGCACTATTTTCCAGAGCAAAAATATGTGGCGCAAATGAAAACACGATCGCAAATACCAACAGCAAACTTACAATCATTCTCAAACTTTGTTCATCTACTTGGCTTCCCTTTTTTGTTTTTTCGCCTCAATCAAGATGTTAGACGCTGTAATTGGATGACCGAGAATTTTAATGATCCATTTTGTATCATTCGCTACATGCTTAATAATGATGCCAGTTGCTCCTATCGGTACTGTCCAAGTTATTTAATCACTGAATCACCTCTTATTTGTAAACGCTTTCCTTTTATTTTATCTCACCTGGTTCATTGAAAGTATAGAGTGATTTTTAGGAATATTTGTAATGTTTTTAGGAAATAGAATTTTTACATTAGTGCGCATGTGAATACAAAAAATCCCAGATCGCTTGAAGGCTTCCTTCACGAACGGGGATTTGGGTATTCCGTTTTGTTTCTAAATTGCTTGGGGGCCATACCATTCATTTTCTTAAAGCTTTTACTAAAATGAAACTCATCGGCAAACCCGCAATTTTCAGCAATGTCCTTCATGTTGAGTTCTGTGTACAGCAGTTGCTTCTTGGCATGTTCATTTCTAACGGTTTGTAGATAGCTTTTGGGACTCTGTCCCAAGTGATGTTGAAAGACATGACGAAGATAAGAGGCGGATATTTGATATTTGCGCGCCAGTTCAGTCAACCGGATCTCTTCTCTGTAATTTTTCTCAAGTTCGTCCTTGACTTTCATGTAGATATCCATGGCTGTAGTTTTGGTGGATCCGGCTCCTTTTTGCATATGGGTCAAATACAAAAGCTTATAGAGCAGTGATTGGGTCAGAAGCTCGCTTTCCGCTTGTCCAGGAACCCAGCCTTCGGATATTTCCATAAATATGCGATCATACGCAGCTGCCATCTGATCCTTCACATGCAGCATAAAGGGCAGATTCAGCTCCGTTAGCTTGGACGTCTCATACGCCTCTTGCTCATCCATAGATAACTTACAAAGTGACAACAAGACCATCGTAATGCACAGCGGGTCCTCGGGATCTGAGGCCATCTCCATGTTCAAGCCAGGCTTTAAATAAAAGAGCATGCCCGTTTCAACTGAAATCTCCTCTGTTGTTCGAAAGGTCCCTTTACCTGCACGTATCCAATAAAAACTGTGCAGCTTCGTATTCTGCCGAATGTCCGACCACCCAGGGTAGGTCATTTTCTCGTTAATCCAATGAATACGAATGGCCATATGATTAAACTTATTTTCCATGTTTCCTCCACGATGCGTCTGGTATCAACGATCTTCAGCATAAGAAATAAAAGCGTTTTTGACAAGTTTCTTTTGCTTTAATTCCATGTTTAAGCAGGAAATTCAGTGTTACACTGAAAGTGAATTGGACAAAACGATGGAGGATCATCTATGGAACAAAAGCAATCTAATCAACATGAGATCGATTATATGCCTTGGTTGGCAAAAACAGACGAACAGAAGAAGGAACAACTGCAGTTTCAGGCGCGTATGTCAGAAGCTTATACTTGCAGCTTTGGCACGGATTGCTTCGTCTCTCCGAGAGCGCTATTTTTCCCGGATGACATCCAAATGGGTGACCGCAGTTATATAGCCGCCGGAGCGATTATCCGCAACACCTCGCTTGTAATGGGAGCAGATTGCTCCATTAATGCGTATGCAATTGTCACAGGTAAGGTAACCATGGGTGACGGCGTAAGGATAGCTACACATGCAAATATTTATGGCTTTAATCATGGCTACGCATCGACTGAGCAGCCCATTTTCAAGCAGCCGCTGACTACAAAAGGCATCCGGATCGGCGATGATGTATGGATCGGGGCGAATGCGGTAATTTTGGACGGTGTCCAGATCGGGTCTCATTCGATTATTGCCGCCGGCGCGATCGTTACAAAGGATGTTCCTTCATATAGCATTGTGGGGGGAAATCCTGCGAAAGTCATCCGCAGCAGGCTGACGAACGACCTGCGCACGCCTCAAGAAAAGCCAAAGCTGGAACAGCAGCTGCAAGCATTCGGCAGCAAAGTCAAAGAGCAGCTAGAGCCGCTGCTTCGGCATTATGCAGTTTCGACTTCCGAAGAACGCTATTTTCAAGATAGACTAGGCTTTAAAAGAACTGTGAGAGCCTATTGCGATGCTGTAGAAATTGCAGCTATGTTTGATTCACTGCCTCCCCATATGACCAAAGAGGAACTTATTGCGACATTACAAAGCTTTCAGAATGCGCAGACAGGACTGCTCCCTGATCCTTGGTCTCCTCCGGATGCTGATCGGGATGAGCCACATCTGCTTTCCGATCACCTCTCCCGCTACCATTTACTGGCGGTGGGCTATGCTTTAGAGGTTCTAGGGGCAAGTCTCCTTCACCCCGTACATGCCGTAGAGCAGTTTACGACGGAACAATTATATAAACAATTGGAAGCTCTGCCGTGGGAAAATGGCGCATGGGGATGCGGCGATTGGATCGATTGCTACGCAACCGGTCTGTATCTGAATCTGAAACATTTCGGATCGGAGAAACGACCGGATGATTTATTCGGCTGGCTGCAAACACATATCGTCCGGACATCCGGATTATGGGGCTCGCCTACAAAGGAAGAAGGCTGGCTGCAGCCGGTTAACGGGTTTTACCGACTGACGAGAGCCACTTATGCACAATTCGATCAGCCTCTGCCCTACCCTGATATCACCATTGATACGGTATTAGCTCACAGTAGAAACCCCCAATTTTTTCGCGATGATCAATTGAATGCGTGCAATGTACTCGACGTTATTCATCCTCTCTGGCTGTGTATGAAGCAAACGGATTATCGTAAAGAAGAAATTGTAGAATGGGCTAAGACGCACATCGATAAATTAATTTCCTTATGGGTGGATAACCGCGGCTTTAGCTTTCAAATCAAACAACAAGCTGAAACCGGACTGCAAGGCACAGAAATGTGGCTGAGTATCCTATTCTTGCTTGCTGACGTTTGTGGGGTCAGCCATTCATTAGGCTATCGCCCAAAAGGCGTACATCGGATCGAATCTGCATATCAGCTTTGAGACCATTAAACAAGGAGCCCCAGTCACCTATTGAGAGGTGCTGGGGCTTTTCCGCTCATTCCTAGCTTCGATTTCTTCCATCCTTTTAATATTAGATTCATCGAAGAGTAGGCTGACGCTTTTTTATGTAAGACATGATCAAGTAAATAAGTGGTGAGCATTCCATGACCAAACCGAAGCTTGGCCAAGTATGGAACAAAAAATGATTAAGTTCAACCGTATTTTGCACCAAATGTATAGATAATCCGAGAAGAATAGCAGCGAATGCAAACGAGAACGGCCTTGTGTCTTTTAGCCCAAAAAGTTGTGAAGTAATAAGAACGGCCATATAGAGGAGAGTACTTATTTTAATAAAAATACTGGACATCCAAATAGCCACAACAATGGGATCCAAATTTTCCAAAAAATCTCCTATTCGGATAAAACGAATCATTTCGAGTACGGGGTAAGTCAATTGTCCGGATAAGTGGGCACCAAATAATAGCAGACACAAAACAAAGTATAAATCGATTAAGAAAATGTTAACGAGGGAGGAGACGATTAAAGAGCGAAACGTTTTCTCCGATTTTGCAAGAAAAGGGAATATAAAAAGAATAAGAAAGCTTTCACCAAACCACGGAATGAATGGATACGAAGAACTAAATAGTGTTCCCATATCTAAATGGGTTAAGAAAGCGATCGTCCGATTGTAATTCATTTCTTTTCCCAATAGTGTTGGCGCTATCAATGCTGCTCCGATGGTGATGAAAAAAAAACCTGCCGCGCAGCGGAATATAGCTTCTAATCCCGATCGAACAGCTATCGCGACAACAAAAGCAAAAAATGCCGCAATGACCCAGGATGGTGTGCTTTGCAAATAAATTTGGATAACGAAATCTGTAAATTCACGGAGGACCATGCTGGCCAAGTGCAGGAAGAAAAAACAGAATGCAACCATCCATATGATGTGAAACCATTTTCCTACTAATTCCTTTCCATAATGCACGAGAAACTCCGAGGCTCTTTGTTTGCCAAGAACAAAAGACAAATAAGAAACGAGCAGCCCGCCCGCATTGGCGACAATAATGACTAGCCATCCTTGAAAGGAAGCAATGGAAGCAAGAGGAGACATCAGAAAGCCTGTAGCTGTGGAAAAATGAAACAATATGAGCAAAAGCACAAGCTGTAGTTGAGTAACTCGCTGCAAACAACTTCATCTCCTCTCCATATCAGATTGCTCAGTGCATAAATACGAATTCAATCAACTTGTTAGGACTTGGCAAAGCTTTGTAGGCAAATACGATCATGACATACACATACGCGAACAAATAGGCACCTGCGATAATCCATTTGGTTTTTAATTTTCGATTACGCTGACGCAAGAAGTTCCACTCGTACACGGAAAATCCCAAAAACATGAGCGTGATGACAATCATCTTTATTCCCCTTCTTCACGAATAATGGGATTTTTTTCACTTCCCATTCTTTTCACTACGACATGGGTCGATACGTTAATCTCACAGTTTTTATAGGTGCTTCGCCAATTTTTTTTATGTTTGTTCCACACCTTCGGGTACCACCAGTCCACATAGCGGCCAAAGTTAAAAACATCAATCCCTAAGGTTTGCGTCTTTGTTATTGCATTCATAATTCGTTCCTTCAATTGCACAGATAGCATATCCTGGAGAACGATGATTTGCTTCGGATCATTTAAATCAATATTAGATTCCGATGATTGAATATCATCTTCTGCTTGAATGTGAATATCAAAATTAATCTTATTGTTTTGGATTCTAGGCATGATCTTCGACTTTGATTGCAAGATGATAAAACTTATCATTTTTCCATCCGTCGGTGATTTCAAAGAGTTCAGTGAGCTTTTCATTTTACCCTGAATCCACAAGCCGGCCCGCATCTCTTCCATATTAAAAGTAGCAACCATTTTCGAATCTTGAAAAAGTGCTGCTCCGTTTGTCCCTACCCAAGCGCCAACATTTCCTTTTTCGCTAATCATTTCCTTTTCACCTAGACTTAACATCGCTGCTATTGTATCTCCTCCGGTTACCTCAGCTTCTAGGATGTCTTTGATACTCGTATCCAACGTTACTCTTCGTTTACCGAATTCACGTAAAATCTCCGACGGCAACCGCTCAAACACAGGTGTTAGCTTGCCGATATCACTTCCTTTTCCGGGAGCTACCATGAAATAGGTTTTCGTATGAAAATTCGGTTCGCGTGCCACAAATTCTAATATCGAGTCAATTCCTGATTCCGCCATCTTTCTGCCAACCACGATGACCCGGCAATGTCCCCATGAAATTTCGCGGGTAAGGTCGGAACGAATTTTACGAATAGCCACCGGAATGCTTTCAGCGCTTTTCGAGATGATCGTATATGGATTTCCATTGCCTTCCGCTCCCGTATTCGGTCCTCCTGCCGAGGTATAACGGTTGGGCAAAGGAAACCCTAAAGAAACTTCCACGTTACCATTGTCTAGACGGTCCACATATACGCCTGTTACGAAGGTTCGGTCGTTAATCTCGATCCTGGACCAGCATCCGGTTAAAGACAGTAAAATACTAATAAGCAGAAATATCCGAATGGACTGAACGAACATATACAACATGGCTAGTCACCGTCATCATCAGGTATTTGTGGTCTTTTTTGAACTTTCATTCGCTCATCACTTTTGGACCCATAAAGAATGGGTCTCTTCTTCATCAACCACCAGGGAGCCCGAACCAGTACATCCTTCCAATCACTGAACTGCACAGGCGCAGTTGCCGATAGATAGGGTGTTCCGAATGACCGAAGTGTTACTAAATGAAGATAGATCAGGATAATGCTGATAATAATGCCGTATAGGCCAAAGCTTGCTGAAAGCAGCATGACCGGAAACCGCAATAACCGAAACGTAAGCCCCAAATCAAAATGTGGAATAATAAATGAAGCTACGCCAGTAATGGAAACCACGATAACCATCGGAGCGGAAACAATGCCGGCTTGAACAGTAGCTTGCCCGATAACTAATGCCCCAATGATGGATACCGTTTGCCCAATAGGCTTTGGAATCCGCAGACCGGCTTCTCTGAGCGCTTCGAACGTAATTTCCATGATGACGGCTTCCACGATTGCAGGAAAAGGCACATTTTCCCTGGCTGCCGCTACGGTGACCAATAAATTTGGCGGCAGCATCTCAGGATGAAAGGTGGTGATAGCAATATAAAAAGAGGGCAAAAGAAAGGATATCAATAGGAACATATAGCGAATCCAGCGTATCCAAGTCGCAGCAACGAATCTTTGGTAATAATCCTCCGCCGATTGAAGCAGCATGTATAACGTCACGGGGACCATAATCGGTATAGGTGACCCGTCCACAAGGATGGCAACCCTGCCTTCCAACAGAGCTGCGCTTACCGTATCCGGCCGCTCCGTATATTGAACCTGCGGAAAGGGGGAAAACGGGTTATCCTCAATGAATTCTTCGATATAATTGCTGCCTAATACTCCGTCCATATCGACACGAGATATACGTGTTTTAACTTCATCTACCAGTTTTTTTTCACAAATTCCTTCTATATAACAAAGAACCACTTTCGTATTCGTGTACGTACCAAACTCAAAATTCACTAATTTTAAAGCAGGGTGCTTAATTTTTCTGCGGATCATCGTAATATTCGTTGAAATATCTTCAACAAAGGCTTCTTTAGGACCACGAATAACATTCTCATTCTCGGTTTGTTGAATATCTCTTTTGGCTACCGATTTCATCGGAAACAAGAGAAGCTGGGGTTCGTTATGTATAATCATAACAATGGTTCCTTCAAACAAACCAAACAATGCTTTACGCAAGCCTAAACTAGTCTCCATCATTGGCACAGGAAGCTGCCTCAAATCTACAATTTTATGCATGAGTTCATTTCCGGAAGTGCCATTCAACTCATACATAAGTGGAGATAAAATCTGCTCTTGCAGCTGCTTTTTATCGATCATACCTTCAATATACAAACAGGCGACAGGAATATCCCCAGGAAGAACAAACTCATCGAATTTCATATCTGAGCAGTTGGATAATTGTCCGCGAAACCATTCAATTCGGTCTGAAAACTGACATTCAATCTCTGGCTCAGCTACCGCAGATTCTTTAGAAGGCCCCCCGCTCAGTAAAACTTTTCGCTTTCTTTTATACCAAGAGAAGGAGAGCATGATATACCTCCATAGGCATTTATTGCTTATAATGCCAATATTCACTTCCGTTTATCCACAGAAATGAAAAACCTGAGCCCATTTACATACATGGCTCAGGTTATGGAAGATACGGAGGAAAGTTTTAGGTTAATAGAGAAAGCGCCTGCTGGATCGTCTCCGTCACGATCGTTTGCGCATCTTGTTCGGAGGTTAGCATTCTTGTGCCTTGTCCTGCCCATAAGGACATGTACTCGGCATTATTTTGCGCAGCGGCGGCATTCCGAATATCCCGTGTCGCGTTATTCTGAGTCGGAAATGGAAGAGGCTCCATACCGCTCGCATCCCATTTTTTTATAAATAAATTGCTGATTCCTCGAGCCGGACGACCAGAGAATGCTTTGGTAATAACGGTACTCTCTTCTGTACTTTGAAGGAGTGCCCGTTTATAAGCAGCATGTGTTCCCGCTTCGATTGCCGTCAGAAATCGCGTTCCCATCTGTACCCCTTGAGCACCAAGAGCAAGAGCAGCGACAAGCCCCCGTCCATCCATGATGCCACCGGCAGCAATAACAGGAATCCGAACACGATCAACAACCTGCGGCACCAACGCAAGGGTGCCTATATTGGAGCCTAAAGGCTGCGTGGAAATATCAAACGTTCCTCGATGTCCTCCTGCTTCCGTTCCTTGAACAACAATGGCATCGCAACCTGCTTGTTCAGCTTGAACCGCTTCATGGACAGTTGTCACCATCGTGATCACTTGTAATCCTATAGATTTGGCTTGCCGCATACATCGTTCAGGAAGAACGCCGAAGGCCGTACTAATAACAGGCACCTTCTCTTCAACTAAGACCGCGAATTGCTCCTCAAAATAGTTCGCAGAGGTTACGACCCTCTCGCCGGCGTGTGAAATTTCCAGTGAATCACGAAATCGATCTAGCTCGCATTGAACTTCTGCGATTCTTGTATCGTCATCCACCATCTTTATTGAAAAAAGATTAACGGCAAAGGGATTATCCGTTAATTGACGAATTCTCCGAATGGCTTCGCGAATTGCCTTAGGCTCCATGTATGCAGCCCCCAGTGTGCCAAGACCACCCGCATTCGACACAGCTGCGGTCAATTCAGCCGTGGATGGCCCACCTGCCATGCCAGCGAGAAAGAGCGGATAACGAATGTTAAATTGTTGACAAAGCTTTGTCTCAAGATGAATGCGCATCATTTCCTCCTTTGCTACCTTTTCCAACTTTTTTATAAAAGCGAGCTAGCTCGTACTTATGAGTGTAAACCAATAAAAGAAAATTCCCAAGCCATGTCCATATAATAGCACTCGGAAACCCTCTTGCAAATATATAGATAACGACCAAAAGATCTGCTGCAACAACCTGAAATCCGTCTGTCTCAGAGGAGATCGGTTTGTTATTCGTAATCCACTTGGCTGCAACTAAAAAAATGGCCAAAATTACGGCCAGCACAAGCGAAACCTCAAAGCTTGTTAAAGCACTCCAAACACCGAAAGTAATGGCGATTGCTTTGCCTCCTTTCCCTCGAAGAAAAGGGGAGAAGGCGTGCCCAATGACAGGAGCTAAAGCGATTGGAATAAGTTTGTAACCATGAATGTTTGCGTTTTGCATCAAAAGCATTACCGGAAGGTACCCTTTAATGAAGTCGAGAACGATCCCAGCCAGCCCCCATTGATAACCTGCAGCTCGCCATAGATTGAGAGCGCCTGGATTACCATCACCTATGGTTTTCAGATTTCTTTTGGAAAATAAACCTAGCCAATAGGAAAACATAAGAGAACCAGACAGAAATGCGCAAGCCGTCCACAAGATCATCATAGATTCCGCTTGCCCCCTACATGTATATGTCTTCCTTTCCATGACACTTTCCTTAAGAAAACCACCTGATAGATCGAATACAACATGACGATAATAAAAAATAAGGCAGAAAAAAAGTGAAGAATAGGCATAAAGAAGCCAAATCTACCGATATATCTTACGAAATAAAAAAATTGCAGCATATATAACAAATAGCCGATGAATAGCGGCATCGCCCATGACGTATTCGTAAACAATAGCGCCGTTTCCGAAGCAATCAGTCCCACGACCCAAATGGCAATAAGGGTAATGGTTCCAGGGCTTAAAGTCGATGTGCTTAAAACAGCACCTTTGCCGAAGCCTTGAATCGCACTTTGGATGCCGGATGGGTACATGCGAAAAGAAACGAGACCAACCCCAATAAAATTCGTTATCGAAATCCCTGCCTCCCTATATTTCGCACCCAAATTCAAATCATCCAACAATTCCGACTTGATGCTTTCGTGACCGATAATTTTCTCGTAATCTTCCTTGTAGTCAAAATACACGAGCCATAAAGGCCCTTCATAGGGTTGTTTTTCTCAAATGGTGACGTAAAAGCGAAAACACCAAGGACATTAAAGACAAGTGCGAGTCTTTCATACCACTTTTCTGTATGATGGAAAGGTACGACAGAAATAACGCCTCCGTTTTTCCCTCTCATCTTTACCAATGCTTCCAGCGCGTGCGGAGCCAGTCTGATATCGGCATCCATAAAGGCAATAAGCTCTCCGGCAGCTTGCAAATAGCCATTCCAAACAGCCCAATTTTTACCTGTCCAGCCTAACGGAAGCTGTGGGTTGGCAATGACTTTAACCCCATAGCTTTCGGCGATTTGCTTCGTTCGATCGCTTGATCCGTCATCCACGACGATAATTTCAAAAGCTTGAAACGTCTGAGCTTGGAGTGATTCCAGAAGATACGGTAAATTATATTGTTCATTTCTGGCTGGGATGATGATGGACAATCTCCCCTCCTCCCAACACGTCTCCGCATTAAGCGGCACCTTATTTTTTCTGAATACGATAAAACCTGCCATACACCCGATTACAAATAAAATCCATATGCCCATTTTCAAACCTCCTCTTTCGCTTGCCGCAAAACAGACGGATGACCTTTCCGTGTCAGAAACCAGCTAGGCCATATTGATGTATATGAACATGCCGATACTTTTATTTTCATTTGGATGCATTTCTTGGTGATTATCGGATTCCATAGTAGTATAAAGGGGAAAGAAATAACCCTGGTCAGGGAAGATCAAATAGGAGGCATACAGCGGATGGAAATTATTTATCATGGACATTCTTGTTTGCAAATTATCGTTGGGAACAAATCACTCATCATAGACCCATTCCTGCGGGGAAATCAACTGGCCGTTACCAAACCGGAAGACATAAAGACAGATTATGTTCTCCTGACTCATGCACACATGGATCATATCCTGGATGCAGAACCAATTGCCAAAGCAAATGATATACCCGTCATAGCAAATCCTGAGCTTTCTGCCTATGTGTCTTGGAAAGGGGTCAAAACCCTAGAAATGAACATCGGAGGAACGGTCGACCTTGGTTTCGCCAAAGCGAAAATGGTTCAAGCCTTCCATAGCTCGGGTATTGTTATAGCGGAAGAACAGCGTATTGTTTATGGCGGAATGCCGAGTGGATATGTGATTCAATCAGAAGGACTAACGATTCTCCATGCCGGGGATACAGGGCTATTCGGAGATATGAGGCTTATTGGCGATCGATACAAGATCGATGTTGCTTTTATCCCTATCGGAGACAACTATACGATGGGACCGGAAGATGCTCTTCAAGCTGCAGAGTGGTATCGTGCTAAGCTTGTTGTTCCCGTGCATTATAATAGCTTCCCTATTATTGAACAGGATGCAGCAGCATTCGTGCGTGAGCTTGAAGCTCGCCACATGAAAGGCCGCGTGCTGGCTCCAGGCGAAAAGATGGCGATCAGCGCGAACTAAACAAAAAAGGAGTGGCTGTATGTTAAGCCACTCCTTTTTGCTTATAGAGTCAGTAGCTGGAGGCGGAGCGGGTTTTTCTACCTCTGTAACGCGGAAAAACAGCGTTGAGCTTGAAGCTCGCCACATGAAAGGCCGCGTGCTGGCTCCAGGCGAAAAGATGGCGATCAGCGCGAACTAAACAAAAAAGGAGTGGCTGTATGTTAA